>NZ_BAZW01000043.1 GCF_000974365.1 Geofilum rubicundum JCM 15548
GACATTAATTGACAATTAATCTTAAATTTGTATTTCCCTCAGATGGACCCAAGCGTAAATGGAACAATATTTGACCAACACTAAAATGCTTCGTTAAAGACATAAAAATTAAATCAAATGGCAAAAAGAAGAGGATTAACACCTAAAGGATGGATGATTGCCATCCTGGTCAGTGTGATAGTTTCGGTAAGTTTTGTGGCGGCGAATACCGACCGGCGTAATTTTGAAATCGTTAAAAACCTGGATATTTTTTACTCTTTGTTTCGCGAGTTGAACAGCTATTACGTCGATGAAACAGACCCGGAGAAATTGATAAAAACCGGCATTGATGCCATGTTGGAAACGCTGGATCCCTACACCACCTTCATTCCGGAGGAGGAAATGGCGGATTTCCGCTTTATGACCACAGGCGAATATGCCGGCATTGGAGCGCTGATTACCAAAAGAGGCGACTATGTGGTGATCTCTGAACCTACGAAGGGATGCCTGCCCAGGAATCGGGCTTAAAGGCGGGTGACCGGATTTTGAAAATCGATGGTATTTCCATGGAAAAAGTGGAAACGCCCGATGTGAGTGAAAAACTAAAGGGTGCCGCCGGAACAGAAGTCAAGGTATTGGTTCAGCGTCCGGGTATCGATGAAGAGCTGGAAATTACCATTGAGCGACGCGTGATTCAAATCAATCCCGTGCCCTATTACGGCATGATCAACGAAAATACCGGCCTCATCATTCTCAACAATTTTACCCAGAACGCTTCCCGGGAAGTTGAGAAAGCCTACAACGATTTAAAGCAGAATAAAAACATGAGCACCTGGTGCTCGATTTGCGTGGAAATCCGGGCGGATTGATGGATGAGTCCGTTAAAATCGCCAATCTCTTTTTACCCCGTAGCAGCGAAGTGGTCAGCACCCGTGGTAAAGTATCGCAATGGGACAAAACCTACCGTGCGCCGCGCGAACCCATTGATACCATCATGCCTTTGGCCGTGCTCATCAGTCGCGGTTCCGCTTCCGCCTCCGAAATTGTGGCCGGTGCGCTGCAGGACCATGACCGGGCCATTATTTTGGGTCAGCGCTCTTTTGGCAAAGGCCTGGTGCAAACCACCCGCAGTCTGGCCTACAACTCCAGCCTCAAAGTGACCACAGCCAAATACTACATCCCCAGTGGGCGCTGTATTCAGGCGGTAGACTACGCCAAGCGCAACGATGACGGCAGTGTGGCCATGATTCCCGACTCCCTGATGAAGGAATTTCACACCAAAGGGGGCCGATTGGTGCTCGATGGTGGTGGCATATCACCGGATGTGACCATTGAACCCAACAAGTTTTCCAACATCACCATTGCCCTGATGATGCAACAAACCATATTCGACTTTGCCACGCAATTTGCGGCCAAAACGCCTTCTATTGCCTCACCGGAAAATTTTGAAATCAGCGATGAGTTATACAACGACTTCGTGGCCTATGTGGATCAACTTGAAGATTTTAAATATGATTCAGAATCCAATGACTTGTTTCAGAAACTCAAAGAGGCGGCCGAAAAAGAAGCCTATTACGAGTTGGGAGAAGAATCTTTCTCGGAATTAGAGGAAGTATTAAAACCCAATGTTAGCCGTTCCCTGACCCTTGCCAAAGACGAAGTCAGCGAATTACTGGCCATGGAATTGGTTCGACGCTACTATTACCAGCGGGGCGCCATTCTTTACAACCTGCGCTTTGATGAGGAAATTGACACCGCGGTGGAGACCTTGGGTAATGAAGCCGAATATTACGGCATGCTAAACGGAACGGTTTTGACCCATGCCGGCGACAGAAGATATAATTAAAGGAGCAGAAACGGTTCATACCATTTATTTACACCTTCCAACAGCTTCCTTTTCAGAGGATGGACAGAGGAATGACAGCATAAAAAAGGCAGGATGCATCCTGCCTTTTTTATGCTGTCATTCTTACATGTAATACTTCCTCCAAGCCCTCCATCAACCATCTCTATAAGAAGCAAAACAGCTTAAAACGGTAAGGAAGTCCGGAGTCATCCGGGTTTTACAAAGAACCAGATGGGGAGTTTCTCAGTTTAAAAAACCAGAATCAAACCGGTGGAAAATTTCAGGGTGGTATGGGTATAATCCCAGCCATAATTGATATTGGCATCCAGACTCCACATCACATTACCAAAATTGATCATTAATCCGGCCGTCGAGGATAAATAATCCAGACTTTCGTCGCTGAGTGCCGTACTGTAATCCTGTGACCCAACGCCCGTGCTCAGTCGTAAAGCATTGGAAATAATCATCCCACCTTCAATCTGATAAAAAGTATTGTAGCTGCTGCTTTCCAAATTGATGACATCGATATCCTGGATGGAAAGGATTTCATCCAGAGTATACTCATTGGTGTAACCAGCCGTTCCAAAAACACCTATGGAATTGCTGGCTCCGCCTCTGGGTGAGAGATAGCCCAAAAAAGCATTTAATTGAAAATTAATGCGCTTTCTTTCGAACTCTTGATAACTGCCCGACTGCTGGCCCTGGAAATAATTAACCGAGGGTCCCAGATGTAAAACGATGCCACTTTTTGCCGGCGTCGGAGCAGGTTCCTGATTTTGGGCAAAAACAAAAGCCCCCGTCATCAAAAACCATCCGACCAGCATTATTTTTTTATTTGTTTTCATTATTTGCCTATTTTAAAAACACCACCTACCTGCATTAAAGAGAGCCCTGTGCCCACCTCAATAAAAGCACTGAAGGCCTCTGTTATCCGCACATCCACACCGCCCCGTATGGGTACGCCAAATTGACCGCTGCGAGAGCCTCCCCGAACCAGAATGGAACGTTCATCATCCGTAAAGGTAACTGAGCCTTCTGTTCTAACGCTGGAATTGGTAAACGAAACGCCCGTTAAGAAATAGGGTCTGATCAGTTCCATATCAATTCCGTATTTTCCAACAACGGCTATTGAAAACAAGGACTCATGGATGCTTCGGTCCGTCATCAACTGATCATATTCACTGAAACTCTTATCGGCATACTCAAAGCCGGCGAACCCCATGGCCAGTCCTAAATCCATGTTTGGACCGACCGGGAACAAATATGAAAAGTGCACGGAAGGAAAGGTAAATTCACTTTGGTATTCATCCACCTCTTTGACCCGTGAAAAGTTTCTGATAAACCCGAATCCCAATCGTATTTCACCCTTCCGTACCGCCGCATACCATGTTCCGTCGACCGAATCCCTCAAAATCCCTGTATCATCGATATAGTTACCCTTCCGAAGTCCAAGGGGTCCACTGGCTGGCGCTTCCATATACTCGGTCAACTGATTGCGGTAGCTGATGGCATAGATGTCACTTTTTAGGAGTTCATAAATGGGTCCATCCGGAATGTCGGTTCGCTTGTAGCGAACCAGATGCTGACCCACCTCCACCACTTTGCCGTAAATGATTTCTCCATTATTCAATACCATCACGTCAAAAGCGGCAGCTGGTACGGCGCTGGACTGGCTATAAGTAACCGGCGTGGATCCGACCAACAGGACCATAAATATCAACAAGTAAATTTTTTGCATGGAATCAAAGTTATTAGTATTCAATGTCTTTAAACTGCGCATTCATCAATTGTAGCTGACCTGTTTCAGCATCCTCAAAACAAAGGCTGGCGGCCAGCGTTCCGGCAATCAGCTCTTCCTCGGTATTCTGTCGATCAATCTCAAAAAAGGCATCATCTGCCCCTTCCGGGCATAGTTCTGCCATTCTATAAACCTTTTCCGAACCAGACGATTCGGTCAATATCATCGACATCTGATGCAAACCTCCTTTGCGCCGATGGTATTCCTTGGTGTAAACATGGCGCATATCCTGCTCATCCCCAATATCAAGCGTAACCGATAATTCAAAATCATCGCCCTGCGGGGAACTTCCTTCAAAGACCAGATAATACCTTCTGAACAGCACACTCACCGTCGTTTCATCGGTGAACTCCCTGACCACCGACTGTCCGGGATAAAAATTAAAACGGGTGCTTCGCCAGATCTCATCTTCCCCTTCCACCTGAAAGGTGAAAATGCCGGTGCGTTGGACACTGATGGTTTCAATGTCGGAACCACAACCGGACAACACCATCACCAAAATAAAGGGCAGTGTAAAAAGTCTTTTCATAGGTTTATCATTTGATTTTCAGTTGCCATATGGAACTCGCCGGGATAATCATGCACCTTTGTGAGAAGATTTCTCTCATGGGCGTTTCATATCGTTTAATCTTTATCTACGGGCCTCTTTCCATTTTATCCTGCGAAACAGGCAGACCTGTTAATACAACACCTAAACAGGGGGAAACGTTGCATCGCTTTCCATAAAATCTTAATATAATCGATTATACCCACAAAGGCAAACAATTAAAATAAGCAGTCATTTTGATGATCTTACCACCACCACTCCTTAAAAAAATACCAGGTAAAAACACCGGAAACGATCAGCTTCAGAACCACCCCGGTCAGGAGTCCGATGAACGATCCTATGGCCGCTTTAAATGCCTTATGGGAATCGGCGTGACCAGTCAGTTCGCCCAGAAAGGCCCCTAAAAAGGGGCCAAGAATGATGCCTGCCGGACCAACAAACAAGCCCACCACCAAGCCAATGGAAGCCCCCCAAACACCCCCCCTGGTCCCGCCGAATTGTTTCGTACCCCAAATCGGCACCACATAATCGAGTAGCGTTACGACCACAGCAGCCGCCGCGGCAACCCATAAAAAACGGGCACTAAAATCGCCCCAGTGTGTCCAATGAAGCATCAGCAAAGCCAAAAAACTCAACGGCGGTCCCGGCAAGACCGGGAGTACACAGCCCACTAAACCTGCCAGCAGTAAAACAATGCCCAATAATATCAATAAGCCATCCATTGTCTAAATATTTATTGTTTTGAAAATCTGATATCATTTAGGGTCAGCCGCCTTAAAAAAGACGGTTAAGGCCACGCCGGATAAAACCAATAGTCCCCCAACAACATGGTAAGTAAAAAGGGTTTCTTCGAGAATGAAAACGCCAGCGGCAATAGCAATCAGCGGACTCAGATTATTAAATACGGCTATTTGTGAGGCTGGGACCTGTGTTAAAGCAAAGTTAGTAAGAAAGGCGGTCAACAGGGAGGACAATACGCCCAAATACAACACAGACCAGAGAAACTCCATATGAACCAGGGAATTAAAAAAAAGACCTAAAGTTTGGTTTTGCATATGCGATACGAGGCTGTAAGCATTGAAGACCAGGAACGCCAGTATCGTCATCCACAGGGTAATTTCCATGGCGGAGAAATGGGCACTGACGACCTTTCCCAAAACATAATACACCACCAATGAAAGTATCGACAACAGCAACAGTATGACCCCCTTTAAAGAAGTCTCTCCGGCGCCACCTCCGGCATAAAAAATGATGTACAATATCCCCGCAAGGGTCATGGATATGCCCAATTTCTGTAACCATGTGGTTTTCTCTTTAAGAAAAAATCCGGCTGCCAGCAAGGTAACAATGGGGGTGGTGGCAAAAATAATCCCTGCTTCAGAAGCAGAACTATGCTGCAAACCAAAGGTTTGTAAGGCAAAAAACAGCAAGGGATAGAATAGGGAAAGCAGAAGCATCCATTTGACTTTTCTCCAGTTAAAGGGTGGAAATTTAACCCTTCCAAAAATCCATAACGGCACTATGGCCACAGCTGCAGCAGAAAATCGATGTGCCAGTAAATCCATCGGATCAGCATACCTTAATCCAATCTTCACGAAAAGGAAAGATAAGCCAACAATAACAGTGAATACAATAAGGCCCATATAGGCCTGATGTTGCTTGGTGAACTTTAGCATGTCAAATAGGTTCAATTCCAATGAAACAAGGCGAGCGGTCTCGAATTATTACATAACGATCACCGGCACAAAAATTGTAGCGTAAAAAGGTGCTCAAAACACATCCCGAAAAATTATGGCAACCATTCATTCAAAAACATCCCTAAGCCGGTCGGCCAAAATGAGAAGAGACGCCATTGCCTATTTTAACCGGGTAAAGGCTCAGGTTAAGGCAGAAGACGTGGATAAGATCAGGAAGGTCCTGCGCTACAAAAAGAAAGGCCCTTTGGCCAACATCTGGGGCAAGGTAAGCGACTTGTGGGCGGTGGCCAACGATAAGGACATCGCCTTTGCCCAAAAAGCAGGGCCCATTGCCGCCCTCCTGTATGTCGTCATGCCCATTGACCTGATTCCCGACGCCTTCCCCTTTGCGGGCCTCATCGACGATGCCGCCGTCGTCGGCTACGTCGTCTCCACCCTGGCCGCTAAAATCAGCCCAGGCAAAAAACCGAAAGCCAATCCTAAATAGGCAAATGACGCATCATCCATCTAAATCTTCGGAAGGGTCCAACATCTGTAATCTAAAATTCCAACCTTCAAAGGATGAAAACAATTCAATAAATTCTTCTGCCGTAATTTTCTTACCATCCATTTCAAAATATCTTTGAAATTCTGAGCCGGGGACCTCTTGATCCCATAATATCCTCCCGGCGACTTTACCATCCTCACCTATCGCTAAACGACCATCCGGATTACTAATCAGGTAACGCTTGTTGATGCCCCTCTTTATTCTGGCCTTTAATTGCAATTCAGATTTTTCAATATCCGCATCGAAATCAGATATAATTTGAAACATCCGGCGCTCAAAGACCGGATTGTCCTTTAATACCTCAATGGCCTCGGAAAGCCAGCCGCAAGGAATCGGAAAGGAAAAAATCTTGAAATGGTATTTCTTTCTCCACTTGTCCGAAATAAAAAAATCATATCCCTTCTCCAGCGTACTGTAAGTCATTGAATTAGCATCCTCCATATTTTCCCTTTTCTGTTTTAAAAAAACCAAGCCCTTAATGGGCCTCCAGCCAGTTGCGGCCTTCGCCCATATCCACCACCAGCGGCACCTTAAGCTGACAGGCGGACTCCATGGCTTCTTTGACCAGCTTTTTGACCGCCGGCAGCTCTTCCTTCGGCACGTCAAAGTTCAATTCATCATGTACCTGAAGAATCATCTGCGTTTGAAAGCCGCCTTGCTTTAATTGTCGCTGAATATCCACCATGGCTTTTTTAATGATGTCGGCTGCAGTTCCCTGAATGGGCGCATTGATGGCGTTGCGCTCGGCCATGCCGCGCACCACCGCGTTGCGCGAGTTGATATCGGGCAGGTAACGCTTGCGACCAAAGAGGGTCTGGACGGAACCTTCCTCCCGGGCCAGGCGGATGCATTCATCCATGTAACGCTTTACACCGGCAAAATTATCAAAATAGCCATCAATAATGGCCTTGGACTCGCTGCGTGGGATATTGAGTCGCTCTGAAAGACCAAAGGCGGAAATGCCGTAAATAATGCCGAAATTCGCGGTCTTGGCTTTTCGCCGCATTTCCGAAGTCACCTCCTCCAGTGCTACTTTAAAAATCTTGGCAGCCGTGGCGGAATGGATATCTTCTCCCCGGTTGAAGGCAGCACCATATCTTCGTCCTCACTCAAATGGGCCATCAGTCGCAATTCCACCTGAGAATAATCGGCACTGAGAAAGACATGCTGCGCGTCGGTCGACGTAAAAGCCTTCCTGATCTCCTTTCCCTCGTCATCACGTATGGGAATGTTTTGCAGGTTGGGATTACTGCTGCTTAACCGTCCGGTCACCACCTGTGCCTGGTTGTAGGAGGTGTGCAGACGACTGGTATTTTTATCTACCAGTTTAGGTAAAGCATCTACATAGGTGGACAACAATTTTTTAAGCCCGCGCTGCTCCAAAATCCTGGGGACAATCGGATGCTTGTCCTTCAGCTTTTGTAAGGTTTCTTCATTGGTCGTGTACTGGCCCGATTTGGTTTTCCCCGCTTTGGCGTCAATTTTGAGTTCGTCGAACAATATTTCACCCACCTGGCGTGGACTGTTGACATTGAAAGTTTTACCCGCCATCTCAATGATCTCAGCTTCCAGTTTTTCCAGACGCTTTTCAAGACTTTGGCCCGAGCGCTTCAGCTCTTCCACATCGATGCGGACGCCGGTTGATTCAACTTCAATTAACACTTCTAACAACGGCATCTCAACCTCTGTAAAAAAAGAAGTTAACTTCTCAGATTTCAGCTCTTTTTCTAAATGAGCTTTGAGCTGAAAAGTGATATCGGCATCTTCTCCGGCATATTCTTTGACTTTTTCGAGTGGCACATCGCGCATGCTGCCCTGCTTCTTTCCTTTGGCGCCAATGAGTGCTTCGATGCTGACGGGCCGGTATTTCAAATAGACTTCCGACAGATAATCCATGTTATGCCGTAACCCGGGTTGCACCAAATGGTGCGCCACCATGGTATCAAAGAAGGGGCCTTGCAACTGCGTCCCGTATTGCCGCAGCATCAGGGCATCAAATTTGAGGTTTTGACCAATCTTTAAAATCTGGGCGTCTTCAAAAATCGATTTTAGTTTGGCGAGTCGCTCAACCGCCTTGTCCTTATCGGCGGAAAGCGGCATATAGTAGGCTTCATGGGCCTTCCAGGAAAAAGCAATACCCACCAGTTCACTGTCGCGTACATCCAAGCCGGTGGTCTCCGTATCGAAGCAGAAGGAGGCTTGCATGGACAATTCAACAGCCAATGAATCCACTGCCATATCATTGTCTACCAAATAATAATCATGTTTTACTTCATCAATTGTATGAAGGGTTTCCTGAGGTAAATCCTGCGACTCGGCGGCAGGTCCTTCGGCATCACCGAACAATGATCCCTGGGCCGGTTGCGGGCGTTTGGCCTGGCCATCTCCGGAAATGCGCTCCCACATGGAGCGGAATTCCAGCTCATCCAAAATGGAACGTAACTTTTCCAGATTCGCTTCCTGGCGCGCAAAATCTTCGATAGAAACCTCCAGGGGTACGGCGGTTTCAATGGTCACCAATTTACGCGCCAGTTCCACCTGTTCCCGATAGTTGAGCAGATTTTCCTTTTGCTTGCCCGAAAATTCCTCAATGTGTTCATACACCTGATCAATGGTCCCATATTTCTGGATGATGTCTTTTGAGCGTTTCTCACCGATTCCGGGGCATCCCAGAATATTATCGGCCGTATCACCCCAAAGTGCCAGCACATCAATCACATTGATGGGTTCCGGCACCTGGTATTTGGCCCGGACTTCTTCCGGTCCCAGAATCTCTACTTCATTGCCCCGTGACTTGGGCTTATACATTTTAACATCCTCACTGACAAGTTGTGCAAAGTCCTTATCGGGTGTAACCATGTAAGTCTCGTAACCTTTACCGGTGGCCATTTTGGCCAGAGTGCCTATGACGTCGTCGGCTTCAAAACCGGATACTTCCAACAAGGGGATATTAAGCGCCTCCAGAATCTGACGGATATAAGGTACAGCCTTCTTAATGTCTTCAGGGGTCGCCTCCCGGTTGGCTTTATATTCGGCATACATTTCATTGCGGAAGGTTGGTCCGGCAAAATCAATGACCACCGCCAAATGCGAGGGTTTTTGATTGTTAATGATGTCGAGCAGCGTATTGACAAAACCATAGGCCGCTGAAGTATTCAATCCCTTGGAGTTGATGCGCGGCGCGCGTATAAATGCATAATAGGCTCTGAATATCAAAGCATACGCATCCAACAAAAACAGTGTTTTCTTAGTATCTGACATGGGTCCAATTTTAAAATCATAAAACTACGCAATAGTCGGCAAATAATCCCAATGATGCCGAAAATCATCCCAAAAGATGTAATTTTAGGCATTGCCACCAATGAAAGAACAGGCCACCCGCTTTTTTCAACGGTTCATCAGAAAACACCGGCCAAAAAAACAATCTGAAATGAATACAAAACCATCACGTAACCATCCAAAGGCCTTGCTACTAACCGCTTTTGGAACGACCATTCCGGCAGCCTATGCGACCTACGAAAGCATGGGACAACAATTTAGCGAGGCATTTCCGGACAGAGAAATCAGATGGGCCTTTACTTCCGCCTTTGTCCGTAAAAAATGGAAAAGCCGGGGAAAGGACATTCTTTCGCCGGCAGCTGCGCTAGCACAATTGGCAGATGATGGTTTCAAGGAAGTCAGCATCCAGTCGCTGCACGTTATTCATGGTTACGAATACCACGACATTCTAAAAACGGCCAGGGGCCTGGAGGGATTGCCCAAAAGCATTGAAAAAATAACGGTTGGAGAGCCGCTTCTGTCGGATCACAACGACTATCAGCGGCTTTGTGACATCCTGCACGCCCATGCGAAAGTTTTTCGGCAGCCGGGCGAAGCGCTGTTACTGATGGGCCATGGCACCAGTCACCCGGCCAACATTGCCTACGCCGGCCTGCAGGAATATCTGCGCCATACAGATGCGACCATTTATGTAGCGACCATTGAGCCTTTCCGGCCATTGCACAGGTCATTCCCCAATTAAGGAAAGCAGGTATCGATACGGTTTGGCTCATGCCCCTGCTGACCATTGCCGGTGATCATGTGCTGAACGATATGGCTGGTGAGAAGGAAGATAGCTGGCGTTCCATTCTGGTGAAGGAAGGATTTACCGTCCATATGCACCCCACCTCTTTGGGACAAATCAAGGACGTGGTACAAATGTGGATCGAAAAAGTACCTGATGGAAGGTCATTTTGAATACTAGATGTTATCGGAGGCATACCACTCGGCAAAAGAGTTGGCTGTTTCGTGCAGTTTTAAGCTAAAAAGCGCAACCCGCTCCGGCAGGGCATTTTGCAGCCTGGCTGCAAAATCTATGAGCATGTTCTCGCAAGTGGGCTGATAGTCCATGATGAAATAGCGCTCGGTCATCTGCCCCATCTGCTTCAGCAAATCGGCCGAAACTTTATGGCTGACCACCACCGAGTGATCCAGATCGTTTACAATTTCACGGTTAACGATGGCTTTCAAATCACCAAAATCCATGACCATGCCCAATTTGGGACTTTCATCCTCTGGCACCGGTTCACCAATAACCGTCACCTGCAGGATGTAAGAATGCCCGTGAATGTTTTTACACAGTCCGTCGTAGTTGTACAAGGCGTGCGCCATCTCAAAACGAAACTCCTTTGTCAATCTTATTTTTGCCATTTCTTTTCACTTCCAATTATACCCGACCTGGCCTTCTTATCCAACCGAACACTTACTGACGCAATCAATAATGTTGCGCAGACTATCGTGCTTTAAAAAGTAAAAGGTGTTTTTGCCTTCCCTTTGAGAAGCCAAAACCCCCTTGTCCTTTAAAATACCCAAATGATGAGAAGTGGTACTCTGTTCAATTTTTAACAGGTTATGGATCTCCGTCACCGTTAACTTCTTGCCATCTTCAAGGTGGGACAAGATGGCTATCCGCATGGGATGAGCGATGGCCTTTAACATACTGGCCGCTCTTTCCAGCACTTCCGGCTGAAGATCGGTGATTTTAATATCATTTATTACCTGCTTCATGATGGTTTCGGTTTATAAGCTCAAAACTTTTACACAATCCGGCCTAAACTTTGAACTATTAGCGCAAATTTTCTGTTTGCAAAGATAGTAAGAATTGCTTAATGAAATATGTTACCAGTAAAAATATTTAAATACTTAGATATATTAATAGCGATGAGTGAATACCAAAGTTCAGATTGTTTAATTGACGTATTGAAAAAATAAACAAGTCTTTAGCTGCCAAATTAAGTTCCAATTTGCTATTTTTGAAGAATTATCCATAATAAGATGAGTGTATCCTCTAAAATAAAGGCTCCCATTGCCACCGAGATGAAAGAATTTGAGCGCTACTTTAAAAAGCAGCTCAATTCAAAAATCCCGCTATTAACCATTATTACCAATTACCTGCTGCGGCGAAAGGGCAAACAAATGCGCCCCATTCTGGTCTTTCTGTCGGCCCGTCTCAATGGCGAAATTACCGAGGCCAGCTACACCGCTGCCGGTTTAATTGAATTGTTGCATACCGCCACATTGATTCATGATGATGTGGTGGATGAAACCTATCAGCGCAGAGGTTTCTTTTCGATCAATGCCTTATGGCGATCAAAAATTGCGGTTTTGGTAGGGGACTATTTTTTGTCGGTAGGTCTGATAAGCGCCTTGCAAACAAAGCAAATTGGTGTTTTGGAAGTGGTTTCCAATGCTGTAAAGGAAATGAGCGAGGGGGAACTCTTACAAATTGAAAAATCCCGGCAATTAAACATTACAGAGGAAGTCTATTACGATGTCATTCGCATGAAGACAGCCACTTTAATTGCTGCCTGCACCAAAGCCGGCGCCTATTCGGTCAACGCCTCGGATGAAAAGCTGGATAAAATGCAACAATTTGGAACCTACCTGGGCATGGCCTTTCAAATCCGGGATGATTTATTGGATTATGAAAAATCAAATCTGGCCGGTAAGCCAACGGGTAACGATCTGAAGGAGAAGAAAATAACCCTTCCCCTCATTTATGTACTGGATCAAATGACGGGCAGCGATCGAAGAAAAGTTCTCAGAACCATCAAACGCCACCACAAAATTGAGCGCAAAATTGCCCCCATTCAACAAATGGTCAAGGAAAAGGGCGGTATCGAATACGCCCGTCAAAAAATGACCGAATTTCGCGACAAAGCGCTGGATATCCTAAAAAGCTATCCGGAATCAGAAACCCGTCAGGCCCTGGAAGAATTGGTCTATTTCACCACTTCCCGAAAGGTTTAAGCGCAGGTACAAACCTCCAACCGGGAGGCTTAAAAATAGCTCACGTCCCCCTGCTTCCCCTTCATGGCTTCAATTTCGGTCAGCAGTTGATTGGCCAAACGACTGGCGCCAATCCGGAAATAGTTATTACTCAGCCACTTTTCACCCAATACCTGCTCCTGTATAGCCCAATATAACAAGGCATCCTCAACAGTAGCTATGCCACCGGCCGGTTTAAAGCCAATCATTTTTGATTTCTTTTTGGCATAGGCCTTGATGGCATGTGTCATCACCCAGGCAGCCTCGGGTGTGGCAGCCGGCGACAGCTTTCCGGTAGAGGTCTTGATAAAATCAGCTCCCGCTTCCATGGCCAGGAGACTAGCCTTCCAGATAGATGCGCTGTCTTTGAGTGCCCCTGTTTCCAGAATAACTTTCAAGTGAGCTTTACCTGTCACCGCTTTGATGGTTGTAATTTCATTGCCGACAAATTCGTAATTGCCTTCCAAAAATTCACCCACTGAGATCACGATGTCCACCTCATTGGCACCAAAAAACACCGCCCGTTTCGTTTCTTCAACTTTGGTTTCCAGGAAGGTTTGCGCAGATGGAAAGGAAGCTGAAACAACGGCCCGGTTCACCGGAATATTTTTCAATTTACTGGCAAGAATGGAGCAAAAACCGGGTAAACACAAACCGCCGCCACATTGGGCATGTCGGGAAAGCTTTTGGGAAAGTCGGCCACCTTCTCGCAAAAATCCTCAATACCGTTGCTACAATCCGTTGTATTTAAACTGGTTAAATCAATGCTATTAAAAATTTTCTTTAACAAAGCTTCGTTCTTTTCAGGAAGCACAATGTTTTGAAGATCGAAAGCCGGTAAACGATTAAAATCCGCTTCAAAGAGTTCAAATAAAGGAGTTGATTCCATTCTTTTTTAGTATTTTGATAATTCGTTAAACTTTTTTATTTGCTTAATTTACAAGTAGTTATGATTCTGCTGCCTGTATGCGTAAGGGGCTTATAATTAAGAACTTGCTCATACCTAACGACCTAATAATCTAACCACCAATTGATAGGATATATTATCTATTCAATTTATCATTATCCAGATGTCGCGTAGCATCTCTTTGGGTCTTTTTCTCGAAATTTTTGTCGAGGGCTTCTGTGAGGTTAACTCCTGTTTGATTGGCCAAACATAACAAAACCCATAACACATCGGCCATTTCATCGCCCAGGCTGCTTTTGCTCTCCGCCTGCTTAAAGGATTGATCCCCATACTGACGGGCCATTAATCGTGCCAATTCTCCGACTTCTTCCATCAATACCGCTGTATTGGTCAGTTCACTGAAATAGCGAACGCCGTAGGTTTTTATCCATTCGTCAACCTTTATCTGTGCTTCTTCAATGGTCATAGCATTACGTTTTATGGTGAGTGTCCATAACAATGGTAACCGGTCCGTCATTAACCAGCTCCACCTCCATATGTGCACCAAAAACACCGGTGGCCACGGGATGTGAAGTCCGGTCATTCAGTTGGCGGACAAAGTAGTCGTACAAAGGTACCGATTTTTCCGGAAGTGCGGCCTCCAAATAGGAGGGCCGGTTGCCTTTTTTGGTTCTGGCATGTAGCGTGAACTGACTCACCACTAAAAGCTCTCCGGAAACATCCTGTAATGAGTTATTCATAACGCCCGCTTCGTCATCAAAAATCCGCATGGAAGTAATTTTAGCGGCCAACCAATCGGCATCACTTTCCGTATCTTCACGTCCAACGCCAACCAAAACCATCAATCCTTTGTTGATAGATTGATAATGTCCTTCGGCCGTCTTCACTGAGGCCCTGCTCACTCTTTGTATAACAACACGCATAATTAAAAAAAATGGATCGCCATCGTCAATATCAGATACAAATATTATCAAAAACTCCTGCTAAAAATAGCAATTTATAAAGCTATAACTTTATTTAGCAACCTGAAAGTGACTCAGGAAAAAATGAACCCTACGACCCTGTTACAACTATTAAAGATAAAATTTTAACAATCTCACTACAAGCACTTTACACTAATGCCAACCACCTATTCGATTCTAAGCGAGCGTAACGAGCCTTCCTTTAACCTGGCGGTAGAGGAATATTTGCTCAGAAACAAGTCTGACGATTTTCAGTTTTTTTATATCAATACCCCCTCCGTTATCATAGGTAAGCACCAAAATGCACTGGCTGAAATAAATTTACCTTATCTGGAAAAGAACAACATTCCGCTATACCGCCGATTATCCGGAGGAGGAACGGTCTTCCACGACAAAGGCAATATAAATTTTTGCTTCATAAAAAATGGAGAACAGTCTAATCTGGTGGATTTTAAAAAGGCTACTGAGCCGATTGTAAACGTGCTTAACGCTTGGGGTATACCGGTTCGAAACGGAGAGAGAAATGACCTTTTGGTAGATTACAAAAAGATATCGGGCAATGCCTGCCATGTCTTCAAACGCCGGGTCATGCACCACGGCACGCTGCTTTTTGATGCTGACCTGGAAGCTCTGACGGATTGCCTGAAAAACGATCCGCTTAAATTCAAGGATAAGGCCGTTAAATCGGTTAGAAGTGAGGTGGTTAATCTCAAGCCCCTGATTCTCCAAAATTGGGATGCCCAAAAATTTCTGGAACAATTGGTTGGGGCTATGAAACAGGAAAGGCCGGAATTAGTATCTTATAGCTTTACTAAAGAAGACCTGCATCATATTCATGAATTACAGTCCTCTAAATACGATCAAAATGATTGGAATTACCGTTACGGGCCCAGCTATGAATTCAATAAAAGAAGCCGATTGGCCGGTTACGTATTTGCCCTTAGCATGAAGGTAGAAAAAGGAAAAATGACGGAAATATCTCTAAAAACGAATCATCCCGAGAAGGATTTAAATATACACATAAACCGCTTGCTCCATATGAAGTACCACGACAAACAGGAAATCTTGAATAGTTTGTCAGAAATTCGTGGAAAGCTGGATCTTTCTGAAAGGTCACTTCTGAGTCTCTTCTTTTGAAAAAAATTCAACAATGGCCTTAGCTCTCGCGGCACCCACAACACCCGTCAACTCCTCAAGGGTGGCGGACTTAATACCGGATAAGGACCTAAATTGAAGCATGAGTGACTCCATGCTTTTATCTCCGATGCCAGGAATGGAAGTCAATTGTGATACCAGGGCTCCTTTGCTTCGTTTATCTCTGTGAAAAGAAATCCCAAAACGGTGGGCTTCATTGCGCAAATGTTGAATTATTTTCAGGGACGAAGTGTTTTTATCCAAATAAAGAGGAACAGGATCTCCCGGATAAAAGATCTCTTCCAAACGTTTGGCAATGCCTATGACGACAATCTGACCCACCAAATCCAGTTGGCGAATGGCATTCATGCAGAACCCAATTGGCCCTTGCCCCCATCAATAATCACCAATTGTGGTAGTGAACTACCTTCCTCCTTCAAGCGACGGTACCGTCGAAAAACCACTTCCTCCATGGAAGCAAAATCATTGGCGCCCTCCACGGTTTTAATATTGAAGTGCCGATAATCCTTCCTGGCCGGACGGCCATTTTTAAAAACAACACAGGCCGCCACAGGATAGGCTCCCTGAATGTTTGAATTGTCAAAGCATTCAATGTGTACCGGTAACTTATTGAGGCGCAAATCCTTTTGAAGGGTTTCCAGTAATTGAATATGCTTTGGGGTTTTTAACTGGTTGGCGGCCTGTTTCAGTTTTTCCAGCCGGTAGTATTTCACATTTCGTTCCGATAACTCCAGAAGTTTCTTCTTATCGCCAATCTGTGGTATGGTAAAATCTACGCCATTTAAGGCAACCTCCGGCAGAAAGGGAACAATTATTTCTGTCGCATTACTCTGAAAGCGCTCCCGTATGTCAACAATGGCTAAACTAAGTAGCTCCTTTTCTGATTCATTGAGCCGTTTCTTCAATTCTACGGTATGCGCCTGAATGATGGCACCATTCAGTACTTTTAAAAAATTTATAAACGCCGATTTGTCATCATTGAGGATGGAAAAGACATCGACATTGTCAATTTTGGGATTGACAATGGTTGATTTACTCTGAAATCCGGAAAGAAGCTTGATCCTTTGTTTAATTTCTTCAGCTTCTTCGTATTTATAATCCCGGGCCAGATCCATCATGTAGTCTTTGAGATAACGAATAACCGACTGAATGTTTCCTTTAAGTATACTCTTTATTTCATCGATATAAACCTGATATTCGGCTTCCGTTTGCAGCGCTTCACAAGGGGCTTTGCAATTACCAATGTGAAACTCCAGGCAGCGCTTGAATTTTCCCTTGGAAATATTTTCCTGGGTGAGTTGAAGTCGGCAGGTTCGAATCGGGTAAAGATGCCTGAACAGGTCGATAAGCGCGCGCACCATCACGACGGAAGTATAGGGACCAAAATACAAACTGCCATCTTTGATATACTGCCGGGTTTGGTAAACCCGTGGAAAGGGTTCATTGCGTATGACAATCCATGGGAATGTTTTATCGTCCTTCAGGAGAACATTGTAGCGAGGTTGATACTTCTTAATCAGATTATTCTCCAATAATAAGGCATCCTCCTCAGAATTAACAACGATGTGCTTAATGTCCTGAATCTTCTTAACTAGAACACGTGTCTTGCCATTATCGGGTTCTCTGTTAAAATAGGAAGCCACGCGTCGCTTTAAATTTTTGGCTTTACCTACATATATAATACGGTCGTTCTCATCAAAAAACTGATACACCCCTGGATCTGCCGGCAAGACAGAAACAAGTCCACGTAAATATTCAAGTTTTGAATGGATAGGTAAAGACATAGCAAAGATTATTCAAATAAGGAGACAAATTCGAAGCGGTTTACATCGAACAAGCCCTTATCCCCCAACTTCAAAGAAGGGATTACCAGAAGTGAAAGAAAAGACAAGGTCATAAAGGGCGCCTTAAGTTCAGAACCCAATTCTTTGGCCTTATCGGACAACTTTAAATATTCAAGGGCCACATCCTCCCCTCTTCGGATACTCATCAAACCCGCCACTGGAAGTGGTAAAATGGATACACCGGAAGCATCGCAAACAGCGATCCCGCCTTTGTGATCTACTAATGCATTTATCAACTGTGCGATGGAAACATCATCCACTCCGGCCACAATAATGTTGTGACTATCATGCGCGACAGTGCCACCAATAGCCCCCTTTCGCAAACCCATATTTTTAACAAACCCCACCATGGGCGCTTGGTTCGAGTAGCGATTAACCACCACCAATTTAATGATATCCATATCGGGCTGGCTCCCTATCTCCCGATGGGGCTTTAATGCAGGTTCCCATAGTAAGGATTCGGTTAACAACTCTCCATCCTGAGCTTCAATTACGCGAACCGCCGAATTTTGCAAGGGCATAAAAACCTTTAAATCCTCCACCTGAATGGGCTCATTACGAAAAGCATTAACAATTTCGGAATCTCCAACTTCAAAGAGAAGGCCCTGCTCCTGATCATAAACCTGCTCGCCATTAATATAGGTCGCCTGAATGTTGAAATCCTCAAAATTATCGACCACAATAAAATCGGCTGCATCCCCTTCTCGCAACAAACCAACCGGCAATTGATAGTGTTCCACCGGAACGACTGTGGCAGCTCTAAGTAAATCAAAAAGGTCTACGCCAAATTCATGAATTCCCATTTTTACCAGCCGATCAATATGCCCTTGTTGGAGTATCTCATCGGGATGACTGTCATCGGTACACAGCATTAACTGGTTAGGGTGTTTTTTAAAAAGCGGGAATAGTGTGGAGAAGTTTCTCGCTGCACTTCCCTCCCTAATTTGAATTTTCATACCTAAAGCCAGCTTCTCTTCAGCTTCCTCCAGAAAAGCACATTCGTGATCGGTTACAATTCCTTGCGCCGCATACTTTTTTAAACCATCACCTTTTAAGCCTGGTGCATGTCCGTCAATGGGTTTGTTCAATTTCCTGGCCGCTGCGCATTTATTAACAACATCTTCCACGGCGCTAATAACCCCTGGAAAATTCATCATTTCTGAAAGAAACCAAATATCCTTTCTTTCTAATAAACGCTCCACTGTTTTATGATCCATAATGGCACCGGACGATTCAAAAGGCGTAGCCGGAACACAAGAGGGCGCACCAAAAAAGAATTTAAAGGGGACTCGGGCACCATCCTGTATCATATAATCCACTCCGGCCTCACCCATCACATTGGCTATTTCATGTGGATCAGTTACAACAGCAACCGTTCCACGTGGAACAACCATTTCTGCAAATCGGGATGGTGTTACCATAGAACTCTCGATGTGTACATGTGCATCAACCAAGCCGGGTAAAATATATCGCTTATCGGGAACTTCTTTAGGTTCAATTCGCACAATAATTTCACCTTCAATATAAACTTCTCCTCCAAAAATTGCTTTATTGTGCAGATCGACTATCTGCCCTTTAATGGAATATGATTTCATAAAACTGAAAATTAATTATAATTGTTCCACGTGAAACATTAACGTCCCAACAATACCAAAAGTACATTAATATCGCTGGGAGAAACCCCGCTAATTCGAGACGCTTGAGCAATGGTTTCCGGATCTACTTTGGCCAATTTTTGCCGGCCTTCCGTACTTATCGTATGAAGGGTTTCATATTTAAACTTTCCCCGAATTTTGATATTTTCCAAACGTTTGAGTTTGTCTGCCATCAACTTCTCCCGGTTAATATAGCCTTCATACTTAATAAGAATTTCAGCGGCCTCCAGAATTTCTTCTCTTCTGTTGGCAGGGAATACCGCACAATGCGCATTCAATGGCGATAAAACAGACACAAGGTCTGCCAATTTAACCTGTGGTCGGGAAATAATATCAATTAACTTAATTCCTTGGTTAAGTGGCGTAGAACCGACCGACAGAAGGTATTCATCAATATCTTTCCCTTTGATGCTCAATTGACGCATAAACTGAATGAGACCATCTCTGAAATATAACTTTTCCTGGAGCAAGTCAAAGCGCTCCCGGGAAGCCAGGCCAATTTCAAAACCCTTAGGTGTCAGCCTTTGGTCGGCATCATCTTGTCGCAACAAAATCCGATATTCTGCTCGACTGGTAAACATTCGATAAGGTTCATCCACACCCTTTGTTATAAGGTCATCAATAAGAACACCGATATACGCTTCATCCCTTTTGAGAACAAAGGGGGCCTTCTTTTGAATGGCTAAAGCGGCATTGATCCCAGCTATGATTCCCTGCGCAGCGGCTTCCTCATAGCCGGTAGTACCGTTGATTTGGCCGGCAAAATAAAGATTTTTGAGCAACTTGGTTTCCAGAGTCGGCTGAAGTTGGGTAGGATCAAAGAAATCATATTCAATGGCATAACCTGGTCTGAAATACACCGCCTCTTCTAATCCCGCAACTTGTTTTAAGGCCTCAAACTGGGTTTCCATCGGTAGCGAAGAACTAAACCCGTTGAGATAATACTCAACCGTATTCTCGCCCTCCGGTTCTAAATACAACTGATGCATATCCTTGTCAGCAAAAGTGACCACCTTTGTTTCTATGCTGGGACAATATCGGGGTCCCAAACTTTGAATGGTGCCATTAAACATGGGACTCTCACTTAACTTGGAATGAATCACCTTGTGTACAGTAGAGTTGGTATAGGTAATATAGCAACTCCTTTGTTTTAATTGACGATTACTCCCAGGTAAATAACTGAATTTATAGAAACCCTCCTCGCCTTTTTGTTCGGAAAGTTGGGAAAAATTAATGGTTCTTGCATCGACCCGGGCAGGTGTTCCGGTTTTCATCCTTCCGGTCCGAAAACCAGCCGAGAATAATTTCTCCGTAATTCCATAAGAAGCAGGCTCTGATATACGCCCGCCTTTCATTTGAAAAGAACCAATATGCATCAAGCCGTTCATGAAAGTGCCTGTGGTAAGAATGACCTTATGGGCCAACACTTTAATACCCATTTGGGTAACAACACCTTTAACCTCACCATTCTCCAGGATCAAATCCACAACGGAGTCTTGCCAGAAATGAACCTTTTCAATGGATTCCAGCGTTTCCCGCCACTTGTCAGAAAAAACCATTCGGTCACATTGGGACCGTGGACTCCACATGGCGGGACCCTTACTTCGATTAAGCATCCGGAATTGGATGGAGGAATCGTCCGTAACCCTTCCCATATGCCCCCCTAAAGCATCTATCTCCCTAACAATCTGACCTTTAGCTATTCCACCAACAGCGGGATTGCAACTCATTTGGGCCATCTTATTCATGTCCATTGTAATCAGCAGCGTCTTGTGTCCAAGGGTACCGCATGCAGCAGCTGCTTCGCAACCGGCATGCCCACCACCGATAACAATAATTTCATAATTAAAATCCATTGACAAAGTATTCTATATGTATGTACGCTTTCCTTTAATGATATCCTCATTTGATTAAGTCCGGATATCTCATCCCCTAACAGGATCCAAACAAATCAGACAAAAATAGTAAAACAAATAGAAAGCCATAAAGATTAATAGGACGAAAAGAAAACTAGTAAACATAATTAAGCAGCGTAGAAATTCACAAACGAATCGCTCCTGTAAGTTTATAGGGCAAATTTAAAGGAATTCGGTAAAAATTAGATATATATCTATCAATAAGGCAGATACGATTGGTGGGCCTTTATTGAAGTGAGAACTTATGAAGCCAAAAGTTTTCCATATTCCGCATTTCCAATTTCTCACCTTCAGAATGATCGTCCCACCCTAATAAATGTAAAATGCCATGAAAAATAACCCTCACCAATTCCTGGGTGAAGCTCACTTTAAAAATATCCGCATTCGTCCGAACGGTATCTGTACTTATAAATAAGTCACCAGAAATAATTCGCCTGGAAGAATAATTGAAAGTAATAATATCGGTATGGTAATCGTGATTGAGATACTGTTGATTAATGTTGAGCAAATAATCATCACTGCAAAAAATAATTGAAAGAGGCCCACAACTCATTAGCTTGTCTTCAATTATTTCTACAATCCATTTAGAAACCAATGGAAAGTCGATTTGGGGTAAACCGGTGTCTTCATTAAAGAATTCAATGTTAGATTCCATCAGGCCAGAAAAAACACCATTTTCACCATGTTGCCGGGTTCATTAAATTCCAACTTATCAGATAAATGATTCATTAGAAATATGCCACGACCATGCGTGCGTTCAATATTCTCCGGTTTTGTCGGATCCGGTAAATTACTATAATCAAAACCGTCTCCGGCATCACTTATTTGAAAAAGGATTTCTTTATCATTGATATCGTACTCCACCACCACATCCTTATCCTTCTGCAACTTGTTTCCATGTACAATAGCATTGTTAACTCCTTCAACAACAGCTAGTAATAATTTACCATAAACATCGGAATGAATATTATAGCGGGAAGAAATCTCATCGATCAATTTCTCGACAATATTAATATTTTGTATCTCAGATTTAAGAATCATCCTATTCACCTGTCTATGTTTTTAAATAAAAAAAACGATTATACCATTTCAGCTTTTAAATACTTATCTCCTTATACTGAAAATAAAAGAAAGGGTTTCTAAAATTTTAAAATAATTTATCGCAGTAACCAATTTGCCGGATCTAATTTCCGATTTTCGTGCCAAATTTCAAAATGCAATACGGTCATATTACTACTTACATCTTCAAAAATTCGACCAACCACTTGTCCCGCATCCACTTTTTGTCCCTGTTTAACAGAGACTTCCTTTAAATTGGCATATACGGTCAAGTACTTTCCATGCCGCACCAAAACAGCGGTATTATAGCCAGGAATACCCACCACACGACTCACTTCTCCACTATGAACTACAAAGACCCGATCATCACTGGTGCTCTGTATGTCTATACCATTGTTTTTAATAGAAACGTTTTTTAAAACAGGGTGGGCATGCTCCCCAAACCGATTGACAATAACACCCTTGGTAACGGGCCATATTAACTTACCTTCAAAGTCACTAAAATCATTACCCAGAGTACCTACGCTGGCAGAGCGGATGTATTCCAGAATTTTATTTTCCAATTGATTGGCCTGGGCTTCCTTTTCTTTAATGCTGCGCAATAACCACTGCTCTTCGGATTGCAAATTTTGAATGAGCCGATTTTTTTCATTTCTTGACCGGGAAAGTTGGACGATTTCCTTTTCCAACTGAAGCAAATTGACCTCTTTAGTCTCTTTTTGAAGGAAAATATCTTTTTGAAGGGATTCCAACTCGACTTTCTTTTCCTTTAAAATTTGCCCTTGTTTATGCCTGTAATTGGAATATTCCTTTAATAGTCGATACCGCCGATAAGCTTCACTGAAATCCGAAGCACTCAGAAAATAGACCAGCTCATCCAGGGCATAGCGACGCAAATAGGTGTCTTGCAGTAGTTGAGCATATTCTTGTGTAAGATTGGTAAATTCTTTCTCCAAAGCATTAATTTCCAATTGATTGGCATTAATACTTTGTTCAAGACTCAAAACTTCATTTTCGAGGGCCTTTAACATTTCTTCCCGAATAGATACTTCGCGGGAAACGATGTTCAATTGTTGCAAAGTGTTCTCTCTGGAATGGCGCTTATTCTTCAATAATCCTTTGGTATTCTCAATATCTTTTAAAAGCGCCTGTCGTTCCGTTCGCAAATTATCCACATCTTGCGAAAAAGAATATTGATAAACCAGTAAAAAAAAGACAATAGAAAAATATCTAAAATTGAACCTTTTCATAATTAGACGGCATTAAAAATGAAATGGATTGGCCTCCATCAATGTCTACAGAGCTGATGGATAAAGTTACAACAATGGATTCCTGATTCTTTATACCTTCCAGAACAATCTTTGAAGGAAAGGGGACCTCTCCGCTTACCGACACAAAATCCTGATAAGAAATATTCATGGACAGTGCTTTCTCAGGATAAGAGATAAAAGAATTTGAAACCCTGAAAATACCCGGTAAAATATCAATAATCTGGTAACTATCATCATTTCTAAACCTGGAAACACCTACAGATGACAAGGCGTAACTATCGGACTTTTTAACACCTGCATAACGTTTTAAAAGGTTCAGATCATTATTTGGATAAGTAAAAACACCATTACTTAAAATCCGTTGAATCTGCTCGTAGTTAAAATCGACTAAAAATCTTCTGGAAAGAGCCTGATAAGTACTTTCGGCCACCGTTCTGTTCATACGGTCGATAAAAAAAATACCTGTTTTAGTAAGCATAATGCGGTACAACTCAATGCCCATAACCGGAATAACCGAAATGACGATCGCAGAATCCTTTTTAAGATAAATATTGGCGCGCACACCCTGATTCTTTCCATCTTTTTCAATTTCCGCAAAAACCCTTTTAAAAAACAATTCCTCATAGACCAATTGGTTATCCACAATTCGTTCAACCAATTCCGTTTCATTCAAATCATCCTCAGCTGTCGCCGTAAATAGGCGATCGACACTTTTACAAGAACTTAAACCCACAAAATACAAAAGAACGAGATAGGCCAGGTAACGCATTTGGAAAATCCGAAATCTATGCATAAAATATTATTTTCCTGGTATATAAGAGTTTGAATCAACCTTTTCTTGTAATACAGAAGAAACTTCATCTTCACTTTCAAGCGCTTTCTTCCAATATTTCAATGCCTCCGCCTGATTGCCTACTTTATACAATATATCGCCGTAATGTTCAAGAACAACACCCATGGTATCCCCCCATTTTCCATCGCCTGTTCGATAATAAACAAGGCTTCCATATATTTTCCTCGCTTAAAGAGAACCCAGGCATAGGTGTCCAGATAGGTGGCATTGGAAGGCTCGAGTTGAATAACATTACTGATCATTTCCTCCGCCTTGTCTAACTGAATTTCCATTTCGCTCAGGTAGTAGGCGTAGTTATTCATAACCAAGATATTGTCATTTTTGAGCTCTAAACTTTTTTCGTAGCTTCAAAACTTTTATCCGCCTCCTCCGATTGATAATAAAGATCCCCCAAAAGACCATAAACCTGACTTTTTAAACTTATATTATCTTCACTATTTTCAATGGTAAGGGTAAAAAAACGAATGGCCTCATCTACCTGTTCATGCATCATATGTGCAAAACCTGCCATATAATTAAAAAGGCCGTTTTCAGGATATAAAACAATGGCCCGTAAGGCCTCCTCCAAAAATTTATCCTGATCGCTTTCTGAAAACAAAAGCAACAAGTATTCATGCCAAATGTCTTCCTGCTGTTCATCTATGAGCAAGGCCGTTTCATAGGCAGAGACGGCCAAAGAATCATTGCCCACATGTTTTTGGAAATTGCCATACAAAACATGAACAGAAGCCTCATAAGGATGAACCGTCATCATATCGCGCAAATAAACATTCAATTCGTCATTAGAGATGGGATTGTCAGCTTCCTCCAAACCCATCAAAAAAGGCATAATCCGTTGAATTTTAGCTTCTAATTGAACATTGGGATGTTCAAAACCCTTTTTTAAATGGTGCTTAAACCCGGTTGTATCCTTCATCAGGTAGGCATAATTGGCCAGACTAAAATAAACCTGACCATTTCCACCATCCGACTCGAGGACTTCATTATAGATGATATAACCCTTTTTAAAATCCTCTTGCTGGATATAATAGTCCCCTAAAAATAAAAGATACTCAGAATTGTGCGGATAAGCTTCGATAAGATCAATGAATTCTTGTTCAGCACTTTTAGTATCACCCATTTCTAAAAACAAAGCATGCTTTTCAATCGTGATACTTTCATTAATACCCAATAGGGATTGAATGCGGTTCAGCGTATGAATGGCATTTGAATAATTACCCTTATGGGCATGCAATTGTGACAAATGATACAAATATTCAACATTATCGGGATGCTGCTCCGTTAAATAACCGGCGGACAATAAGGCCAAATCAAATTTCTCATTGTTAGCGTATATTTTACTTAGCAGATAAACAAAATACTCATTGGTTGGATCGTACTGAACGGATTTAAAAAGATAATTTTCAGCACTTTCAAATTCATTGTTTTGGATAAGTAAATTACCAATTTCAAAATAACAGGTAGCACAAGTGGAATCGACTTTCAGTGCCTCTGTGTAATAGACTGCCGCATTCCCATAATCGCCTGTCATTTTAAAACGATTGGCCTCAAGAAAATAAAAATCAAACCGCCGATCAGCTTGTTCATTTTTTAACTTCACCGTAACTGGTCGCCCCTCAGGGTATAAAATACTTTCAAAACCCATGGCTTCTTTGGTTGAACCACAGCCAACAACGGCTAAACCAATAAATAATATAAAACTAAATATTTTTACCCTTCTGTATTGCATGAAATATCCTTTCTGCTGCGTACATTAATAATCCCTCTAACCATTAAACGTAACCAATTAAAGCAATGCCCAATGAATCATTAATGCCTAAATTAAAAAATAAAAAACGAATGGCTACTACAATCCTGTATGCCCAAAGCCACCAGATCCTCTTTCAGTTTGAGACAATACTTCTACGTTAACCCATTCAAAACGTTCGTATTTATTTAAAATCATTTGACAAATACGATCTCCATGCTTTATTTCAAAAGGTTCATTGGACAGGTTGACTAAAATAACCTGAACTTCCCCCCTGTAATCCGCGTCGATGGTTCCAGGCGAATTAAGCACGCCAATACCGTTTTTAATGGCCAAACCACTACGGGGTCGAATTTGTACTTCATAACCTTCCGGAATCTCCATAAAAAGACCTGTGGGAATTAAAACACGTTCCAGAGGTCCAATGTTTACTGAGCCTTCCAGGGAGGCTCTGATATCCACCCCTGCACTATGCAAGGTACTAAAATCAGGTAATGGATTAGTACTTCTGTTTATGACTTTAATCTGTAGCATAAAAATAATATCAAAACTTATATGTAGCTCCTTAAACGAAGCAAAATGAAAGGAAAGCAGATAAATATAAGCACTTTAAATGTATATTTTAAAAAGAGTTGATCAAATGAAACGAATTGGTTCAAAAGAAATGCACCAAATGCCAGAATAAAAAAGGCGGCGATTCTTTTTAGCGGATAGGGAATTGGATAAAATTTTTGACCCGTATAAAAGGAAATCATCATCATCACCCCATAGCCTGTTAACATGGATAAGGCACCGCCAATCATACCTATTTTAGGAATCAAAACGAAATTAAGGACCACAGTTAATACCATACCAATTACTCCAAATATCGCACCAAAAAAAGTCTTATCCGTCAATTTATACCACAATGACAGATTAAAATAAATGCCATAAAAAAGTTGGGCCAATAAAACAACTGGAATAATAATATTTCCTCTGATATAATCATTAACGAGCAAAAGATTAATAACATCCTGAAAGAGCGTTATTCCAACAAATATAAGTAACCCAAATAGAATAAAATATTCCATGATCAGGGCATAGGTCTGAACCCCCTTTTCCCGATTATTAAAAAAATACGGTTCAAAAGCAAAACGAAAAGATTGCGTAAATAAGCTCATTAATACACCAATTTTGAAATTGGCGCCGTATATGGCCAATTCTTTAAAACCGCCTTCCTGAAGGAGCTTAGGCATCAAAATTTTATCTGAATTTTGAGTAATCATACCAGTAATTCCGACAATTAAGACAGGCCAGGAGTAAATCAGGATGGGGCGTAATAAGGACCATCTAAAGCGACCCGTTTTGATCCTTAAATCCTTAATAAAAAAGAGTAAAATTAAAACACTACTGAGGGCATTACTTAATAAGACATACAAAACACCACTCCCTTTGATATATAAGTCCTGAAGCACTTCGCCAAATTCGTAGGCATTAAAAAGCGCCGGTAATCCCAGAAAGAAAAATAAATTGAAACCGATATTCAAAAATATGCTGATTAATTTAATCAAACCAAAACGCAGGGCTCTGTTTTGAAGACGGAGCTGTGCAAAAGGTATGGATAAAAAGGCATCAAAGCCAATAATAATGCCTACCAGAACTATGGCGTAAACAAATTGTCCATCGTAAAAAAAGCGACTAATGGATGGGGCAAAAACAAAACTTAGAACAATGAGTAAAAAACTGGTTAAACCCAAGGTGCTCATGGTAGTTCGAAAAACATCCCGCGCATTTTCCTTACGTGCAAAGCGAAAAAAACCGGTTTCCAAACCGTAGGTAAAAATGACCAGCAAAATGGAAATGATGCCGTACATGTTAACTATAACCCCGTATTCCTCCGGTGCAATGACCCGGATATAAAAAGGCATCAACAACCAATTTAACAAGCGGCCGACCATGGTACTGGCACCATATATGACGGTATCTCCGGCAAGTTGCTTAAGACTTAAACTCATACCGTTCTAAAATAAGGCATTTTGAATCATACCTGGATTTCGTCCAAAATGGTCATAGGCGATTTTCGTAACCATTCTGCCTCGTGGTGTCCGTTTCAAAAAACCTTCCTTGATAAGGAAAGGCTCATAGACTTCTTCAATGGTTCCACTGTCCTCACCCACGGCTGTTGCAATGGTGCTGACCCCAACCGGGCCCCCTTCGAATTTATCGATGAGTGTTAGCAGTATTTTGCGGTCCATTTCATCTAAGCCATATTGATCAATATTAAGCGCTTTTAAGGCCGTTTGAGTAATGGGCAAGTCAATGCTCCCACTACCCTTTACCATGGCAAAATCACGTACTCTCCTTAACAATGCGTTGGCTATACGAGGGGTGCCGCGACTACGCCGGGCAATTTCATCGGCCGCCAAAGAATCAATGGGTACTTTTAATATGGAGGCAGAACGCACCACAATTCCGCCCAATATATCGGTATCATAATACTCTAAATGACTGTTAATACCAAAACGGGCCCTCAATGGACTGGTGAGCAATCCACTTCTTGTGGTAGCACCAATCAAAGTAAAAGGATTTAACTCTATCTGAATGGATTTGGCACCAGGTCCTTTGTCTATGACAATATCTATCCTAAAATCCTCCATGGCGGAGTATAGGTATTCTTCGACGACCGGACTTAAGCGATGAATTTCATCAATAAAGAGCACATCATTGGGTTCCAAACTGGTTAGAATGCCAGCTAAATCGCCGGGTTTATCCAATACCGGACCACTGGTTAACTTAAAACCCACATTCAATTCATTGGCGATAATGTTTGAAAGGGTGGTTTTTCCCAGGCCAGGGGGTCCGTGTAAAAGCACATGATCCAGGGATTCTTCGCGCATCAGAGCAGCCTGAACGAAAATTTGAAGATTATCCACAATTTTAGGCTGTCCCTTAAAATTGAGAAAGGACAAAGGGCGCAACTGCTGCTCGATATCCATATCCCTGAAATGATTCTTTTCGGGATTATGTAGATCCATTTCCATCATTAAAAATCAGCACTAGAAGGCTTAATGCCCAGTTGATCCAATATGGCATTAAAAACTTCTATATCAAAAGGTTTGGCCATATATTCATCCATGCCAATGGCCATGCATTTCTCGCGATCTGCATCAAAAGTATTGGCAGTCAAACCAATAATAGGGGTATGTGAATGCTTGCTAACATCCAATTCCCGAATAGCTTTTGTGGCTTCAAAACCATCCATTACAGGCATCATCAAATCCATTAAAACAAGATCGTATTTTTTGTCCTTCACCTTCTCAACTGCCTCCAAACCATTATTTGCGACATCAATAGAAAATCCATATTTGGTTAAATTCAAAAAAATAAGCTTCTGATTTAATACATTGTCCTCCACAAGTAATAAAAGTAATCCTCTCATTTAAATGGTTTTGTATTTAAATTACAATTTCGGATGCTAAATTAAAAAAGTTGCTTATAATAAAGAATTAAAAGCCCGAAAATTACGGATAATTATTTATTAAAGAAAAAGTTAAAGCTTCAATTGACTGGAGATATCCAACATCCTTTGGATAGGTTTCACAGCTTCCAGGCGTATACTTTCTTCAACTTTGACTTCAGGATACTCATGTTTCAAAGCCAAATACACCTTTTGAAGCGTATTTAATTTCATAAATTCGCAATCGTTACATCCGCAGGTAGAATCATTTGGAGGAGCAGGAATGAAAACTTTGTCGGGCGAAAACTTTTGCATTTGATGCAAAATACCAGCTTCAGTGGCAACAATAAAGGATTGACCACTATTTTCGCGGGTATATTTTAAAAGTGCGGCCGTGCTGCCCACATAATCCGCCATAATTAAGAACGGTTTTTTACATTCTGGATGCGCAATTATTTGAGCATCTGGGTGTTCTTTCTTTAAGGCTACAATTTTCTCCAGAGAAAATTGTTCATGCACATGGCAGGCACCATCCCATAATACCATTTCCCGTCCTGTCAGCCCCTGTAAATAATTACCCAAATTTCTATCCGGTCCGAATAAAATGGGTTGGTCTCTGGGAATACTGTTGATTATACCAACTGCGTTGGTACTGGTAACCACGATGTCAGACAGTGCTTTAACGTCAGCTGTTGTATTCACATAGGTGACCACCATATGGTCGGGATAGTTTTTTTTAAATTGCGCAAAATCCTCTGCGGGACAACTATTCGCTAAAGAACAGCCAGCATTGAGATCAGGCACCAGAACTTTCTTTTCAGGGGACAAAATCTTAGCTGTTTCACCCATAAAATAAACCCCTGCCAATAAAATAATATCTGCTTTGGTCTGACTGGCCTGCTGAGCTAATGCCAAACTATCGCCCACAAAATCTGCAATATCCTGTATTTCATTAATTTGATAATAGTGGGCCATAATAATGGCATTCTTCTCCTTTTTCAATCTAATAATTTCTTCTTTTATATCTATTTTATCAGAAATTTTTTCTGTGACATGGCCCGCACTTATCCACTCCCTATTATTATTCATATCTTTTAATTTTAAAAATATATGTTGATGTTGTTAGCCTGTTGGTATTGTTTAAAAATAAATGAAATAACCCTTTGTATTTTCTCAATCTATGTTTTATCAGCGGCTTATCAACATTCGTTTTAAGTGATAAGTGTTTGAAAAACAATTATTAATTAGAGTTGTTCACAGCTTGTTAAAAACCTTCAAAGTTAAAAAAATATTGCCTTTGCATTAAAAAAAGAGACAAGAAAGATGTTTAAAAGTAAGGATAAGATGGCACTCTTTTAACTTGCATTTTTTGATGACAGAGCTCTTATACTATTATAATCCTATAAAACCAGTTTATTTTATGGAAAGATATAGCCAATAATACACAAGTTATTAACAAGGTTATTAGAATAGGTCGTTAGATTATTAGGTCATTAGGTATTAGCTAAGAGCAAGTTCTTAATTAGAAGTCGATTATGTATACAGGCAGCAAAACCATAAATACGTGTAAATTAAGCAAATTAAAAAGTTTAACGAACTATTGTTATTATGGATGGCTTTTTAATAAAAATCAATGGTTAGAGGCTGTTATCTGGGCCTTTGCCACGAATAGCTGATATCAATCACATAAATTATTATCTTTGAAGCGTTTTTAATAAAGTAGGTTGTTATAGAATACTCATTGAATAAATATCTTAAGTATGAGCGGCAAAAAAATAGCCATTGGTTGTGACCATGCTGGTTTCGAATTAAAACAGATTCTAAAGGATTTTCTTTTATCGAAGAATGTAGAATTGGTCGATTTTGGTACCCATTCTTCTGAAAGCGTTGATTACGCGGATTATGCCCATCCCTTGGCTGATGCTGTGGAGCGTAAGCAATGCGATTTTGGAATTACCATTTGTGGCAGTGGTAACGGTATTAATATGACGGTTAATAAACACCAGGGCATCCGGGCTGCTTTATGCTGGATACCGGAAATATCCCGATTGGCCCGGGCACACAATGATGCCAATGTATGTAGTTTGCCGGGAAGATTTGTTTCTGTGGAGGATGCCAAGAAAATTGTGGACTTGTTTTTGGAGACCCCTTTTGAAGGGGGGCGGCACACCAGGAGAATTGAAAAAATATCCACCGATAAAACCATGTAGTTTATGCTTTCCAATACTTGTAAGTATGCATTGAGGTCCATTATTTATATTGGAATTAATGCTAAGCCGGGTCGGAACGTTAATGTTCGGACCATGGCTTCAGAATTAGATGTACCCATGCAATTTTTGAGTAAAATACTTCAGGTATTTGTACATAAAGATATTCTTCATAGTGTGAAAGGACCTCAGGGCGGTTTCTCATTTAAGAAAAATCCCTATGATGTGGTTTTGTGGGATGTTGTAGAAATCATTGACGGACCGGAATTGTTTGAACATTGTATTATCGGAAAGCGGGCCTGCAGGAGTCACGACAGCGAGCAGAAAAAATGTCCGGTACATGATAATTATTCAACCGTCAGAAAAGACCTGGCTGCGTTTTTTAAAACGGAATCTTTCGGGAAAATTATTGATAATTATGATAATCAGTCGGTAGATTTTTTAGCGCTTTAACAGGGGCTTGAACCAGGTTTGTAAATAAAACCCCAAAAAGACGCCCAAGGTATTGGCCAAGAAATCCATTAATTCCCGACTTCGGTTGGCCAATGCCGGTTGAATCAGTTCTATCATTCCGCCTGCAGCTATAAGAAGTATTATGAGCCAAACATTAGGTCGGCTAAACGGTTGTTTACTGGTAATTGCCTGAGTTTTGCTTCTTTCAAAAAACAGAACAAAGGATAAAGCGGAATACATTCCCAGGTGAACGAGTTTATCTATTCCTTTAAAATCCCATAATTTGGTGGATGGCACCTCTGAACTACTCATCAAACTTAGCGTTAGTACGATGAAAGTCATCAGCAGACTGAATTTATATTGTGAAATAAAAGTGGACATTTGGCTTGTTTAAATTTTTATCGGGAGACAAAATTACTGTTTTTTTGATTGGACCTTACCCCCTTCATACAAATAAAGGGTCATAACTTATGTAGTTGACCGGCGAATTGAATGTTGGCGTGCTTCATTCAATGGGAATTTCTTCTTTTCAACCGATTTAAAGTAAAATTGTTTGTAAATATTGTTTTTTGGTTGATAAATCCGTTAATAAAGTGTTGATAACCCTCGTTAAAGCCCTGTTTATAAATGTTTCACGTGAAACATTTTCTAATTTTTATGATGTATGGCTGGAATTTATATTCATATCCCTTTTTGTTTTTCGCGCTGCGGTTATTGTGATTTTTATAAGACAACCCGTTTAGATAGAATGGAACCCTTTTTTAATACCTTAAAGCAAGAAATTGTTCACTATGCCCCGCTTTTTACGAATCGGATAGAAACCTTATATTTCGGAGGAGGTACCCCTTCTCTTTTAAAATCTGGTATGTATACCGAATTGTTTCTATTACTGAAATCTTATTATTCGTTTAATACGGATGTTGAAATAACCATAGAAGCCAATCCGGACGATTTGACTCCTACTTATATTGATGATTTATTAGCTCTTGGTTTTAATAGAATTAGTATCGGCATCCAGAGTTTTAACGAGACGGATTTGCAGGAAATGGGCCGACGACATAGTTCTTCACAGGCCTTACAAAGTATTCAGAATGCTTACAATGGCGGATTTCGAAATATTGGTATGGATTTAATTTACGGATTACCCTGGAGTTCCACGGAAGCATTTGAGAAAAATCTCGAAATATTTAAAACCTTACCCGTGAATCATCTTTCCGCCTACCATTTAACTTTTGAGGAAGGAACCCCTTTTGAGCGTCTGTTGAAGCGGGGGGTTTATCAAGAAATGAAGGATAATAAAAGTTTGGCCCAGTATGAATTGCTTTGTCGTTTGACGGCCAATAATGGTTTTGAGCATTACGAAGTGTCTAATTTTTCTCAACCGGGTTATCGATCCCGACACAATTCATCCTACTGGAACGGCTCACCCTATATTGGATTCGGACCTGGTAGCCACTCTTATTACAAGGGTAAGCGTTCTTGGAATAAGCCGGATTTGGCGACTTATAATAAAGGCCATTGGGCGGATATAACCGAAGAAGAGACCCTGAACAAGGATGATTTATTCAATGAAAGCATTATGTTGGGCTTGCGAACCTCTGACGGTATTGATTTAGAACAACTTCAAAACCTGCATCCGGCCTTCTATGAAGCATTTTCCAAAAAACAAATTAAATGGTTGACGGCCGGTGACCTGTATCTGGCAAAGAACCGACTTATCTGTCATGAAAAATCGTGGTTTATTGTTGATTCAATAATAAAAGATTTGTTTATTTGATGCAGCTGGAGGCCTTGGTATGTTAAAGTTGTTTTTTCTTATTATATTGTTTGGTAAGGGACTGGTCACCCGGACCGATGAATATGTTGCAAATATGATGAATTCCTGATATGCAAAAATCAAATACACCATTGTTGTTACCTGGCTGTCCATTTTCCTGAATGTGTTGTTGTTTGTGCTGAAGTTTTGGGCTGGTATGGTCTCCAATTCAGTGGCACTGATTGCTGATGCCTGGCATACCCTATCAGACTCTATTTCATCTGTGGCGGTTCTATTGGGTTTGAAGTATGCGCTACAACCCGCTGATAAAACCCATCCCTATGGACACGGAAGGGCAGAACTTATTGCCTCATTGGTTGTAGGGGTTTTGTTGGCTGTTGTTGGTTTTAATTTTTTGGTGGAGTCGATCATTAAATTTCAGGAGAAAGCTGTGTTTGCTTACGGACCTATTGCCATATGGGTAACCGTGGCCTCGGTGATCATTAAAGAGCTGATGGCCAGATACTCTCTATTTGTGGGGAAAAAGTTCAATTACAACTCCTTAAAAGCCGATGGTTGGCATCATCGTTCAGATGCCATTAGTAGTGTGGTTATTTTAGGTGGGATTTTTTTTGGTCGGAACATTTGGTGGATTGATAGTATGTTGGGATTAATGGTTTCATTATTAATATTTTATACGACATGGGGTATTATGAAGGATTCCATTAGTATTTTACTGGGTGAAGGTCTGGACCTGGATAAGCAACAGGAAATCATACAGATGGGCAAGCAGGTAGAACCTTTATTGGATTTGGATGCGCATCATTTTAAGGTTCATTACTATGGCAATCATACAGAGCTTACTTTTCACATTCGATTACCCGGGGATTTGAGTCTTGAAAAGGCCCATGATATTGCCAGTCGTTATGAATTGCTGGTGGAGGACCACTTTCATTTAACCGTTACCATACATGTGGATGCGGATG
>NZ_BAZW01000042.1 GCF_000974365.1 Geofilum rubicundum JCM 15548
CAGTGGGAGCGGGAAGAGGGTGGTGGTGGACGTACACGTGTTATCAGCCATGGAGCGGTGTTTGAAAAGGGAGGAGTGAATACTTCTGCGGTGCATGGAAAGCTGCCGGCTTCAATGATGGAGTATCTGAAAACAAAGCATGATCGTTTTTTTGCCTGTGGGTTGTCACTGGTTTTGCATCCCCTGAATCCCTATGTGCCGACGGTTCATGCCAATTTTCGTTATTTTGAGTTGTATGATGAAGAGGGAGAGGTGGTTGATTTGTGGTTTGGGGGTGGAAGCGATCTGACGCCCTATTATTATTATGAGGAGGATAAGGAACATTTTCACGCCACCCAAAAGAGGGTCTGTGATGAGAAGGATGAATCCCTTTATCCACGCTTTAAGGAGGCTTGTGATCACTATTTTTATAATGCGCACCGCGGCGAGGCTCGTGGAATAGGGGGTTTGTTTTATGACTATTTAAGGTCTGATAACGCCCGCAATGGCCGGTTTTGGTTCGACTTTGTCACTTCCTTGGGACGGGTGTTTTTGTCCTCTTATCTGCCGATTGTTCAGCGGCGCAAGGATCAGGACTTTGGCGAACGGGAACGCTATTGGCAGGAAATACGGCGGGGCAGGTATGTCGAGTTTAATCTGATTCATGATAAGGGGACCCTCTTCGGGTTAAAAACGAAGGGGCGCACAGAGTCCATTTTAATGAGCCTGCCGCCCCGGGTGCGATGGGATTATGAATTTCAACCGGAACCCGGAAGTGCAGAAGAGGAAATGTTGTTGGTGCTGCGGCGGTAAAAATGATTATCTTTAGGGAGGGGAAGGTTATTAGGTGATTAGGTCAATAGGTGATTAGGTCAATAGGTGGAGAGGGGAGGAAGGGGTAGATGGGGTGAATGGGGTAGATGGGGTAGATTGGGTTGGTGGATGGTTGTTTTATGATGGATGAATTTTTTAAGTTATAGTTTATGGCGAAGCGTATTATATTGTTGACAAATTTGGGGTCCCCTGATTCTACTTCGGTGAAGGATGTGCGGCGGTATCTCAATGAGTTTTTGATGGATGAGCGGGTGATTGATGTGCCCTATTTGGGTCGACTGTTGCTGGTTCGTGGTATCATTACGCCCTTCAGGGCGCCTAAGAGCGCCGCTAAGTACAAGACCATATGGACCGGGGAGGGATCACCCTTGATTGTCATTACCCACCAGTTGGCTGAGAAGGTGAGGGAGGTTGCACAGATGCCCACCTATGTCTGCATGCGCTACGCCCATCCAACTCCTTTGTCGGCCTTCAAAAAAATAGTGGCCGAGCATCCCGATGCGGAGGAAGTGGTTCTCTTTCCCTTGTATCCGCATTATGCCATGAGTAGCTACGAGACCGCCGTAGAGTATGTGAAGGAAGTCTGGCAGAAAGGGCGATATCCCTTTGAATTGAAAATCGTTGAGCCCTATTATGATCAACCCGACTACATTGAAGCCTTAGCGGCTTCCATTCAGCCTTTTATTGAGGAGAAAAAATACGACCATGTGCTCTTTAGTTACCATGGTGTTCCGGAGCGTCATATCTTCAAGCGCGATCCTACCGGCCAGCATTGCCTGAAGACCGCAGATTGCTGTCAGGTTAAATCGCCCGTGCATGCGACTTGCTACCGACATCAGGTCATGGAAACCACCCGTTTGGTGGCCGATAAACTCGGACTCACCCGCCATTCCTTCAGTGTGTCCTTTCAGTCGCGTCTGGGAACCGACAAGTGGTTGTCTCCGGCCACATCAGATGAACTGGCCCAATTTCCGGCGCGTGGTGTAAAAAACCTATTGGTGGTTAGTCCTGCCTTTGTCAGCGACTGCCTGGAAACCCTTGAAGAGATTCATGTGGAAGGCCGTGAAACCTTTATGGAGGCCGGTGGTACCCTTTACACCACCGTACCCTGTCTCAACAGCAACGATGATTGGGTGGAGGCCGTGGTAAAAATGATAAAAGGTGACTCGTAAATACGAGCCACCTTTTATTTCCTTTTTGAATTCGTGATCCGCTTCGCTCAAATCGTGCGGTTTTCTTAGGAAATGGTCAATGATTATTTTACACCTTTTTCCTGAGGCGGGAATTAATTTCTATTTTTTTAGGTTGGCATTAACTTACCTGTAAGATTTACCAGATAAGGGCCCGGTCTTCCGGAGCAATGAAACGTCCGCCGTCCGCAAGCTCAAAGGCCTGGTAAAACTCTTCCAGATTATAAACAATGCCGTTGACCCGTGCTTCACCCGGTGAGTGAGGCCCTTCGTTCAACTGCTGACGCATCCGTTGCTCACGCATGTGATTGCGCCATACCTGGCCATAAGAAATAAAGAAACGCTGCTCAGGCGTGAATCCGTCAATGGCTTCGGGACGCCCGTCCTCATTCAGCTTATTCTGCAAGGCCTGAAAAGAAATGTTCATGCCACCCAAATCGGCAATGTTTTCGCCAAGGCTCAATTTTCCGTTAATCGAAAGGCTGTCAAGTATCACATAGTTGTTGTACTGATTGACCAGTACTTGTGACAGCGTATCAAAACGCTCACTGTCCGCTTCTGTCCACCAGTCGCGTAAATTACCATCCGCTGCATACTGGCGCCCTTTATCGTCAAATCCGTGGGTCATTTCATGGCCAATGACCATGCCAATGGCACCAAAATTCATGGCATCGTCCCCTTCCAGATAAAAGAAAGGTGGCTGAAGAATGGCCGCCGGAAACACGATTTCATTCATCGTGGGGCTGTAATAGGCATTCACCGTTTGGGGCGACATAAACCACTTGTCGCGATCCACCGGCTGGCCAATTTCACTCAGGTTCTCCTGTATTCGGAAGGCCCTTGCCGCCAATACATTCAAAATGTAAGCCTGCTCCTTAATTTCCAGATCGCTGTAATCCGTCCATTTATCGGGGTACCCGATTTTTACGTTCATGGCGGCCAATTTGGCATAAGCCTGCTCTTTGGTGGCTTCGCTCATCCATTCAAGCTGACCAATTCGCTGGTGGAAGGCTGTGCGCAGATGTTCCACCAAATCCACCATCCGTTCCTTGGCCTCGGGTGGGAAATAGCTTTCCACATATTCTTGTCCAACCGCTTCGCCCAGGTTGCCGTTGAGTACTGCAAGTGCCCGCTTCCAGCGGTCACGCTGCACTTCACTGCCGGTCATCACCGTTCCGTAAAAAGCAAAATTGGCCTCATCAAAGGCTTTGTTAAGATAGGCGGCAGCACCGTTCAACAGGTTCCACTTCAGGTAAGTCTTCCAATCTTCCAGCGAGGCACTGTTTAGTAAGTCCGATGCTGCTTTGAAAAAGTCGGGCTGGGCCACATTCAATTCCGTAAAGTCGACATTTCGGGCCGACCAGTAGGCGTCCCAATCCAGTGCCGGTGCCAGTGTTTTTAATTCACTGACCGTCTGTTTGTTATAAGTGGCGTAAGGATCACGGCGGGTTAAGCGGTCCATGGAAGCTTCGCCAGTTCGGTTTCCATCTCCATGATGGTCTCCCTGGCTTCTGCAGCTTCCGCTTCAGAGGCGCCGGCAAGGACGAAAATGCTTTCAATGAAACGCTCATAGTTCTCACGAATCTCTGTGCTACGGGCGTCATCTTTCAGGTAGTAGTCCCTGTCTGACATCCCCAACCACCCTGTCCCACCAGAAGCAATCATCATTTCTGTGTTTTTGCGGTCCTGCGCAGCACCCATGCCGAACAAGGCGCTAAAACCCATTTTATGCATGTTGGCAAGGGCGGTCGAAAGCGCCGCTTTCGACTGTATTTGGTCAATGGCATCCAAAAAGGGCATAAGCGGTGTAAGGCCTTGCTCTTCTAAGGCCACCGTGTCCATGGCACTGTTGTAAAAGTCACGTACCTTTTGACGGTTACTGCCTGGCTCGGCCGTTTCATCGTTACGAATGGCGGTAAGCAGATCTGACAGTTTTTGCTCATTTTCTTCGTTCAACTGTTCAAAAGCTCCGTAGCGGCTGTAGTCATCAGGAATGGGGTTGCTGGCCAGCCACCCGTTGTTCACAAACTGGTAAAAATCGTCGCCGGGGTTAATCGTTGCATCCATGTGGGCCGTGTTGAGTACCGATTTTGGAGTACCATCCGAGCAGGCCCCCAGCGTAGTCGCCATGGCAATCATAAGCAGAGGAAGTTTTTTAATGGTTTTTTTTCTGAACATGTTCAATATGATTAAGTGGTAAACGTTTGATTTATAAACGGAAGGTTAAGATATAGCTCATTAAAGCAACTTCTAAAAATACTGGTTATGAATTTCTCAATAGGTGAGAATTGTCATGTTGTTTCCCGACAGAGTCCCTATTAAGTTTTTTAACATTGCATTCCCTGATTTAGCTTTTATCTTTGTACGCTCATTTGAAATGATAAGGGAGTCGATATGTTTAACCGAACAGAGCAGGATGAAAGAGGATTTTTAACAGCAGTAATTCTTAAGCTGCAGGACACTTTGGATCGCCTGAATGGGAACATTCAGGGCGTATCTTCCGATGTGAAAGCGTTTAAAGCGTATTTGTGGGAGCATCAATCCGACATGGATCATGTTGAAAAAGTCTCTGTGCGTGAATCCATTACCCAGGCAGCGCTGACGGGAGAATCGGCCGTGGAACGCCGCAAGCGCATCCTTAAATTGATGGATACCCCCTGGTTTGGTCGCATCGACTTTAAGGAAAAAAAGGCCCAGAAAGAAAGACCCATCTACGTGGGAATCCATAATTATACAGATGACGTTTCCCGACAAATCATCATCTATGATTGGCGGGCACCTGTTTCCTCCATGTTTTATGACTATGAGTTGGGGCAGGCCCAATACGAGGTGATGGGTGAGACCATCGAAGGCTTGATTGAATTGAAGCGCCAGTTTCGGATACGTCAGGGCAGGATGGAGTATATGCTTGAGAGTTCTTTGAACATCCACGATGAGGTGTTGCAGAAAGAATTGAGCCATACCTCTGATGAGAAGATGAAAAACATCGTGGCCACCATCCAGCGTGATCAGAATGCCATCATTCGAAATGACGATGCCCTGGTACTGATTATACAAGGCGTGGCCGGATCGGGCAAGACCTCCATTGCACTGCACCGCATCGCCTTTTTGCTTTACAAGCACAAAGGTGAAATCAGCTCCAACGACATCATGATCATCAGTCCCAATAAAGTCTTTGCCGATTATATCTCCAACGTACTTCCTGAACTGGGGGAAGAAAAAATCCGGGAGATAGGTTTTGAAGCGCTCATGGACCAGCAATTAAATGGCAAAGTGAAATTTCAGAGCTTTTTTGAGCAGGTGTCGGAAGTCATTGAGGACAAGCACCCGGACGTGTCAGAGCGCATCGCTTTTAAAGCCACTTTTGATTTTGTCAATCAAATGCGGCGTTATTTGACCCATATTGAGAACAATTACTTTGAAGCCAACGACGTGGGGGTGGCCCATCGTTATTTTGTACCGCGTGCTTTTGTCGGGAAGCGTTTTCAGGGCTATCACCGATTGCCTCTGGCCCGTCGGTTCGAGCGGGTGGCCGAAGATATTGTGGCCGAGATGCGCTTCCGGCACCAGGCCGACCTGAAAGCAGCTGATGTCAACCGGGTGAAGGCCGATGTCAGGAAAATGTTTCGCCATACAACCATCCAGCAGTTGTACAGTGATTTTTACGGTTGGATGGGAAAGCCGGAAATGTTTAAAAAGCGGACCCGCAATGTGCTGGAATATGCCGATGTGGCGCCCATGGTTTATTTGAAAATGCTTTTCGAGGGCGCCCAGATCAACACCGAAGTCAAGCACCTGCTGGTCGACGAAATGCAGGATTACACGCCCATTCAGTATGCCGTTCTGGCCAAATTGTTTCCCTGTAAAAAGACGATATTGGGCGATGCCAGTCAATCGGTCAACCCTTACAGTTCGAGTAATTCGGCCGACATAGAACGGGTTTTTCCGGGGGCGGTGAGCATGCAGTTGAATACCAGTTATCGGTCTACTTTCGAGATCACCGACTTTGCCCAGAACATTTCGCGCAATGTGGATTTGGTCGCCATTGAACGACATGGCCAAAAGGTTGAAGTCGAGGCTTATAAAAATACCGCTGCTGAAACGGAAGGTATTCTCAATGAAATTACCGACTTCAGGACCTCCGGTGATAATACCCTGGGTATTATCTGTAAATCACAGAAGCAGGCGGATGCCTTGTATGCCTTGTTGCGACCTGATAACCGGGATGTCTATGTGCTGACCTCCGAAAGTGTGGCCTTCCTCAATGGCATCGTTATCACGACGGCCTATCTGGCAAAGGGATTGGAATTCGACCGGGTGATGGTGGTGCATGTGACCGACAAGAATTATCACAACGAAGTGGACCGCAGCATGCTGTATGTGGCCTGCACCCGGGCCATGCACCAGCTTAAAGTTTCTTATGTGAAGAAGCCCAGTCCCCTGCTTGATTTTGCTATTGAAAAGTAGCCATTTGTCGGTTGAGCCGCTTCTATCGCCCTGAATCTTCCCGCTATTGGATGGTTTATCCTTTCTTAACAGTTTTAGGGACCCTGATGGGTCTTGTTGGCTTGACCTTCTCGGCATTTTAGCGTAATATGCCAAATGGTTTGGCTTTAAAGACTCAAAAAAACATCGGTTTTAAGCATTCTCTTAAAAAATGGTGTTGGTAAAAGGTCGGAAAGGTTGAATGACCATGAAGGTTTTGATAATAAGAATTGTAAAGTCTACAAATAGATGGAAGATAAAAAAATAACGACATGGCCTGGTAAACCTTATCCCTTGGGAGCTGCCTTTGATGGCAATGGGGTCAATTTTGCCCTTTTCTCGGATAATGCGCACGGCGTGGAGTTGTGTCTCTTCGATGCCAAAGGCAGGGAACAACGAATCAAATTGGATGAACGCACCCATAATCACTGGCATGTCTATGTGCCCGGATTGGCGCCGGGTCAGCGCTATGGTTACCGGGTTTACGGTCCCTACGAACCGCATAATGGTCACCGTTACAATCCCAATAAGTTGTTGATTGACCCCTACGCCAAGGCACTGGACGGGGTCATTGAGTGGAGCGATGCCTTGTTTGGGTACCAATTGGGGCATGCGGACGAGGATTTGTCTATGGATGAAACCGACAGCGGTCCCTTCTTGCCCAAGTGCATCGTTATCGAAGATGATTTTAATTGGGACGACGACCGACGACTGGATATTCCCATCCATAAGAATGTCATTTATGAATTGCATGTAAAAGGGTTTACGAAGCAACTGCAGGAAGTGCCTGAGCACTTGAGAGGCACCTATGCCGGATTGGCCCATCCGGCCACCATTGCCTATTTTAAGCAGTTGGGTGTGAATTCGGTAGAGTTGTTGCCCATCCATCAGTTTGTGGCAGACCGGCGTTTAAAGGATCAGGGGCTGACCAATTATTGGGGCTACAACACCCTTAGTTTTTTTGCACCCGATGTCCGCTATTCGTCCTCAGGCATGAAGGGCGAACAGGTGTGGGAATTCAAGCAGATGGTGAAAGATTTGCATGCCGCCGGCATTGAAGTCATTCTGGATGTGGTTTACAACCACACCGGTGAGGGCAGTCATGCCGGTCCCACCCTCAGTTTCAAGGGCATCGACAATGCTTCCTATTATCGGTTGAAAGAGGAGGATAACCGCTTCTATATGGATTATACCGGTACCGGAAATACTATGAATACCGTTCATCCGACCATTCTGCGCTTAATCATGGATAGTTTGCGCTATTGGGTCACGGAGATGCATGTCGATGGCTTTCGCTTTGATTTGGCCCCGGTTTTGGCCCGCGAATTTGATGATGTGGATAAGTGGGGCTCCTTCTTTGATGTGTTGCATCAGGATCCCATTTTGTCGCAGGTCAAACTCATTGCAGAACCATGGGATTTGGGTGAAGACGGCTTTCAGGTGGGCAATTTTCCTGCCGGATGGCTGGAATGGAATGCCAAATACCGCGATTGCATGCGCGATTTCTGGAAAGGAGAAAATGAAATGTTGCCCGAGTTTGCCAACCGAATCACGGGCAGTTCGGATCTTTATTACGATAATTGGCGAACCCCCACGGCCAGTATCAACTTTATTACGGCCCACGATGGTTTTACCCTCCGCGATTTGGTTTCTTATAACAAAAAGCACAACAAGGCGAATGGTGAAAACAACAAGGACGGAGAAAAGCACAACCGTTCCTGGAATTGTGGCATAGAAGGTCCCACCGGTAACCGGGAAATTCTCCAGTTACGCGAAACCCAGGTGCGCAATTTTTTAGCTACCTTGATGTTGTCGCAGGGGGTACCCATGCTGGTAGCCGGTGACGAAATGGGGCGTACACAGCAAGGCAATAACAATGCCTATTGTCAGGACAACGAAATTTCGTGGACCGATTGGGCCAACAAGGATGACAAGCTGATTGATTTTGTGGCTTCCCTGATTAAATTCCGCCTGAGACATCCGGTTTTTTGTCGCCGAAAATGGTTTAAATACCAACCCATTAAAGGCAAGGACGTGACCGATATTGAATGGTTTACGCCCGAAGGGGAAGCCATGAGTGAAGAACACTGGAATTCAACCTTTGCCAAATCGTTGGGCGTTTTCCTGTCGGGCGACGGACTTTCAGCCAAGTCTGATAAAGGGGAAAATTTGTTGGATGATAGCTTTTATCTGCTGTTTAATTCGCACCATGAAACAGTGACCTTCAACTTGCCGGATGAAAAATGGGGTGGCCCTTGGGTGAAAATAATGGACACATCTGACGGTTTTTTCTCAGAGGATGAAAAGGGGGAGTCCTTTTTGGCCGATTCCGATGTTCAGGTGCCGGGCCGGTCAGTCCTTTTATTTTGTCATTTTAGAGAGTAGTACATGGTTGTATCACCTTACATATATGCCCGTCCCGGAATCTCCGTTTGGCCCGATGGCAAAACCGATGCCCTGGTGTGGAGTCCCTTGGCCACAAAGGTCGAGGTGCTGCCCGCAAAGGGGGCGCCCATTGTTTTGGAGCCCAAAGAATTTGGCTTTTGGGAAGGGCAGGACTTGAAAATAAATGCGGGAGAGACTTACCAATTGCGTTTGGATGGGGAGGAGGCTTTTCCCGATCCGGCCTCGCTCTCCCAGCCAGAGGGTGTGCACGGGCCTTCCCGGGTGACTGATTTGGGCGATTTTGTCTGGAATGATGCGCAGTGGCGCTCGCCTGATCTGGAGGACTTGATTATCTATGAGTTGCATGTGGGGACTTTCTCTGGCAGGGGCGACTTTGAAGGGGTTGAGGAGCGGTTGAGCGAACTCGTGGAACTGGGGGTTACTGCCATAGAGCTCATGCCGGTGGCTCAGTTTCCGGGTGGTCGCAATTGGGGCTATGATGGTGTTTTTCCCTATGCGGTACAATGGGAGTACGGCGGGGCAAAAGGCTTACAAAAATTGGTCAATGCCTGTCATGAAAAAGGTCTGGCTGTTATTCTGGATGTGGTCTATAACCATCTGGGTCCGGAAGGCAACTATCTGGGGCAGTTTGGCCCTTACTTTACCGATAAATATCAAACGCCCTGGGGGGCCGCCATTAACTTTGATGATGCCTGGTGCGATGGCGTGCGCCACTATTTTATTCAAAATACCCTGATGTGGTTGCGCGATTTTCACATAGATGGATTGAGATTGGATGCCGTGCATGCCATTAAGGATAACAGCGCTCTACCTGTTTTGGCTCAGTTGAAGACGGCCGTTGAGGCCTTGAACCGGTCTTCCGGACAAAAGCATTTTCTTATCGCAGAGTGTGATTTGAACGATGTCAAATACCTCAACCCCATAAACTCGGGTGGATATGCCATGGATGCCCAGTGGTGTGATGAATTTCACCATGCCCTGCATGCGCAGGTCACGGGAGAAGTCAAGGGGTATTATTCCGATTTTGGCGGCATGGATCCTTTGGAGAAAACCCTGAAAAGTGGCTTTGTCTACGATGGCATCTGGTCGCCTCACCGTAAAAAAATCTTTGGCAGTCGACCCCATGGAATAGCCCCGTCACGTTTGGTTGTGTTTTCACAAAACCACGATCAAATTGGTAACCGGATGCTGGGGGATCGACTGTCCGCTTTGCTGGATCATGAACGCCTTAAGCTGGTCGCCGGTTTTACCCTGCTTTCCCCTTTTACGCCTTTGCTATTTATGGGGGAGGAGTATGGTGAAAAGCAGCCCTTTTTATATTTCACCAGTCACGGCGACCCCCAACTGATAGAAGCCGTCCGCAAGGGGCGTCAAAACGAGTTCAAAGATTTCATGAAAGATGAAAAGGCACCTGATCCACAGTCGGACGAGACCTTCCAAAGGAGCCGGTTGACCGATAGGGCCCGGTGGAGCGATGAGCAGCGAACGCTTCGGGTTTTCTACCAAAAACTCATCCGGCTGCGAAAGTCCATCCTTACCGGTAGCGATAAGCAGGGGAGGGAAATAGGTCGGGAAGCACCTGAGGTGCTTTCCATTGCTTATCATTCTGCCCGTCAATTCATCCGCATAACCTTTAATTTTGGGAAAAACCCTTATGCGATGTCCCTGCCACCAGGCAGTTATAAACTATTATTCTACTCGGCCGACCCGGAGTGGTCGGGCCATGGGGAAGAACCATTGAATGCCCAACCTGAAGCACCTGAACAAATCCTGACCGGTCACTCTTTTTCTGTCCTACAGCAGAAACCGTAGTTATATTTTTGGATAGTTCGTAGGCAAATGATTATCAAAATTTAAAAATTATGTTTCACCCGGTTTCCACATACAGAATTCAATTCAACCAGTCCTTTACCTTTGCCGATGCCCTCGAACAGTTAGAATACTTTCGTTTATTGGGCATTGGCTCGGTATATGCCAGTCCGGTATTTAAGTCGACCCCCGGCAGCATGCATGGTTACGATGTGACCAATCCCCTTGAAATCAACCCTGAGATCGCCTCCGGTGTTAAGATGAAAAATTTAACTGCAGCGTTAAAGAAGGTGGGCATTGGCTGGATCCAGGATATGGTTCCCAATCACATGGCTTTTAACCAGCACAATAGGTGGATGTGGGATGTGTTGGAGAAGGGCTCACACTCCAATTATGCCACGTATTTTGATGTTTATTGGGGCCATACAGGTTTTGGCAACAGAATTATGGCGCCCTTTTTGGGAAATACGCTGGAGCGGGTTTTGGCCGACCGGCAAATTTCTTTGGAGTGGTACAGGGAGGGGTATTGTTTGAATTATTTCGATAATCGTTATCCCATCCGTTATGAATCATGGAGATGGCTGATGAAGGAATACGCCGAGTTATATCCCGATGTCTTGCGTAAACTCTTTAAGTCATTGCCAGATGATGATGAAAGCGTCTCGGGCAGTTTCTTAAACGAAACCTGGGACGGGATTAAAAAACAACTTATCCCCTTGGTGGAGAAAAATGTGGATGTGGCCCGTTTTTTTGAAGAGATCGCCAACGGTGTCAACGGTCGGCCCGACATGCTGAAACAGCTGGTCGAGCGTCAGCACTATTTGTTGGGGTATTGGAAGGAGACCGAAAAACAGATCAATTATCGCCGTTTTTTTACGGTCAATGATTTGATTTGTCTGCGGATGGAGGACAGGGAGGTGTTTGAGGGGTATCATGCCATCCTTTTTAACTGGGTCAAAAAGGGCATAGTCGATGGTTTGCGGGTCGATCATGTGGACGGTCTTTTTAACCCGGGTCAGTACTTACAGGAATTGCGCCTGGCGTGCCACTCCGATACCTACCTGGTTGTGGAGAAAATACTGGAGCAAAAAGAGACTTTGCCGGAGGAGTGGCCTGTTCAGGGGACTTCCGGCTATGATTTTTTGGCCATGGTGAATAACCTGATGACCGATACCCGTCATATGTCCACCATCGCTGACCATTATCAGCGTCTGACAGCTTCCCCGGGTGTTTCTGAAATAGAGATGACCGCGAAGCATCTCATATTAACCGGGCGCATGGCAGGTGAACTCGACAATCTGGCGGATTTATTTGCCAGAAGCGGGATCGTCAGTCCCCAAATAATGGCCAAATCCGGCCCCGAATTGGTCCGGGAGACCATTGCCGCCTTTTTGATGGCCATGCTGGTCTACCGCTTTTATGCCACCACTTTGCCTCTGAAGGGACATGAACGGACAGCCGCTAAAAAAGTCTTTGTGCGGGCCGCTGAGACGGCCCCTCAATGTGCACCTATATTGAGCATTATTGAGGATTTATTGCTTCATACCCCTCCGTTGGAGGAGATACAATATCAGGCAGCCGTTCGGTTTTTGATGCGCAGCATGCAACTCGCCGGCCCCCTGATGGCCAAAGGCGTGGAAGATACCACCATGTACCGTTACAATGCCTTTATTGCCCACAATGAGGTGGGCGACTCTCCCCGGGCAAAGGGCATGACTATTCTGGAGTTTCATAAGCAGATGTCGGCACGTTTTGAAAAATGGCCACTGGCCATGAACAGCACCTCTACCCATGACACCAAGCGGGGTGAAGATGTGCGTGCCCGCTTAAATGTGCTAAGTGAAATGCCGGAGAGGTGGACCGGTAGGGTGGATGAATGGCTGGCGCTTAACCGTTCTTTGAAAATAGAGGTGGACGGTCAAATGGCCCCTTCCGTGGGGGAAGAATTTTTTATTTACCAGACCCTTGTGGGCATATTACCTTTTAACCAGGAAGTGACCAAAGTACTTTTGGAGCGATTGGATGCCTACTGGGTAAAGGCTTTGCGGGAAGCCAAAGAACACAGCAGTTGGAGCCAGCCCGATGAAAAATGGGAAGCAGCCGTTCTCCGGTTTGTACATGCGATTTTAGATGAGCATCACGGTTTTTTAAGTTCTTTCAGGGCATTTCAGGAAAAAGTGGCCGCTTATGGTATAACAAATTCTTTAAGTCAACTGGCCCTCAAAATGACTTGTCCCGGCGTACCGGATACCTATCAGGGCACTGAATTGTGGGATTTAACATTGGTGGACCCCGACAATCGGCAGGAGGTGGATTATACTTTGCGAAATATATTGTTGCGCTCGATGAACGACCGGCACAAGCGCGATCCTAACTTTTTCTTAGACGGCTTATGGCAGGAACGTGAGAACGGACATGTGAAACTTTGGCTCACGTCCCGTTTGCTGCAATACCGTCGCGAGTGGTCCGATGTATTTGCCAAAGGCACCTATATGCCTTTAAAAGTCCTGGGAAAATACAAAAAGCACATCCTGGCCTTTGCCCGACATTATCAAAACAAGTGGCACATTACCGCTGTGCCCCTTATGGTCTATGGGTTTTCGCCTGATAATTCCGATGTAGGAACCATTAGCTGGGAAGATACCCGGGTGGTTTTACCCCCGGAAGCGCCGGATGAATGGCGCAATGTATATGCAGGCACCGCTTATAGTTCCACGGGAGAGTTGCAGGTGGGCGCTTTGTTGTCGCATGCACCGGTCGTTCTATTGCAGGGTGAATTGCGCCATATGGGCAGAGCGGCGGGTGTTTTAATGCATATCACCTCCCTGGCAGGTCCTTATGCCATGGGCGATTTTGGTCCCGGCGCCTACCGTTTTGTAGATTGGTTGAAAGCCACTGGTCATGCCTATTGGCAGGTGCTGCCCTTTACGCCCATTACAGGAGAAGCCGGTTGGTCGCCCTACAGCGCTCCGTCCGCCATGGCCGGCAACACCCTTTTCATAAGTCCTGAAATTTTGTCCGATGAAGGCCTGATATTGCCCGCCGAATTGGATGGCTTTAAAAGAAAGAACAAAGGAAAGGTAGATTACGAGGAGGTGCGACATATCAGCGATGAGGTGCTGACCCTGGCCTGGCATCGCTTCCAACAGAAAGGTCTTCATCAGTCCCGGGAACGAATGGAAGCGTTTTGTGCCGCTGAAAGTGACTGGCTCGACGATTATGCCCTCTTTGTCTGTCTCAAAGAAGACTTCAATCACCTGCCATGGAACCAGTGGCCCGAGACTTATAAAAACCGTGATGAAGCAGCATTGGCCCAATTTGTCGCCCAAAACACCGAACGACTCGATTATTTAAAATTTGGGCAATTCATTTTTGCCCGGCAATGGATGGCCTTGAAGCGCTATGCCAACTACCAGGAAGTCAAGGTTATTGGCGATATCCCCATCTATGTCAGTTACGACAATGCCGATGTCTGGGCACATCCCCATCTTTTTAAGCTGGATGCCGACAAGTCGCCCACTGCCGTAGCCGGCGTGCCGCCCGACTATTTCAGTGCGACCGGACAGTTGTGGAACATGCCGGTTTATGATTGGGGTGCCCATAAAAAGGAGGGGTACAACTGGTGGGTCAGGCGCATCCAAAAGAATCTGGATCTTTACGACTTGCTGCGTTTGGATCATTTCCGGGGCTTTGAAGCCTATTGGGAAGTCCCTGCCGGTGAACCCACTGCCGAGAGCGGTCGTTGGGTCAAAGGTCCTGGCCGCCCCTTCTTTCGGGTACTCAGGAACCATTTTCCAAAACTGCCCTTTATTGCCGAAGATTTGGGGGATATAGATGAGGCTGTTCTGACCTTGCGCGATGCCTTTGGTTTGCCCGGCATGCGGGTACTGCAGTTTGCCTGGGGCCATGAGTTCGCCACTTCGGTGCACGCACCGCACAATTATCCGGTAGACTGTCTGGCCTATACCGGCACGCACGATAACAATACCAGCAGAGGCTGGTTGAGTGCGCTGGATGATAAATCCATCAAAAAGCAAATGTCCGATTACACAGGGCTGGCACCCAAGCGCAAAAATGTGCACGAGCTGATGACGCGGATGGTTTGGGCTTCAGCGGCTCAGACAGCCATTGTGCCCATGCAGGACTTGCTGGGGATGGATGAAAGTTCACGCATGAATGAACCCTCTGTACCTAGCGGTAACTGGACATGGCGACTTAAAGAGTTGCCGGATGGCGAAAAGTGGGTGAAAGCGCTGCGCCGCTTGCTATGGACTTTTGGCCGGTCGGAGAAGTAATTTGCCTCTCTGTTGCATAAAAATGCGTAAACTTGAATGTAAAAGTACTTATGCAAGTGGGTAAATAAACCGCCTTCGATAAAAATCGTTAAGAAATTGAGTCTGTTTTCCGTTTAGAAGCCCGCATTGTTTGAGCGTAGCGAGTTTGAGGGGTTTAGGAAAACAGACTCAATTTTAGATTTTTAGCGTCAGCGGCGGCATTTTTAGCTTCGCTGAATTTTGCTACGTTTGGCATTGATGCAAACAAGTTTGATCACTGCGCTCACTAAACGCAAAATTTTGCTTACTTTTTTTTGCTGTAGCAAAAAAGTAAGAATCCGGCTATACCAAATGCTTTAGCAAATCGTCTTTGTCACCTGCCAGATAGTCAATAGGTGCAATCTCCGGCATGGTGTAGGCACCCGGTTGCTGCTTCAATACGGCGCGGGCACAGGAAATCAAAATTTGGGCGGTCAGCGCCGGGTTGTTGATTTTCATGCGGAACTCAAACAATTGATTCTGGGTTTTTCCGGACACTCCTTTATGTTCCAATAAGACGCCATGCCCCATGTCTTTTAACTCATCTACATTTGGCACAGGAATCACGTGGGTCTCGTCATTGCTGAAATAGCTGTCCGACTTGATATCCTTGGTGACTTTTTCAACACTGGCACCATCTTCCAGTTCGACATAAACCATGCGACGATGAATGCCGGTTCCGGTAGGGATGGTCATGGAAAGCGCTTCTTTTACGCCATCCTTACCCTTGGCTACCACCGAGTGCCCCATGCTCATTCCAGGGCCGAAATTGGTGTAGGTTAATCCTTTAGGCGCCATGGCCCTTAGCAAGGTGCGCACCACCGAGTCGCTACCCGGATCCCAGCCGGCAGAAATAATGGCGGCCGAGTTATGTTTTTTACCTGCTTCGCTCAAAAGCTGTCGCAGATCGAGCATGGCCTGACCATGGATATCAAAACTATCTACGGTGCAAATTCCTTTGGCCAAAATAGCGCTGGCCACTTCAGGAATGCTGCGTGTCGGTGAACACAAAACGGCCACATCCACTTTGCCCAAGTCTGAAATATCTGATACAATTTTTACACCTGCCAATTCGGGGGGCGTGTCGCCGGTGGAGGAGGCACGGCGCACAACGCCTGCCAATTCCATATCAGGAGCAGCCTGAATGGCTTCAACTGAGAATTTACCAATGTTTCCGTAACTGACTACTGCTACTTTAATTTTACTCATAATACCTGGTTTTATTTTTTTGATATCAATAATTAACAAATGTACTAAAAAAATCAAAGGTGGCAAATTGTAATTTTTTTGAATGATTGTCTTACAGTAATGTGAATTATGGCATTTTCAAAATTCGATTTGACAGTAGGGTTTTTGCCCTGTGCGGTCTTAATTGGTTCACAGAAGCCCTGTCTTTTATATTTTGTAGCACATACTTTTTAATTGGGAATGCTTTTGTATAAATTGCCCCTGTGATTTGGTTGCCCTAAGAATTTCCCTGAACTTCTGTTGAGCAACGGTCCCTAAAGTATGGTCCAGCCTTTTTGAGAAACTGTTTAAATTACAAATATGAGCGAGTTTGATAGTGTAGCCCGTGAATGGGATAATAAACCGGATCGATTGGAACGTTCCATGGCCATTGCAGAAAAGATATTGGAGGCCATTGTGCCTGCCCCTTCCCTGACCGCCCTTGAATTTGGTGCCGGCACAGGTATATTGAGTTTGTTGCTGAAGGATTATTTTTCAGAAATAACCATGATGGATAGTTCGCAGGAGATGGTAAAAGTGATGGAAGAGAAAGTGGCAAATGGTCAGCAATACCATTTAAAGCCGCTCTTTTTCGACCTCGAAAAAGCGCCTTATACGAGGCAAAAGGTGGATGTCATCTTCACCCAAATGGTGATGCATCACGTCCATGAGTTGGATTTGGTATTGAGCCGTTTCCGGGAAATGCTCAATCCGGACGGCCAATTAGCCATCGTCGATTTGTACGCCGAAGACGGCTCCTTTCACGGTGAATCATTCAAAGGTCATCTTGGTTTTAAGCCCGAAGACTTGTCGGGCAGACTTAAATCCAACGGCTTTAAAGCGATTCAATACGGTCCTTGTTATGTGATGCAGAAAGAAACTGCTGAAGGTTTAGTCAAAGATTTTCCTTTGTTTTTGTTGGTGGCCAAAGGATCTTAGTGTTTAATTCCTTTTGCATCAGTTGTTTTATGGATGTTGGTGTTTAATATTTCCATCAGAATAAGCAATTCAAGTATAAAAATGCTTAATTTTATGCTTTCATTTTAAATGTCGGATGCGTATTTTCACCTGTCCGCAAACCAGGAAAAGCCATTTTGTGTTATGATTGGAGTAATAGGAGTTAGTCACAAGTCAGCATCCGTCAAGGTTCGTGAAAAATTTGCCTTAGACAGTGATGAAGCCGATTTACTTGCTCGCAGACTATTCGAAAATGAATATTTTCGTGAGTTGGTGGTGCTTTCAACTTGCAACCGCACGGAGATCTATTTTGCAGCAGAAGGTATTTGCACCAGCGGAGCGTCCAAAGCCGTCAGAACCGTGTTGACGGAACTCAAGAATTGCCAGGAAGATATCAAACCCTTTTTATTTGAGCATTATCACAAGGAGGCCGTTCAGCATTTATTCAAAGTGGTAGCCGGTCTGGATTCTATGATTTTGGGCGAATACCAGATTGTGGCCCAGGTCAAAGCCGCCTATGCGGAAGCAGAGATGCGCGGGGCAGTGGGTAAAAAATTCCATCGTTTATTTAATAAGGCACTGGAAAGCAGCAAGCTGGTGCGACTCAAAACGCCCTTTAATCAGGGCGCCTATTCGGTGAGTTATGCAGCCGTTGAGAAATGTTACGAGCAATTCCCGAATCTGACCGATCGTAGTATCCTGATTATTGGTGCCGGTGATACCGGTGAACTCGTGCTTAAGAATTTTGTCAAAAAAGGGTGTCGTAATATTTGCATCACCAACAGAACGGAAGAGAAAGCAATGGCGCTGGCCAATGATTATAATGGTCGGGTACTACCCTATGAGCAAATGTTGGATGGCATACATGACGCAGAAATTATTGTGACATCGATATCGGGCAAAGACCCCATTCTGGATGCGGAAAAGGTTCGCGCCCACCTGAATGGTCATGAGCGGGTGGTGATGATCGATTTGGGGGTTCCCCGCAACATAGATGCGGATGTAGCGGGTATTGAAGCTGTTACCTTGCTCAATGTGGACGATTTGGAAGAAGTGGTGGCCATGAATATTGAAAGCAAACTGGAATATGTAACTATAGCAGAAGATATTGTGGCAGAAAAAGTCGATGAATTTACGCTTTGGCTGAATGAGCAGAATCTGGCTCCGGCCATTAAAAACATCGACAAAGCCATTTCAGAATTGTATAAAAATGAATTGGCTGCCTATCAGAAATCCTTTTCTGAGAATGAATTTGAGCAGGTGGTGAAATTTAACCGCTATGTCTCCAAAAAGCTTAAAAACCAGTTTGTAAAACAATTGAAAGCGGTGACCGACAATGGTCGGATTACCGAATTTGTAGGTATTATCAATCTATTATTTGACGAAAAAAATAATGAACCAACGCATCATTAAAATAGGTACCGTGGCAGCGAGCTCGCGCTTTGGCAGGCCAATGAGGTACAGACCTATCTAAAGAATGCATTCCCCCAAACAGAAGTTGAAATTGTGGTCATCAAGACCAAAGGTGACAAAATATTGGACGTGGCCTTGTCGAAGATTGGCGATAAGGGTTTGTTTACTAAAGAAATAGAGCAGGCTTTGTTGGCCGGTGAAATTGATTTGGCTGTGCATAGTCTCAAAGATATGCCCACCGAACTGCCCGAGGGTTTGAGTTTGGGAGGCGTGTTGCCACGGGGTGAAATCCGGGATGTTTTTTTGTCGCGCGATGGTCGCAAGCTCTCCGCTTTTACGGGAAACGACAAAGTGGGCACTTCAAGCCTCCGTCGCAAATCACAGCTTTTAAACCACTTTCCGTATCTGGATATTGTGGACATTCGTGGCAACGTGAATTCCCGCATTCAAAAGATGCAGGAGGGGTATTGTGATGGACTGATTATGGCCGGTGCCGGTATTCAACGTCTGGGACTGGAGGATTTGGTGTCTGAATATCTGGACCCGACGGTTATCATGCCAGCGGTGAGTCAGGGTGCCATAACCATTGAAGTGCGTGAGGACGATGAAGACATCATGCCTTATATCGATGGTATCAACGACGATTTGACCTGGACCATGGTGATGGCCGAGCGTGCCTTTTTGCGCACCATGGAAGGTGGTTGTCAGGTTCCCGTGGCCTGTCGCACCCTTTTGGTGGATGACCGCTTAAAGATCAGTGCTTTGGTGGCTGCCCTGGACGGCAGTCAGTTGGTGCGTGAAACGATTGAATGTGATTTGGATGAAGCATCTGAGAAAGCGGTTGAAATGGCTTTGCGCATGCTGGAGGCCGGAGCGGCTGATATTCTCAAATCCATCCGATATCCAGATGCCTGAAGTTTCTGAAAATAGAATATCCGACCATTCAGTGGTTATTCGCACCTTCCCTGTTCCCGAAGGAGAAGACCTGTTTGCGCAGGTCTTGCAGCAAAGGCAGTTAGAGATGGTTGACGCGCCCATGATCGAAGTGGTGGCCTTGCTCTTCCAATTGCCAGAAGCACCGGCGCATTACGACTGGCTCGTATTTACCAGTAAAAATGGCATTAAGTCGTGGTTCACCCGTTATACCAAGGCGGCGCATCAAAAAATTGCCGTACTGGGACCCTCTAGCAATGAGGCCTTGAAGGCTTATGGCCAATCGGCCGACTTTACCGGAAGCGGTCATTCCGGCAGCGTCTTTGCCGAAGAGTTTCAAGCGGTTTGGCAAGGTCAGGGATCCCTGTTGTTGGTTCTGGGAAAACTGGCCCCGGATGTTGTACAGGAAACCTTGTCAAGAGGCACGAATCAGCCCTTCGACTCCGACATACACCGGGTAGATGTCTACGAAACCCGTATGCCCGCCACCATCAACAGCGCCGCCATTGACCGGATCATTCAAGATGATTACCGGGTGATTGCCGTCAGCAGTCCATCGGCCGTCCATCATCTGATGACCCTTTTAGAGCCTGAAGTCGCTCAGTTGCGCTTTGCAAGTATTGGAAGCATCACTTCCAAAGCGCTTCGCAGTTACGGGATAGAACCGGTAGCAGAGGCGCGGGAGCAGAGCTATTCAGGATTGGCCCGGGTCTGTTGACCCTTAAAATTTAGGAGAGACATTAAAACTTTATAATATGGCATTTCCAATAACAAGATTACGCCGATTACGGCAGAGCAAAATCATTCGCGACATGATTAGGGAGACAGAAGTCGACTGCGATGACCTGATTATGCCCTATTTTGTTTGTCCCGGAACCAAGGTCAAAAACCCCATCCCTTCCATGCCGGGTAACTACCAACTATCCATCGATTTATTGGTCAAAGAAGTCAAGGATTTGGTGGACAGGGCAGGGGTTCATAAAATACTTCTGTTTGGTATTCCCGAACACAAGGATGAGACCGGCGAAGTGGCTTGTAGCCACAACGCCATTGTCCCCCAGGCCATCAAAGCCATCAAAAGAGAAGTGGCCGATGTGCTGATTGTGGCCGACGTCTGTAACTGCGAATACACCGTGCACGGACATTGCGGAACCATCGTGAATGGCGATGTCAACAACGATTTAACCTTGGTCACATTGGCCAGTCAGTCGGTCACCATGGCCGAGGCCGGAGCCGACATCATCGCGCCAAGCGACATGATGGACGGTCGCGTGGGTGCCATTCGCAAGGCGCTGGACGATCACGGCTACACCAAAACCCCCATCATGGCTTATTCGGCCAAATTTGCTTCTGCCTTTTACGGGCCCTTCAGAGATGCCGCCGGCAGTGCGCCCCAGTTTGGCGACCGCAGCACCTATCAAATGGATCCCGCCAATGGTGATGAAGCATTGCGCGAGGTGGAACAGGATATTTTGGAGGGGGCCGATATGGTCATGGTCAAGCCCGCCCTGAGTTATCTGGATGTCATTCAGCGCGTAAAAACCAACTTTAATATTCCGGTAGTGGCCTACAACGTCAGTGGCGAATTTTCGATGGTCAAAGCTGCCGGTGCCAACGGATGGGTGGATGAAGAACGAATGATTAAGGAAATCCTGACCTCCATCAAGCGAGCAGGGGCCGATGTGATTATTTCTTACCATGCCAAAGAGTTTGGTATCAAAAAGCGATTGGAAAAATGAGAAACATTAGTCAAAGCAAAGCAGCATTTAAGCAGGCATTGGAACGGATACCCGGGGGCGTTAATTCGCCCGTCCGGGCTTTTAAAAGTGTAGGTGGTGATCCCTTGTTTATCGACAAAGCTAAGGGAGCCACTGTGTGGGACATTGACGGCAACAGCTATACCGATTTTGTGGCCTCATGGGGGCCCATGATTTTGGGGCACGCGCGCGCCGAAATTGTCGAAGCCATTCAAAAAGCAGCCGAAAGAGGTACCAGTTATGGCGCTCCCACTTTATTGGAGAACGAAATGGCCGGGCTCATCACCTCTATGGTACCCTCGGTGGATAAAGTGCGCATGGTCAATTCCGGAACCGAAGCTACCATGAGCGCCCTGCGCCTGGCCCGCGGTTTTACCGGTCGAGATAAGGTTCTTAAGTTTGCCGGCTGTTTTCATGGGCATGCCGACAGTTTTTTGATCAAAGCCGGCTCCGGGGCGCTGACTCTGGGCCTGCCCGACAGTCCCGGCGTCACCAAAGCCACCGCTGCCGATACGCTGACGGCTGAGTACAACGATTTGGCCTCGGTGGAAGCGCTTTTTGAGGCACACGGCCAAGACATTGCAGCGATCATTGTAGAGCCTGTTCCCGGCAATATGGGGGTGATACTTCCCAAGCCCGGATTTCTCGAAGGTCTGCGTGAAATCACCCGCCAATATGGTGCCTTGCTCATTTTTGATGAGGTGATCAGTGGATTCAGGGTTTCTTCGGGCGGTGCACAGAAGCGTTTGGGAGTGATGCCCGATTTGACCACCATGGGAAAAATTATTGGGGGCGGACTGCCCGTAGGTGCCTACGGCGGTCGGGCCGATATTATGGATTTGCTGGCGCCTGCCGGACCCGTATACCAGGCCGGTACATTGAGTGGTAACCCGCTGGCCATGGCGGCAGGGACCGAAATGCTGAAGATTTTGAAGAACCATCCTTCCATTTACGAAGATTTAGAGCGCAAGGCAGCGCGGCTCGAAGCCGGACTGCGCGAACAGCTGGCCAAAACAGGAACGCCCGGTGTTATTAACCGGATGGGCTCCATGATGACCCTGTTCTTTACCAAAGCGCCTCAAGTGACCAGTTTTGATGAGGCCATGACTTCGGATACCGACCGCTATGCCCGACATTTCAGGCAATCGCTCGACAAAGGTCTTTACATTGCGCCCTCGCAATTTGAATGTACCTTTATTTCCGATGCCCATACCAACGAAGATGTGGATAAGCTCATCCATTCAATGACTTAAAATAAATTTCATGCAATCAATACTCTTAGATACACTCAGGGGAAAACCCACCAGTCGCCCACCCGTATGGTTCATGCGACAGGCGGGACGGGTACTTCCCAACTACAACAAGCTAAAAGAGCAGTACACTTTCCGGGAATTAATGGCCGATTCCAATCTGGCAGCGGATGTCACCCTGATGCCCATCGCGGATTTGGGAGTGGATGCCGCCATTCTGTTTTCAGATATCCTGGTCATCCCCAATGCCATGGGAATGGAATTGCAGTGGACCGATAACGGTCCTGTTTTCCCCACTCCTTTAAGTCAGTTTGATCAGCCTGTGGAGCACCTCAAAGAGGTGCCCCAAAAGTTGGAGTACATCTACGCAGTGATTGATGAGATTCTTCGCCGTCGCCCGGAAAACACCCCTTTAATAGGCTTTTGCGGGGCACCACTGACCACCATGTGTTACATGCTGCAAGGTGTAAGCAGTAATGGCAATTTTCCCGATGCCATGAAATTTTTGTTCCGCCATAAAAAAGAGGCGGAAAAACTGATCGATGCCATTGCCGACTTCTCGGTCCATTACGCCCTGAAGCAGATAGAGCACGGGGTAGAAGTCTTCCAGTTGTTTGAGACACATGCGGGACTCATTCCCACTGAAATGTATCTCGAAATGTTTATGCCTGCGGTCGAGAAGATAGGCGCAGCTGTGCGTTCCAAAGGTGTGCCCTTCATCTTTTTCCCCCGGGGATTTTCCACTGGCATGGGCTTTATTACGCCTGAAGTCTGCGATTTTGTGAGTGTCGACTGGCAGATGCCTCTGTTGCATGCCCGTGAATTGGTGCATCCGGAGGTAGGATTGCAGGGGAACCTCGACCCGCGCTTACTGTACGCCTCGCAAGAAGTCATTGCCGAAGAACTGGAGAAGTACAAGCCTTTTTTCAGTGAGAATCCCGATTGGATTCTCAATCTGGGTCACGGCTTTTTACCCGATACGCCTTATGAAAATGCCCGCTTTGTGGTGGATTGGGTCAAGAAGGCGGCCTGGTAAAAGCAGGTATTGCTGAATTAATAGTCCTAAAAGTCCGCTAAGGCGGGCTTTCAATGGGTGTCGGACAAAAAGCCTGTGTTTTTGTGGTCTACCTTCACTTGTCGCGCAATGTCCGGCATAGATGACGCATCCATGTAGCCCTTTAACAAGGCATGGCGTGCCGCTTCTTCCGTATCGGAAATCAGCAGCATGGGAACGTTCAGGGATTTCATTTCTTTGGTGATTTCGAGCATTTGAGGGTTTTTATGCCCCTTCCCAATACAGCGAATATAGACGGCCTTTATACGTCCCGGTGCCTCCCGGGCCGCTTTTAGGTAGAGTTGGGGATCTCGTTGTCCGCTATCACCAATCAATATAAAATTAAGGTCCTTAAAAAAAGAGAGCAGGAATAAAATTTTTTTTAATTTGTGTTCATGGGTGCCGCCGCCCGATTTCCAAAAATGAAAAATACTGTGTTCCAGCTCTTGCAGCATAAAAGGCCCGGCGGGTATATCCCGAAAGGCCATAAAGTCATCCAGTAAATCATATAAATTCCACTCACTGCTTGAAACATAGAACAGAGGGTTGAGTGTGTCCTGACCGGCACTTCCTTTCTGAAGGGCCCTGTAAAAGGCTGCCACTCCTTCAAAGGGCACACGGGTGTGGGCGTTTTTAAACAGCATCAGTTTTAATTTCTTGATGGTATCTGTGGAGTGCGACACCATGATGGTGTCATCAATATCTGACACCACGCCAAATGGCGGTTGGCCGGTTACCATCAAAACCTTTCCCTCAGCTGTAACGCTGCCCTGGTTTTCAACCACTTCATCGATCAATTCATAATGGCAGGACGCATACTGCTGACTGGTCGTCAGAGCGTCCTCAAATTTCAAATAACAGTGAAAAATACCCAACTCATTGGTCTCCACCACCTCACTCTTACCCAGAAAGGAGACTTTTACGCGTACACCGGCCATTTCATCACTGATATAGCGCTTAATCATGGCCAGCATATTGGCGGGCAGACTCTGGCCGGGCCTGGGCTTTTCCAGCCCTTTGTCCTCCATCACCGACCCTGATAAATAGACATCTTTGCCATTACAAAAGCCCATATAAGGTTTAATGGTGGGCACACCCAGCCATCCCAGCTGACTTTTCAATAACAAACGGGCGCGCTTGTACGGACTTTTGGCTTTGCGTAGAATGTAGCGGAATGTTTTTGAAAGTATGGTCATCTGATTATTCTTTTTATATCTTTAATGCTTATCTATTTTAATGCTTAAGGTATACAGATAGTTTGGTTATCTGCCCTATATAGTTAAAAATAAGAATAATTGAAGAAAAGCAAGCCATGAACAGCGATAAAATCCGGAAAGTCTTGTTTGTTATCAATCCTGTTTCGGGGAGCAATCAGGAGATTGATTTAAAGTCAGTGATTTCTGAAACCTGTCCCAGGCATGGACTCCGGCCCCAATTTTTTGAGACCACAGGTGATCATGACCAGGAAAAAATTAAGGAGGCGATAGCTGGTGCCGATCCCTATGCTGTTGTGGCAGTTGGTGGAGATGGTACCGTTAATCTCGTTGCTGGTTTAATCATCAACAGTGCCATTAAACTCGGCATTATTCCCACCGGTTCAGCCAACGGAATGGCCTTTGAATTAAATATACCCGGGCGTATAGATGAGTCTGTTGCCATTATTGGGGCAGATGTCTCCAAGCGCATCGATTTGTTGCGCATCAACAAAAAGCATCTGGCGATTCATCTTTCAGATTTGGGCATGAATGCCCGAATTATTAAGCGCTTTGACCAGGAAAAAATCCGGGGTTTATACGGGTACGCCCGTCAGTTTTTCAAAGAATTAAAGTCTCCCTCGCATTTTAGATGCACCATTGCCTGTGATGGCCAAAAGCGTCGGCACAAATACAAAGTCGTAATGATTGCCATGCTCAACACCCATTTTTTTGGTACCGGAGCTGTGGTTAATCCCACCGGAAAAATCAACGATGGTCGTTTTGAAATTGTCGTTATAAAGCCCTATCCCTGGTATTACATTTTTCACATGATGGTGGCTTTTTTTACCGGTCATATTCATCGTTTGCGTCATGTGCGCACCCTGTCGTGCCAGCAAGCCATCATCGAGATGGTTTCTCCGCAGGATCTGCAAGTGGATGGCGAACCCATTGGACTGGTCAACCGGGTCAAATTAGAGGTTTTGCCTCTGCCATTGACGTCTTATACAATAGCGAGAAAGATCACTTCTTCCTGAAAGCTGAAGAAAAGTGACTGTGCTTCAGTTTTATAACATCGTAAACAGGGGAGGGTTGAACATAGGGGTGGTGGCATAATAATTATTATGTATTGCCTTTGGTCTTTTATTGCCATAACTTTATTTGTTCGGGAATTAATAAATTAAACAATATCAATATCAAACTGTGATTCCTGAGTTAAAAGTATATGGTAAAAAGTCCATTTAATATATCTAAAAAAGGAAAAAAGACGATGAAACGAAATCTTGTTTGCTCTCTATGTTTGTCAATTCTGGCATGCATTTCCCTTCAGGCGAAACAAATATTTGTTTCGCCTAATGGTTATGACACAAATGATGGAACCATTGAAAGTCCTTTTTGGTCTCTACAAAAAGCGCAGTCCATTGTATCGGCTGGGGATACTGTTTACATTAGAGGAGGGGACTATGTTATAACAGAAAGAGATATATCCAGAGTAGAAAGAGATATTTTTGCCTGCGTTAGTTTTCTTAATATAAGTGGTTCTAAGGATCAAATGATAAAATATTGGGCTTATCCTGGTGAGCAACCATTATTTGATTTTACAGCTGTTAAACCAGCGAATCAAAGGGTTGTTGGCTTCTGGGTTTCGGGCGATTATATCCATCTTAAAGGGATTGAAATTACCGGGGTTCAAGTTACTATTCTTACACACACAGAATCCTATTGTATTTATAGCTGGGGCAATAACAATATTTTTGAAAATATTAGTATGCACGACAATAAAAGTACTGGCTTGAGGCACCGGAATGGTGGCTATAACCTTTTCCTAAATTGCGATGCTTACAATAATCACGATGATGTTTCGGAAAACCAAAAAGGGGGAAATACCGATGGTTTTGGATGTCACCCCAAAACTGGTGGAAAAGGAAATGTTTTCAGGGGCTGCCGTGCATGGTTTAATAGTGATGATGGTTTCGATTGCATCCGGTCAAGCGAAGATATTATATTTGATAGTTGCTGTTCTTTTTACAATGGTTATTCTCCGTCTTTTGAGAGTTTAGGCGACGGAAATGGATTTAAAATTGGCGGATATGCTTATGATGAGGCGTCTTTGATTCCTCAGCCCGTACCCAGTAATACGGTGCGTTTTTGTGTAGCAGTTCATAATAGAGCAAATGGTTTTTATTCCAACCATCATTTGAACGGTAATATCTGGCTAAACAATTCTGCCTATAAAAACGCTTACAATTACAATATGGTGAATCGCGAAAGCGTTCAATCGCAAAATATTAATGTCGATGGGTACAATCATGTTTTAAAAAATAACCTTGGATACAACGGGCGTTCAGGCGAAACTGCTTATTTAGATGCTTCAAAAAACATATTGGTAACTAATTCTTTTGAAATGGATTTAGTTTTAACCGACGACGATTTTATCAATCTGGATGAGTCGGCATTAATGGCACCCCGAAAAGCTGATGGTAGCCTGCCCGATATTGATTTTATGAAAATTGCCCCTTCCAGCCCCCTTATTGATGCCGGGACTGATATTGGGTTTCCATTTTTAGGCGTTGCGCCGGAAATTGGGGCGTTTGAGAACGCCCTTTCAAATGGACTTGGTGTTCAGAAATTAGAACAAGCAAGGGGTAAAGTATATCCCAATCCTGTAAATAATATAATATTCGTAAATGGTATGGCCATCCAACAGGCATGGATTACAGATATTTCCGGAAGGCAACAACCGATTCGTATTTATGAAAACTCTATAGATGTTTCTCAATTGGGAAATGGTGTCTATGTTTTAAAAGTAATTCCCAATCAAAATAAAAGCGTTGTAGAAAAGATCATTATAAGTAAATAATGCGCTTTAAGGTCTAAAATATGCATCCAATCAAAGTGGCAGTAGGTTTACTAAGCACATGGACTATTAGCCCACTCGGGGATCTGGTGTTTGACTCTTTGGCCTTAATGTTGTATTTTTAATAAAGGACTTTGTATAAGTTGTTTGTTATTAACCTTAAAATCAATATGTTATGATAAGATGGGTTATTACATTTTTAATTATTGCATTGATTGCTGCCGTATTCGGGTTTGGCGGCATAGCCGCCGGAGCAGCATCAATAGCAAAAATTCTATTTTTTATCTTTATTGTTTTGTTTGTGATTAGCCTTATTTTCGGGGCCGTTCGGGGCTTTAAGTAGTCCTTGATTCCTTATTGTCAAAGGCTTATGTTTGAAGAGAGAAAATTGAATTTTGTATAATGACAACAAAAGTGGACGATAAGGTGCTGGCCTTGACGTCCATTTTTTTGTGTGGAGAAATGTACGCAGGTTGTCCTTTAAACTCCCCAATGGGAACAAGTCAAATAACGGGTAGCCGTTAGTTTGGATAGTTTACCATGCATAGAACGACTGTTTTATCTACTCCCTGATATGGCTTATTCTGGCTGTTTCCCTGGGCGCCTAGGCTTTTATGTGGATACTGATTAAAAGAATCGATGCAACAAGAGTGGCCAGTCTATTTTATATGGGGCCTCCGGTTACCATGTTAATGGCCTGGATGGTGGTTGGAGATACCCTTCTGCTAATGGATGTTATCGGCTTATTGGTGGTGTTAATCGGCGTACTGCTGACACAAGTTAAATTTAGTAAACTCAAAAAATTGAAACCATGAAACGACTTAAAAACAAAGCGGTAGTAATTACCGGAGGAGCTGGTGGAATAGGTAAATCCACAGCTCAAAAAATGATTGAAGAAGGAGCGCGGGTTTTAATAACCGACCTGGACGAAGCAGCTCTGAAAAAAGTTTCTGAAGAAATCAACTCTCCCGAACTCCATTACCTGGCTGCTGACGTCACCGATGAGGCACAGGTAAAGGCTTATGCCCTCAAAGCAAAAGAGCTTTTTGGAACGGTGGATGTGTTTTTCAATAATGCTGGAATTGAAGGAGAGGTGAAACCCCTGGATGTGTATTCCCTCGATATGTATCATAAAATAATCGAGGTAAATATCAATGGGGTATATTATGGCTTGCGCCATATTTTTCCTTTGATGAAGGAAAAGGGCGGATCTGTCATCATAACTTCTTCGGTAGCCGGCATGGCAGGAACAGCCAATGTTTTGCCATATGTAACGAGCAAACATGCCACTGTAGGTATGATGCGGTCGGCAGCTCTTGAGGGAGCTCCCTACAAAATCAGAGTAAACACCATCAATCCTTCGCCGGTTGATAATCGGATGATGCGCTCACTGGAGGAAGGTTTTTCTCCGGGAGAAGCTAAAACTGCCAAGGAGAATTTTGAAAAAACCATACCTTTGGGGCGCTACGCCAATAATGAAGAAATTGCTGCTCTTGCGGTGTTTTTGGCCAGCGATGAGAGTAGTTTTATCACGGGGGCTGTTCATCCTGTGGATGGAGGCATGACGGCATAGAATCTGTCAACAAGCCCATTTAGGCGGATGAAAATTGAAAAAGAAATAACGCGATATGGAAACCTATCTATCTAAAGGTTTTGAAGTCCTTTACATTTCTATCGGCACCATCGGTGTCGCCATTATTGTCTGGGGTGTTGTATTGTCCGTTTTCAGGTTGTTGAAACTGGAGTTTACGCGGCTGAAACATCAATCGATATACCGTGAGCGCGAATTGGTGCGTCATCAATTTGCTTCTTACCTTTTATTTGCGCTGGAATTTTTGATTGCAGCGGATATTATTGCCACCGTGATAGACCCTTCGTTTGAAGAAATTGCCATTTTGGCCAGCATAGTGGTCATTCGAACGGTAATCAGCTACTTTTTGGAAAAAGAGGTTGATAAATTTAATGCAATAGACTAAAAACTATACATTTCGTTTTCGCGTGCGCTTTTTTTTATTCGGGATAATTTGTCCCAATTACAGAGATGCATCGAATTTTTAATAGTGATGTTAATATATGTGAAACCTCCATTGGCGCATAAATGCTATTTTTGTTGAAAATAAATAATATTGAAACTCATGAAACAAGTTTTATCTGCCATTTTGTTAGTATTTGTATGGGCCCATGGTTTTGCTCAAAACCAAAACGCTCCGGTTGGAAGTTATCAGGGACAAGTCGTCTCAGAAGAGGGAGCGTGGTGTTGGTTTGCAGATCCACGTTCTTTGCATCTTGATAATGGCCAGCAGCAGGCCACTTATATCGGTTACATCGATGTGCATGGTAATGTAAAAGCTTCACAGCACGATTTTTTAACGGGTACCACCAATGAAGTCTTGATTCGCTCATGGTTTCAGCCCGATGATCATAACAATCCCACTTTTTTGGTGTTGCCCGACCAGCGCATCATGATTTTTTATTCGCGGCATACCGATGAGGCTGCCTTTTACTACCGAATCTCGCAACGTCCCGGCGATATCACCTCTTTGGGGGAGGAAAAGCGACTGGCTACCAGTCACAACACGACCTATCCCTCCGCCTATATTTTATCTGATGACCCCAATCACATATACCTCGCCTGGCGAGGTATTAACTGGCATCCAACCATCGCCAAACTGAGTATCCCCGATGCCAATGATGATACCGATTTTGTTTGGGGGCCGCATCAGGTTGTTCAATCGACAGGTGCCAGACCCTACGCCAAATATACCTCCAATGGTAAGGATAAAATACTTATGGGGTACACGACTGCGCACCCTGATAATCAAAACCCCAATTACGTCTATTACCATCATATCAATGTCAATACGCTAGAATTGGAGGATATTAAGGGCAATGTTGTTTCCAAAATTGAAAACGGGCCGCACCGCGTCAGCGCCACCAATAGTTACTCCACAGCCAATCCTTTTGCCGTGGTCGACAACGCCCCCTATCGTAACTGGATATGGGAAGTAAAGATGGATTCAGATGGACATCCGGTCATTGCCATGGTGCGCATCAGTGACGATAAGCAATCGCACAATTATTACCATGCCCGTTGGAATGGTACAGAGTGGGTGAAAACCTTTTTGGCCAATGGCGGTGGGGCTTTTCATCAGACGCCCGGACTGGAACAGTGTTACAGTGGTGGAATGGCGCTCGATGGAGAAAATCCCAACATCGTGTATTGTTCGGTTCCGGTAGATGGTACCTATGGAGAGGTATACGAAATCGTGAAATACACCATTAATACCGATGGAACTGTTTCAAATGAGGCCATTACCTGGAATTCTGAAAAGAACAATGTCCGTCCCTATTATATCCCATTCTCAGGCAATACAGGATTAAATCTGGCCTGGATGCATGGTGACTATTACGATTGGATCGTCAGCTCCTCCAGACCTGAGGGTTTCCCAACCGCCATTCATGCCAACTTCGAGTTTCCGCAAGCGGTGGTTGATTTAGAAAACGGACTTCTGGTAGCTGAGGAGTTCAATGATGCAGTGACCGGGAGCGCCCACACTGAAAAAGGTAATTTGGTAGTAAGCAGCAGTACCCATGCTACCTTGTCGGTGGCAGACAATCATTCAACGGAATTTTCCTTGTCATTAACCCCCAGTATATCGCATGATGCCTATTATGGAATCATTTTCTCCATGGGCGACTTGTCCTGGTCACTGGATCCTACCACGGGCAAGCCGGTTGTAACTGTAGGAACGGATACGTACATGAGTCAGAACCGTCTGGGCAATTCCGATGTCTGGCAGACAGCATCCAGAGGGACCGGCGGACAGTATTATCCCATGACCAAATTTGATTTTTTCACCCTGACAGTGACCTACAAGGAAGGCCGTTTAAGAACTTATATCAATGGTTTGATTGATCAGGAAATTGAATTGACCGGTCTCTCTCTGAAAGATGTGGTCATTGGAGGCTTCGACGGTCTGGTTGAGAACGGCCTTATTCATGATCGTGCTTTAAATCAGCAAGAGGTAAAAAAAAATGCCGCTAATCTGGCTGTGATCATCGGTCTCAAGGAGTTTGAGCAGATGGAAGTGCCAGCCGTCATTTATTCTGACCTGGTGTTAAAAGCAGAAATGTCAACAGGGGAAACCATTAGCTGGACATCATCAGAACCTCAGGTTCTGATGCACTCCGGCCTGGTTGTTTTTCCCACAGAAGCAACACCGGTCATACTTACCGCCACCATGGGCGATCACAGCAAGGATTTTGATGTGACGGTTATGCCACGGGATATTCAAAACAATGTGGTTTTGAATTATCAGTTTGAATCAGCTGATGAATACCTGGGTCCCGGAATCCGCGGCTTGCGTGATCTCAGTGGTAATGATAATGATGCCCGTATTTATGGAAGCGCCAAAATTAATGGTCAACTCGATTTAAGCACCAACACCAACAGTGGATTCTCCACAAATGGCTATTTGTTAGCACCCGATGGGGTAATAGATGCCATCAGAAGCTATAGTGTGGTGGTAAAAGTTCAGCCCGACAGGCTGGATCGGCTTCCCCGGATTTTTGATTTTGGTTCTGCAGCCAGCAACAGCATTTTCGGAAGGGCCTCAGCCCTTACCGCCGGCTATAAATACAATGGCGGAACCACCGTTCTCATTAACTCACCCCAGCAATTGGTTGTCGGAACCGAAACCCATCTCGCTTTCACTTTCGATGCCTCAACAAAAACCACCAAAATTTTCATCAATGGCAACGAGGTGGTCACCAGCAAAGCCATCACCCGTGAGCCTTATGAGTTGGCCGGAATTGCCCCCACCAACAGAAATCTGATTGGTCGCTCGCAGTGGATGAATGCCGATAATGTGGATTATTGCGGAACCATGGATGATTTTAAGTTGTTCAACATTGCACTGACCGAAGCTGAGATTCAGGCCATGATGATTAATACCAGTTTGTCCGACACCGAAACGTCACCAAATTCCATCATGCACATCCTGCCCAACCCATTGCCCGTCGGAGACAATTTGCACATAAGCCTCGATTTAACGCCTGAAGAACTGCGGGATACCACCGTGCAAATCATCAATATGAGTGGACATATTATCGGGTCTTTTGTCCCTCAGTCATCTGATTTAGAAATAGACAGAATCTGGGAAAAAGGCGTTTACCTGGTCCGTGTAGGCAGTGATAAAAAGGGTGTTCATGTACAAAAGTTGATGGTATTATAGAAACCGTTTGCTAAGAAATATAATCCGATAGGTGCTTCCAGGCTACAACATCACCATTTGAAGTTTTCATTGATTTGTCTCCTGTGTAAATGGCATGAAGCTGGTCTGAAGGCGTGCCGGATAATTGGGCCCATTTTTTAATTCCTTTAAAGTAATCGGAAGAGAATGTAGCACCAGACTTGATTTCCCATGCGTTTTTCTTACCGTTCACGGTATTGAGCAAGTCCACTTCATTTCCTGTGCTGTCGCGCCAGAAGGAAAGTTCTGGTTCTTTGCCGGCGTTGATTGCTTTTTTTTGTAATTCGTTGATAACTAAATTCTCGAAAAGTCCACCACGCAGGAAATGGATAGAAAGCTGCTGTGCGTTATTAATTCCCAAAAGGGAGCAGGCTAAGCCGGTATCATAAAAGTAGAGTTTGGGACTTTTAACCAGTCGTTTCGTATAGTTGTTAGGATCAGGTTTTAGCAAATAGAGAATAAAACTTGCCTCCAGTAATGACATCCACGACTGAGCTGTTGATACGGATATTCCGCTTTCATTGGCAAGTGACGAGAGGTTAAGTAGCTGTCCAATGCGCCCGGCGCAAAGCTTAATGAACCGTATAAATTTGCTCAGGTCGCCGATGTTTTTCATCAAACGAACATCCCTCTCCACGTAGGTTTGGATGTAGAACGGATAAAAATCTTCGGGGGCGATGTCCTTATCATAAAGCCTGGGGTAGCTACCTTTGAAAATTTCCTCATCAACCGTCGCAGGTAAAATTTTTGCGGCTTTCAATTCTAATTGAGAAAAGGGTAGTAGCCGAAGAATCGCTGTTCTGCCCGCAAGCGACTGGCCTACATGCTGCATCAACAGGAAGTTGTGCGAGCCCGCCAGAAGATACATTCCCACATTATTCACCTTATCCACTTGGCCTTGAATATATGAAAACAATTCCGGGACACGCTGAACTTCGTCGATAATCGTCTTGTCAGGATAAGTGGCCAAAAAACCTCGAGGATCTTCTGTGGCAAACAGTCTGGTATCAGGATCTTCAACGGAAACATAATTGTAATCAGGAAAGGTTATTTTGAGTAGCGTAGATTTCCCGGATTGACGTGGGCCAGTCAATGTGACCACCGGGAATTTCTTTGCCATTTCCACTAGTTTCGTTTGCAATTCGCGATTAACCATATCGGTACTGTTTTTTGCAAATTTACGATTTCAAAGTTAATTTGCAAAAAAAAGAAAATTCATATGTCAGCTCATAATATGGCGGAAGTATCAAAAGGAAGGCGTCATTTGTATAAATGATAAAAACTGGCATAGTCAGAGCCTGTCTTTTTACCTGTTATTTTTGTAAATTGTCTGTCAGAGAACCACGGCATGCTGCAATTTTTAGACATACTCTACACCATTCTGCACTTTGTCCTCATCGGCTTTAACCTCCTGGGATGGGCTTGATAAATTGACCGGAGGTGACATCAACGCCGATCTGGTTGATGGGGTAACCTTTGGTCTGCTGATTCTGGTTGTTGTGCTGTCTGTGTATGTGAATTTTTTTAGAAGGCGAAGGCTCCGTGGATAGATTCTTCCCCCACTGAGTAGATATTTGTTTGTGGATATTTTTGTCCTTAATGCATAAATGCTTTAATTTTAGGGTTGAATAATATAAGTCTGAAAATATGAAGCAATTACATTCCACAAAAGGTTACATTCCATTTGATTCCGACTATTTTGATCAGATTGAGAAAGCAATGAATGATGACTGCAAAATCCATTACTTCGATGCAGAAGGGCAGGTAATGGATGCCAATGGAACTGTTACCTGTAGCTTCAGTCCCGATAATTTCGCCCACTTTGTTGTACTGAATACCGACACCGCCATTCGTATCGACCGGATCATTACCTTAAACGGAAGTCCCGGGCCTGCTTTTGATGAGTATGACCTCTTTGCCTTGCAATGCCTGACCTGTATGGGAGGTATGTAAAGAATTACTTTTGGAAAATGGGTTGAGGATAACTCGAGGTATTGTGAAGTCCATTTAAATTATGACTAATTTCTGACATGTTGAGCCAATAAATCAAAAAAATATTTATATTTAGTCTGAGAAACTGTATTAAGTTTTATCCTTTGGGTTGTTTTTGTGCCAAAAAAAACGTCCAAAAACCAAATTTAAACAGCTTTTGAATTTTTTCTTTTTATATGGTTTGCGATGGGAGGAATGACTAATTTAAATTTTTCGGATAATGATTTATTGGCAATATTTGAATATGCCGCAGTTGTGTTGGTTCTTGTTGATGGTGAGGGCAGGGTACAACGCATTAATAAATCCGGGAGTCAAATGGTTAACCTTGATAACGAGCAGGCAATAGGCTTGCTGGCCGGAGAGGTTCTGAAATGTGTCAACCAGTATAAGATTGAGGGAGCTGTTTGCGGAAGGATGACGCCATGCGCATCCTGTGATCTCAGACAAACATTCACTGATACTTTTAATACCGGAACGGACTATCACAAAAAGGAGGGTTCCATGGACTTTATTGTTGATGGAGAAACGGTTCATAAGCAAATTTTGATATCCTCCAGTCGGCTGCTGATTAATGAACAGCCCTTTATCCTGTTAACCATTGATGATATCACCAAATTAAAAGAGCAGGAAAAAGAACTTTCCGTACTTATCTCCACCAGAGATAAGTTGTATTCAGTTATTGCACATGATTTAAGGGGCTCAATAAGCACCATCGTCGGGTTTACCGAATTAATCCTGCTAAGGCTTGCTGATCTCTCCTCTGAAAGATTAAAAGAGTTTCTGGAAAACTTGCAACAAGCAGGTCAGGATTCGTTTAATTTGTTGGAAAATCTTTTTGAATGGACTTCGGTTCAATGGAAAAACCATTACTTTAATCCAGAGTTGATGGCCGTGAATGAGCTTGTTATTAAAACCATTGATATTTGTCGTCCAGCCGCTAACCGAAAAAGTATCCATCTCAGCCATAAGGGTGATTTTTCAGGAAACTGGACTTTAGATAAAGGAATGATATTAACTGTGCTGCGAAACCTGGTTAATAATGCCATAAAATTTACCGATCGGGGAGGGCAGATTGTCATTACTTCGAAAAAAGTGGATAAGGACCTCATTATTGAGGTGACTGATACCGGTATAGGTATAAAAGCTGAAAAGATTCCGAAGATGTTCATCTTCGAACAAGGTCAACATACCCATGGGACGGAACATGAAAAGGGTACCGGACTCGGACTTATGATTTGTAAGGAGTTTGTAGAAAAACACAAGGGTATCATATGGGTCTCCAGCATACCCGGAAAAGGGACTACCTTTAGTTTTAACTTACCCGACATCCAATAGATTGGCCTGGTCAATCATAATCTCCTCAATTTATGGAACAAACTGCCGATTTTTTATATAAAGAAGAACTCCAGGGTTCAATTATTATAATCCCC
>NZ_BAZW01000041.1 GCF_000974365.1 Geofilum rubicundum JCM 15548
TTGAGAGGGTGAGTGGGGTAGGAAGGGTTGATGGGGGTTTAAGGTTATTAGGTCATTAGGTTGGGAGGCGAAGCGTAGCGTAGTCCCGCAAGGCGGGATCATTAGGTTGATAGGGTGAGGATGGGGACGGTTGAGAGGGGGGCTGGTTGGGTAAAAAGAAGCAGTTAGGGATGGTGAAAATTATTTGGGGTGGGGAGAACAGAGTGATTCTTTTATCTATAACTTTGTGGCATGCGTTTAATGGCAAAACATATGGGTTTTCAGTTGGCTGTGCTGTATCTCCTTTTGATGGGGATATACAGTCAGGGGGGCTTGCTGTCTGTAAATGGGAGCAGGCTTGCTGTGGATGCACAAATATCTACTGCCGCTTTTAAGGCTGCTTTTGATAACCCGTTTTATGGGCTTCAGCCGGAAGTGAACCTGACGGAGGTCACTGCTCCTTCACCTGCTTCGATTAAGCCGGTCCACAAGGATTGTTCTGTTCATTCATGGTGGGCCAATCACGCCGCTACAACGCAAATCACTGACTATATCCATCATTCTTCTACAATTGTGGTTCAGCCACAATTGTTTGACAGGTTGTTTCCCTTCCATTATTATTCCTGATACCAGACTTGTTGTTGTCGCGCTAAAGCCGCTCAAATGGTTGGTGCGATTAAATAATTGTTTGTTACAATAACCATTTATTACAATTGTATTATGGAATCTGGAATGCTTATAATGGGTGTGGTATTGACTGCACTGTTGATTACGCCTTTTGTCTTTTTTAGGGATGGTAGTAGAAAATCACGGACTAAAAATCTATTGAATAATCTGGTAGATATGGCCCGGACTGAGAATTGCGCTGTTACCAGATCGGAGGTCTGGAATGACGCAGCGATCGGTATTAACGATGAGACCCAAACCCTTTTTTATGTGCGGGGTCAGGAGCCGGCTGTTATTCGCACTTTGGTGCATCTGAAGGACATTAAGCAGAGCAGGGTTTCGGTGGTTTCACGTACAGTTGAGCGAAAGAGCGACAGTCAGAAAATCATTGAAAAAATAAGTCTTGTTTTGGAACACAAATCCAATGCCCGTCCCGATGTTATTCTCCCTTTTTATGATGCGGATTCGGATGGGTTGAGCTTGGCGGGTGAGTTGCAGCTGGCTGAAAAGTGGGTTAGGGCGATAGGTCGTTAGATCAATAGGCCATTAGGTCAATAGGCCGATGGGACATTAGGTTGAGAGGGGCAAGGGTTGAGAGGTTGAGTGGGGTTGATGGGGTATGATGGGTCGATAGGTCAATAGGCGGTTAGGTTATTAGGTTGAGAGGGTAAGTAGGGTAGGTAGGGAAGGCTGGGGGAAGATGGGTTTTAAGGGGGATGGCGGTGGATTATTTGTTACTTTTGTGCTAAAATGTAAGTTGTTATGGGGCCGAAGGTTTTTGTTTTTAATCCTACTTGTGAAATGGCTGTGGTCAACGGTCATGGTTCGTACCGGCCGCCTGCACGTCTCCGGCAATTTGAGAGGGAGCTGGCTGCCATTACTTTGTGGTTGGGCGGGGAGCGGGATTATGTGTGGATGGAGGAAGCTGTATCAGAAGAATTTGTGGCTCAGTTGAAGGATTGGGGTGTTTCGGCACCCCAATTCATTACTTCCCCTCAGGAAGCGGAAAGTGCCCTATCACCGGAGCTTCATCCTGGGGATGGAGTCCCGCTGTCCACCAGCAGTTAAAAGCTTTTGAACCGCCAAGTGGTACTCATCCATGTTGCTCTGGCAGGCTGATCACCGCAGACTGCTGAGTCGCTACACCGGTCTGGAACTGGCCAAATGGGTGGCTGAAGGACTGGGTAAGGACGATCAGGTGGTTATTCCGCAGCTGCCGCTTGAGTTGACCTCCCCGGAAGGCATCGCCCATTTGGAGGCTGAGATGGCATCCCCCATTCTGCTTAAAACGCCCTGGAGTGCTTCGGGCAGGGGTTTGTTCAAAATCAGAAGCCGCCAGGAGAAGGCGGCTGCCAATCCATGGGTCTTAGGGAAATTGAAGCAACAAGGTGCGCTGCTGGCCGAGCCCTGGCTGGACAAATTACAGGATCTCTCTTTCCACTTTTGGGTGGAGGAGGAGGGGATTCAATTTTTGGGGACTACTTATTTTAATACAGATAAGGACGGGCAGTTTTTGGGCTGTTACACCACGTCCCCAACTATTGATCTGGTAGGGTCTGAAGTCCGGAAGGAGATGGTCGACCACGCGATTCCTTTATTATGGAAAGGGCTCAAAGGAATGAATCTGAATCGGCGGTATCGTGGACCTGTGGGAATTGACGGCTTGTTTTTTAAAACGCCGGAAGACGGGGTGAAACTGCATCCCTGCATTGAGGTCAATTTGCGCTACACCATGGGCCTGGTCAATTTGTCCATGGCCAAATATTTGCACCCTGACAGTGTGGGCTATTGGAGCATACAGCGCATCCGCTCAGTAGAATGGCAGGCTATGCAGATGCAAAATCCAGCGCGACTGGTGGATGGAAAGTGGCGCCAAGGGGTGTTTATGTTGACGCCTCCTCCCAAAACAGAGGGGTTAATGGCTTTGCTTGTATTGCGATGAATTAATCAGCTAAAGGCGCTTGCCTGAGTGATTGGATGGGCAATTCACCGGATTCAATCAGCTGGATGGTGTAATCATAGCCGGTTTCGATAATCTCATCTGCTTTGTCAAAGTCCCATAAGGAGAATTGGGCCATTTTGGGCGGATCTATTAAATGGTCACAGAGTTTCATGGAGGGCTTGACATTTTCTTTGATGTTGAGACTAAAGCTGCGTTCGGCAATTTCGGTCATGCTGTTAAACGATTCCAGATAGCCGAGGTAATTCACATGCACACCGACCAAAGTCTGGCAATAGTCTCTGACAGCCGATGCGGGCAGGTTGTCATAGAGCCCGCCATCAATATAAGTGGTGTTGTTAATTATCTGGGGGGCAAATATGACGGGGACCGCACAGGAGGCTAGTACGTAATCGAACAAGGCTCCTTCCCGAATGACCTCTTTTTCGCCTTTGTTGATGTTGGAAACCACCAGACAAAAGGGCTTTTTCAAGACGGAGAAATCATCTTTCTCAATGTGTTTTTCCAATATTTTTCGCAGTTCGGTGACTTTGAAGAGGCCCATTTTGCCCCAGGCCGGACGAACCATTTTTATGATGGGTTCTTTGTTGACAATTTCTTTGATCTCATCGGCCTTTAATCCCGCTGCATATAACACGCCCACCAGGGCCCCCATACTGGTACCCGCGATAATTTCGGGTTCGATTCCATGTTCTTCAAATGCCTTGAGCACGCCAATATGGGCAAAGCCACGGGCGCTCCCGCCACTTAAGGCAATTCCCAGGCCCTTTTGGGGGGCTTCATCCGCTTTGTTGAACCAATCAAAAATACCCATATCATTCGTCTTTCTACAAAGATAAAAAAAGACCGGCCAAATAAATAGCCGGTCCCTTTCCAATTGTTCACTAAATAATCAATCGTTCACTAAAAAAACATTAAGACGCTTTATAAATCAATAACGCTGAATAATTGTTAATGCCTCCACTTGAATGGGCCGCATATTCAACATTGATAATTTGTTCGGGGCTGATCCCCTTTTCCAAAAGGAATGCATTCATCTGTTCATCCAACGACATGTCGTAGTCATCCAATCCTGTGTATTGGAAATGCCTGGTCAGTACTTTCTCCATTATGAATCCTTTTATGTATGAAACTAAATTGCTAATACCTTTCTATACGCATTAATTGTTGAATGGGTTCAAAAATTGTCTCTTTTTACCTAAAAAAAATCAGGCGTTTTGTTCCAAAATGTCCAGCAGATGGTCCCAGAATTTCGTAACTGTTGGTATGTGAAGCCGTTCATCGGGTGAGTGGGCCCCTTTGATGGTTGGACCAATGGAAATCATATCCAGACCGGGATATTTCTTTAGAAACAGACCACATTCCAGTCCGGCATGAATGGCCTTGACCTGGGGTTCTGTCTTGAAAAGCTTTTGGTAGGAGTCCACGCTCTGTTTCAGAATGGCTGACCGGGTGTCAGGGGCCCATCCGGGATAGCCATCGGAGTGTTTGACGGAGGCGCCGCCCAGAGTAAAGGCCGCTTCAACCATGGCGGCCACCTGGTTGCGGATGCTCTCTATAGAGCTGCGTTGACTGGTGGAGACCACCATGTGGTCGCCTGCTGTCTTGACCGATGCCAGATTGGTGGAGGTCTCCACCAAACCTTCAATTTCGCGACTCATTCCCATCACTCCATGGGGAAGGGTGTACAGGGTGGCGACAAAGGCGGTATGAAAATCTTTGGTAAAAACCTGTTCAGGTAGCTCCGTCGATTCGAGGTGGAGTTTTAGTCGGGGCTCTACATCTTTGAATTCTTCCTCTAAATCGGCGATGAAGCAGTTGAGCAAAACGCGCACTTCTTCTTTGTATCTGGAGGGAACAACACCTGTTGCGGAGGCTTCCCGTGCTATGGCATTGCGCAGATTACCCCCTTGAAAAGATGCCAGTCTGAATTCCAACTCTTGGGTGGCGTCCCACACATAGCGGGTCAATATTTTGATGGCATTGCCCAGTCCCTTATGTATGTCGTCGCCCGAATGGCCGCCTGTCAGACCGCTCACTTCTACCTTAAAAGCAAAACTACCTTTGGACGGGGCTTCGTATTGGGGCGTGAATTGTCCTACGGTATCAATGCCTCCGGCACAGCCAATGAATATTTCCCCTTCATCCTCTGAGTCGAGGTTAATTAAGGTAGAGCCGCTTATGAAGTTGGGCTCGAGTCCGAAAGCCCCCGTCAGCCCGGTCTCTTCATCCACGGTGAACAGGCACTCTAAGGGACCGTGAGGGATGTTGTCGGCAGCCATTAGGGCCAGCTGGGCGGCCATACCAATGCCGTCATCGGCACCCAATGTGGTCCCTTTGGCCTTGACCCACTCGCCTTCAATGACCGGTTGAATGGGATCCTTCAAAAAATCGTGCTTCGTATCACTGTTCTTCTCACACACCATATCGATGTGGGACTGAAGCACGATGGTTGACCGGTTTTCGAAGCCGGCAGAGGCCTTTTTCTTGATCAGCACATTGCCGGTGCGGTCCTGAGCCACTTCCAGGTGGTGCTTCTGCGCAAAATCCTGCAGGTAAGCAATGATTTTTCCCTCTTTTTTGGAGGGGCGAGGCACCTGGCATATTTCATAGAAATAGTGCCATATCGCTTCCGGTTGTAGGTCCTGAAATGGGTACATAATTACAAGTTTATTTCGCGGTCTCTAAAACCTAAAAGGTACAGAATCGCATCCAGCCCGATCGTTGAAATGGCATGCTTGGCAGAGGCCCTTACCTTGGGTTTGGCATGAAAGGCAATGCCCAGGCCTGCCAGGCGAAGCATGGGCAGGTCGTTGGAGCCATCGCCTACGGCAATGACTTGTTCCAGATGGATGTCTTCTTTAAAGGCGATCAGTTTAAGCAGTTCGGCCTTTTTTTCACCATTAATGATCTCACCGACGTGTCTTCCGGTCAATTGTCCGTTTTGTACTTCCAATTCGTTGGCAAACACATAGTCGATGTTTAGCTTGGCTTTCAGATAATTGCCAAAATAGGTGAAACCACCTGAAAGGATGGCTGTGCGGTAGCCGTATTTTTTGAGGGTATGAAACAACCGTTCGGCCCCTTCAGTCAAGGGTAAATTGTCGGCCACCTCTTTCATCACCGATTCATCCAGTCCTTTGAGCAAGGCGATGCGCTTTTTAAAACTGTCGTTGAAATCAATTTCTCCACGCATGGCTGCTTCTGTAATGGCGCTGACTTCCTTATAAACCCCGGCCTTTCGGGCCAGTTCGTCAATGACTTCGGCCTGAATAAGGGTGGAGTCCATATCGAAACAGACCAATCGGCGGTTTCTGCGAAAGATATTGTCCTCCTGAAAGGCGATGTCTACACCGGTCTCTCCGGAAATGTCGATGAAGGCGGTCTTCATTTTTTCGAGGTCACGGGGGGTTCCCCGTACCGAGAATTCGGCCACACTTTTGGGGTGTCCTTTGCCGTTGTTGAGGGGGATACGACCGCTTAAGCGGCTGATGACATCAATGTTGAGTCCCTGGTCGGTTATTAAACGGGTGACTTTCGATAGTTGCTCGGCTGTCAGCTTGCGGGAGAGCAGCGTGATGATGAAGCGCTCCTTGCCCTGGTGCTCCACCCACTCGTTGTATTTGTTTTCGGCAATGGGGGTGAACTTGATGTTGAGGCCCATTTCATAGGCCTTAAAAAGCAGGTCTTTAAGTATGGGGGAAGACTCCGACTTTTCGGGTACCTCCATCAAAATGCCCAGGCCCAGATCTTCGTGAATAACGGCTTGACCGATGTCCAGAATGTTGACCTTATGTTGTGCCAATATCTCGGTCAGCGTGGCCGTAACCCCGGGTTTATCTTCACCGGATATGTTGAGGAGAATGATTTCTTTTTGTTTAGTCATGGTGTTCGACTATTCGTCAGGTTCAATATTAACTATTAATTGGCTGCAAAGATAACAGAACTGCTTTGAACTCCCCGTTAAAAAACATAAAACGATCTGCAGAAAAATTCCTGATCAAATCCCCATCCACCCTTCTCTCCCCATCTACCCCATCTACCCTTCTTCCCCCATCAACCCCACTCACCCTACCTACCCATCAACCCTTTTCCCCCTTCTCACCCATCCCCTTCTTTTTCACCCCAAAAGCCCTGTCAATTTTCAAATGCCTTATAATAAAAAAGCCCGGTATCGTACAAAGCACCACCCAAATAAAGAAGTTGCCATAACCGGTCATTTCCTGAATCCACCCTGAAATCATGCCCGGTAGCATCATCCCCATGGCCATGAAGCCCGTAGAAATGGCGTAATGGGCGGTCTTGTTTTTCCCTTCCGAAAAGTAAATCATAAACATGACGTAGCGGTAAAGCCAAAACCGTAGCCCAATTGCTCCACGCAACGGCCGAGGAGATCAACCAAATACTTTCAGGCAGGGCATGGGCCAGATACACATAAACAAGATTGGGCAAATTCATAGCGATGGCCATGGGCAGCAGCCAGTATTTCAAGCCGCGCCGGGCAATGACAATACCCCCCAAAATACCTCCGATGGTGAGGGCAACAATGCCAACGGTGCCATAAATGATGCCGACCGTGCCAGTTTCCAATGCCAGTCCACCCACTTCGGTTTTGTCCAGCAAAAAAGGAGAGGCCAACTTGACCAGCTGGCTTCGCCCAGTCGGTAAAGCAGCAGAAAGGCCAGTGCTGTGCCAATTCCCGGCTTGTCAAAATACGAAAGAACGGTCTGCCACGAGTCCCTGATTAAATCGCGGGAGCTGTTGTGGCCGACCGGCAGGTCAGTAGCCGGACGGGGCAATAGGAAGAGATGATAGAGATGGAAAAGGACAAAGGTCAGGGCCAGAATGCCAAAGGTGATGCTCCAGGCCGTTTGGATGTTTGTGGTATTCTCAAAGTAGCCGGCGACAACCACCAACAGACCTTGTCCCGCAATCATGGCCACCCGGTAAAAGGTGCTGCGGATACCTACGAAAACGGACTGCTCATGCTCTTCCAGTGCCAGCATGTAAAATCCGTCGGCCGCAATGTCGTGCGTGGCCGAACTAAAGGCCAGCAACCAGAAAAAAGCCAGCGTATATTGAAAGAAGGGTTCTGTGGGAATGGTCAAGGCCACACCGGCCAATCCGGCGCCTACCATAAGTTGCATGACGATGATCCACCAACGCTTGGTTTTGAGCAGATCCACAAAGGGGCTCCAAAGGGGCTTGATGACCCAGGGCAAATACAGCCAGCTCGTGTAAAGGGCGATATCGGTATTGGACACCTCCAGTCGCTTGTACATAATCACCGAAACGGTCATGACCATTACATAGGGCAGACCTTGTGCAAAATAGAGCGAGGGCACCCAGGACCATGGTGTGGTGTTTGATTTCATAGTGGCTAATATAGTTGAATCAATTGAGCATCTCTGAAATAGTGGGTCAGAATTTCAGCATGCGTATGTCCTTTAGCGCCCATAACAGCTGCCCCAATTTGACAGAGCCCCACTCCGTGGCCCCAGCCGGCACCGTTGAGGATGAAATTTTGAGGTAAACCATTTTCAAGGCCCTCCTTTTCAACCACAAAGGCGGAGCTGTAAAGGTGGGAGGGTGACAAGGCCTTGCGGATTTCCAATTCTTTACCGATGATCTTGGTGGCTTGGGTACCGATGATTTTGAGGCGGATGATGCGTCCGGAGCTGCCTCGCTCAAGTGGAATCATTTCTGATATGGCCCCCAAATCGAGGTCGATTTTGGATTTAAGCAATGCTTGTAACTCTGACTGGGGCAGGGTGACTTTCCAGCGAAAGAAATCCTGGGTTTCCATGTCATAATCGTTCAGAACCTGAGACAGAACCGACTGGTCATTGGTGTTGCAGAAGGTTTCCGGGCGATCCATGATCCATTGAGCGGCTGCCCGGTGATCGGTCAGGTTGGGCGCTGTTTCATTTTCATCGGTCGTTTTATCTACAAAAGCTTTTAAGTAGGGATGGATGACGGGCTCCCACACGTTTTCAAAGCGCTCTGTTACCCCTCCGCAGCATTTGGAAAAGCGCGCATCACAAATTTGTTGGTCGTACATCAAAACCCGGCCCGCTGTGGCCCGAACGGCCTTTTCAACCTTTGGTCCGGTGGCCCGGGTAATGCCCTGGTAGCGCTGGCAGTGGTCGTCGGCACACACGTCGAAGTGTTGGTGGTCTTCCCGGTCGTACCACCGGATGTGGGTGTCGCTGGTCTTCGTAAAGGAGGGATAGGGTGTGACTGTTTCTTTCAGGACGCCCGCTTTTTGTATTTGCGCCAGTAACCAGCTGCGGGACATGACCGCGTGTGCTTTTAAAAATTCTTCGGAGGCGGTGGCTTTCATCTCTGAGGAAATCACGCTCACCAGGTAATCTTCCAGTTTTAGCAGGTTGATGGCCGTCAGGTGTTGCTCTTCCTGCAGGATGCGCAGGCTGCCCTTGAAGCGCTGGTTTTCCTGTCGTTCCCAATGAAAATGAATGCCAATGGTCACGTTGTGCAACTCAAAGGAACACGCCTCATAATTTTCAGGCACCAAATCCAATGGCAAGGCCATAGATATTTTATTATCAGTGCTTTCCAGCTCTACGCCCGGACCCGTTTGACGGATGGTCAGTGGTCCGGTAAACGCTTGCTGATTGAACAGGTACGTGCCGCTTAATGTCAACTGAATTTCAGGGGCAAAGAGCACACCTACTTTGATAATCGGTTCTTCCATGGATCGTTTTTATTTTTGCAAGTCCTTTAATAGTTGCTGCCAGCTGGTGTCGGACAAGCTTACCTGTTTAAAAATGTCCCGAATGGTGTCTGTATCTAGTTTGTCAAAATCTTCTTCACGGGGCGTGATGAGCAGGCCGCCAAAATCGACGGAGGCCGGACTCAGCAGCAATTGACCTGCTCCACTGGAAAAGAACTGGCGGGGCCGGTGGGCCCCGCGGGGAAAGAGGTAAATTCGCCAAAGGCCAGCCTCATAGCCCGCCAACAGGTTCAGTAGGGGCTCCTCTTTTTCCTCGTGGTTGGCAGGCAGGCAGCCAATGATTTTTTCCATCCAATGCACCATGCTTTCCGGGTGTTGGCCTTCGACGACCAGGCATTTTCTGGAATAATGGACGGCGGCTTCCACCAGCACTTCCGTATCGTTAAAAATAAGCTGCTTTTCCAGGTGGGACCATTCCTCTTCGATGGGCATGAGACCTTTTTGGCCGGCCTGAAAATGAAAATGATCGGGCGCCGATGCGCCACATTTGGGACCATTGTAAAAGACGATGAAATCGCTCAATTCCCTGGCCAGTTCCAGCATGTCGGTCATTCGACCATGGATGCGCTGTGGCAGGTGTTGCTGTTCCACGATGGTCAGATGTCTCGGAAAAATGGGGAAGGGATTTACCAATATTTCGTAAGCCGCTTTAAAAGGCAGGCCTGGCTGTTCCGCAGGCCGGTTTTTGGCGCAGAGAAAGCAGGGACGTTGGCCAATGCTTTGGCTGTCGGTTTTGGCCGTTGATGAGGTGATGCGCCCCGGATTATACTGGATGGTAAAAGTTTCCCCGGGTGAAAGGACAAGGGTGCGCGTTTGGACCTGGTCCAATGCAGCCAAGTTTTTGGCTGCCAATGGCCATTGCGTGATTTGTTGTTGAATCAAGGAATCAATGTCGTTCAAACCCATATTTATTTTTGTTGGCCCATTCTGGCATATAGCTCCATGGTACGCAGCCGGTCCTTGTACAGATTATGTGTGTTGGTTTTTTCAATGCTCAGAGCGGCGTCGGTGTTCTCTTCCCACCTGCGGCACAGATAGAGGGCTTCATAAAGGCGACCTATTTTGTAGTGTCGACTGATGGTTAATCCGACCGCATAATCTTCGCCGTAACTCACATTCGGAAATCTGATCGCTCGTATCACCGGCGTGAAAAAGGCCCGTGGAGCACCCAGTCCGTTAATGCGCAAGGCATTGTTGGGGCCGTTGTGGGGGGTCCACTCCTTGTGGTCGATCAATCCGGGCGGGATGGGCGCCAGGTTAAAATTAACCATTTCATAGCTGCCGATGAGCATGGCACAGCGCTCCTGATAAAAAGTCTGAACAATGGTCTGAATCACTTCGTTGTTGATGTACAGGTCGTCGCTGTCGAGCTGAATGGCGAATTGGCCACACTGCTCGTGAAAAATTGCCTCATTCCAACAACCGCCAATGCCCAGATCTGTGCGTTGGGGAAGGTGATGAATCAGTCGGGGGTCGCTTTTGGCCATTTCTTTGAGGACTTCAGTGGTGCCATCTGTCGAGTGGTTATCCACCACTATCAGGTTGAAGCTATGCTCTGTTTTTTGGGAAAGCACCGACAACACGGCCTCTTCAATGGTTTTGACGCGGTTGCGGACCGGAATCACTACCGTGGCTTCTGTTTCAAAAGGGATGGTGTTGAAGTCAATTTCTTTGAATGGTGGCTCAAGCAAAGCGTTCAAACGTTTTAAGTGCAGGGTGCAAGCCGCTTCCATTTCTATTTGAACTTCCCGGTTGCGTGGATCCACATAGTCGAACTGTTTTTCTCCCGACGTCCGTCCATCTGTTTCTTTGGCGGTGTAAAGATATTCCGGTAATCGAAGGAGTGGGCCCTTTTCCGACAGGCGTAAGCGCAGGTCGTACCACCCGGCATACTTAAAATCGGAAGGCATGTCAGCCACGGCTGCTTTAAGTGCCTCGACAGAGATGAGCACGAGGGGGCCAAAATCAAAGTCGTCGCGCAGGCTCCCCGTCTGGTAATCGATAAGCGGCCATGGCAGGGTTTGGCCATCCTTTTCGCGGTAATGGTCGGCATACACCATAACAGCACCGCTCGTCCGGGCCGCCTGTACCATTCGTTTTGTGGCCCATTGGCCCAATTGAATGTCCTTTGAATGGTCCATAAGCAGGAGATAAGGCTGGCGCATTGCCGAGCCATATCTCTTAATGAGGCGGTTGAACGCAAGGCAAACGCCTCAGCCGTTTCGACCGGGGCGTCCTGCCAGGGCATGTCTGTTGTTTGATTCATTAAGCACCAACGTATTTGAGTAGTTCGTAAACCATGAAAGCCGGCCATACCAGAGCTTTCAAAAATCCTACGATGCCCATCCAAAAACTGGTGGCACCTGAAATAAAATAGATGGCTGCACCAATGAGTCCCAGTCCATAAATGGCGCTTGAGGTTCCGCTGTCTTTGCTCATAATTTTAGAATTTGGTTAAAAGATTTCTTGTTTGACCTGTGTACTGTCACAAATTTGCACAGAAATTATCATAAAACTAAGTAATTTGCCAAAGAAACTGTTTTTTGTCAAAAAATGCTTATTTAGCAGCGTAATTGATTCAATTGATATGGCGCATACGTATACTTTGATGGCCGACAGTGGTTCGACAAAAACCAACTGGGTCCTTTTTTCCGGAGATCAGCGGCCTGTGGAACGGTTGTCTACTTCCGGTATCAATCCGTTTTATCAGAACCAGGAAGCCATCGTTTCTATTCTTGAAGGGCTGGACCTTCAAGGGAAAGTGCCCCGGGAGGTCTTTTTTTATGGGGCCGGCTGTGTGGGAGAAGCACAGTTGAAGTCGGTCGAAGGCGCCCTTGGCCACTTTTTCCCGGCGGCTAAAATTGAAGTGGCCTCGGATTTGTTGGCGGCAGCCCGTTCGTTGTGTGGTCACCAAAGTGGCATTGCGGCCATTCTGGGTACGGGGTCTAATTCCTGTTACTATAACGGACAGGTTATTGTGGAAAATGTATCTCCTCTGGGCTTTATTTTGGGTGATGAGGGAAGTGGGGCTGTTTTGGGCCGTAAATTGGTGGGCGATGTACTTAAAAAGCAGTTGCCTGAGGCCGTTTGCATGGCTTTTTATGAGCAATATCAGATGGATGGACTGGCCATTATTGAAAATGTTTACCGTCAGCCCTTTCCCAATCGCTTTTTGGCGCAGTTTACCCCGTTTTTGTTGAAACATATCGAAGAACCGTCGGTGAGGCAATTGGTTAAAAGGAGTTTCGTTGCGTTTTATGAGCGCAACATCCGTCACTACCCAAAGGCCCTTCAGTTACCCATTCACTTCACCGGCAGTGTGGCCTGGCATTTCAGGTCCGTTTTGGCCTTAGCGGCTGAGGAAACAGGTTTTCAGATGGGAAAGGTGGTGCCGGATCCAATGGATGGTCTGATGCGCTATCACAGCGATCAGCACTAACAAAAAAAGACTGCCCGCAGGCAGTCTTTTACTTATGTCAATCGATACTTCATTACAAAGGATTCTCTGCCAACCAGCGTTCCGCATCAATGGCGGCCATACATCCGGTTCCTGCAGCAGTGACGGCCTGACGATAAACGTGGTCCTGAACGTCGCCACAGGCAAATACACCCGGCACATTGGTTTTGGTGGTTCCGGGTGTGGTTTTGATGTAACCCACTTCGTTGGTTTCGAGGTAATCTTTGAAAATGTCTGAGTTGGGTTTGTGACCAATGGCCAGAAAGAAACCATCAATTTTGATTTTTACTTCTTCTTCTTCAGGGGTGCCTTTTTTCTTAACCAGTACAGCGCCTTCAACCACACCATCCCCAAACAATCCTTTGGTTTGGTGTTCCCACAATATGGTAATATTTGGTGTCTTGAACACGCGCTCCTGCATCACTTTAGAGGCACGGAGTTCGTCGCGGCGTACAATCAAATAGACTTTGTTGACCAGGCCTGCGAGGTACATGGCTTCTTCAGCGGCTGTGTCGCCACCACCAACGACCGCTACATCCTTACCACGGTAGAAAAATCCGTCACAGGTGGCACACGCTGAAACGCCGCCGCCCGCATATTTTGTTTCGTCTTCCAGCCCCAGGTACTTGGCGGTGGCTCCGGTGGCAATGATGAGGGCTTCGGCTTCAACTATTTTTTTGTCATCGATGGTTACTTTAAAGGGACGTTTCGATAAGTCTGCTTTGGTGGCCATGCCCCAAAGAACAGAGGTGCCAAAGCGTTCTGCTTGCTTTTTGAGGTCTTCCATCATTTCAGGACCGGTGACACCCATCGGGTAGCCGGGGAAGTTTTCAACCTCGGTGGTGGTGGTCAACTGTCCACCCGGCTGCATGCCTTCATACATGACGGGGGAGAGATTGGCACGGGCAGCATATATTGCAGCGGTATATCCGGCTGGTCCTGAACCAACAATCAGTACCTTCACTTTTTCCACATCGGTAATCTCTTTTTCTTCTTTTTGAGAACTGTTATCCAGATTCTCTATTTTTCCAAATAGTGCCATATTATATAAATATTTAGATGTTTAAATTTATTGCGCAAAATTGCCATTTTTTTTTCAATTTTCAAAACAGATTTATGTCTGGTCTCCATTGAAAACCTTTATCGAATGGCTGGCCGACAAAGGTACTTAATTTAAACCCCCATAGCTTGATAGGCGGGCATTTAGTTGTATAAACTAAATTGATTATTCATAGCTGTTGCCAATAATAACGATGGAATCAGAAGCGATAGAAATTCCGCCAACCAGTCCCAGTCCATGGTCTATATTGGAATGTATTTTAATGGGATCAACCACCGGCAAATCATAGTTGTATTCAGCAACGACCCGACTTCTCAGGTAATTGAAGTAGTCCTCCGACAGGCTCATCAGGTGAAAGCGAAGGATGCGTTTTTCATTGTCACCCGATGGATCCAAATAAGTTTTAGGTATGCCGATGCGCAGCCGGTGCGTTTTGCCTTGAATCAGATAATCCGAGAATGAGCCCAGAAAGTTGATGCCGCCTAAAAGACTGCCTTCCTGATCGCGTATGTAAAACACTTCATCGTCTTTGGAGTAATTAACTGGTTGGAAATCAATGACTTTTTGAAGCGAGTCCCTCGTTTCGTCCGTCACTATCAGTTGGTAAAAATTATCGATCCCCGGGGGGTCTTTAAACAGAACATCGTACAGAAAATTTCCATTGTTGCCAACGACCGATGTGCTTACATTGTTGATGGCTTCTATAAAGACCGCTTCCGGAATGGCCGTTTTACCTGTCACCCGCAATCCCTCTGAGTCACCTCCTACCACCTGGATCAGGTCGCCTTCCTTTAGGGCCATGCCGGGACGTTGCTCCCAGGTTTTGTTAAAAGGCCAGGCGAAGGAATCAATGCGGGCACCGTTTTTATAAATCGCTACATAGCCATTGTAAATACGTTCAAAATCATCCACGGATGAGTGACTGACACTCTTGCTCAAATGCACCGACAGGGTTGAGTCGGCCGTGGGAAAGGCAAACAAAACCATTTGTCCCCCACCTTCCTGCAACTTGAGCGGCAAATCCGTTTCGCAGCTTTCTAAAAGCACGCCTAGAAATGGTAGGATAATAAAAAACTTAAGTCGTTTGATCATTGATTGATGGCCCATTTTTTTCTGAAAACTTAAAAATAGGGAAAATTGCGTTTATACGGACCTGTTTGCTGGTTAATTTTTACATAGGGGGTGGCCAGAAGCACACAGGTGAGAAAAGGCGTCTTTATTTGTCAAAAAAGTAAAAAAAATAGCTTAATTTAGAAGGAACATTTATTTTACACAACAAACTATATTTTATGGACTCAAAAATTGGACGAAGGGGTTTCCTTCAAAAAACCGGTGTTGCCGCGGTTGGTTTAAGTGTTTTACCCGGTACCGCCTTTGCCAGTCAACCTGCACAGTCGGCTCCCAGGGCTCCTGGCGACAAGCTGCGGATTGTCGGTGTTGGTGTTGGCGGTCGGGGATTTGCCGTATTAAAAGCCCTGGAAAGCGAAGAAATTGTAGCGCTTTGCGATGTGGATTTTCGCTATGCCAAAAACTGCTTTGATTACTTTCCTAAAGCGAAGAAGTATTGGGACTGGCGAAAAATGTTCGATGAAATGGGGGATCAGTTTGATGCTGTAATGGTAGCTACCGCTGACCATACGCATGCCATTATAGCTGCCACGGCCATCACCATGGGAAAACATGTTTATGTTGAAAAACCACTGACCCATACGGTGTATGAATCGCGTTTGCTGACCAAACTGGCCGAAAAACACCAGGTAGCTACTCAGATGGGTAACCAGGGCGCCTCTGAAGAGGGGGTTTCTTTGGTCAAGGAGTGGATACAAAATGGTGAAATCGGGGAAGTAACCCGGGTAGAGGCCTTTACCGACCGGCCCATCTGGCCGCAAGGGCTTAATACGCCTAAGCAGGGACAATGGGTGCCGGATTATTTGAACTGGGATTTGTTTGTGGGGCCTGCCAAAATGCGTCCTTTCAATGAAATATATACCCCCTGGAATTTCCGGGGCTGGTGGGATTATGGCACCGGGGCTTTAGGTGATATGGCTTGTCATATTTTACATCCTGTGTTTAAGGGACTTAACCTGGGGTATCCGACCAAGGTGCAGGGAAGCTCTACGCTCTTGCTCACAGAGAGTGCACCGGTGGCCCAAAAGGTAAAAATGACTTTCCCCAAGCGGCCTAAGGCTGGAAAAGTGGATATGCCCGAAGTGGATGTGCATTGGTACGATGGCGGTTTGCAGCCTCTGAAACCAGAAAACTGGCCGGCAGGTAAAGACATGAATGTGCAGGGTGGCGGTGTCCTTTTTTATGGCACCAAAGATATTTTACATGTCGGATGTTACGGAAGAGAGCCCTGGTTGTTGTCGGGACGAAAACCGAATGCACCCAAAACTGAGCGAAGAATCAGTCTGAGTCATGAAATGGACTGGGTGCGTGCCTGCAAAGAAATGCCGGCTAATCGTGTGAAGCCTGCTTCTGATTTTTATGAAGCCGGACCATTTAATGAAATGGTGGTGATGGGGGTATTGGCGGTGCGACTGCAAAGTCTCAACAAAGAACTCCACTGGGATGGTGAAAACATGCGTTTCACCAACATCAATGACGATGAAACCATTCGGACGGTCATCGAGGATGGCTTTGAAATAAAGGATGGCCATCCCACTTTTGATAAAACCTGGACGGAACCTGTGAAGGCCCAAGACTTTGCTGCCGAGCTGATTAAGCATAAGTATCGAAATGGCTGGAACTTACCTGAAATGCCTCAATAGCCTTCTTCAATTTAATATTTAATCCCCAAATAAAACTATTTACTATGAAGATTAAAAAAGTATGGTTATTACTGCCCGTTATAGGGGCAGCGTTGCTGGTGGCTTGTGGACCGGCAAAACCAAAGGAAGCACCTGTCAATACCTTATCCGCCTTAGAGGAAGAAGAAGGCTGGATGTTGCTTTTTGATGGCGAAACTTTTAACGGATGGCGAGGGTATACCCGCGATGACATCCCTTCGGCCTGGAGCATCGACAGTGCTGCCATAAAAATCAACGGGTCAGGTGCCGGGGAAGCAGGTGCCGAGGATGGCGGTGACATTATTTTCGATCAGAAATTTAAAAATTTTGAGTTGAAATTCGAATGGAAAGTCTCCAAGGGTGGCAACAGCGGGGTCTTTTATCTGGCTCAGGAGTTGGATTCATTCCCCATTTGGCGCTCATCGCCCGAATACCAGATTCTGGATAATGAAAACCATTTGGATGCCCGTCTTGGGGTAGATGGTAACCGAAAGTCGGCTTCGTTGTACGATTTGATACCGGCCAAGCCTCAAAATTCAAAACCTTTTGGTGAATGGAATACCGGTAGCATTGTTGTGTATAAAGGCACTGTTCTTCATTATCAGAATGATGAATTGGTACTCGAATATCATTTGTGGACGCCCGAGTGGGAACAGATGATTGCGGACAGTAAATTCGCCGGTTGGGAGGAGTTTCTCAATGCCGGCGGTGCCGAACGCAGTGGCTTTATTGGTCTGCAGGATCATGGCGACGATGTCTGGTTCCGCAATATCAAACTGAAGGAAATGGAATAGATCGCTTTTTTTTTATTGATTTGTAAAAAAGTCCCGAATGGCTCAGCCATTCGGGATTGTTTTTTAGTAGCTGATCTGTCCCATCCATTGCAAATGCTCAGATGCCGCCAGTCCATTCGGATTACAACCGGGCAACCCTTCGGGGATTTCCAGGTCCAAAGCCTCATAATGTTTGACCCAACCTGGGTGAAATTCACCTGTGGCCGGGTTTTTAAAGGTCATGGGCTCCAGCTCAAAAACCTGATGCGCCTCGTAAAGGGTGTATAGTAAACCGGAACAATAATGCGCCTTTCCACCCATGATGTAGGTAGAGTCATAAGGCAGTCCCAATAGTTGATGGGCATTTTCCAAAGCCTCTGGAATATAGCCTTGATGGGCCTCATTCAAGCGGTAAACGTCGGCCACTTTTCGGCTCTCTAAAAACTGGTTCAGCGGCTCACGACAAACCCCTTTTTCAGGTGCTGCATGAATGACCCAAATTTGCTGGCCTTCCTTTTCCACCATCCCCATATGCGTGTAATTGGTCGCCAAATCGGTTTGCGTTACCTCGTCAATGGCCTTGGATAAGTTACCTTCGGCGGTCATGGTGGGACCAGTAAAGAGCATATCACCGTCTTGCAGGTCTGACCGACTAAATGCTGAATCACATGAAAGCAGCCTTAATGTGCCAACCATTGCTGTAATGAAGAATGCCTGTTTAAATATGAAAGGAATCATCTGATACCCGTTAATAATTTAAAAAATTGGAGCCCTGTTTTCCGCCTTCAGAAATACAGGTTAGAACAATAAAGCATACAAAACGCCCAAAACCCCTAAGAGTGCTAGTGCATAAACCAGTTTGGCAGGCATCACGCCATTGTTTTCAGCGGTTTTGCCAAAAATACCGAAGACCAGGGGGTGCACCAAAAATGGCATAGCAAATACAAAGGCAATCAATCCGGAAGCTTGCTCGCCAAACATGCCGCCTTGTATGGCAGCGAAGAGTCCGAAATGCGAAATGGCGGATGCATTGGCCATCACAGAATCGTTGAGCCCCATACCGCCCAAATTGAGAATGAGCAATCCACCGAATACAGCCACCAACTGCCAGCCTAAAGAAAAGACCATCAATCCTTTAACTTCTTTGGCATCCTCCCTGTTGGCCTTTTTTAACAGACGAATGGCCCAATACGTCAGACCTAAACCAACCGCCACAATGGCCAGCGTGTAGGGAATGAGCAGTTTACCGGTGGTGGCGCTGGCCGCCAGCACGGAAAACACAAATATGTGACCAATAAAAGGGATGTTGATCATAATGGGAGCGCGCACCTGGGCTTCGTAGCCCAAATCGCCTGCTGTGCAGGCACCTGTCAGACCAGAATGCGACAGCGACCCTGCCATGCCCGGAGCCAGATTCCTGATGTTGTTGGCCTTGGCCCAGCCAATGAGCAGGGCCAGTCCGCCAAACATCCACAGGAGCTGACCAAAAAAGCCAAAAGATAATACAGCCGTCATGCCAGTCAGTGAAAAGGCCTCTGCAATGCGGGAGCCACCTACCATAAAATTGGCGGCCAATACCACAGGAATTCCGGCAAACAGGAGGGCGCGAATGGTGGGGCCAAATTTCCAGCGTGAGAAAGTCATGCCTAAGGTGACCGATAAAACCATGGCAAAGAAAATCTCGGGAAGTGCAATAATCGGACGCACCCAGCCGGCCATGTGCCAGGACAGTACCAGGACGCTCAAAATCAAGGCCGATTCCAGCATGCCTTTACGGATATAAACCGGTTTATTGGTGATTTTAGCCCTGTAGTCGATGAGAATGATGGATCCCACCAAACCGATGTATCCCAATAGCGGATAAAAACTATCCAGGGGTTCATTGTTGTCATAACCGACTATCACGCGTTTCAGGGATTCTATACCTATTAAAATAAAAAAGGCCCGAATCAAAAACATAAACTGGGTAAACTTGGTCCCCAAAAACATCTCATCGGTGGAAGGCTCCACAATATCTTTTAAATCGATTTCCTGTTTCGATATGAGCTTGCGGATTTCTTGTCCCCCCACAAAAAAGGAGGCACTCAATGCGGTAATCGTTACCTTGCTGGCAAAATCTACAATCGGGAATTCTGTCAGACCTGGCGTTCCCATCCCCGTTGTAACCATGACATAGCCCATCATCAACCCGAACACAACGATGATCAGGATGGGGGAATAGCGGGTGCCTGCCACAAAGGTGCGCGACACCAGAACCATTGAAATTACCAGTAAAAAAGTCAGCCAAAACTGGTTTAAAATGTGAGCATTGGCCATTTGGTCAGTAAAATACTCCATCGCAAATATATTAGGATTATAAAAAAAAGAATGTGTCAGGAACACGCTAAATGCTGAATATTAATCAGCGAGCGTGACAAAAATATACTTTTTTTTGTAATCCCAAGGTAGATTAAATGCCTAAAGCACGCGTCAAATCGTCTAATTTATCCAGGTGCAGGGTGCACATTTGCTCCATTTTATCTCTGAGTTTCAAATGAAGATGCATGTATTCATGCGTTTGCGTTATCGGGAAATCCTTATTGTAATACTGAATCTCCTGCTCCTGAACCTTAATTCGGTTGAGGGTCTGATGCAATTGTGCTTCATGCTCTTCAAGTACCATCATTTCCACCGTGTTCATCTCCTTGCCGGAATGATGCCTGGTCACCTCTTCATTGCGGGCTTTGACAATCTCAATTTCCTTTAGGAAACAACTCAAACGATTTTTCCAGAGTTTATATTCAAAGTCCAGATCCATCAAATACACATCGCCTTTCTTCATAATCGTAGTGGTTTTAGAGGTTGGCTTTTTGCTTTAGATTGCTTACGATAATACTTTGCTGTAAAATAGAAATTTTTAGGGAATAGTACAAGAGCCTCAAGAAAAAGCGACCAGGCCCCACGGCCTGGTCGCTTTTTTTGAGGGTATTATTTTCAGTTTATGAAATATCGTGATCATTCAGAGACACATCGCTTGACTCGTTTGCTCTTAATATCCTTAAGCATTCCGGATTTTTTTCAATAAAAAGTCCTTGCTCTTAACACCTACAAAGCGATTAACTTCCTTTCCGTCTTTCAACAAAAGCAGGGTGGGGATGCTGCGTACCTGAAATTTACCGGCCAGGTTTTGAAATTCCTCCACATTGACTTTGGCTACTCTTGCCTGGCCGTGCACATTTTCGGCCACCTGATTAAGGACGGGGGCCATCATCTTGCATGGCATGCACCACGAGGCCCAGAAATCAATCAACACAATGCCTTTGGCGGTCTCCTTGTTGAAATTTTTATCTGTTAAATGGCTTATTTCTTCGCTGTCCGGTAATTTGGAAAAATGCTTGATGCGTCGATAATTGAGGTATGAATATCCTGCAAATACGACTATAAACGTAATTAACCCTATTAATATTGGATGCATTGGTTCTATTTCTGTTGCGTTAAACTAGTTGACCAGCAGGCTTTTCTTTTTGGATTTCAGCTTATGGATGTAATCCGATGCGGCTAAGGCCGCCACGGTCGCATCACCAACAGCCGTGGTTACCTGACGGTAGCGTTTGGCGATGGCATCGCCGGCTCCATAGACACCGGGAATAGGGGTTTCCATTTCTGCATTCACCACCATTTCACCCCTTTGGTTCAAATCCAGTTTTCCTTTCAGAAATTCGGTATTGGGCACATAGCCGATAAAAATGAATACCCCGTCGGTTTTGAACCGTTCCGTTTCGTTGGTGTTTACATTCGTGATATCCACCGCTTCCAGATTCTCCCCGCCGTAAAAAGCAGAGACTTTGGAGGTCATTCTAAATTGGATTTTGGGGTGAGCTTTGGCTTCTTCTATGGCATGCTCAAAGGCCTGGAAATGGTCAAATTGGTGGACAATGGTTACTTTGGAAGCATATTTGGTCAGTGATACCGCCTCTTCGAGCGCTGAATTACCACCGCCCACTACCACAATTTCCTTGTCCGTAAAAAAATCACCATCGCAGGTGGCGCAGTAAGAAATGCCCTTTCCTTTGTAGGCAGACTCACCGGTCACGCCAAGGGTGCGACTGCGGCCTCCGGGGGTCAGGATGATGGCGTCTGCTGTGTAGGTGGTCCCGTTGGAAAGGGTCACCCGTTTCAACTCCTCCGACAACTGAAGGTCATCAATGCCAATGTTGGATTTGATGTCGCAACCAAATTTCTGTGCCTGTTTTTTCATAATGTTACCCAGCATGTAGCCATTGATGGATTCCACACCGGGGTAATTGGCAATTTCGTGCGTGAGAACCATTTGTCCCCCAACGGTCCCCTCACTTAAAATGAGGGTCCTGACGCGGGCCCGCGACAGGTAAATACCTGCCGTGAGTCCCGCCGGTCCACCACCAATTACAATTGTATCATAATGGTTCTTACTTTCCATAATTATGCTTTTACGGGTACGCCAAATTGCTCATTTAAAATAGAGGTTACCTGATCACGGCTCTGAATACTGGATGTCGCTTTAACCACTTTGCCATTTTTGTAATAGATGGTGAAAGGTATGCCCATAAAACCACGCACTTCAGGAAGATTGCGAATAACATGTGCTTCCGGATTGTCAAATTCCATGTCGAAGAATTTCACGTGTCCGTATTCCTCTTCCAGTTCTTCCATGATGCCGTATACGGGAATACACATGGGGCCCATGCGGCCACAGCATACCATTACATTTTCGTTTTCGTTGATGATTGTGGCGTGTTGATCCGCCGTCTCGATGTGATTTAAATTGGTGTACAACATGATTTTTTTATTTTATAGTTATTAATTTGTTGGGGGATTATTATCCCTTTCTCTCTGTTGACAAAATTACAAGGTCCTCGTCATTTTTAACTAAATTTGTCGCTCGACGAGAACCGCCTCTCAGTTGATCTAGCTCAACTTATTTGTTGAGGTTAATCGGTGTTAAATGTTTGAAGCATGAAAACCATTCAGGAAAATGACCATGAATTTATTTGTGATATTGACGCACCCTGCTTTCATATGCTGGTAGGCGAGGAGCTCGACCTGGTGCGCGAGAGTAAGACCCAGGTTTTATTCAGAAAAGGGGAGAACCTGACCAAGCAGGGGACTTTTGCTTCCTATATTCTGTTTATTATTAAGGGCGTTGTAAAGCAGCATCTGGAAGAAGGGGATAAGAATTACAATCTGCGCCTGATTAAACCGGGTGAATTTGTGGGACTGTCCACCGTTTTTGGAAAAAACACCTACAATTATTCCACCATAGCCCTGACGGATACCCAAACCTTGCTGATTGAGAAAAGTGCCATTGAGCAACTGACGCGTAACAACGGGCAGTTTGCCTTTAATCTCATTCAACGCTATTGTGAGCAAAGTGCCATGTTGTATGGCAGTATTCGTAATTTGATGTATAAGCAGATGAATGGTCGCCTGGCCGATGCGCTGCTCTATTTAAGCGGGGAGGAGTGGGGCACTTATGATGTGTTTACCCTCTTGAGCAGAAAGGACCTCAGCGATTTTGCCGGCATTTCTACAGAGAGCACGGTCAAGCTGCTGAAGGCCCTGGAAAAGGACGGCATCATTCAATTGAACGATAAAAACATAGCCATACTGAATCGCCCTGTTTTGCAGGAAATTGCTGAGAAGGGGTGAGAAGGGTGAGAAGGGTGGATTGGGTAGTAAGGGGGGATTGGGTAGGAAAGGTAGGAAGGGGCGATTGGGATGAAAGGAATGGAAGGGTTGGTTGGGTAGATGGAAGATGTCAGATAATACATAACAAAGCCGGGTACTTTTGTATCCGGCTTTGTTATTTGGTTATTCGTCTTATTGTTGAAGGCGTGTCTTATCGCTTCTTGCTACCTTTTTTCAGCTGCTGTTGCTGCTTGGTCATGTCTTCCAGACGCTGGGCAAATTTTGATTTTTTGACCGGTTTCTTTTGCTGGGCCTGAATCTTCCTCAATAACAATTTTTCATCCACAAACTGACGAATCAGCAGGGTTTGTCCAATGGTAATCAAAGTCGATACAAAGTAGTAGTAACTCAAACCAGAAGAGTAGCTGTTAAAGAAGAACAGGAACATCACCGGCATCATGTACATCATCGTTTTCATACCCGGCATTTGGTTGGCCGACTGCGTCATCTCTGCATTCATCTTGGTATAAATGATGTTGGCAGCAGCCATTAACAGGGTAAAGAGACTCACGTGTGCCCCGTAGAAAGGAATGTTGAAAGGCAGTTCCAGAATCGAATCATAGGTCGACAAATCCGTCGCCCACAAGAAACTTTCCTGACGCAATTCGATGGATGCCGGGAAAAAGCGGAACAAGGCAATCAAAATAGGCATCTGCAAAAGCATGGGCAAACAGCCCCCCATGGGGTTGACGCCGGCTTTCTTGTACAGGGCCATGGTGGCCTGCTGGCGCTCCATGGCTTTGTCCTTTGGTATGCGCTCGTTGATCTCATCTATCTGAGGCTTTAAGACCTTCATTTTAGCGGATGAGATGTAGGATTTATAGGTGAGCGGAAATAAAATTAATTTGATTAAGACGGTGAGCAGAAGTATGATGATACCATAGCTGCCAATGAAGCCTTCCAGAAAGTGAAAAACGGGAATGACGGCATATCTGTTGATCCATCCCAATATACCCCATCCCAGGTCAATCAATTGGTTCAATTCCAATTCCTTGTCATAGCTGTTCAGGGTGTAAAAACGGTTGGGCCCAAAATAGAACCGAAAGCCAATTTCCTGATTGCTGCTAAAGTCAATGGGCACCACGGCCTCGGCTTTGTTGTAGCGCAGGAAGGGACTGCTTTCATCTTCTTCAATATTGCTTTCAATCAAGGCACTGGCAAAAGGTTCATTGGCAATGAACACCGATGTGAAAAACTGACCTTTAAAGCCAATCCATTTGACTTTGGTACGCAAATCTTCACTATCGTTTTTAGTGGCCTTTAGCAGTCCACTTCATCCAGGTGGTATTTGTAATAGAGGCCTGAATATTGTTGTTCATGTGTCCGGCTTTTTTCAAAAGCGGGCATTTCCACATACCAGTTGATATCAATGCTTCCCCTGGGGGTGGCCATCAAGTTATTCAGGTTGTTGGTATTCAGTTTGAATTGGGTCATGTACTCATCCGGGGGCAAAACGTAGCTGAATTGAAGACTTTCGCCTACATCCGTGCCCAATTCAAATACAATGCTGCTGTCGTTCTGTAATTTGGCGTCGAAATATAAATCGTTGGTATTAAATACCCGGGTGTTGTGTGTGAAAGTAAAACCAAATTTGTTGCCTTCTCCATCAAACAAAATCAACGGTTCTCCCAGATGGGTTTCGTATTCTTTCAACTCTACTGAATAGATACGGCCGCCACGGTTGCTAAAGACGATACGCACCTTATTGTTTTCAACCGTATAGAACTGTTGTTCCCCTTCCACAAAGGGAGCCATATGGCCATAAATTTGCTGGTTACGGTCGTTGCGTACCGTGTCATCTGCCAATGCTTCATCTGGAGACAATTCAACAGGGGCTTGTTCGGCAGCCTGTCTGGCTGCTGCATCCAGCTCCTGTTGCTGGAGCATTTCCACTCTCTGTAATGAGTCGCGCTGTTGTCGTATGGCTTCAATTTCGTCAGAGGATGGCTTGTTGATAAACCAGAAACCTATCAATATTAGTGTGATGAGCACTAAACCGGTTATCGAATTTTTATCCATTTTAAGTTGTTATGTTGTTGATATCAGTCTTTTATCTTGTTCCGTCCGTTGATTTGAGCGGTGTTTTTGAATCGCTTATGCTTCCACTTTTTCGCTGATGGCGGCCTTAATAAAGGCCATAAAAACAGGGTGGGGTTTCAGCACGGTACTGCTGTACTCCGGATGAAACTGAACGCCTACAAACCACTTGTGTGAAGGTAGTTCAATGATTTCTACCAGACCAGTGTCGGGATTGATCCCGGTGGCCTTCATACCGGCTTTTTCATAGTCCGCCAGATATTCGTTGTTGAATTCATAACGGTGGCGGTGACGCTCCTTTATCTTTTCTGTGTTGTAGCTTTGAAAACCCGACTGTCTTTTTTGAGTTGACAGTCATAGGCGCCCAAACGCATGGTGCCTCCTTTGTCGGTGATATTCTTCTGGTCTTCCATCAGGTCAATCACCGCATGAGCGGTGGTGTGGTCCATTTCTTTGGAGTTGGCTTTTTCCAGATGCAAAACGTTACGGGCAAACTCAATAACAGCGCACTGCATACCTAAGCAGATGCCCAAAAATGGTACATTGTTTTCGCGGGCATGTTTTACGGCGAGAATTTTTCCATCAAAACCACGGTGTCCAAAACCTGGTGCCACTATAATACCCTGCAAATTCTTCAGCTTTTCTGCAACGTTCTCTTTGTTGATATTTTCACTTTGGATGCTCACTATTTCCACTTTACGGTCACAGTAGGTGGCTGCATGAATAAGAGCTTCCACAATGGATTTGTAGGCATCCGGCAATTCGACATACTTACCCACCAAACCTATTTTGACGGTTTCCTTGGCGGAATTCAGCTTGGTCAGAAATGCTTTCCATTCTTTCAGCTCTGGTTTTTGATCGATGGGCAGCCGCAACTTTTCCATCACTATTTCGTCCAGACCTTCTTCCTGCATTTTTACAGGAACTTCGTAAATGGATTTTACATCGATGGACTGGATAACGGCCTTGCTGTCAACGTTACAGAACAGCGCGACCTTTTTGCGGATGTCGGTGGCCAGATTTCTTTCTGTGCGCAGCACCAATACATCGGGCTGAACCCCAATTTCGAGCAGGGCCTTTACCGAATGTTGGGTGGGCTTGGTTTTTAATTCTCCGCTGGCTGCCAGATAGGGCACCAGGGTCAAATGGATGACCAGGGCCCGTGAACCCAGTTCCCATTTCAATTGGCGAACCGCTTCAATGTAAGGAAGAGATTCAATATCACCAACGGTACCCCCGATTTCGGTAATCACCACATCAAAGCGGTGCTTGTTGCCCAGCAATTTGATGTTGCGTTTTATTTCGTCGGTAATGTGTGGAACAATCTGAACGGTCTTTCCCAGAAAGTCGCCTCGCCGCTCTTTATTGATAACGTTTTGGTAGATGCGTCCGGTGGTTACATTGTTGGCTTGAGAAGTCGGCACGTTCAAAAAACGCTCGTAATGCCCCAGGTCCAAATCTGTTTCGGCACCATCCTCTGTTACATAGCACTCTCCATGTTCATAGGGGTTGAGTGTTCCAGGATCCACATTCAGATAGGGATCTAATTTTTGAATGGTTACTTTATAACCTCTGGCTTGTAAAAGTTTAGCCAGTGAAGCTGATATGATTCCTTTTCCCAACGAAGAGGCAACCCCTCCGGTAACAAAGACGTAACGAGTATCCGGCACGGCATAATGTGTTTAAAATTTTACATACCATTATCCGGACAAATCGGTGCAAGCATTTCTATTGGTTGAAATACAGTAGGTTTGCCCTAAATGGTTCAAATAACAAACCACAAAGGTAGCAAAATCTATTCTAAAATGAGGCGACAAAAAGGAATTGTTACAGCATCTCATCAATTAAATCTAGCTTCTTATTAAGGAGACGGATGTTGCGTTTACCACTTTCAATTTTATGCTGGAAATCACGTACCAGGGCATCGGAATTTTTCGATTTGGCGAAAAAGCCGATGTTGTTTTCCCACAATATGATGTCATTTTCCAGTTGTTTTAACTTGATAATGATTTTGTTGCGTTCCTGACCTATTTTTTCGTTGAACTGGTCGTTGGTTTTCCAGTTTTCGAGTTTGTTGCGAAATTTTTGCAGGTTTTTGTCGACTTCGTTGAGGTTCAAATGATCAAATTTCTGATTGATCAGATTTCTGAATTCCTGGTTGACCCGGTCTTTTTCCTTGATGGGCACAAAGCCAATGTCGGACCAGCGACGCTGGAATTCCTGCAAGGCCTCAAAACACTGTTCACTGTCGTCTTTCAACTCAAAAGCACTGAGTTCTGCAATAATCGCTTCCTTTAATTTAAGATTGTTATCCTGCGCTTCATCAATGTTGCTAAAGAAATCTTTTTTACGGTTGAAGAAATAATCGCAGGCTTCGCGGAAGCGTTTCCAAACAACATCGGACTGCTTGCGGGGCACCGGTCCAATCTCTTTCCACTTTTTTTGAATACGAATGTATTCATCGGTGGCTTTTTTCCAGTCCTGACTGTCTTTCATGGCCTCCGCCTGAATACAAAGCTCTGTCTTAAGCTGTAAGTTGTTTTGTTGGTCTTCTTTGTAGCTCTTGAAAAAATCACGCTTGTTGTTGAAGAAGGTGTCACAAGCTTTTCGGAAGCGCTCATACACCAAATTGTTTTCTTTTTTAGGCGCAAAGCCGATGGTTTTCCATATTTGCTGTAAGTCAATCAGCTGCTTGCTTTTTTCTTCCCACTCCTTGGGAGAGGTCAATTCTTTTTCCAAAAGGCTTTCCGCTTTTTCACACAGTTCGGTTTTGGCCTCCAGATTTTTCCTGAGCTGGTTTTTCAAAGATTCAAAATGCTCTTGTTGCCGCTGATTGATTTTGGCGGTAACGGCCTTAAACCGGTCCCATAATTCCTCTTTTTTGTCGCGCGGCACCGGACCCACCTCACGCCACTGGTCATGCAAGTTTTGAAGGGATTTAAAGGCCTTGACGGGAGACGGTTCTAGCATCAGGGCCTCCGCTTTTTCACACAACTCTATTTTTAGTTCATAATTTTTTTTGAGATCCAGATCCCGGAGTTCGTTGTTGATTTTTATGTAGTTGTAAAAATTTTCAACATGTAAGTGGAAGGTTTCCCACAGGTCATGCAGCTTACTTTGCGGAACCGGCCCTATGTCGCGCCACTTTTGCTGCAAATCCCTGAACTCCTGAAAAGTATCGTTGAGTGATTCTTGTCGGTTAAGCAAGTCTTTAATACCCTCGATCACTTCATATTTGGCGACCAGATTTTTTTCCTTTATCTGTTCCTGCGATTGGCGTTCATTGTCCCGTTTGCTGCGGTACTCAAATAGCAAGGCCGAGAATTGCTTTTGCAATTCATCGGGTTGGTGGACAAATAGTTCAATGGGTTCACCGGATTCCACAAATACCTTTCTGGCTTTGTCCTCAATTTCTTCCGAGGCTTTATCAAAAACTTTACGGATGTTGTCCACCTGCTCCTTAATATCGCCAACCGGTTTTTCTTTGAGCAGTTGTTTCAGAAGGCCGATAAGGGCTTCGCGATCCAGTGCCGAATAATCATCCGCCTCATTGGCCGCTGGCTTTTCTGCGGATGTGTTATCCGCATTCACATTGGTTCCCTCAAAGGGATCCTTGTTCAGTTCATTTGATTCCATCACCATAGGTGTTTGGGTTTTATCAGAATACGAATATATCACATTACAGGCAATGCTCAAAGTTTTTTAAAAAAAACCTTTTGAGTCATATTGCTCATCCTTTGTTATCTTTGTGGCAAAATTGAAGGTTATGCGCATCGATATATTGACGCTTTTTCCTGATATGTTTCAGGGGCCATTTTCTGAAAGTATTATAAAACGGGCCGTTGAGCAGGGTAGCGTAGAAATTGTTCTGCATGATATCCGGGACTATTCGAGGGACAAACATAAGCAGGTGGACGATTATCCCTTTGGTGGTGGCGCTGGCATGGTGATGCAAATTGAACCGATAGCCGCCGTGATTGAGCAGTTGAAATCAGAAAGAAGCTACGATGAAATCATGTACATGTCGCCCGATGGACAACGGCTCAACCAGGGCATTGTCAACCAGCTGTCGCTCAAGGATAATATGATTATTTTATGCGGGCATTACAAAGGGGTGGATCAGCGCATCCGGGACCATTACATCACCCGGGAAATTTCCATTGGTGATTATGTGCTGACTGGTGGAGAACTGGCGGCAGCAGTCGTGGTGGATTCGTTGGTGCGACTCATTCCCGGTGTTATTTCTGATGAGACATCGGCCTTGTCCGATTCCTTTCAGGACAACCTCCTGGCGCCTCCGGTTTATACGCGTCCTGCTGAATTCAACGGTTGGCGGGTGCCGGATATTTTACTGTCGGGCCATCAGGCCAAAATTGACCAATGGCGGGAAGATCAGGCCCTGGCACGGACTAAAAAGCTCAGACCGGATTTGTTGGATGAGGGGGAAGGGGAAAAAGGGTAGATGGGGTAGAATGGGTAAAAAAGGTAAGATGTTTAAGGGTTATTCCCGTAAACAGTGTTTGTTAAAGACACAGTAACCACAGCTTTTTTTATGGTCGGTCTGCACAAAGGGTGTTTGGGCATCGAAGAGTTCGGTCAACACCAGGTTTAATTGGGTGGTGAAGGCCGCCTTGACTTCTTCGAGGGCCACAGGTGTTTTCTTTTTGTTTTGGATGCGGAGGATCCGGCTGTCATATAAGTCCTTGAACAGTTCTTTGACGGAAATAACACCCGGTTCAATGTTGTTGTGTCCGAGGTTGTCCGACTTGATTAAACCATATAAGAGGGTCTGAAAAATGGCTTTGTTATCACTGTGTCTTTCGCGGTTAAACAAGTCTTCAATTTCTCTGAATTCTTTGCCGGCCTTCCCGGTTTTATAATCGAGGATGCGTACCATGCCCTCTTTTTCGTCTGTACGGTCAATGGTCCCGCCCAAATTGACACTTATTTCCGGGTTCAGGGGGTGACCGGTTTCCACCCGTTCTTCCAAAGCGTGCAATCTAAAGGGGGTCACCTGCTTTTCGCAGTGCAGAAAACGGACGATGTATTTGAAAAGGATTTCGTAGACCAGGCTGTTTTTTCCTTGTAAATCGGTGAATGCTCCTGATTTTTGCCGAATAAAGGGAATGTTTTTTTCAAAGACCTGATCCATACTGGATTTAATGCGGGCTTTGTCGCCCAACCATTGGTCCAGATCGCTTTCCTGCACCATTTTACCGACAAAGGGTTGGTAAATGAGCTCGACCATTTCGTGAAATAAGTTGCCAAAAACCCGGGGGTCGAGGTCCTCACTGATGCTGTCGGGTTCGTTGATCTGGGCCACATAGCGGTAGTAGAATCTGAGCGGACATTCGATATAGGTACTGAGGGCACTGGGCGACAGGTTTCTGCCGCCGGGGGTGAGATAAGTGCTCAGTATCTGCATGACTGCTTCGCTTTTTGTGGCCGTGATATCGGGTTGGGTGGGGATGGTCAGCTGTTTGTAAGGGGTTTCCACCTTTAGTTTTCCGGGATATTCGTAATAAAGCTGCTGCAAGAAACGGCTCATTTCGCCTTCTTCACTGGTCGATTTGGAGGTGGTATAGACCAGTTTGATTCTTTTGGCCCGATGAATCAGGCGGTAGAAGTAGTAGGCAAATATGGCATCCTGATTGTCGATCGTCGGCAGGCCATAGCCTTTTCGTAAGTTGAATGGGATGAAAGAGTTGGGAGGTGTTGTTTTAGGAAACACCCCTTCGTTCATGCCAATGATGATCAGGTTCTCAAAATCGAGGGCCCTGGTTTCGAGCAAGCCCATTATTTGCAGTCCTTGCAAGGGTTCGCCTTTGAATGGGACGGACTGCCCGGCCACCAGTTTTTTGAAGAGCGATTGCCAGGTCTGTGGGTTGGGCTGCTGGGGAAGGTCCGTTAATATATCTGACAGCCGCTTAATGGTGGTGAACAAAAAAAAGATGAATTCCATTTCCAGTTTTTTGTCGCCCTGCTTTTCCAATTGCCGGTAAACCATAATCAGTAGTTCGTTCAGATAGGTAGTAAGGGCAGCAGTGGTGTCTATTTTTTGGAATATGGCTGCCAATTGGGGTGTTTCATTCAGGCGGCTGCCTTCAATGAATAGCTGGTTAGAGGCGATCAGATGGTGAATAAGGGACTGGCTGCCCTCCTCGAGGATGGTTTTCATGTATTGATGCCGCAATAGGGCCAACACATCCCGGTGGTAAAACCACGTTTTACCTTCACGGGTGGTTCGCGTGGTCTTTTGCATGGCCAGCAAATTTTCTACCAGTGAAAAGGCCGGGGTGTTTTTTAGCGGATAGCCCAGGGTGATGTTGATGGAGGAATAAGCCGCCGGGATTGAGTGCAGCACCGGCAAAAGTTGCTGTTCATCAGCGAGAATCAGGCTGTTTTTTCTTTTTGAGAGGTGGTCAGGGCCACCTCTTTCAGAAAATCATGTGCACCTGTGCCTGCACCAGTTCGTTGGATGCTGCGGAAATGGTAATATCCGCTGTTTCATCTGTAAAGGGCGCCTCCCAATCGGACGGAGAGGGGTAGTCCTGGAGATTGGACTTAATAAACAGAGCGGCTTCGTGGGTGACCTTGATTTTTGGGTTGGAGGGGTCGGGGATTTCCTGCAGGATTTTTTGGGGATAATCCCGAAAAAAGGTGGCTTTGTTTTGGATGTTGAGAAAGTGAAAAATGACTTTTTCACTTTCATTCAAAGCATTGAATCCTGCAAAAACGACCCTTTTATAGGGGAGAGGCAGGTGTTTTTCGGCACGTACTTTTTCAGCCACCCGTCTGATGACCATGCCATCGTAGGCTTCATTTTGCCCGGTGAGCGACTGCCGGTAATGAAGGTATAAATCGTAGAGCTTGTCCCACACCGCCAGAAAGCTCTCCTGCTGTTCAGAGAGTCTGACCGGGTCGAAGGTCTCCCAAAAGCCCTGAATGGCTTCGATTTGCTCATCCGAAAGATGGGTGAAGTCCCCTTCCAGTTTTTTGATGGCCGCCAGATTGGCAAAAACCTCTTTGGGGTTGGCCATGTATTTGTCAATGTCGTTAAAGTCGCTGAGCAGCATCTCTCCCAGGGGCAAAAACTCGTCTATGGTGATGTCGGATGACATCACCTCAGAATAAGCGGTATGTAATTTGAATAAAAGGGATATGCTGTCGCTGACCGGTGTGGCATCCATCTCATTGAAAAACTCATTGATGGTAATGATTTTGGGTGCCCATATGGGTTCTTCAACGAGTTGCCCCAATTGTCGGTTAAAAAAGAGACAGGCACGCCGGCTGGGGAAAACAAAACAAAATTCGTTTATTTCTGTTAAATGATAGGAGATGTGATACCGGGCCAGGCGTTCAAGAAATGTATGCATGGATTATTTTGCTTGAGGTGAGTTTCAAAGATACGGAAAGCAGAAAAAAGAACGATGGGAACCTCGTACCGTTTTGCTTATTTATTGTTATTTTAGTGTGGAATTTTATCATGCCTTAAAGCCGAAATTAGAAATAACCGGTTTGGGCCAAGTCTGTTTGTGCATTTTTTAATGAAATTGTGATTATATAAAACTATGGATGATTTTTCGTTTGTCGGCAATAGCGACATTGGAGTTGTTGAATCATTATACCAGCAATACAAAAAGGACCCCTCTTCGGTCGACCCGGGTTATGTTCATTTCTTTAAGGGCTTTGATTTTGCCCTGGCCCATTTTAACGGGGCGCCCGGGGAAGGTATTGGGAAGGAATTTAACGTTATTAACCTGATTCATGGCTACCGTCAACGGGGGCATTTATTTACCAAGACCAATCCCGTGCGGGCACGCCGGCAGTATTTTCCCACGCTTGATATTGAAAATTTTGGATTGTCAGAGGCGGATTTGGATACGGTATTTCAGGCCGGTAGTCAGATTGGTATCGGATCAGCTACGTTGCGGGACATCGTTGATCATCTTCAGGAGACCTACTGTGAATCCATTGGTGTAGAGTATTTGTATGTAAGGATGCCGGAGGTGGTGACCTGGCTGCGTGAGAAAATGGAGTCGGTCCGAAATGTTCCCAATTACGATGAAGAGCGGAAAACCACCATTTTTCGGTTTCTTAAGCGGGCGGTGGGTTTTGAAGCTTTTGTGCACAAGAAGTTTGTGGGACAAAAACGCTTTTCACTGGAGGGCTCGGAGGGCCTGATACCCGGATTAAAAGCCCTGTTGAATAAGGGAGGTGAATTGGGTGCTGAGGAGTTTGTTTTGGGAATGGCCCACCGGGGGCGCCTCAATGTTTTATCCAACGTGCTGGGCAAGCCTTACCGAAAAATATTCAAGGAGTTTGTCGCCGATGAGTACGATGACAATGTCTCACTGGGTGATGTCAAGTACCATTTGGGCTATGACAATGTGGTGAAAACACTGAGTAAGGAAGTCAGGGTGAGTCTCCTACCCAATCCGTCTCACCTGGAAGCGGTTACGCCTGTTGCCGAAGGTCTGGCCCGGGCCCGGGTGGATCATGCCTATGATGGCGATTATGATAAGGTAGTACCTGTGATCATCCACGGGGACGCAGCCATCGCCGCGCAGGGCGTGGTATATGAAGTGGTGCAGATGGCGAAATTACCCGGTTATAAAACCGGGGGAACCATCCATGTGGTGGTGAACAATCAGGTGGGCTTTACCACCAATTACGTCGAGGCCCGGTCGAGCACCTACTGTACCGATGTGGGCAAGGTGACCAACAGTCCTGTTTTTCATGTGAATGGGGACGATGCCGAAGCGATTGTTTATGTCTTTGAGCTGGCCATGGAATTTCGGCAGAAATTCAATTCTGACGTCTTTATTGATATCCTATCCTACCGAAAGTATGGTCATAACGAAGGGGATGAGCCCCGCTTTACACAGCCGACGCTTTATAAAGCCATTGCTTCTCATCCCAATTCAAGAGAGATATATGGAAAGGAATTGGTTGAGCAAAAGGTTTTTACAAAGACCAGACTAAAGGAGCTCATTGAGAAATTTGACCGCTACCTGGAGACGGAGTTTGAAGCTTCGGGGCAAATAGAAAAGATGTCCATTGCCCGTTTCATGCCGGATTTGTGGAGTGACTACAAGTACCCGAAAACGGAGGATTTTGATGTGCAGCCCAAAACCGGGGTGTCCATGAAAGAAATTCATGAGTTGTGTGAACAGTTGAATCAGTTGCCGGAGGAAAAGAATTTTTTCTCGAAGGTGCACAAGATTCTGGATGAACGGAAGAAAATGATCAGCTCCGGCAAGGCCGATTGGGCCATCGCAGAAACCATGGCCTACGCGACTTTGATCAATGACGGGCATCCGGTCCGTTTAAGTGGTCAGGATTCTGAACGTGGTACTTTTGCGCACCGGCATGCCAGTTTTACGGTGGAAGAAATCAATGAACGCTACATGCCGCTGAGGCACCTCAATGATAGCCCTGTTTCCTTTAACGCCTTTAACTCGCTGTTGTCGGAATATGGCGTTTTGGGTTTTGAATATGGTTATGCGCTGGGAGTGCCAAAGGGATTAACCATATGGGAGGCGCAGTTTGGTGACTTCTTCAATGTGGCTCAGGTGGTCATTGACCAGTACATTAGTTCTGCTGAAGAAAAATGGGGTCTGATGAACGGTCTGGTGCTTTACCTGCCGCATGGCTATGAGGGCCAGGGACCAGAGCATTCCAGTGCACGCATTGAGCGTTTTCTGAACTTGTCGGCCCGCAACAACATCCAGGTGATGAACTTTACCACTCCGGCCAATTTGTTTCATGCCTTAAGGCGCCAGATGAAACGTGATTTCATGGTGCCCATGGTGATTTTTACGCCCAAGAGTTTGTTGCGTCATCCCAAATGTATTTCGCCTCTGGACGATTTGGAAAAAGGGGTGTTTCAGGAGGTTATCGATGACGATAATGTGGATATGGCGTCGGTCACCCGCCTCGTTTTTTGCACGGGGAAAGTGTATTATGATTTACTGGCCCGAAAGGAAGAATTGAATGCACGCAATGTAGCCTTGGTGCGCATTGAACAATTACATCCCTTTCCCAGAAAGGCCGTGACCAAAATTTTAGAGAAATATAAACATGTTTTGTTGAAGTTATGGGTGCAGGAAGAGCCTGAGAATATGGGGGCATGGACCTATATCAGAAGCATGCTGCCGGATGAGTATCTGGTACCTGTGGCCCGACTGGCCAGTGCCAGTCCGGCCACCGGCCTGACCGGCCTGCACAATGTAGGTCAGAATGAGTTGGTGAACAAAGTATTTAAAAAGTGCCATTGTGACCTCAAGTTACCCTATTGTAACCTGAATTGCATGGAGGGAAAAACGCGGGAGGAAATCCTTAAAGCCCATTATTACTTTGATGAAAAGCCCCGTTTTTCGATATAAAATATTAAAAAATAACAACTGTTATTTATGATAGTAGAGGTAAAAGTTCCGACACCCGGAGAATCCATATCAGAGGTAGAACTATCCAGCTGCTGGTAGAAGATGGCGATCTGGTGCGTAAAAACCAGGACTTGGCCGAAGTTGAGTCCGATAAAGCCACTTTGTCGATTACCGCACCCGAAAGCGGAAAAATTCAGATTTCTGTCGCGGCGGGATCAACGGTTAAAGTGAATGCCATTGCCTGCAAAATTGACACTTCTGTGGAAGTGCCGGAAGAAGAGGAAGAAGATGGGGCAGAGGATTCTGAAAAGGAAGAAGTAACGGATAGCCAGGGCAAGGGCACAGAAAAAAAGGCCGGGGCTGAGCAAGCGGCAGCGGAAAAATCCGCCAAAGATAAGCCCGCAGACAAGGATACATCTTCCCCACTTAAAACCACACCTTTGGCCAGGAGTAAAATGGCAGCCGAACAACTGTCGGCCGACGAGGTGCTTAAAGGCCTGAAAAAATTATCATCCAGGGAGGTCGATACCATACTTGACATGCGCCAGAATGGCGACTGGTCGGGAAGCGCCACCCAGGGCACTGAAGCCTCGCGTGAGCAGGCGCGCAAGCCCATGAGTAACCTGCGCAAGCAGTTGAGCAAGCGACTGGTCCAGGTCAAGAACGAAACGGCCATGCTCACCACTTTTAACGAGGTGGACATGTCCGCTCTGATGGATCTGCGTAAAAAGCACCAGGAGGCCTTTGTCAAAAAATATGGCTTCAAGATCGGCCTGATCAGTTTCTTTTTAAAAGCTTCCGCTCAGGCTCTGTTGCATCGTCCCATGGTCAACAGCATGCTCGATGGGGATGACATCATCACCCCCAATTATGTGGATATATCCGTGGCCATGCAATCGCCCAAAGGCTTAATGGTACCGGTTATCAGAGATGTCCACAGCCGGTCACTGGCACAAATCGAAGAGGCCATGCAGACCATGGCCACCAAGGTACGTAGCGGAAAAGTCTCCTTGGAAGAAATGACCGGCGGCACCTTTACCCTCACCAATGGGGGTGTCTTTGGTTCCATGATGTCCACTCCGCTCATCAATCCCCCTCAGTCGGCCATCATTGGCATGCACAACATCGTGGATCGTCCGGTAGCCATCAATGGCCAGGTGGAAATACGCCCCATGATGTACATCGCCTTGAGCTATGATCACCGCATCATTGATGGCAAGGATTCCGTCGGATTTTTAGTGGATGTTAAAAAGGCGATTGAAAATCCGGTTTCCCTGGTTTTTGGGGGACAGAATCCGGAGGAGATGTTGTTGGGATTGTGATGGGGATGGGTTGGTAGGGTTGAGTGGGTTGATAGGGTTAAAGGCAAATAGGGTTGGAAGCGTTGGTAGGTTCTGAAGAAGTATAGCAAATTGAAAATGAATGGTTAAATTTTTAGAAAACTAAGACTTTTTTTATGGGAACAGCATTGAGTAACATGCAAATAGAGCTTTTAAAGCTTTATTCAACAAATATTCCCGATGAGCAATTGAGGGAAATAAAGCTTTTATTAAGCCATTATTTTGCTGATAAAGCATCTGATGGAATCGATAAACTATGGGATGAAAATAACTGGAATAATGACACTATGAAGC
>NZ_BAZW01000040.1 GCF_000974365.1 Geofilum rubicundum JCM 15548
CAAAAAGGGCCGCCGCTGCAAGTAATTTTCTAAAAATCAACTTAATTGTCTAAAATCCGGGAACTCGCTACGCTCAAACAGCCCGGATTTTTTTACGACAATCAACTTGATTTTTTTAACGAAAATTCCTTGAGGCGGGAAGCGAATCCGCAAATTATAGAAAATCTGGTATTTCAAAAGAGAAATTCGTAAAATTCGTGTAATTAGCGGATAAAAACCTTACGCCTCTTCGATCAGGGCGCGTCCGAGTTTTTCGTAGGTTTCGCGGCTGGCGATGTCTGCGGTGCCATCGATATCTACGTAGCCTTTTTCTCCGCGGGCCACCAGGTATTGATGGGCAGCGGTCACGCAGGCGCCTCTCAGGTTCAGTTCCATTAGTCGGGCCGATAGCGGTGTATTACCACGCGCTTTGAGCTCAATAGGTTCCATGGCGGGGGTGTTATGCTCGGTGCCAAAGGTGACCACAAAGCCCTGCTCGTATAAGTATTCGGCGTAATCTTCCAGGACGGCCAGACTGTTACGGGTGGTGATGAACTCGACAGAGGCAATGCCCCGCTCTTTTAGTTGAGCAGCCACGCGCTCCTTGTCGTTTTCAAAGTCGGTAAAACCTCCTTTGGCATCGTCGGCCAAAAAGGGATAGGTGGGCATTCCGCCGGCCTGCAAAATGATTTGACGGACACTTTCCATGTCCAGAAAGGCTTGGGGACTTTCAGGGACAAAGGCGCCTCCACCGGCTTTTAACAGGTTTCCGCGTATTTCATTTTCCACAGCGGCAAAATCGGCGGGGTCCGATTTCAATTCCTTACCACCAAACACCTGCTTGTAAAATGCCTTTTGGGCTTCTGCACTGCTGTGCCGTGCTTCCACTTCCAGGCGAAAAGCTTTGGCCAGATGACGCTCCCGCACACTGCCGTGGGTCATCTCTTCTTTCACCTTGGGATAAGACAATACAAAACCGGCCTGACAGGCTTCCAGAATCTCATTCAGCTTTCCGCACATGCGTTCCACATGGTGGTTCGACTCATTGCGTACGTCTACCAACTGCTGCAGATAGGGATCTTTTAATTGCAGCGGGAAGCTTAAGCCCTTGCCACTTAAATAAATCCGTCCCGGATTGTTGGGATCGTTGGCCCGGATATTATTGGACTGGTCCTCTTTATTGAGACTGATAAATTCAATATTAAAAAGCGGGAACAGATGGCGCTTTTCGCATTCACGCGCCCATTCGGCATAGCCATCGGCGGTATAAAAATCATTCACACCCACGACTTTCACTTCCTCTGCCACAGCCATATCCAGTGCCTGAGGAATATCCTCAAAGGCACTGAAAGAATAGGGTGTATGCATGTGGGCATTCACCTTTACAGAAGTCCAGTCGTTTAGACCGGCAGCCTTCTGTAACAAGGTGGCTTTATCTGAAAATTTTGAATAGTAACTCATAAGATGTTTTTTTAAACGCCCAATTTGGAACGACGTATTTGCTCGGCATCGGTAAAATTGCTCTTGCATACATGTCCCTTTAAAGGCACTATTTTTTCGTGTATGGCATCGAGGAACCAATCAGGCTGAGGGAAGAAGCTCTCTTCCAGCTCATAAGCCGGCGTAATCCAGTTGCGTGAACCGACGACCACGACGGGGGCATCCAAATAATCAAAGGCCAGCTCACCGATATTACGGGCCAGATCGTTCAGGAAGGAACCGCGACTGGTGGCATCACCGGAAATGATGATACGACCTGTTTTCTTCACCGATTCAATGACTTTCTCATAGTTAAAAGGCACCAGCGACCGGGCATCGATGACCTCGGCGGACATATTGTATTTTTCTTCCAGTATTTTGGCAGCGTCCAAAGCCCTGTATAGGGTAGCACCAATGGTTAAAATGGTCACATCCTGGCCTTCTTTTTTCACATCGGGTTCACCCATCGGGATTTCATAATAACCTTCGGGCACGCCCTCTGTGTGAAATTGCTCACCAATGTCGTAGATGCGCTGACTTTCAAAGAAAATAACCGGATCCGTGCCCTGAAGCGCACTGTTCATTAGACCTTTGGCATCGTAGGGCGTCACGGGAAAGACCACCTTCAGACCGGGAATATGGGCCACCAGTGAGGTCCAGTCCTGACTGTGCTGGGCGCCATATTTGGAACCTACCGACACGCGCATAACCACGGGCATTTTTAGCACATTACCACTCATGGCCTGCCATTTGGGTAACTGATTAAAAACCTCATCGCCACTACGACCCAAAAAGTCGCAATACATGATCTCCGGAATGACACGTCCACCGCACATGGCATAACCAATGGCCGTACCGGCAATGGCGCCTTCTGCAATGGGTGAGTTAAACAAGCGGTGGTAAGGCAAGGCTTCGGTCAACCCGCGATAAACGGCAAAGGCACCGCCCCAGTCGCGGTTCTCTTCACCATAAGCCACCAGAGAAGGATCTTTGTAAAAGCGGTCCACCACGGCTTCAAAAAGACCATCGCGCAACTGGTACTGCTTCATTTTGGAGAAGGGCTTGCCGTCCTTATCAAAAGCATAACGTTCCTTCGTCTTCAACTGCTTCACACGGGGGTTCTCTTCCATGGGATGGTTCACCTCCGGTGTACCCGGCAACATGGCATCCACCGATTCATTAGAGAACATCATCTCACCAATGCGCTCGGGATTGTTATTCATATCCATCAAGGGAGAAATTACCGGATCGATGGACAACTTAAACATGTCCATGATAATGGACTTCACATCCTCTGAGATGGCATCCAAATCTTTTTCAGAAGCCACACCGGCTTCAACAAGCTGCTGACCATAGCCGATGATGCTATCGTGCGCCTGCCATGCTTCCACTTCTTCCTTGCTACGGTAAGAAGAAGCATCTGAAGGCGAGTGACCGGAGTAGCGGTAAGTCAGCACTTCCAGTAAAACGGGTCCTTTTTTATCTTCAATGACCTTGCGCTTGCGACGGTAAGCATCAATCACCGCCAGGGGATTGTAGCCATCCACACGCTCGGCATGCATCTGATCTTCGTTAACACCGGCACCGATACGGGCCGCCATGCCGTAACCCATGGTTTCCCCGCAGGTCTGACCACCCATTCCATACTGGTTGTTCATTACATTGAAAATGACCGGCAGTCCGCCCTTCATATCATCGTCCCACAACTTGGAGAACTGATCCATGGCGGCAAAGGTAATGCCTTCCCAAACGGGACCACAAGCCATAGAGGCATCCCCAATATTGGCCACGACCATACCGGGTTTACGGTTCACCTTTTTGAAAAGAGCTGCACCAACAGCGATGTCACCACTACCACCGACAATGGCATTGTTGGGATAAACACCAAAGGGCGTGAAAAAGGCGTGCATACTACCACCCAGACCTTTGTTGAAACCTGTTTCGCGGGCAAAAATCTCTGCCAAGGTACCATAAATCAGGAAGCGACGTCCCAGTTCTTTCACCGAACCATTGAAATTCTTCTTGACCACCTCCAGGGTAGATCCGTTAAAGAAGGTGTCCATAATTTTGGTCAACTCCTCATCACTCAGCTTGGCAATGGCACTCAGACCTTTGGCCAGAATTTCGCCGTGACTACGGTGAGAGCCAAAAATAAAATCCTCTACCGTCAGAGTAAAAGCCATACCTACGGCAGCTGCTTCCTGTCCAATCGACAAGTGGGCAGGTCCGGGGTGGTCATAGGCCACGCCATTGTATTCACCGGTGGTCTTAATGAGGTTGAGCATGGTTTCAAATTCACGTATCACCACCATGTCGTGGTACACGGCCACCAACTCATCTTTGGTAAAATTTTTAAGTTCATCTTTGACCGTCTTGTTGTACTTGTTAACAGGAATCGGCTTAAATTTGATGTCACTTGACTTTCTGGACTCAATAGGATCCAGGAATTGAATTTTTGGCATATTGTTTATCTTATAATGTTATCTGAATAAATTAGGACGCATACGTTCCTGCTGCATCAATGCCCCGAAAAGGCGAAAACGTTTTCCTTAAATATCTCTGAAACGGTGGGATGCGGAAACACCACTTCTTCAAGTTCTTTCAGCGTCATTTCGGCTTCGATGGCCATGGCCGCCCCGTATATCATTTCACTCGATGGGTTGCCCAGCATGTGAACGCCGAGAACTTCGCCATATTTGGCGCCGACCAGCACTTTGCTCAGACCTGAGCCACCTTCATTTTCAGCGACAAAGCGTCCGGCATAAGCCATGGGCAGACTCACCACTTTATAATCTATTTTTTGGGCTTTGGCGGCATCTTCGGTGAGGCCCACCCCTGAAAATTCAGGATTGGTATAGACCACGCCGGGAATGGCGTTGTAGCGCATCACGTCTTTGCGACCGGTCAGGTTGTTCACCACCACTTCGCCTTCGCGACTGGCGGTATGGGCCAGAAGGGAAAAACCGGTGACGTCACCGGCGGCATAGACATTCGGGATATTGGTCCGCATGTATGCGTCGACCTTGATGCCACCCCGGAACAATTCCACGCCGATATTTTCAAGTCCAACGCCCTGTGTATTGGGTCGGCGTCCCACACTCACCAGAATTTTTTCTCCCGAAACGGTTTCACGCTTACCGTCTTTTTCAAAGACCACCTCGTGACCATTAACCGCGGTTACTTTGGCCGACAAATGGTAGGTAACGCCTTTCTTTTCGAATATCTTGCGCAGCATGGCGCTCATCTCCGGATCCATGCCGGTCAATATTTCAGGGAGCATTTCAATCACGGTGACCTGGGTACCCAGACTGCTGAAAAAACTGGCAAACTCGGTCCCGATAACGCCCCCGCCAATGACTACGAGTGATTGGGGCAATTCCGTCAATTGCAGAATTTCCCGGTTGGTCACCACCACATCACCCGCCTCTTTCAAACCGGGAATGGGGGGCACGGAAGCTTCAGATCCGGTACAGACCATCACATTTTCAGCCGTATAAACCTGGCCATCGGCCTCAATCTCAACGCCTGAAGCGGAGCGACTTTTGATGACGGCCATGGCCGAAACAGTTTCTACGCCAAAGGCCTTCATTTTGGCCCCCACACCACCGACCAGTTTTTTGACGACCTTGTTTTTACGGGCCATCATTTTGCCGAAGTCGAAGGTCACATTTTCAGCATGGACGCCATACTTGGCACCGCCTTTGGCATGGTCATACAGCTTGGCGCTGTATAACAAGGTCTTGGTAGGTATGCAACCTTCATTGAGGCACACGCCTCCGAGGTCCTTCTTCTCAAAAAGCACCACTTTTAATCCTTTGGCACCGGCCCGTTCTGCGGCTACGTAGCCGGCGGGACCTCCGCCTATAATTGCTAAATTGTACATCTTTCGTTTTTCAGGTGATTAAAAATCCAGTTCCAGGTTCTCAATTTCCACGGCTACCTGCTTCACAAAGCGGGTGGCTTCCCCGCCATCCAAAGCACGGTGGTCGTAGGTGAGACTCAGTCCCAGATAAGGCACAAAACCATAGACGCCATCACCCAAATCTTTGGGACGGGGGACAATGGTATTGACACCCAGAATGGCGACCTGTGGCAGATTGATCACCGGGGTAAACATCTCCACCCCATAATTACCCAGGTTGGAAACCGTGAAACTGGCTGCATCAGACGCGAGCAATTCCGGATTTACACTTCCTTTGCGGCAGGCGGCCGCTATTTCTTTGAATTGGTTGGCGAGGCCCTGCACCGACAAGTCATCGGCGTTTTTAATCACCGGCACCATTAAGCCCCGGTCGGTATCCACGGCCAGACCAAAATGTACTTTGTTAAAGTTTTTCATGCTGTCACCCATGAAATGGGCATTGACCTGTGGGAACTTCTTCAAAGCCTTGATGGTCGCAAAGCAAATCATGTCGTTTAGGGTAATATTGGTCGGATACCCTTTGTCCATGGCCGCTTTCACTTCTTTACGAAGGGCCAGCAAGCGACGGGCATCTGCCCCTAAATGGTGGGTGAGCTGTGCGGAGTTTTGCAAGGAGGCATGCATGGCTTTGGCAATCAGCTTGCGCATGTTGCTGATGGGCTTCATTTCAAAATCGGCACCATAAACAGGATTTCCGGCTGCCACATCTTTTCCGGTAACTGAACCGGCCAGTCCGCTTCCTTCGGCGACCTTAGCGGCGCCTGTTTCGGCTGCGACCTGTTTGGCCAGGGGAGTCATTTTTCCTTGTGCATCTGCGGCCGATTTCACATCCCGCTCTATGACCCGTCCTTTGGGTCCGCTACCGGGCACATCCTTCACATCCACCGCCTTATCGGCAGCCAAATGCCTGGCCCTCGGAGAAACGCCGAAGCCCTCTCCCTTCGCCTCTGCTTTTGACTCAGTTTTCGCTTCCGCTTTTGGTTCGGCCGCTGCTTCTGCAGGAACATCCGCCGCTGCCTCTTTGGCTTGCGTGGTTGTTTCCTTTACTGGTGCATCATCGGCCGTTTCGCCTCCCGGGCGAAATTCATCGGTCGATTCACCTTCCTGACCAATGACACAAACATTGGTCAACACCGGCACCTCATCGCCTTCGCTAAAAAAGGATGCCAATAAAACACCGTCAACGGGTGCCTCTTCTTCAAAAGATGCCTTATCTGTTTCATAGGCAAATAGGATGTCCCCTTTGGACACCGCATCCCCAATATTCTTGTGAAACTCGGTGATGATGCAGCTTTCAACGGACTGCCCCTGCTTGGGCATAATTATTACTGTAGCCATAGAACTATATTTTTTTACAAAAATACACTTTTCAACTTGTAAATACAAGTTAAAGATGTGTTTTTTTCATGCCCCCACTTTTTTGCTTTAACAAAAGCCAGGTAAGGTCATCATTGAGCGCTTGCTTGCCTAAATTGTTTAGACATCAATTTGGTATATGTTTTTTTTATACTTTTGTAGGAACTATATAACAACATATAAACCACCAATTGCCATTACAATGATACAAGAAGGTAGCACCTTGCCACCCCATAAGCAGATATATGAGATTCTTCGTCAGCATATCACAGAAGGGATATATAAAGAAGGGGACCTCCTGCCCTCTGAAAATGAATTAACCATCACGCATGGCTTCACCCGGCCAACCATCAGAAAGGCCCTGGCCCGCCTACAAAATGAAGGCTACATTGTCAAACAACAAGGAAAAGGCAGTATCATAAAGGGCATGCCCAAGGGCATTGGTATCCTGTCGTTAAGCGGTACGACCTCGGCTGTGGGACAGGACAACCTGGAGACCAGAATCATTGTTCCGCCTGAAATTAAAACGTGGGAGGAAGCCTTTACCTATCCGCTAACGCAAGTAGAAAAAGAAGTGGGGTGTATCTATTTTGAGCGTTTGCGTTTAATGAATGGCAAACCGGTGTTTTATGACATTACCATGCTGCCCAACATCAACCTGACCCGCTTTACAAGGCGTGCGCTTGAAAACAAGTCACTCTTTGACATCCTCAGAAAAAACTACCAGATAGAAGTCACGGGTGGTGAACAGAAAATTCTCGCTACAACAGCCGGGGAGCAACTGCAACAACATTTTCAGGTGGGCCAAAACCACCCGATTGTCCAGCTCAACCGAAAAATTGAAACCAACCGCTACGGCTTCTACATCTACAGTCAGGTCTTTTGCAACACAGCAGAATATGCCCTTTACGGTATATTCTAAACCTTATCAGTAAACAGCCTCCACTTTGGGCCAGCCGTTCTCCCACTCAATGGGCAGAATGCGCAAGTAGCTATTACCGTCCCTTTCCATGTCGTAGGCATGGAATACCAGGTAATCCACCCCGTCAAAGGACACAACGGCGTTATGTCCGGCACCGGCGTAGCGCTCACCGCCCTCAACCACCAGGGTGCCGCCACCTTCCAGCATGGACTGACCATCGGCATCAAAATACGCCCCTGCCAGGTTTTCAGAACGCCCTACTACGACTTTGTAGGTACTCTCGGCGCCGCGGCAACAAAAATCAAAAGAGGCAAACAGATAGTAGAAACCATCCTTTTGAATGATGAAAGGGGCTTCAATGGCGTTGGTGCTTGTTTGTCGCGTAGCCAGGACCGTTAAATCATCCACCTCCTGTGCCAGGGAAAGCCCGTCAGGGGTGAGCTGAGCGAGCATCAGACCGCCCCAAAAAGAGCCAAACGAAAGATAAGGGGTGCCTGCCTCATCCACAATAAAATTCGCATCAATGGCATTCCAGTCGGTCTCACCGGGAACCGATTGAATCACCTTACCGTGATCCACCCATTCAAAGTCCGGACTGTCCGGATCCAGGGTCTTGTTGGTGGCGACCCCCATGGCAGAAGTGTTTTTTCCAAAGGAAGAAATGGAATAATAAATATGGTATTGTCCTTTATAGTAGGCAATGTCCGGCGCCCATATGTGTCCTTTAAAATCTTCAACGGCTTCCCTGGTCCATTCCGGGACCTCATCGAACACAGGCCGCTCACGTTTCCAGGTAATTTGGTCGTCCGACGAAAACACCGATATGCCCCAACCCGTAGTAAACAGGTAATACTTTCCGTTTTCCCGAATCATGACCGGATCATGCACCCGTGTCGTGTCCTTATGGGTTTCAACACCCACCACACGTTCCAGATAGGCTTTCCGATGGGCGGCTTCATCCTGCGCCTGGCCTGTTGTGAAAATAAGCAACAGCATCCATATTGATAAAAATAGTCTCATCCTCTTTTCTTTTAATTCGTAACATCCATGATGCCTGTATATACAAATCTAATGCAAAATTTTTATATTTGCACCTCCGGGTATATTTTAGAGGCACGGTTATTGCAAACCCAATCACTAAGCCCTTAACTTTCACCTCTGTCTGTCTTGTAAAATGTGCGCCTGTTTAAAAACTATTGACCTATGAAAAAAAAATTATCTTTGCTGCCTTTGCTCCTAATATTTATGGGGATAGAAGTATCAGCCAACCATCTGGTAAACATGCCAAACGATTCAACGGAAGTTGAATCAGAAACACCGCAATTGAGCTACGAAGATCAAATGCTGACCAAATTATTTTTGGACCACGTGAGTGACGGCAACGCTGAATGGGCCTTATCCATCTGGGAAGAAATATCTTTTAATGAAACCGAAGAGCTTCAATCGGCCTATCTTAAGGCGTTGGAAGAAACCGGACAAAAGGAGGGGCTTTTTACGAAACATCAGGAACACCTGAAAAAGTACCCCGACAATCAGGCCTCACGCTTCTTTATGGCCAAGCATTACTTTGCCAAAGCAGAAACCCAGTACCAAAGGGAGATGGCCAAATATAAGCAGAACGAAAACGCCACCACTTATGCCTATTTGAGAAGGGAACTCTCCCGCTTATCGGAAGACTATCGCAAATCCCGCGACATCCTTCTGGAACTGCGCCAAATGGATCCCAACCAAAAAGCCTACATATTGCTTTTGAGAAACTGCTACATGCGCTTGAACAATGAAGCGGAAGTCAACCGATTGACCAAAGAACTGGAAGCGCTCGACTAATAGGACACCCAATTATTCATATTTTCATATTGTACCTTCCAATGGCCGTTTTGCGGAAATCCATTGTTGCCCTCACTGTTTTTATAAGTACACATTAAAGACACGGCAGACAAGATACCGCCATTGCCCGGTAAATAAAGGGGCAATTCGGCATGCTGATAATTGTGCCCGTTGACCAGATAGGTGTTTTTCGGGGTATCCATTAATAAAATATCCACTGCCTCGTGGGGGCGGTTCAAAAAAGTGGCGGTCATGGCAGCCAATGGAACATCCCATCCCCAGATGGTCTCCCATTGCCAGACGCTTCGAATCACATCATAGGAACTTTCCAGAAATTCGAAATTCACATAAGCACTGGGCGGTAAAAAACCCATCATGCCCAACACCATGGGATGATCGGAGAGGTAGTCCCGGTTAATGTAGGAATCAGTGGCATCCTCGGTAAACAGATACAAATCGTTCTTGACCGGGAGGGGCGACAAATGATCAATCACTTGCTGCCATTTTTCGTCGGGTGCCAATCCGGCCCTCTCCCGCCACTTCTGCGCCGTCCGTAGTCCAAAGTCCCAGTAAGCCAGTTCAAAAGCGGCATTCTCAGTCGTCTCAGGCGCAAAGCGCTCCTGGGCAGGAATGAGTGGCGGACCCAGCACATAGCGCTGATCGGTACTGTCCCAACGGGCATAGGAGGCCATAAAATCAGCCGTGGCAAAAACCAGGTCCTGGTATTTTTCTGCCAGACGGTCTCTTTGGTAATCATTCTGCCACAGCAACTCAGAAAAATAGATGATATGGGGCTGCTGCCAAATCAAAAAGGTACCAATGGTACTGGGACTTTCAGCGCCATCGGGCGCTATCATCTTGGGCCATCGAACCCCGTCGTACCCCTGCCATTGGGCCGTTTGTCGGGCCTTATCAAAAATCGTATGGTAATAATCCAACTGCTCCTCTATCAAGTCGGTCCGGTTCCACAAAATAAAGTGCAAGGCGTGCCACCAGTGCATCTCCAGATGAAATTTTCCATGCCAGCTATTCATGGTCAGTCCCGTTTCCTGCGGCGGATAAGGCCCTGTGCATTGTAACCGGGTCAGGTATTGCGACAAAACCACCCGTCGTTCCAGCTCAAAAGCTATTGGGTCGGTACATTCCGAAAAATCAACGGCGGCCCCACTCTCCCAGAACCGGGGCCACTGTTCGCGACTGCTGCTTTGAACAGCGCTGAAATCGGGCAATAGGTCATCCGCCTCTGCCTGCGAAAACAAAACGGCCAGTTCTATTTCATCTTCACCTGTCGGCACCAAATAATAATCATGTAAGGCGCTTGTCTCAATGGAGGCGGTGCCCGACCATTGCAAGGAGGTGTAATAGGTGATATCGTCCAGGGCTCTTTGGAACCGACAGGATTGGGCATCCAGCGGGATCAGGGTGGTGGAGTGACGGTCGGGTTGCCCCAGATCATAGCCGGAGGAAAACTTGTCAGGATGACCATAGGGAAATCGCAGACGCATCCTGAGACGCCCCTCTTCCAGCAAGGAAGAGGCAATCCGAAAGGCAACGGCGTCTTTCTCCTGGTGTGCCACCGTTGTCACCTCAACAGGCACACCTTCTACGCTAAAAGAGCTTTTCATTTCACCCGTCCATAAATCCAGCTCCTGATGCACATCCTCAAGAGCATCCAAAGCCACCACATTACCGTCCAAAAGTTGTATCTCCAGTCCGACAAGTCCCAAATGCAACCGATGCGGATTTTCACGCAACCACTTGGTGGCCGATTGCTGTCGCTGACTTCCTTCTCCCTCGTACTGGTACAAGTAGGGGACAGAATCCTGGCCGGTCCAGTAGCGCCTGGTCACATCATCAAAGGTATAATCTCCCTGATTGGGAAAGGAATTCCAGCCCCAATCGGATAGGGTACCTAAAGGAATACCCTGTTCGTAATGGTCGGGAAAACTTTGCATGCCCGTAATATCTGCTGTAAAGGCAAAGGTCCCATTGCCCACCGTAAGCGGTGACAGTGCATCCTTTGACTGATGAATAATGGTATGACGCGCCACAAGGGCCTTTCGGTCAATTCCCGGGGGCTTATTTGAGCAGTTCGTTAACACACTCAAGCATAAGACTAAAGCAATCATCAGTGGCAATGTCAATTGGCGCATAGCAATTTGGTATTTTTTCCGGATCAATACAATTCAATGGCTTGAAGATACTAAATATTAACAAATCTCGATATCCCCGAAAATTTGGTTTTTGAGTTCCCGGGAACTTTCAACTAATTGGGAATAACTTCGGCGTATCCTGGGCAAGGATAATGAAAATTTAGTTGTTTCTTTATTAATTGAAATACCGACTTTTAGATAAAACCAGTAAGGGTTTTTCCGACCCCGATGGTCTTACTAAAAAGCAACAATATTCATTATAGACATTTAGTTATGAAGACAACACTAATCGTTTGGATCCTTATAAGCCTGTTGAATGCAAGTGCCCTGGCACAGACGCGGGTGGTTGAAGGTTTTGTCACCACGCTCAACGATTTAACGGTGAGCAACCTGCGGGTTACTGCCGAAAAAGCGGGCTCGGCGGTAATGACCGACAGTCTGGGCCGTTTTACCATCGTGACGAACGCGAAGGACGTCCTCCGGCTTACCAGTCGCGATAATATTTTCAAGGACTCAAAAGTGCGCATCAACCGTCGCACCCCCGACACCCTGAACATTCATCTTACTTTCAACAACACACCGGAGAACCAGGAGCTGGTGGTGGGTTACGGCTATGTTAAACGCAGCGAACTGACCCAATCTGTGTCCCAAATGGAAAACAAGCGCAACGATTTTTGTCACTACTCCAACATCTTTGAACTCATCAAAGGCCGTTTAGCGGGTGTTCAAGTGGTGGGTGGCGGACGAGAGCCAGAGGTCATCATCCGCGGCATCTCCTCCATTAACTCATCCAATGCCGCCCTATATGTCGTCGATGGCATGGTGGTTAACAGTATTTCTCACATCAGTCCCTGCCATGTTAAAAGCATTAGCGTTCTCAAAGATTCATCCGCTTCGATATACGGAAGCAGGGGCGCCAATGGGGTTGTTCTGATCGAGACCAAAAAGGGCGGCCAGCCATAGGACCATAAAGCTGAAAACACCCAATTGGGATTTATTAATAAAGGGTACAGCCATCCAGCTGTACCCTTTATCGTAATCAAATTTAAACATGAGATCATTTATGCCTCTACCACCAGCGAGGATCACCAACTCTTTCAACCAGAGCAGGGTCGCTCACGGAATAATCATTGGCTGAAGGATCGGCAAATACTTCGGCAGATGGCTGACCGAAATCTTCCAAATCAATGGGATACAAAAACTCATTGGTCTCCGTATGGGTACTCCATTTTTGATCGCTGGTTCTAAAACCCTTATCCACGGTTACAACGGCTCCGCCACTTCGGATTCCACGGCTGGTCTCACTGCCCCAGGCCGGACCAAAGATGGAATTCTTAATCAGCACGCCACCGGGTACTTCTTTGTTCTCCAGATCCAGCATGTAATCGCCACTGCCATTGGGCATGAAACAAGCCGTCACATGCTCAATCGTCACCGAATGAATGGAAGGTGTTTTGCGGGCCACAATGAATTTCTGCGTATGACTAATGGTGGAATTGGAAACAATGATGTCACCACCAAAAGAGGCATCGTGGTCAAAGTTCAGCACGCCGTAGCCGGCAATGGAATCCACAAAACAGTTGTTCATGACAAATTTATCAATGGTGGTGGCCGATTTCATCCGCACTACGCCCCGCTTGTAACGAATGTCGCAGTTTTCAAAGTTCAGTTCGCCGACAACGGCTCCGCCATTCCCAAAGTTAAAGATGTAGGTTCCGCCAAAGTTTCCATCGGCATCCCTGGGTTTGTCCGGGTGATCGGTAAAGACAATCTTCTCAAACTTCAGGGCGCCCACCTGGGCATCAGCTACCAGGTCAAAATTATTGGCCACCGCCATAATGGCAAAGCCTTTGAGACTCAATCCGGTTACAAACCTTACCGAAGTAGACAATTGAAGGCCTGTGCTCAGACTATAGGTGGTGCCTCCCGAAAGAACCATGGTAAAACCTTCCGGATAGAGGGCGCTCAACTCATCTATGTAAGTCTGGGTCAATAACTCATAACTCTCTTCCTCGGTTAATTCTCTGAGATCCACCACATCGCCTTCAAAAAGTTGAGAGGGCACGGTGGTGAACGACTTCTTGCCCATGTATTCTCCGCCTGAATAGGCTTTGACCACAAAGGTGGTCTCGGGCGTCAGCTGACTCAAAATAACTTCTCCCGCCGCATGGTCCGCTTCAGTTAATACAACGGTGGCTACCAGGGTATCGTTTCTTGAGACAACCAGGCTGTCATATTGGGCTTCCGTCCATTTAATGCGGGCGCGATTATCAATCACATCTTCGGCGCCCGGCGTTACCAGACGGGTGGGATAATCCGAGGTCTTGATGTTTTCACCCACAAAAAAATCGGAATTCAAGCTACTGCCCATGGAACGAATCCGCAATTGGTAATTGGTGTCATAATCCAGATCCTCAAAAGTGTAAAAAGTGGTATCTGTTTCCACATCATGTAAAACCGTCTCAAATGAGTCGACCGACAATTGCAGATTAAACAAGTGGGCGCCTTCATACTTATCCCACTCCACCCGGATCCAGGTGCCACTATAGGTGGTCTCCTTTACAACGGGCCGGAACAAACGATCCGGCGTTCCCAGATTCTCCTCGTCATCACATCCGGTAAACAGACCGAAAAGTGATAAAACCAGTAGCCCTGACAGGCTTAATTTTATATTTTTTTTCATGATTGTGATTTTTTATGGTCTTACAAAAATTCTATGCAATTGACAACCAATATTTTTTTGATTATCTGACATAACTCTTTGCTATTCATTAAGAAATACATCCCCTGACTTTCCTTTTAAGGTGATAACAAAGAATGTATTTCTCATTTTCTTCAAATTAATTCATAACATGTCCATAACCCTCATTGGTCAGAAACTCACTGGCCTCAATGGTCTGGGTAGAGATGGGCAACAGATAGGGCACGGCTGACTGCCCGCTCTCATCCTTATAGCCTCTCCAGCATCGTTCGGTATAATCGGCCGGCTCATAATACTCCTCGCCGCTATTCTCGTCGGTCACCTTTTTAAACAGATTACGGGCCCAGTTGGCTCTGGCATAAGCGCCTTCATTTCCCTCAGCATCCAATTCTGTAACATCAACGATTAATTCAGGCACCAACTCCGGCTTATATTTTGTATTCAGGAAAGTAATATGTCCATTGTCTATTTGATAGTACAGATAGTCGGCCAAATTTGCATATTGCGCCACTTCCGGATTCGACATCTCCAACTGATGTGCAGCCTTGCCCATATTGTTCAGCGTCTCTTTGGTCTCCACTATTTTTTGACCATAAATATTCCAGCGAACCAAATCAAATTTGCGCAGACCTTCACCGCCCAATTCCCAGGCGCGCTCATCCACTACGGCATTAAAGAAATCCTCCTCTGAAGTGATGTTGTTCACATAAGCCTCTACCTTTGAAGCATGAGCTTCTGCCGGGAAGGCTCTGCGCCTTACTCTTTTCAGGGCATCTTTGGCCAAGGCAGAGGGACCATTCAATTCATTCTCCGCTTCCGCCAACATCAACAGCACATCTGAATAACGCATCAAAGGCCAGTTGATACCGGTTCCTTTGGAAGAGGAAGCACCCGGACTGGAATTCAGCCACAAACGGTTCCATTTGGCCACCGCCAAACCGGTTATAGAAGACACTTGTTCCTCGGTATCGCTGACAAACTCGACTTTAGAGACGGTGGCATCCCTGCGGACATCAGCATCATCGAACGAAAAGTAGTAGGCCGGAGAAAGATTCACCTGAATGGTGGTGGAACCTTTTGAACTGCTGCGTACAGTGGTGCCAACGCACCAGCCAACATCTCCCCCGTTGGCGGCCATAAAGGCTACTTCAAACAACACGTCATCATTCACCGGCGCAATCCATTCACACTGGTTGCGAAAAACCTTGGCAAAATCAGCATTTAAGGCCCGGTCCTTCAAAGCCACCAGCTTTTGGGCATATTCCCTGGCCAGCAGGTAATAGTCCTCAGAAGTGCGGGCTACCCTTTGACTGCCATCCAGGGCCGTATAGGTAACGGCCAGACTTTCATCTCCGGAGGTATCCAGGTAATCGTCCGCTTTTTTCATGGTACCATCCACAGTCATGCCATAGCCTGCACGAAAAAGGGCCAAACGACTAATCATGCCCATGGCAAATTCGCGGTTCATGCGCTCAATACCGGCGGAGTATTCATCAGCAAAGAACATCTCACCTTCAATGTCCACCAAATCCTGAATACATCCCGTATAGATGATATTTTTATCTGTTTTGGGAATATCCAGCTCCATACCGGCCTTGGCGGCCTCGGTAAAGTAAGGGACATCACCAAAGAAATTGATCAATAGATAGTAACGGTAGGCACGGAGCGCATAGGCTTCACCCAGATACATCCGCATGGTGGGGTCATTGGCCAATGAACTGGCCTGGATGCCTTCAATGATCTGATTGGCCCGATCAATAACCAGATAATTGTCGCGCCAGGACTTAAAAATATCATTAAAACCGCTTAAGAATCCGCCCTGTAGCGACCAAACGTCACGTCGGGACCCGTCGGGATTGGCAGAGGGTTGCATCACTTCTACATCGGTGTTTTGCATCCAGACATTGGACATCCGGGAGGTATAGGTATCCTCCGCAAACAACTGATAAGCACCCATTAACATCATTTTAGCATCTTCCGTATTCGAAAACACATAATCGGTATCGAAAGAAGATGGCGCTTCCACTTCGAGATAGTCCTCACATGAAGAGAACACGGTCGCGAAGCAGACAATCCCCAATATATATTTACTTATTTTCATACCCTTATATTTTAGTTGCTGTGGCCTTATAAAAGGCCTATCATTTTAATTTAAAAAGTAAGATTGATACCTAAAGTCCATGAGAAACTCTTGGGATAGGATGAATAATCCACACCCGGCGTTAAACCGGAGGGAGCGCTGCCCCGGACAGGTGAGCTGACCTCAGGATCATAACCGGTATAATTGGTCCATACCCAAATATTATTCAAGGTACCATAAATGCGCAGGTTTTCACTGCCAATTCGTTGCGAGACGGGTGTGGGCAATGTATAACCCAGCGTCAGGTTCTGAAATCTTAGAAAGGAACCATCTTCAATGGCCCATGAATGGGGCACTACAGTAGCATTGCCAAATGAATAGGGCGACCAGTATTCCTTGGCATTCGCGCCCTCATTCATCTCCCGGAGTGTGGCCAAATCGGTCACCAGTTCGCCGGAACTTCTATCCAGATAGGTATAACTGTTATCGGCGGCCATAAAGGCCAGGAGGTTAGGATTGCTGGTCCGGTATTGTTGCGATGAGGCGATCTTATTGGCATTGTAGATATCATTGCCATAGACGAAGTTAAACATCACAGAGGCGTCGAAGCCCTTAAAGGTGCCATTAAACCCAAAACCACCGGTAAAATCAGGTGTGGCGTTACCTATGATGGTACGATCGCCTTCATCCACCACACCATAACCTTCTTCTCCTTCGGTCTGCTGATCTTTTAACTTAAGGGTTCCGGGACGAATACCAATTTTTCCGCCCAGCAAACCGGTTGTGGGAACCCCCTCTTTTAAAACATATTGTCCGGTAGCCTCATCATAATTTTCGAAATCGTCGGTGGTGTAATAACCATCTGTTTCCCAGCCATAAATAATACCCAGCGGGCGACCGACTTCCACCCGGTAGTCAGAATAGCCTTTGAGATCGGTACCGGCCCAGCCGGAAGCATACTCCTGAACCAAAATACCATCGGCCAGATGCTCCACGTTGGATTGGTTGTAGCCAATGTTGAAATTGAAGTTAAAAGAGCGGTCGCGCTTTTCAATGATAAAAGCGTTTAATGAAAGTTCCACCCCTTTGTTGGAAGTCTCTCCCACATTTTCAAACGTCTCGGTATATCCCGGGGCCACGATATTGCGTTTAATTAACAAGTCCACCGCTGAATTGTAGTAGCCTTCCAAGGTGCCCGACAAGCGCTCATTAAAAAACCCAAAATCCAGCCCCACATTTCGGGTGATGGTGGTTTCCCATCTCAGGTTGGGATTGGCCAGTTGTGAATTGGTCGCTGTGTAATAGTTATTGGGGGTATCACCCACACCATAGGTCTTATTATTACGGATAGAGTACTCCAGTTTGTATAGCGATGAGGCAATTCTGTTGTTTCCGGCCTCTCCGTAGCTCAAACGCAACTTCAGGTTGGACAGCCAGTGCCGGCTCCCTGCCATAAAACCTTCTTCTGAGAGGCGCCAGGCGACCGCCGCTGCGGGGAAAAAGCCCCAGCGATTGCCCGCGGCAAACTTGGACGACCCATCGGCACGGGCCGTTAAAGTCACCAAATACCGGTCGTCAAAATTATAACCAAAGCGACCAAAATGAGAGGCCAGATTGTCATTGGTATTGACCTTACTGGTGACTTTCAGGTTGCTGCTGCTCAATCCCATATTGGCAAAAATCTTTTCCGGCGCCAAATCGGCACTATAGCCCGTGGCGTACATATAATTATTATCCCCCTGAGAGGTGATGGCTTCCTGACCCAGCATGAGGTCAAAACCATGAACATCGTTGATGTCAAAGTTATAGGACAGAATATGCGCGCTGCGCATTTTGGTTTTGTTTTCCTTTTCCCAGTCGACCAGCGGGTTGCCATCCACATAGGAAGCATTGGTGGTATATTCTCCCCAATACCGCTTGTCTTCCTCGAAACCGTATTCAAAGCCACCTTCTACACGGTAGGTTAATCCCGGAATAATATCCCAGTCAACACTACCCGTAAAATTAAAGGCCCTGTCATTTCTTAAGCGCCAGTACTGGGCGGCTTGTTCCGACAAGGACATATTGCTGCGCAGGTACTGTTCGTACTCTTCATCGGTCATGCTGCCGGGATTAACAATGACAAACTCATCCAAACCCTTTACAGCGGGTGAGGTGACGGCCTGTGTGGTACGGATTTTATGCGTACCGCCGGATGTACCGGAACCATTGATTTGGGTATCGGACACACGCGCATTCAGATTAAAGCGCAGATTGTCGGCCAAATCATGGTTCAGTTTAAAGTTGAAATTGTATCGCTCATAACTGTTGTTCTCCATCAAACCGCCATCCTTATTATAGGTATTGCTCAAGGAGAAGCGGGTTTTTTCGGTTCCGCCGTTGATGCTCACGTTGTGCTGCTGAGAAATCACATCGGCTCCAAACATATCGTCCTGCCAATCGATGGGCTTCTGATGCCTATAAAGCGCGATATCATCATATACGCCAAAACGCCTTTCAAATCCTTTAATGCCGTCCTCGCCATCCAAAGCGGCCAATTCGTAGTTACGCATGACGTACTCATAGGGATCCAGAACATCTAAGCGCTGAGCCAATTGTTTCACCTGCATGTAGCCGTTGTAGGTGACCTGCGTTTTGCCGCCTTTGGCGCTCTTGGTGGTGATAATGACCACGCCATTGGCACCCTGAGATCCATAAATGGCCGTAGAGGAGGCATCTTTTAATACGTCGATGGACTGGATATCCCCAGGAGCCACATCGTTGATGCTGGAAACGGGAAAACCATCCACAATGTACAAAGGTGAATTATCGCCGGTAACGGAGCCTCCGCCCCTGACCCGGATGATCATTTCCGCATCGGGAGAACCATCGGCGGTTGTAATCTGCACACCGGCCATGCGTCCGGTTAAGGCCTGAGCCACACTGGCCACCGGCACCTTAGAAATGGTTTCACCCTGCACCGATGATACGGAACCGGTCAAATCTCTTTTTGTGGTGGTGCCATAACCAATGGCCACAACTTCGTCCAGTCCGATAGAACTTGGCGTTAGAACGGCTGTAATGGACGAGCGTCCTTCTACAGCAATTTCCTGCTCTTCAAAACCAATGAAGCGAAAAAGCAACACGGCTGTTTGGGCATCCGGCACCTGCAATTGAAAGTTCCCGTCAAAATCACTGACTGCTCCGGTGGTGGTTCCTTTAATAATAATATTAACCCCGGGCAGTGGTTCACCTTCTGTATCTACTACAGTTCCGGAAACGGAAATTTCCTGGGCAAACGCACTGATACTTATCGCCATCAAAAGCGTCAAAAGCACAGTGCGAAGATTTCTTCTCTTGTTTAACATCCTTTACCTATTTTGAATTAATATTAAATGCTTAAACCTGGCTGCCAGGCAACAGATTTTTGTTTGTTAATTTTACCATACAAACCTACCGTTATGTTAATTTTTGCTTGTGCAAATATTGGTTTTACTGGGGGATTATTTAGACTTGTGGCACTGACCAATAAATCGACAAGCCACACAAAACCACTGACTACAGGTATATTACCAAAAAAAGGGCAAAACTCTAGAGCCTTACACCCGCTTTCCCCTTCCCTTTTAGCGCATAAAAAAACCGACCCCTTTAAGGGGGCCGGGATACATCATTTACTCACAAAAAAACCGAAGCGACGAAGGATCAATTGAGCACTTTGGCCTGCTTGTGCTTATATTCAGAAGGGGTCACGCCAAAACGCTGCTTAAAACATTTGCTGAAATACCTTGGGTCGTTCAGCCCAACCATATAAGCTATTTGCGTCATGTTATACTGGCTGGACTCTATCAGTTGTACGGCCCTTTGCAAGCGCATTTCTCTAATGTATTCAATGGGGGCCAATCCGGTAAGAGCCTTCAGTTTTTTAAAGAAAACCGACCGACTCAAAGCCATTTCATTCACGAGGTCATCCACTACGAGAGAACTGTTTTCGATGTTTTGCTCCATCAACCGTTTCAAATCACTTAGAAACTTCTCATCAATGGACGTTACCTCAGGCAAGGATGGTTTTATTTCAAAACTCACCGTTTCCTGCTTTCCCTGATAATGCAATTGCAAATTTTTGCGCAACTCCAGCAGGTTAATGATGCGGGATTGCAGGTAGGAGGGACTAAAAGGTTTGGGAATATAGTCATCTGCTCCTTTACCAATACCTTCCAGTTGACTTTCCTTATCGGCTTTGGCTGTTAGCATGATGAAAGGGATGTGAGACGTTTCAATGTCAGCTCTGATATCATTCAAAAGATCCATGCCGCTTTTTACCGGCATCATCAGGTCGCTGACAATTAAATCGGGCAGATGTTTTTTGGCCAACTCAAAACCATGGGCGCCATTGGCCGCTTCAAGCACCCCATAATCTTTCTCAAGAATGCTTTTAATAAATCGCCGTACCTCAGAATTATCTTCTACCAACAACAATACCGGTAGCTGATTGTCCGCCGCATCCGCCTCAACGTGCTCGCTTTCATTCATCACCTCCCATTCTTCGGTATCAACAACCGGAAGGGTTTCATCTTCCAGAATTCGCACTTCATCATCAAAATGGGCCAGTCCTTTTTTAAACTTTAAAACAAAAACAGTCCCTCTGTCCCCAAGGCTTTCAACAGTGATGTCTCCATTGTGCAGACCAACCATCTCTTTAACAATCGACAAACCTATTCCTGTACTGGGCCCTTTCGATACGCCCTTTCCAATGGAGTTTTCAAAGCGCTGAAACAAGTGCCCCTTTTTGGCTTCATTGATACCAACGCCATCATCCATTACTTTTATCACCAGGCTATCCGGCGTTTCATCCAGGATAACTTTAACAAATGCGCCCCCTTCAATAAACTTAAAGGCATTGGATAATAAATTAAAGACCACCTTTTCCAGTTTATCGACATCCGCCCAGATATACCCTTCTTCAGAATGGTCTTCCAAGGTTAAATCGACATTTTGTTCCAACGCAATCAACCTGAAATTATCCATTACCCGGGTCACAAATCCTGGCACATGCACTTGCTCAACCGTCATTTTCAATTTGCGGTGATTGATTTTCACAAAATCCAGCAATTGATTGATTAAACGAAGCATACGGGAGCTATTGCGCTCAACAACTTCCAAGGCTTCCCGGTTATTTTTTGAGAGGGAAGAATCGTTCAGCACTTGTTCCAACGGAGCCAAAATCAGGGTTAAAGGGGTTCTCAGTTCGTGGGATATATTGGTAAAAAACTCCAGCTTCATATCCAACACCTGATGGTCCACTACAATTTGGTGCCGCAAGCGATAAATTACGAACAGGATATAGATGGCCAACCATCCTATAAAAAAGAACAATACGAAATACAAAACATAGGCCCAGGTGGTCACCCAAAAAGAGGGGGAGATATGGATGGGGACCGACTTCTCATTATCCATCCAAACCCCGTCACTATTGGTTGACCTCACTTTCAGCACATAATTACCGGCCGGCAAATTGGCAAAATTCAGCATACGCTGACGATCCAAAAACACCCAGTCACTGTCGAACCCCTCCAGCTTGGCCGCATAGCTGACCGACTCCGGGTTCTTCATGTCCATAGCGGCGAAACCAATTGAAAAAATATTTTGATGGTGCTTCAGTTGAATGGGGTCGGCTGCATCGATGTGCCTTTTCAAAACCCCGTCACTGGAAGGACGCTGACGCTTATTCAGCAGCCTGAACTCTGTAAAAACAATGGGCGGAACATAAGCGCTTTTTGATATCGAGTCGGGATGAAAACGCATGACGCCCTTATTCGTCCCGAAACGAATGGATCCGTCCATGGAAACCAGGCCCGCTCCTTCAGAAAAGCTTAGTGTTTGCGAAAAATCGGTTTTATTAAAATTCCTAAAGCGCTTTTGATCGGGATCAAAACGGCTTACGCCATTTTCTGACAGCATCCATATAAAACCTTCCGTATCCTCCAGGACGGAAAGTAAGGCATCTGCTTGTAATCCATCCTCTGAGGTATAGCTTTTAAAGCGATATTCTAAAGCATCCGTTGAAGAAATCAATTTATTCAGGCCACCCCCAAAGGTGGCGACATAAACATCTTTATTTATGGTCTCTAAAATACCATGAACGTCATTGTTGCTCAAGCAGAAAGCGTCGGAAGGTCTGTAGGTATAGTTAAAAAACTGAATTTCTTCCGGTTGATCAAAATCCGAATCAAAAACCACCAGGCCATGCGTGGTCCCCACCCACATCCTGCCAGAGGAACAGGATGTGATATACCGGACCCTGTAGCAATTCCCAATGGGGTATCTGGTTAAGTGATTGAAATGATTGATAAACTGAATGTGCCCCTCGGCAGTTTTTTGAAGCAGATTGATACCACCACCATAGGTTGCAATCCAGATTTGCCCTTTGACATCCTCATGCATATGATACACATCGTTGTGACTTAAGCTATAAATATCGTCGGGGTCGTGTTTAAAAAATTTTAAGTGAAGATGAAAATCTCCGGCATCCCTTACCGGAGTGGCCATAATCAAACCCTCTCCCTTTGTGGCGATCCAGATGGTGCCCGCCTTATCTTCCATCACGGCATACACATTGGCCGGGGAAAAACGGGCATCCGCGTGTAAGCGGCCATCCCTTCCCAGAAAACCCAAAAACTGCTCATCTCTGCCGTAAATGCCGAGTCTTCCACCCTTTGTGGACACCCACAACAAGCCCCCGGAATCCTGAAACAAGGCCCGAATATCGTTGTCATTAATGAGCCGGGGATCTGGATAAATCTTTTTCACCCCAAAATAGGCTTTCGGGAAAACAAATCTTTCCAGGCCCTTGGCCCGGGTTCCCATCCACAAATTTCCTTGTTGATCAGAAAACATGGAGTGCAAGCGATCGGTAAACTTTTGGCCGGACGCTTCTTTGGTAAAAAACCGGGACAACTCATCGCTTTCATCATCGTAATAAAAAACACCGCCCCCCAGGGGATGTATCCACAAAAGTCCCTGCTTATCTTCATGCATCATAAACTCGGGTTCACCGGACCCATCGTTATTGATACTTCCAATGAGGTATTCTTTGATGCGGGAGGTTTCTTTTTGGTATTGAACCAACAGGCTTTTGGTCCATTGAATCCACACATCTCCGTTGTTGGCCTGATAAGTTTGCGGCAAAAATTCTGAGCTGCTCTGGCCGGAAGTGTCAAACCTGAAATGCTCAAATGCTTCATGATCCACATCATAAACCAAAACGCCCTTATCTCTGGTTGTCAACAAATAGGAATGGGGAGACAGTTGATGAATGGCACAAATATCAGCATCCACCGGGGCCTGAAGATGAATAAATCGTTTTCCCTTTTTAATATACCGCCAAACACGGCCCTTGACTGAACCAAACCAGATTTCTTCGGCATTGTCTGTTCCACAAAAAAAGGACGATTGCTTCCGCTCTTCCGGATTATGGCCATAAAAAAAACTCAGGGCCTCCGGCGATTCTTTTTCAATCACTGCCAGACCATTATCCGTCAGAAGCCATTCATTGTTGTCCGAATCCAGGATCACATCAAACACCCGGTTGCTTTTAAGCCGTCCGGAACTCAAGGAAAAATAACCGTAATCCAGGCGACTGGAAGCAGTATCGGTAGAAACCCGAACGGCCCCGTCCTTTTCCGTTAGGAGCCAGGTAACTCCTGTGGGAAATGTTTTGACATCCGACATATGGATATTTCCATGGGTTCTTTCGGGCACATTTTGAAACACCTCCAGCTCCGGATCAAAGCGTACCACATTTTTACCATAGGCATACAGCCACAAATAGCCGTACTTGTCCTCAATAATCTTGTCAATCCGGCTACTGGTCAAGAAAACATCATCGCCGGGACGTACTTTGTACGACTTAAAAGTGTAGCCGTCAAAACGGCTAAGGCCATTCCAGGTAGAAAACCACATGTAGCCCTTGTGATCCTGCAAAATATCCATGACGGTATTTTGCGACAAGCCGTCCTCGGTCGTAAAATGACGCCAAATATAGCCCTTCTCAGAATCAGCGAAAACGTCCTGCAAAGTCATCCATCCAAGTAATAACACCACCAAAGCTATTTTCTTCATCCCGTCTGTTTCATTTTATGGTATTATTAAAAAACGCAAATATTTGATAAAAATAAATCTTTTATCCTTAAGACCTTGCAAGGACTCAATTATTGCACAATAAAAATCAATTATTACCCCCGGTGGGGGCAGCCAGGGCCCCATAAATATCAGGCTGAAAAACACATCCCTCTCCCCGGCCGCACCCTTATTTTAAAACCTTTTAATCGGGGATTATTTAAAAAAAACGGCGATTAAAAGAAAAAAACAGATGCAAAATGGACAAATTGCGGAAAATCGGATAATATGTCCACATACGAATTAAAAAAAAACGGGACTTTAGCGACATACAAAAAAGTTAATACCCTTGATCATGAAAGAACTATTTTTAATCGCGACCTTACTGCTAACCACATTGGCGCCATCCTGCACAAAACCGGACAGCAATCAGGGATTAGACTGGGCCGAAAAGATGGCCCAATCGGACATCCAAAGAAACCCTGAAGCTTGGATGATTGACTTTAGAGAAACGCCCAAGTGGGAATATACGCACGGCCTGATGATGACGGCGCATATGGCCCTCTATCATGAAACCGGGGACGAGCAATACCTGGATTATGTCAAGGGCTTTGCAGATAAATTTATCGCTGAAGAGGGCCAAATCCTTACCTACAAGCCCACTGATTTTAATATTGACCGCATCAATCCAGGTAAATTCATGATTGAATTGTACCAGCTGACCGGGGATACCGGACTTCGGGCGGGTATTGAATCTCTGCGCACCCAGATGCGTCATCACCCCAGGACTTCGGAAGGTGGCTTCTGGCACAAAAAGGTCTATCCGCACCAGATGTGGTTGGACGGGCTTTACATGGGAGCGCCCTTTCTGGCACAATATGCCCGGGTATTTAATGAACCGGAGCTGTTTGCCGATGTCGCCCTTCAATATACCCTGGTGGACAAAAACATGTTCGATCCGGAAACAGGTCTTTACTATCACGGATGGGATGAAAGCCGACAACAGCAATGGTCTGATCCCGAAACCGGGCACTCACCTGGCTTTTGGGGAAGAAGTCTGGGCTGGTATGCCATGGGGCTGGTAGATGCGACCTCCTGGTTTCCGGAAAACCACCCGGACCGTCAAAAGCTCATTGATCTCATCCAAAAACTGGCCAGCCACATCATTAACTATCAAACAGCAGAAACAGGCCTCTGGTGGCAGGTACCCCATCAGCCCGGGCGGGAAGGCAACTATGAGGAGGCCACAGCCTCCGTTATGTTGACCTACTTTTTGCTTAAGGGTGTGCGTCTGGGCTTTCTGAGTGATGATTATCTGCAACAGGGCATAAAGGGCTATGAGGCATTCTTGAACATCTTATTCGCGAAGATGCAGACGGCCAGATAAACATTGAGTCCTGCTGTGCCGTAGCCGGACTCGGAGGCAACCCCTACCGCGACGGCACCTATGAATATTACATTTCTGAACCCATCAGAGACAATGACCCAAAGGCTGTAGGCCCATTCATTCTGGCCTCCCTCGAAATGAGCTATCTGAATACAATGGATCGCTAAATTGATAGAACTATTATTAATAGAGAAAGCATCCAATAACCTAAGAAGAATTTCATAAACCATACAGAAAAAAAATCAAAATAAGAAGCATATGAAAAAAGCAGCTTTATTTTTTATCGCCTTGAGTATAACAGCCGCCCTATGGGCCCAGAAACCTTATGTATCTGATGTATGGGTGTCGGATCAGGGAGACGGCACCTACAAAAACCCCATCTTATTCGCCGATTACTCTGACCCGGATGTTGTGCGCGTGGGCGATGATTACTACATGACGGCCTCGAGCTTTAATGTCATTCCCGGCCTGCCCATTTTGCATTCGAAAGACCTCGTTAATTGGGAGCTGATAGGCCACGCCCTGCCCAGACAATATCCACTGGACCATTTTTCCAAACCGCAACATGGCAATGGTGTTTGGGCGCCATCCTTTCGCTACCACGAGGGTGAATTTTATATCTATTATGGCGATCCCGACTTTGGCATCTACATGCTAAAAGCCAGAGAGGCAGCAGGTCCATGGAGCCAACCCCACCTGGTTAAGGAAGGCAAAGGACTCATTGATCCTTCTCCCCTGTGGGATGAAGACGGACGTGCCTACCTGGTGCATGCCTACGCTGGCAGTCGTGCCGGCATCAAAAGCATTCTGGTGGCGGCGGAAATGCATCCCGACGGCACCCATTTGCTCAACGAGGGCAAAATGATATTTGACGGGCATGCGGCCCACGAAACCATCGAAGGCCCCAAATTTTACAAGCACAATGGTTACTACTATATTTTTGCCCCCTCGGGTGGCGTGACTTTCGGTTGGCAGGAGGTGCTGCGTTCTAAGAATGTATACGGACCTTATGAATTCAGGACGGTGATGCACCAGGGAGACACCGACATCAATGGCCCCCACCAGGGAGGCTGGGTACAGACCCAAACCGGCGAACACTGGTTCATCCATTTTCAGGACAGAATCGAATATGGCCGTATCACCCACCTGAATCCCATGACCTGGGAGGATGGCTGGCCAATTATTGGAGAAGATACCAATGGGGACGGTATCGGTGAACCTGTCCGCAACTACCGCAAACCAAATGTGGGCGGAACCTTTCCAATAGCTACGCCTGCCGATAGTGACGAATTCGAGAGCGTTGAGCTGGGTTTGCAGTGGCAATGGCACGCCAATCCTAAAAACACCTGGGCCTTTCTTAATCCGGGCGCCAAAAAGCTGAGACTTTTCTCGGACAAATTGCCAGAGGGTGCCACCAATTATTACCAGGTACCTAACTTGTTGCTTCAAAAGCTTCCGGCAGAAACCTTCACCGTGGACACAAAAATGACTTTTGGTCCCAACGAAAACAAACTGGGCGAACGGGCCGGCATCATTCTGATGGGACGCAGTTATGCCTCCCTGGCTCTGGAAGATCGGGAAGATGGGATTTACCTGGTTTATAACATCAGCGACGATGCCCAATACGGCAACCCCGAAGAGGAAATGTTTGCCAAAAAGATGGACGGCAACGCCATCTATTTCAGGATTTCAGTAACAGCGGATGGCATGGCCCAATTCAGCTACAGCGAAAACGGCCGACGATTCACGGCCCTTGACACGCCCTATCAAATAATCCGTGGTCACTGGATCGGTGCCAAAGTAGGCCTGTTCAATGTCCGGAAGGAAACGACCAACAATTCGGGCTTTGCCGACTTTGACTATTTCAGGTTTAGCAAGTGAGCACCTAACAAACATTCAATTCTAAAAAAATGATCAATATTTTAAAAAAGACAGGGATCGCATGGATCACTGTCATTACCCTGCTCTTAAGCGGCTGTTCAAACGGAACAACCCCTGCAGCGGACGATGCATGGGTGTATGAAAACATCGAATTTGACATGCCTGAAGTCCGGGAGCCAGCCATCCCTGAAAACACCGTCAACTTGGCCGATTTGGGAGGCATTCCGGATGGCTTCACACTCAACACCGACATCTTTGCCAAAGCCATCGATCAAATGGCCGCCCAAGGTGGCGGGAAAGTGGTGGTACCTGCCGGCATCTGGTTAACGGGTCCCATCGTGCTTCAAAGCAATATCGAATTGCATTTGAAGGCTGGTGCTTTGATTCGCTTCAGTGAAGATTTTGACCTCTACCCCCTTATTCCCACCTATTTTGAGGGACTTTCCACCTACCGTTGTCAGTCCCCCCTCAGTGGCAAGGACCTCAAGAACATTGCCATAACCGGTCGGGGAGTCATCGACGGAAACGGACAGGCCTGGCGTCCGGTAAAAAAAGGAAAAATGACAGAGAATCAGTGGGAGAATCTGGTCCGTTCGGGAGGAGTCCTGAGCGATGACGGACAAATATGGTTTCCCTCAGCACGATCGGCTAAGGGATACCGACTTTCAAAAGGAAGCAACATCCCACCCCTCGTTCTGCAAAAAGACTTTATGGAAATAAAGGATTTCCTGAGGCCGGTTATGGTCAGTCTGATCAATTGCCAAAAAGTGCTGCTAGACGGGCCCACCTTTCAAAATTCACCCGCCTGGAACATCCATCCATTGATGTGTGAAGATGTGACCATACGCAACCTGACCGTCCGCAACCCCTGGTATTCGCAGAATGGGGATGGACTGGATCTGGAATCGTGCAAGAATGCCGTGATCTACAACAACAATTTTGATGTGGGGGACGATGCCATGTGCTTTAAGTCGGGAAAGGACCAGGAAGGACGCGACCGGGGCATGCCCACCGAAAATGTCATCGTCAAGAACAATGTGGTATACCATGGTCATGGCGGCTTTGTCATAGGCAGTGAAATGTCAGGGGGTGTGCGTAACATCCACGTATCGGATTGTACCTTTATGGGTACCAACATTGGCATCCGCTTTAAAAGCAATCGGGGTCGCGGAGGCGTTGTAGAGAACATCTATATCTCCAACATCAACATGACAGATATCCCAACCGAACCCATCCGTTTCAACATGTTTTATGGCGGCAAAGCGCCGGTATTAGACGATGGGTCCAGCAGTTTAAGTCTGGTCGAAAATGAACCTGAAGCGGTGGCCGTGAATGAAAGCACTCCGGTATTTCGGAACATCCATGTAAAAAACATCGTGGCCGGTGGCTTTGGAAATGCCGCCCTGTTTATGGGCTTACCGGAACTAAAACTTGAAAATGTGACGCTCGAAAATGCCATTCTACGTGCCCCAAAGGGCTTTACCATCGTGGATGCTGAAGGTATACAGCTAAAAAATGTTCAGGTGATTCAGGAAATTGGTCCCGCACTGACCCTGTTCAACAGCAGCCACATTGAGTTAACTGACTTTGATTTTAATGACGCTATGGATCAGCCTGGCATCGCGGTTTCCGGAAAAACCACAGGGGATATTCAATTAAAGCAGACCGACTTCTCAGCACCTGATACCCAGATAAAATTGGTCAATGGCGCAAAAGCATCTGCCATCAGTTGGGATTAATGCCCCATCGTTCTTATTTTTTTAAGGTTCTATTTGCCAATAATCTAAAAAAACATTTATCTTTGCACCTCAAATTTATTATAGAATAAACTGTTATGTATTTGAATCAAGAAGTAAAAAAGGAAATCTTCGCTAAGTACGGGAAGTCGAATACTGATACTGGTTCTCCCGAGAGCCAGATTGCATTATTTTCCCACCGTATCAAGCATTTAACTGAGCATCTCAAGTTAAATAAGAAGGATTATAGCACAGAACACGCTCTTGTAAGTCTGGTTGGTAAGCGTCGTCGCTTACTCAACTACCTTAAAAACACCGAAATCAACCGGTACAGAGCCATCATTAAAGAACTGGGATTACGTAAGTAATCTACTCTAAAGAACAAAAAAGCCATTCTCGTTTGAGGATGGCTTTTTTGTTTGGATTAACTCACCATTAAAACTTATACAACAAACCGGCTCCTATTGAAAGATAGCCAGAATAAGTCGATGTATATTTGGCTTCCGCATTTAGATCTAAAGCATCCGTCAAGGCAAAACGACCACCAACACCAACGTTGATCCCAAGTTCATTGTCCTTATAGTCAAGATTTAACAAGTCGTCATAAAGATCGCCCATATCACCCCAAATGTCATCGTACTCATCATACGCGTCGTACTCAGATGAAAAATCATTGCCTGAATAGGACGGCCCGTCGTACTTGTACTTAAAAAACGTGATGTTTAAACCGGCCAAAGCATAAAAGGCATTGGAGCCATTGTCGCTAAAGACATAATGCCCATCAAAATCCAACGATGAATAAGTCGTGTAATCTTTTTTAAAATAATAAGTAAACTTAGGCGACACCTCCCATTGGGGATCAATTTTATACAACCCTTGCAAAGAGATACCGACATTTTCAATATCTGTTGCATAATTCAATCCGGCGCCTAAAGACATTTTAGACTCCTGAGCATTCACCTTAGCTGCTGACAGGCTCATAGCAAAAAGCACCATCAAAACAAAAAACTTTTTCATAAAAAATTAATTAATAGTAATACAGATAAAAAACTTCGAAAAACACATTAAAATAACTCATACGCTTCGGGCATCTCTTCATAGTCAATTCCTGCAATAGGTCTGAACTTTGATGTTGGTACCGACATATTTTCCTCAAATTTGGTAGCTACAACATTCGCCTCCACGCCCATTAATTTCATGGTTGACTTAAGCGGAATATTTTTAATATTCAAACACTTGACCAACCTTCGGTTTCAGAAACAGGGCTATTTAAACCCAACTTAGTTCTTCACTATGCTCAGCGTAAAATCAGTGGCTTCTTCTTCTAAATTCTCTATGTGCAGATAAAGGTCTGACTGTGAGAATTCATAAGTCAGCTCCTCCTCATCTAGTCCTCCATTTGTGCTGCTGGTTAAACCATTCCCTTGATTGGCCCATAGCCAATGACGACTCTCAAGTCTAAATCCTGTGTAAACTTGCTTAGCTTAACGGTGTAGGTTTGATCTATTGAATAGGGAAACTCATAAAGGTAACTTCCCGGCTCAATCTTTGTTTTAGTTGTACCAACAGACACCTTGAATGGGTTGTGCCATGTGCCGCTTCCTTCCAACACGGCAGCTTTCTTTTCAGTTTCTTCGTCTTTACTACATGAAAAACTCAGGCTTCCGACGATCATAACACTGATTAATAACAATAAAATCTGCTTCATCATTAAATGGGTTTAAGTATTAAGAAATAAAAAAATCATATTCAGAACTTCACAAACTCTACCCTGCGGTTCTGGGCTTTTCCCTCGGCTGTTGAGTTGCTGGCAATGGGTTTTGATTCGCCAAAGCCTTTGGATGTAAGGCGCGATTTGTCGATGCCCAATTCGATGAATTTGTCCATAACTGCTTTTGCACGGCCTTCTGAAAGGGTTTGGTTGGCCCCATCATCGATCATTCTATCCACCGCCTTATCTAGTTTTTAATCACAGTTATCGTTTTTACCACTTCTTCATTTCTTAATTTTAAAATATATGCTCCACTATTTTCGTGTTGTATATTTATGATAGACACGCCGCTGGCTATTTCTTGCTTTTTCACACAAACATCCTGAATATTAAACACTTCTAAAACATAAGCATTATCAGAGCTTATGCTAAAAACACCATTTGACGGATTAGGAAACACCGACAAGTTTGAGATTTCACGGTTTTGATTGGAAGTTGAAACACTTACTTGAATAGCCACTTCATGCGGAGATGCATGTGGAGATGCAATGGCTGTCGATAGAGGCCTAATTGTATAGTGATAGGTGAGTTCAATCGAGTTTGTTACAGTTAATACCGCACTCTTGCGATCATCGGATACCGATATGGATGAAATATCACCTAAATATTGACCTTCTAGTCCTCCGATAACCCAATTGGATGGATTCTCGCAATACAAACCGCCGCCTCTCTGCTCCATGCTACTGAACAATCCGGCTGTAAGAGCAAACTCTATGGTATAGCTGTTTTCGACTGCCTGGGCTTGTGCTTTAGCAATTGGCTGAACGATAACAGCAACGGGGTTTGGCTGAGCATGTGGCGCTTCAATTATCTCTTTAGCTGGTTGTATTGTATATGAACTGTAGTTCTCTATTTGGCCTGTAACAGTAATTGTAGCAACTGTCAAACTTTCCATTGAAATGGAAGTTATTGCACCTAAATCCTGACCATCTTGTCCATCAATAGTCCAGTTTGAAGCCAGTTCAGTTGACAGGCTTTCAACAAATTGGCCTTTAGACAATGTATAGGTAATATCTGTATGGCCTTCAACCGCAGTTGCCATTGCTTCTGCTCGCTCTATAAGGGTTATGGAAGTTTCATCTGGAGCATAAAAAAATAGCTCTATGGCTGCCGAATTTGGTTGTAACGTGTATGCGCTGTAGTTCTCAATTTCACCTGTGACAGTAATTGTTGCAACTGTAAAATCTTCAATAGAAATGGAAGATATTACTCCTAAATCCTGACCATTTTGTCCACCAATGGCCCAGTTTTCTATTAGTTCACCGTCTCCATTATTCCTAAATGCTCCATGCGTTAAAGTGTAGACGATTGTATTTTCACCAACAATAGCGGTTGCCGTTGCTTCAGCCTTGGTTTTGTCAATGGCAAAGCTGTTTGTGCCAAACAAGCCAGCAAGGGCAATAAGTGCAAAAGCCTTTTTAAGTAAATCTGTTTTCATTTTTGAATCAATTTTTAGTTATCTGTTAATATTTGCCACTAAAATAGTACAGTCTTTACCTATGTATCCAGAAGCATTTGAATGCGTTAGGTTTTTCTTTGAAAATGAAATTCCCTTCACCATAGCAAAACCAGCACTTAAAAACACAGGAAAACATCCGTATTTGAATGCGTTGACCGTTTATTAAAATTGTTTCAAAGAAAAACCTCCCTCTTGTCTTAGGCAAGCGGGAGGTTCTTACAATTTAACGAAGCACTATTTTTTTACAAACCTCAAGGTTTCAGATTTTTTATCTGCGTATTGGATCAGCACCATGTATATTCCCTTATCCAGATTCGACGTATCAATGGTTTTTGTATCTAAACCTGAAAGTTGTTTCTCCATCACTTTATTTCCTGCAACATTATATACCACAAGCATTGAAGCTTTATCAATGTTTGAGATGGTCATATAATCTGAACAAGGATTTGGGAATGCTTTAAGGTTATCTTTATCAACCAGAAATCTCGCTTCAATGGTATTTGCCAGCATAGAGAAAGTAGCTGTTAGTGTTTTACTTTCATCCAGCTTTATTTGGGCGTTCTCATTAAAAGAATTAACATCACCCGTCCAGCCATCAAAAACATATCCCGGAGCAGGCACCGCACTCACATTTACGCTTGAACCTTTTAGATAAGACACATTTAAAAAGTATTGTTTTTGATTATGATGCACCGTGCCCTCACCTTGAACATTTATTGTCAGCATAACGTGGTTATCAAAATAGGGATATCCACCATTTATGTCCTCATCTATGGACCACACTTTTGTGAAGTTCCAGTTCTCATAAGTGGCTTTTGTTTTCATCTGGGCCGAGTTCCTGCCTGTGCCTCTAACCGATGCCGTCTGGCCTGATTTCTCGGTGTCAAAATAGCATTTTGTAGCAGTCACTCCAAATGTAGGGACATCGCCCATAAAACCGCCCACTTTTTCAGCACCCGTAACAGCTCCCGCACTATAGCAATCGCTGATATTCAACATTTCAGCAACACCAATAAAGCCCCCAATCATTGCGTTACCATTTACCGAAGCAAATGAGTAGGAATTGACGAAATCCGACTTCCATGTTTGGCCCGCTTCCATTATCGAAGCTGCACCAACTAAACCTCCAACAGCATTACCCCCTTGCACAGAGCCGGTACTAAAGCATTGGTCAATTTTGGTTCTAAAACCATATCCAAGGAGTGCGCCTACACCATCCTTGCCAGTTACATTTGCATTCACAGCTCCTAAATATTGAATGGTGGCTGCTTCTGTGAAACCAAACAGACCAACACAATCATTATCAGGTTGATTAATGTACAAATTTTCAACAACATACCCTGCCCCATCGTAAAAGCCTTTGAATGGGAGACCATAACTTTTACCTATAGGCATCCAACCTTTGCCCTCGTTCCAGTTGTTTATATCATCCGGGAAAGTAATATTAGTTGTTTGAACGAAATGACTTTCCCAAAGCGTTGAGCTTTGACTGATTTTTAGAAGATCTTCCCAGGAATTTATCAGGTATGGATCAGAAACTGTTCCACTACCATAAAATCGACCATGTCGGCGATGGGTAGGATATTCATTATTGTCAATTTGCCAAATCAAATCAAAGTCCCATCCGGCAAAAGAAGAAGCCTGCTTCATTTGAGCAGTTGTTTTGCCTGTCAGGCCAATGTGTGAATTATCATCGGCTTGTGCCGATGTACTTACATCCCAGAAACAACTTGAAAAAGTTGGCGCAGAGTAGTAGCCATAGAAACCACCGTTATAACTGCCATCCTCAACTTCACCGGCTGCATAGCAATTCTCAAACTTTGTACTCCCGGCATGGCCAACAAAGACGCCCATCATAGTACCGCCGCGTACCGCACATGTACTGTAACAATTTTTTATTGTTGACGCCTCATCATTACCAATTAAACCACCTGCAAAATTAGAGGATTCACTATTTAATTGGACAACTCCTGTAGCGTAGCAGTTGGATAAACTATTTGCATCCCCTTTCCCCTGACCAACAAGCGCCCCAACGTTCGAATAACCGGTAACATTGGCCTCAATCAGCCCCAGATTTTTGATTTCTGATTGTTCAATAAGTCCAAACAGACCAACGTTTCTGTCTTCAGTGAAATCGTTTCCTTGTTTATTGATGTACAGGTTTTTTATCGTATAAAAGCCACCATTGTAACTACATCTTTCAAAAGGAGTATCCTCATGTAGTGAAACGACATGACCAATAGGCTTAAAGCCTGTAGCGTTGTTCCAAAAAACAATGGATTCGGGAAAAACAATATCGGCCGTTTGTTTATAGTTTTTGTTGAACCAAAAAAGCTCATGATTGGCTAACCAGTATAGTTCTTCCCAGTTTCTAATTAAGTAGGGGTCCTCTTTAGTTCCGGCACCAACAAGCACAACTTCATCCTTTATTGTTGGCAAACCACTGTTAATATGATCATTAATGGTCCAATCAAGATGAAGCGCCCAGTGTGCAATGGTTTTTTCCAACCTCAGTTCAGCTGCTGTTTTAGGCTCAGCTCCCAGTGCCGCAGTTTGTCCCGTCAGATCGGAAACGAAAATATTGTTAACAAAATCCGCTGAAAAACTTTCACCAGCAAATCCCTTATCATGGGGGTTTGTAGCACCAGTGTATGCAACTTTACCGGCGGCATAGCAATTCTCTATTTCACCAACAGCAGCTCCTACAAAAGAGCCAAATGAGGTTTCAGAGCCACTTTTTCGAGTAACCTTACCCGTAGAATATGCATTGATTATTTTACCCCCTGCATCACCGCAAAGGCCACCTACGCGTTTAATTCCTGCAACATCCCCGTTAGAAAAACTTCTATAAACATTGGCATTAGAATTCCCAACAAGCCCTCCTACGTTCTCATTTCCATTAACATTACACTTACTGTTGGAATTGATAACCGTTGCATTAAACAACCAACCAACTAGGCCGCCCACAATATAGTCGCCATTGATTGTTCCTGTTGAAGAAGCATGAGTCACTTGATAATTAGAATACGGGTCATCTCTATAATCCTGGTCGCATGAAAAATAGCCAACTAAAGCAGCAACTCTTTCCTTTCCGGTAATATCAGCGTTGGATAATTTCACATTAGAAATAGTTGCGTTATGTGCCCATCCAAACAGACCTATATTATTTTGCTCAGGTCTGTTAATGAATAATGCATTGATGGCATATCCATCCCCATTGTAACTACCTGTGAAATTTTGGCTTTCATGACCGACAGGATTCCAGCCCTTGCCTTCATCCCATTGTGAAAGAGGCGTATTTAATGTTGAGAAATCAACGTCCGCAGTTTGTAAATAATGCGCACTCCAATAGTCTGGATTTAAGCCCAACCAATATAAGTTCGCAATATTTTCTATTTTGTAAGGGGCATTCTCCGTTCCTGAGCCTAATGGCATGAGTGGTTCTAACGCAGATGTTGAAACAACCATTTCACGACTGTAAGAAATACCATTTCCGTTAGCGGCATAAGCTTTATGTAGTATTTTGTGTCGCCTTCTAAGCCCGAGATAACATGAGCGTAATCTTCAACACTATTGTTTTGATCGCTACTGCCAAGGTTGTTATCCATTGAAACATTTGGATGCTTGCTCCACACAAAACCCTTTTTAGTAAGCAAAGTTGCATTGGCTGCTATAACTGACCCATTGGCAGTCATTTCTGCACTTTTTATGTTTGTAGCATCTGAAATTACCACAAAGGGGATCATTTTAAGAGCCGGTACAGGGTAATTATTAGCAGTATGTATCCAAACGTTTGTGAAATCGAATCCGGCGTTAGTGAATGTTGCCAGGTTTTTCATTTGGGCGGAAGTTTTCCCTACTAAACCTTGTTCAATGTTATCAATATTTATAGCAATATCTTTAACTTGATTACTTGTTTGAGTATCCCAAAAGGAATTAATAATGGCTCCTTCATTATGACCTATGAAACCTCCATTGTATTCATCGTGGCCAACCACTCTGCCGGTACTTATACAGTTTTCAATGACGGAACTAAAAACAAGACCACAAAAACCGCCGGCAGTTACCCCATCAACATCCCCAAAGGCAGCACAGTTTATTATTTGAGAGTCATCGGATGCACAAGCTATAAAACCACCTGCATTGGAGGCCTTATTGTCACCAGAGGTTATAGCAACAATACTATAACTGTTACTGATGATGCTATTTGCAGAGTACCCGATTAAACCACCACAATAACGGTCTCTAAAACTATCTCCGCTTATATTTCCAGATGAAAAGCAGTTAAAAATATAACTATTCGCAGCATGGCCTATTAAAGCACCCAGGTAGGCAGAACGATTGTGCACCGAAGATGCTAAATTAACATCGACCACTCTAACATTAATGATTATTGCCTGGTCAGTTGCTCCGAATAATCCAACATATTCCTTTTCAGTGTTTGAAAATAAGTTAGATATTGAAAAACCCTTACCATCATACGTCCCTGTAAATGGCTTGTTTAATGAAGAATTAGGACTTCGCTCACCAATAGGCGTCCAACCT
>NZ_BAZW01000039.1 GCF_000974365.1 Geofilum rubicundum JCM 15548
GGGGTATGAGGTTGATGAGGAAAATGGGCAGATAGGATTCGGGGTTGTTGGTACCTAAAAAAGGACGATTGGTTAGTTGATAAATTTTTGATTTATCTAGCTGTAAAATATTAGTTTTGTATTATGGATTATAGATTAGAAAATATCAATGACGCTGATTTTGAAAGGTTAGTGAACGCTATCTGTCAAAGGATTTTAGGAACTGGAGTTATTGAATTTTCACCGGGAAAAGATGGAGGACGAGACGGCAAGTTTATTGGTATAGCTCAAAATTATCCTTCAACCAACGATTGTTGGAAAGGAAAATTTATAATTCAAGCAAAACATACTGAGAATTATTTAGCTTCTTGTTCAGATAAAGAATTTGGAAAAATAATCGATGATGAAATTATCAAAATTAAAAAATTAAAGGCAAATGGAGAAATAGATAATTACCTTTTGTTTACTAATCGCAAATATTCAGGGGTAAAAGGAGAGCGATTATTAAACTTAATCACAAAAGAAACAGGAATTGAAAATTGTGCCATAATAGGTAAAGAAACAATCAATAACCAATATTTGAATTCTAATAAGGATATTGTCAAACAATTTAAATTAGATATAACGCATATTCAATTTGACTTCTCTGATGAAGAAATTAAGGATATTATTCTAGCATTCAAAAGCCAACTTCCCGGAATTAAAACAGAAATTAAAGTTGAAGTTGATAAGCTTAAACAAGATTTTACTATAATTGATAAAAAAGAAAAAAATAAGAAGAATAGTCTTAGCGAAGAATATTTTAATCAATTTATTGTAAGTGAATCGTTAATGGATTTTGATAAAATTGAAAAATTTCTGTACAATCCATTGAATGAAAATTTAAAAGATTATTACTTTGACACAGCCTATGAATTAAATCAGTTAATCTCTTTAAAGAGAGATGATTTTGATTTGTTTGAGGAGATATTTGTGTTTATTTATAAGTTAATTTGTGATGGCTCAACTCCGCTAAAAGGAAGTAAAAGACATGTAATGGTTTTTCTACATTATATGTATTATGAATGTTTGATTGGTAAAAAGGTCGATAATGATAAAACCAGATAGACATATAAATCCTGACATATCAGTAATAAATATTGGAGCATTTATTTTAAAACAATTAAATGCATTCTACGATATTAATTACGATGATTTACTAAATAAGGTCGTGGATAATATGGGTCTTGAAGGTAAAGAAAATTTTCCGTATGCGTTGAGTTTTCTTTATCTTTTAGGCAAACTTGAATATTCAGAAATAACAGATTCTTTTAGATACAATGCAACTAAGTAAACTATATTGCAATCATAAAGATTTTAAGAGTATAACATTCAATATAAACGAGTTGAATGTTATTTACGCAGATGTAAAGTCTGATTTAAAAGAAAAGAAAAATTCCCATGATTTAGGAAAAACCAAACTTGCGGATTTAATAGATTTCATGCTTTTAAAGGAGATAAATAAACATCATTTTTTTCTTAAAATTAAAGATATTGATAAATCAGTTTTTATAAATCATGTTTTTTATTTAGAGTTATACTTAAATTCTAATGAATTTTTAACAATCAAGAGGAACATTGAATCTAATACGAAAATATCTTTTGCAATTCAGAATCAAACTACAAAAGATTACCTTCCTCCGTTAAATTGGAACCACGAAAATATCACATTAAAAAAAGCCCGCAATATTCTTTCCGAGTACTTATCTTTCGATTTCTTTCACAATAAAGATTATAACTACAGAAAATCAATTAGTTATTCGCTTCGTACCCAGGATGATTTTAAAGATGTCTATAAGCTTAATAAATTTGTTGGGGGGAAAGATGTTGATTGGAAACCCTTTATGTTTGACTTACTTGGGTTTAAAGGCGAATTGCTTCGATTAAAATATGATAATGATTCTAAAATAGAAGATATAAAATCCTTAATAAATTCTTATAAAAGTGATTATTCAGTTAAAGTCGAGGACAGAGATGAAATAATTGCTGAAAGATCTATTTTAGAAGTAGATTATAAGGAAGTTGAAGATCAGATTGATAGATTTAATTTCTACCAGCAAGATAAATCCTTAATTAAAGAAGGGATTGATGTGCTAGAGAATAAAATATCGAATTTGAATGCAGATTCTTATAGATTAAATTATGAGCTTGATAAGCTAAAGTCTTCTATAAAAAACAACTTTTCGTTTGATATTGAAAAGGTTAAAAAGGTATTTGAAGAATCATCTATTTATTTTTCTGAGCAATTAACTTCTGACTATGAAGATTTGATAACCTTCAATAAAAAATTAACAATAGAAAGAAATAAACTTTTGAAGTCAACTATCAAGGAAAAAGAAAAGGAACTAATTAATGTAAATTCTAAATTAGAAAGCCTTCATCATGAGAGAGAATCTCTTCTAACCCATTTGACAGATAGTGATACTTTTACAAAATTCAAGAAATGTCAAAAAGATTTAGTTAAGGTTGAAGGGCAATTGTTGAAGTTTCAAGAAAAAATCAATACAATTGATTTAATTATCCAAAAGGAAAATGAAATAGAAACATTACAAACTGGCATAAGATCAACTATTAACGAGCTTAAGAAGATTCACCAATCAACAGATAGAAATCAAAAATATAATAATATAAGAACATTATTTTCAAAGTTTTACAAATACATTATGGATGAAAACGCTGTTCTTTCATGGAATCTTAATACCAATAATAATGTTGATTTTATTCCACCAAAAGTGAAATCAAAAGTTGATGAGAATAAGGATACTGCAAAAGATGAAGGTAATACTTATATGAAGCTTCTTTGCGTAGCATTCGACCTGTCCATTTTATGTGCATATAACAAAGAATCCTACTATAGGTTTGTATATCACGATGATGTTTTATCACAACAAGATAATGGGATAAAAATGCGATTATTGGAATTAATTAATGACGTAACAAAAAAATACAAGATTCAATATATTCTTTCTGCAATAAAATCAGATTTGCCCTTAGATATTTCAAATGAAATTCTAGAATTTAGTGATAATGAGATTATCTTAAAGCTGCATGATAAAGATATTTCAGGAACTTTATTTGGCTTTGAATTTTAGATAGTTTCGGGTGTTGTTTTTACGTGTAAAGCGAAGTGGGTTTAGTAGTTCCTTGAATGGTTTTGCCCCGCTTCAAATTTTGTATCTGCAGACAATAACGATGACCGTGATACTCTATCATTTGATCCCTGTGATTGTTGATAGAGGAAGATGAGGGATTGGGTGGAACGGGTTGGATGGATATTTGGACAAGTAGGGTTTCTTTGCAAATTGGGAATCGGAAAAATGTGTAGTTTGGGTTAGTAGGCATGAAGGGGATGAAGGGGGTGAGGGGTTGATTTGTTTTTTTATCTTTACCGGGAAAATAGATAATTGGTCAATGAAGTTTGAAGAGATTTTACAACAGTTGGAAAAGGGGGTGTTTTATCCCATCTACTTTTTACATGGTGAGGAGCCTTATTTTATTGATAAAATAGCGGAGGTCGTGCAAAAGCTGGCATTAAAGGAAGAAGAGCGGGGCTTTAACGAGACTGTTTTATACGGTAAGGATGCGGATGTTGTTAACCTGATACATGCTGCCAAGCGGTATCCGATGGGGGCACCGCGACAATTAATTGTTTTACGTGAGGCCCAGCTGCTGGATAAGTTTGATTTACTCGAAAACTATTTTAAATCGCCACAACCTTCAACGGTTCTGGTGATTTGTTACAAATACAAGTCGCTGGACAAGCGAACCAAGGCCTACACAGCGCTTAAAAACCAAAAGCAAGCCTTGGTTTTTGAATCCAAAAAGCTTTATGACAACCAAATGGCACAATGGATCGGCGATTACCTGAAGAGTCGCTCACTCACCATTGAGCCCAAGGCCATTATGATGCTGGTGGAGTTTTTGGGTGCGGAACTGGAAAAGGTGGTGCAGGCGGCCGACAAGCTGATTGTGGCCATGGGCCCCGGAACAACGCATATCACGGTGGACCACGTAGCGCGCAATATTGGCATCAGCAAGGAGTACAATCCTTTTGAGCTTCAAAAGGCGCTGATCCATAAAGATATAACCAAGTCCAATAAGATTGTGAAGGCTTTTGCCGCCAATCCTAAGGATTTTCCTGTCCCTGTGGTGACGGGTGTTCTTTTCTCTTTTTTTAGCAAGCTGCTGGCTTATTATTATTTGCAGGATAAAAGTAAAAGTTCCGTGGCTTCGGCTTTAAAAATCAATCCTTTTTTTGTGGCCGACTATCAGGTGGCGGCCCGCAATTACAAAGGGGTTAAAGTGGCGGAAATTATTTCTTTGCTGCGCGAGTACGACATGAAATCAAAGGGCTTTGGCAATGTGAATACTCCCGGTGGCGAGTTGTTGCAGGAAATGGTTTATAAAATATTGCATTAGGAAACGGACCCTTCTGTTGTTTACCAAACACCCAAGTAAAAAATAAAAATTCGAAAATATGACCATCCATATCATTATCATTATAGTTGTTGGCCTTTTTAGTTTTGCGGCCTTTAGCAGGCCCGAGCTCATGGCGCGTTTTCAGTTGAACCCCTGGAGTGTTTTTCACCGAAAAGAATACCTACGGCTTTTAACCCATGCGTTTTTGCATGTCGACTGGACGCATTTGCTCATCAATATGTTCGTGTTTTATTCCTTCAGTCGGGCCGTTCTCTTTTATTTTGGCTACTATTTTGAAGGCTTTACCGATGCCCGTTTTTTATTATTGTTCCTGACGGCCATTCCGATTTCAAGTCTTTATTCGTTGTTTAAGTACCGCAATAATCCCAATTACAACGCCGTAGGTGCGTCGGGCGCAGTGTCCGCCGTGGTATTTGCCTCCATTTTTTTCGATCCTTATAATCCGGTCTATTTGTTTGCCATTATTCCCATTCCGGGAATTGTTTTTGGTGTTCTGTACCTGGTCTATTCTGCTTATATGGCGCGTAAGCAAGTGGATAATGTGGGCCATGATGCTCACTTTTGGGGGGCTGTTTACGGCCTGATATTTCCGCTTTTTTATGAGCCCCGTCTAATCCTGGTTTTCTTTGAAAAGCTCGTTTCCTTTTAGTGAGTCTTTATTGGAATTACCAGAGGTTGAAAAATCGGCAGTTTTCTTATTGACACTAGTTATCTCTATGGCAGACTCCAGAAGCAGAAAACAATATTTGGTATACGATGGGGTGTTGGTTTCACCGGATGTTCCTCTTTTACACAGCACCAACAGAGCTTTCAGGTATGGGGATGGTTTATTTGAAACCATCCGCTTTCATAAGGGTGAGCCACTGCATTGGGAGTCCCATTACCAGCGCTTGCTCAAAGGAATGGCCGTGTTAAAAATGGCATCGGGCAGTTTTCCGTCCCGACAATCCATGCGGGATAGTATCATTGATTTGGTGGTTAAGAACCGGATTTTTGCGGATGCACGGGTGCGACTGACGGTTTTTAGAAAAGGGGAGGGCTCTACACGCCGGATAGAATGCAGGTGTCGTGGCTCATCGAAGCCACGAATCTTCACCAGACGGGATATACATTTCCCGAAAAGGGATTGAAAATTGATATTTATAAAGATTTCCCCAAACTCCTTTCTCCGATTTCCCCCTTTAAAACGGTGGGATCCTTGCCCTATGTAATGGCGGGCATTTATTGTAAGGAGAGCCATCTGGACGATTGTCTGGTGGTTAACGGACAAGGGAAACTGATTGAATCGTTCAATTCCAGTATCTTTTGGGTGAAAGAAAACGTGGTTTATACGCCACTTATTTCTTCCGGGTGCATTGATGGCGTCTTTCGAAAGAGGGTGTTGGAAACGATCCGCTCATTAGGAATCCGCCTGGTTGAAAGTACGGGCGCTTCCGAGGATGATATACGACATGCGGATGAGGTTTTTCTGACCAATTCCATTAGTGGCTTACGCTGGGTAGCTGCTTTCAGAGAACAAAGGTACTATGCCCAGGTTTCAAAGCTGATTTTCAGAAGTATGCAGGTCTGAAAGGGCTAGTTAAAAGCCGGGTTAGAAGGGAAGTTAGACCAGGTTTTATAAACGTCACCAAGGCCTTCCAGACTTTCCTGCCAAATGGAGGATGAATCGGCGCGCATTATTTGATAATCGTCCAGTGAGGTTACAATCCATGATTTTTCAGCAATCTCACTTTCGAGTTGGCCGGGCGACCAGCCTGAGTAACCTGCGAAGAAACGAACGGCTTTGCTATCTGCCTTACCATCGTTGATCAATTTTTTTATGTGCTCAAAATCTCCACCCCAGTATATCGTGGGCGTTATTTGAATGGATCCCGGCACCAGATCGCCCAAGGTATGCAGGAAATGAAGCGTGTTGGAGGATACCGGACCGCCGATGAACAGCTCTCCTCTAAAATTAAACAGGTCTTCAATCACTTCATCGGGGTAAACATCGGTGGACTTGTTAATGACAAAACCTACGGACCCCTCAGGTCCGTGCTCCGTTAATAATATAATGGAACGAGCGAAATAGGGCCCTTGTAAAAAGGGCTCGGCAATCAGAATGCGTCCTTTCTGGGGAAGGACACTCCTGTGGGTGGCCTGAAATATGTTTAAGTCTATATGCTTCATTGTTTCCTCCTTTAATGACTACACATGCATTGAACATCCAATGACAATACCGTCCTCAACTTCACTTTTACTTATTAACAACCTAATGGCCAGTTGTGTTTTGCTCCTCAAAATTTAAATTTAAGTTAAGAATAAATTTCTTAAAACAAAATTTTTTTCTCCCCCACGGATTTTTTCCTCCACACCTCATTCTATTTATTGCTTGCAGTCGCTTTCATATTGCTTGTCGTAATTTTAAATCTTGCCTATCCCATGTACCTAAGCCAACCTTTCTCACCCTATTGACCAATATCCCATCAACCCTTTTAACCCTACTGACCCTTTCAACCCCTATTCGACCTCTTGATCCCGCTTCGCTTCCGTCCCGCCTGACCTAATACCCCATCAACCCTACTGACCCTTTCAACCCCTATTGACCTATTCCCCTCCCTTCCCAAACCAATTTACAAGACAAATAAGCAAATGGCAACCTTTAATAAAAAATTAACAATTTGATTTTATAAGATAGTGGTTGGTTGACGATTAAGATGTATCTTGCGGCTCAACTTTAAAAATAAGTGATGGTAAGTTTTATTTAAATCTTGTCTGTATGGTTCTCTTTTTACGCTTCAGATTGTTTGCCTGTTTTTTGTTAGTTGGTTTGTCTTTACCCTTTGGTGCTGTAATGGGACAAACCGCCGGTTATTTTGTCCAGTTTTCAGATAAGGAGGGTTCGCCCTATCATTTAGATAATCCACTTGAGTTTCTTTCTCAAAGGGCCATAGACAGACGTGCAGCCCAGGGAATTTTCCTGGATGATACGGATTTACCAGTCTCACCTGCCTATGTTCAAAACCTGGAGGATTTAGGGGTGAAAGTTCTGATGGCCACCAAGTGGTTTAATGGGGTCATCGCGGTAAGTGACGATTCTGAACTCATGAATGGCCTGGAAGCGCTACCATATATCAATTTTGTCGAGAAGACCTACGTGGGTGATGGATGGTCGCTGAGTTCCGGTGATAATTTTTCTCAGAAAAAACTTTATCCTGAGGTGGATGCTGTTGAAAGTAAGGAAGTCCTGAAAAGCACTGCCGCCATGAATACGGATCGGCAAATTGAAATGGTTAAAGGTGATTTTTTGCATGATTTGGGTTTTAAGGGCAATGGTATTCACATTGCGGTATTGGATGCCGGTTTTAAAGGTGTGGAAACTTCCCAGGTTTTTGGTCATTTGCAAACGGATGGTTTGCTCTTAGGGGAAAGAAATTTCGTCCTTAATGACCCGGAACCCTTTTATAACACGCACATTCATGGCGCTCAGGTTTTGGGCGTGATGACCGGTCAGGTGCCTGACGAATACGCCGGAACTGCAACGGAAGCCTCTTACTGGTTGATGCGCACAGAGGATGCCCGATCAGAGTACCCCATTGAAGCAGATTATTGGGTCTGTGCTGCTGAGATGGCTGATAGTGCCGGTGTGGATATCATTCAATCATCGGTGGGTTATTTTACGTTTGATGATCCTGCCATGGATTATACTTTGGAGATACCGGGTGGTATAACCAGAATTTCCAGGGCTGCAGCTTTTGCCTCTCAAAAGGGCATGGTTGTAGTGAATAGTGCCGGCAATGAACGTCAAAGTGAATGGGAATATGTTGTTATGCCTAATGATGTACCTGAGGTATTAACTGTTGGTGCTGTAAAGGCGGATGGTACGCTGGCCGACTTCTCCTCACGGGGTTTTGTGGCCGACGGTTGGGTGAAACCAGATGTGATGGCTTTGGGGGTGGGGACTTCTGTTATCACCAATGATGTTATTGGCGTTTCTGTTGGAACATCCTTTGCGGCACCGATTATTTCCGGTTTAACGGCTTGTTTGTGGCAAAGCATGCCGGAAAAAACGGCAGCTGAAATTGTTGATCTGGTCAGAAGTTCAGCCGATCGCTATTTAAATCCCGATGAAGATTTTGGTTATGGCATACCTGATTTTGAGCGGGCTTTCCAATTGAGTGTTGGTTCCCAAAATATTGATTTGTTGGATAATTGGCTGGTGACTCCCAATCCTTTTATATCGGCCTTTGAAATTTTTCAAGATGACTTTGAGGGGGCTCTGTCGGTTGAACTCATCAACCTTCACGGGCAAGTGGTTTGGCAAGAAGAGGTGATATTTCAGCACCATCAACGAATAACACCCGGCATTGCTTTGCAACCGGGTGTCTATGTGCTTCGTTTGAAGGATGGTTCGTTCTCTTACAGTACTAAGGTTGTTAGGTCATTAGGTCAATAGGTTATTGGGCTGAAAAGTTGATTTTATTTGCCTGGTTCATATATGGGTGGAAACTCTCCGGGCCTGTTTTCGTTCATTAAGGCATAAATGGCTTCGTAAACATCTTCGGCATTGGGTTTGCTGAAATAGTCCCCGTCGGTTCCGTAGGCCGGACGGTGATCCTTGGCCGAAACAGTCACTGGCGGGGCATCCAGATGATAAAAGGCACCCTGACCTTCTATTACGTTTTGCATCATATAGGCAGAAGCTCCTCCTGGAACATCTTCGTCGAAGAAAATAACCCGATTGGTCTTTTTAACCGATTCAAGGATGTTGTGGTGAATATCAAAGGGCAAGAGGGTCTGAACATCAATCAGCTCTACCGAAATGCCAATTTCTTCCAATTGATGGGCGGCTTCCAGTCCAATTTTCACGCAGGCGCCATAGGTCACGAGTGTTACGTCGTGCCCTTCTTTTATTATTTCTGGAACACCAAGAGGTATTTGGTATTCACCGGGATTTTGTGGTCTTTTTTCACGCAGGCGGTAACCATTGAGTGGTTCAATGACCAGAGCCGGATCATCGCCCTTAAGCAGGGTGTTGTAAAATCCGGCGGCACGTGTCATATCCCTGGGTACACAGACATAGATACCCCGGATGGAATTAATCACCATACTCAGGGGTGAGCCTGCATGCCATGGTCCTTCCAGACGATGGCCACGGGTGCTAATGATCAACGGGACTTTTTGGCCGCCCTTTGTGCGGTAATGCAGAGTGGCCGCATCGTCGCTCAGTGTTTGTAGGGCATACAGCAAATAATCGAAGTATTGGATTTCTGCAATGGGGCGAAAACCCCTAAGGGCCAGACCAATGCCTTTCCCGATGATGGTAGTTTCACGAATGCCGGTATCGAAAACACGGTTTTCACCATGTTTTTCCTGCATACCTTCCAGTGTCTGGTTTACACCGCCGAGTTTTCCGGTGTCCTCGCCAAATATCAACAGACGGGGTTCCCTGGTCAGCAGTGCATCAAAATTTTGCAAGAGGATTTCCCTTCCGGGAAGACTTTCTGCTTCAGCCGAATAGATGGGAGCGACCGGCAGAACCTTGAGGGCCGAATGATCTGATTCGTCGTATAAATGACGGTTGTATTTTTCATTGGCCATTTGACGGTAAGCGCGCACCCAGTTTTGGAGGTCATTTTTAAGGCCTCCGGGAATATTGCAGTTGGCGCAAACATGCCGCAATACTTTGCGGGCAGCACTCAATATTTCCTTCCGGTTGAGCGTGTGCGCCCTTCTGAGACCGTTGATGGCTTCATCTATTTGGTTTTGACGGGCCAGATTACAGACGCAGTGTTTGGAGGTAACCAGTTCAATCAATTCGTCTCTTTCAGCTGTCAAAGGGGTCATGAAACTTTCGTGAACTTCTTTTTGGACCGCTTTGACTTCTGCGTGTGCCTCCTTTTCAACGGCATCTAATTCACTGCTGGTGGCAAGGCCTGTCCCTTCCATCCACTGTCGCATGCGCAGCAAACAATCGTTTTCTCTTTCCCATCTTAAGCGCTCGGTCGATTTGTAGCGCTCATGTGAGCCGGAAGTGGAATGGCCCATAGGTTGGGTCATTTCTTCAATATGAAACAGAATGGGTATGTGTTCTTCGCGACAAAGCGCAATTCCTTTCTCATACATCTGGCATAGCCCGGCATAGTCCCAGCCCTTGGCTTTCATAATGGTGATGCCGGTTCCTTTTTTGGTCTCTTTTTCAAAGCCTTTCAGGGCTTTGGAAATGCTTCCCTTGATGGTTTGATTTTCGGTGGTGACTGATATGGCGTAACCGTCGTCCCACACGGAAACAGCCATGGGGATTTGTAAAACGCCCGCAGCATTCATCGTTTCAAAGAAATGACCTTCAGAGGTACTGCCATCGCCTATGGAGACAAATACGACTTCGTTGCCTTTTTTGCTGAATTTTTGATTTTTATCTAAATCCGGGTTCTTTCTGTAAAATTTTGAAGCGAGGGCCAAACCTACCGAACGGGGCATTTGGCCTGCTGTCGGACTGATGTCCGCAGCGGTGTTTTTGCTTTCTGTCTGGTTGATCCAATTGCCCTCCTCATCCACTAAGCGGGTAGCAAAGTGGTTGTTGAATGACCGGCCTCCATTATCGGGGTTGAGCTCCGTCCGGGTTTCTCCGTATAGCAAAGCAAAGAATTTGGCCGGAGTGGTCATTCCTGTAGCCAGGAGAAATGTCTGGTCCCGGTAATAGCCCGAACGCCAGTCGCCTTTCATGAACTGCTTGGCCATGGCAATTTGAGCCACTTCTTTTCCATCTCCGAAGATGCCGAATTTGGCCTTGCCGGTGAGTACTTCTTTACGGGCAATGATGCTCATTTGCCGGCTTAACTGCCCAATTTTATAATCGTATAGGACTTCCTTCTTAAATTCCTCGAAACTCAGATCTATTTCGGGTGATAATTCCATTTCCAGCGTTTTATCTTTCTTTTGCATACAAATTAATAAAATAATAACGGAATTGTCTCATAGTTGACCCATAATGCGCCAATGAATTTCAGGTATAACTCAGTTGTTTTCCCTCTGGGCCTGAAAGTTCCCCTAAAATTCAATGGGTTACCAATTCTTTTATGCCAGTCACCAGTTTGTCTCCGTTGAAAGAATTTGCAGCCAATATTGAAACAGTTGAGTAAAGGGAATGTTTAGAAATACGACCAAAACGGTAGGAAGTTTTTTATTGAAGAATTATATGTAATTTTGAAAAAAAAATAATCATGTTCTGGAAAGTTCTTTTGTTGTCTGTTGCCCTAATGGCCATTGTGGCTGTGCTCATGTCTGTGACCATTTTAATTCGTAAAAAGGGGCAATTTCCCAATCTTCACATTGGTGCCAATAAGGAGATGGCCAAACGCGGAATTTCCTGTGCCACCACCCAGGATCGTATGGCCCGCAAACATGGTAGAGCCATGTAAAAAAAACAGAGGCTTCTCTTGTTGAGAAACCTCTGCTTTATGGGAGGCTGAATTATTGCTTCAGGATTTTTGAAACCGTAACATTCCCGTCAATGGTGGTGATATGTACCAAATAGACGCCTTTAGGCAAGTGGCTTACCGAAAGATATGTGTGGCTGTCTGCTACTACTTGTTGAGACACCTTGCTACCAACCAGGTTGACGATACTCACCTCCTTTATTGTTTGCGGGAAGCGGATATTTAACTGATCAAATACCGGATTGGAAATGAAAGCATCAGGGGTGTTTTTGTCATCCTCCAAATTGGTAGTAACACTTACAATGTCTTCAGCTGTTCTTGGCTCGAGTTTTAGCGCGCCAAACGATTCGTATAAAATACCTGTAATGGCCGTAAAGGCCTCATCGGTTGCCGGCGTATAGGCAAACAACAAATCATCTACCAATCCGGTATTCGTACCATCTGTTATTTCATATTCCCCGTAACTAAGCGGTTCACCTGTGTAGGAAACGTTTTCGACAGTAATTAACATGCCCTCCCATTCATTGGTAAAGGGCAATGAAGCCATTACCGGTTCAAAAAGCTGATTGTTGTTGGTTTTTTGTAAAAGATAGATGTCTGTGAGCTGTGCCTGACCACTGTATTGACCAACCTTGGCAATGACGGTTATTTCATCTCCAACACTTACGTTATCTTTTTCAGCAGTTGAATAGACGTAGATGCCACTCCAGCTGACGTTGCCATCCTGCAAGAAAAATCCATAATCTGAATGGGCGGTAACCACTCCGGAAGTATGGACATATTCTCCTAAATGGGCAGGTGCATCACTCTCGTTACGAATGTCGGCAATGGTCATTTTGGAATCGCTTTCACCGGTTGTAAATGTCCAATCAACATTACCGTCAAATGTATTAGGGGTAGCTGCCAAATCCGTGATGGCTCCGGGATCAATAGTGACGTAGTAGGAAGTGTTGGGATCGAGCATGGCTGGTATGGTTACATGAACAGCAATGTCGTCGAAGTTAACCTGCTCGTCTGTAATAGCAAAAGTAAAAATGGCAGAAGGTTCTCCGGTTTTAGTAATGGTAATGTTACCGCTGCCGGCCTGTACCTCCTCGTCAAAAGCGATGATCACCCGGTTTATCGTAATGATGGGTTCACCGGGGTCAACGACCCCAAAAAGGTCGATGGGGATGTCTGTTGCATTGTTGGCAGGAAACATGGCGATTTCTGAGTTCAGACCTGCAAAGTGAACATCTGTGATGTTAAATGGCTGGCTTTCTGCGGATACAGCCGGGTTCGTTGTGTCTATGATTCTTAGTTTTTCATTTTCCCCTTCGGTGGCATAGACGGGGACAGTGAAGGGAAGCGTACCAAGGGTGGCATCTATATCGGTGAGACCTTCTAAATCTTCCCAGATTAAATCATCAGCATTCCATACCTGGAATTTAATGCTAACCACATCTACTGCCGTCCAGACAAAAGTGACTTCTTCTCCGGTTGACAAGGTGGTTACCGGCACATCATCTTTTTGAATGAAGAAATCCGACAGAGTACCTGCCGGTCCGGGTGGCGTAAAAGTGTGTTGTCCCAGATCATCGGCATGGTCTTGAGGGAAAACGTTCCACTCTTCTACCAGAGTTTGGAAACCGGTAGCCGGATTAGTGGACACCCCTTGTACAATATGTGGCTTGCGAACCAGTGTTTTGTTTAGGGTTGAATGTTCGCCGTCCGTCCAATTGACCCGTTCCCCTATTTTCCCTATAATATCGACATAGCTGTCGGTGGATATTTTTCTCAAGGCAAGGGCATCGTCACCATTGAAATAGGTGACTGTTGAGGCGAGAGCATCATCAGCATAAAGCGCAGCGTCGGCATTTTTAATAATAAAAACGGCGCCATCGGCCAAAATGGTTTCAGCCGGAAAAACAGCTTTGTTATCAGACGGGGTTGCACTACCGTTTGAAAAAAGCAAGACTTCGTAGTCGGCCAGATCCACATCCGCCCCGGTTCCGTTAAATATTTCGAGGTATTTGTTGTTGCCGGACCCTTCAATGTACTCCGAAAAGAAAAGGTCTGCCGCATTTTGTGAAAAGCCGGTCAAACATATGGTTGACAGCAAAAGCAATAGTAAAGGTTGTTTCATAGTAAAGCTCGATTAAATTATACAATTGATTTAAGATCCAACCAAATTAAACAAATTGACCAAAGAAATCAATATGCAGAATTTTTAAAAATCGGGATCTGGTGCAAATGTACTTTTTCTACTTTGCCCGAATCTTTACTTAATCGAAAGCGTATCTAAAATATGGCATAATCCAGCCAGACGATCAATTTACTTGTGACAGGTGAGGTTGGATGAAGATAGGTGAGGGATGGATTCCAACTCTGTTTGTTTGTCCAGGATCTGTTGGAGGGTAAAGGAATTAAAATAGTCCACCACTACATTGTTGAGACCCTGCCAAAATAACTTGGAGGAGCATCGGGCCTCTTTTTCACAGACATAGTTGGGTGCCAGGCAGTCTACCATGTGCATGGCAGGTTCAAAGGCCTGGTGAATATCCAAAAGGGTGATGCTATCGGCCGGTTTGGCCAAAATATATCCGCTTTTCTTGCCATGGACATTCATGATGAGGTTGGCCGATTTAAGGGCCAGAATGATCTGATCGAGGTATTTGTTGGAGAGTTTTTGCCGAAGCGATATTTCTTTTTGAAGAATACCTTCATTATTCGTTTCCCTGGCTATTTCAACCATGGCACGTAATCCGTATCTTGTTTTTGTGGTGATTTTCATTGTCCGGGAATTTGTTGGGCTAATTGCTCAGATTAGCCAGGTTTGGGATGGGAAAAAACTACTTTCTGGTAATCAGATTTTGCTCCATCTTTAGTCCAAAATTAACAAATACTTCGTTATTCACCTTTACCATACCCATGAATTTTGACGGAGGTTTTAGATGAAAATCATTCAGATTGATTTTTATATTGCCGTTAATGCGCAGCGCTTTGTCCTGACATAAATGGATTTGTCCCGGAATGGCATATTTTTTTTCTTCTCCGGCCAAAGTGATGTAGATTTCTGAGTCAATGGTACCTGTTTGGCCGTTTTTCTCGAACAGCTCGTAGGGATTGTAGTGAAAACGAATGGCAATGTAAGGGTGGTCATCTGCTTTGATGAGGTCAATAAAGTCCTGGTGCATCAAAGGATTGGAGCTTCAAAGTTGTGAGCCGGTATTTGAATGGTAATGTACCCCTCTTGGGTATGAAACCTAATGGGACTTTCACGCTCATTGAGCAGTTGAAGAAATGAAAATTCATTGACATTGGTTGAACCATGAATACTTACGAAATCTGCACAATTGTTGTGGTTGATGACATTCCGGGTTTGATGGTATTGGCCTTGGGAGAGGTGAAGGGGAATGGTTAGCAGCAGGACAAAAAACAACCATCTTACAGGCCCCAAAGTCTTGAAGGGGCAACAAATACCTGAATGGCAATTCTGGGGTACTTTGTTTGGAGATGGCATTTTGTTTTTTTTGATGAACTGTTCAGAAGCCATGGCTTCTGAACAGTTTTTTAGGATGACTAATTATTAGAATGAGATGGCTGCTTCAAGAACGAGTCCGTTGAATTTTCCACCATCAATGGCACCATGAGCAGGGCCTTCATACTTTTGTGTAACGTAGTCCAGCTTAACCTGTACATACTCGACCATGTTCCAGCCACCGCCAATGTTGGTACGTGAAACGGTTGAGCCATCGTTGTTATCCACGTTGTTCAGACGGACGCCTGCATAGAAATCGCCAAAGCGGTAAATACCCTGAAGTGCCGTTTGCGTAAATTCCTGATCGTTGCCGCGGCTTACACCATTCATGGTTTCGTAAATTCCAAACACTTCTAATCCGTGGAACTTGACAAAAAGGTTGGCCATATAGCTGCTCATCTCGGTTTGGTTGGCACCGGGACTCCAACGACCTGAGCGGAAGTTGTCACCTTCGGCGGTCATCAGCTGCATCACGTTGTAGTAACGGGCACCGGCACGGTCACCATCCAAAGGGTAGAACCGCTGTGTCCTTCTCCTACGTGATAGCCCGAAAGAGATGCTCTTAATCTCAGGTCTTCATTGATATCGGTGTCATAACCTAATTTCCAGTTGAAAACCAGGTCTTCGCCCAAATCGTTTCCGCGACCATAGTTCATGCGGCCATTGTTAATACCCACATTGGCCAGAAAGCCGCTGTGACGGAACAGGAATTCCATACCCGGATTGGTCGTAAAGGCATCCATGATCCAATTGCCCACAAAGGGGTTGGAGGTGACAGCCGCATTGTTGCTACGGAAATAGTGCGCATCACCGTAGTTGGGCATCATGACACCTGCCTTAATGGTCAGGTATTGCATGATGTTGTCAGCCGCCGGCAAAAATGGCAGGTTGTCCATGGTCAGGTAACCACCTTCCACCCATGCTTCATTGTGGTGGCGTGACGACATGTAATTGTTGATGTACAATTGAATGCCGGGGGCCAAATCAGCTGTAATGTGCAAGTTGGCGGTTGGCAGGTTGAAGTTTTTCTTGATATCAATTAATTCAACGTCCGCCTCGTGGGTAATGCCCTGATACTGGAGGGCAAAGTCGGCACCGACCTTCACTTTTAATTCTTCGAATTCGCTGGCATCGATTTTTTCAGCCTCGAATTGTTGTCCGTTAACAGCCCACAGGCCTGTTAACAAAAGACTTAATGTAAAAATTGTTTTTTTCATCTGTGTGCTTTGTTTAAGTTGTTGGTGTTATTCTGGTTTTTAAAGAATGGAATACTACTTAAGTCCCACTTCAAAGCTGACGGTGATTTCGTCACCTGCCTTGATAGCACCCAACATGGCGCGAGGTGGGTCGATGTTAAACTGGGTCATTTTCAGATCTAATTTTCCACTGACCTTTAGTTTGTTTTGAGATGAATCTCCGGTAACAGGTATGGCCACCGCTTTTGTTTTGCCGGAAATGGTCAGATTTCCGCGAACGGTACCACTGAATTTTGTACCATTGGGCTTAACCGTCAACTTTTCAGTCTGGGTAAAAGTGATGGTCGGATGTTTTTTGACATTAAGCGCATCGTGCGCCTTTTCATCCATGCCAGAGTTGTCACTTTTAAGTTCGGCCGACTTTACGGTGATTTTAGTGTTGGTGATTTCCAGTTGATCTGCTTCTTTGGACAATTCAGCCACTCCGTTAATCGACGAAGTTCCCATTTCCCAATCATGTATGGTAGAAGTTCCCTCTACGCTCATTTGACTCTCACCCTGTACAACTTTAATGCTCTGTCCTTCCGCCACCATAAACAGTGAGCTGGCTACCAGAAGCAATATGGTCTGTATCCTTCTCATAATAATTTATTTATTAATAATAATCTTTAATTTACATTTATTTACAACTAATCCTACCGCAAAGGTAGTGTAAGAAAACAGTAAAACAATACCCGTTTACCTGTTTCTTAGCATGTGTTTAAATGAAACTTTTGTGTAAGTTGTTGTAATTAAGGGGATTGTTTAGAGAAACCTATTGTGGCCTATTGTGACCCGATCCTACAAGTCAGCGAATATTTCTCTGATCGCGTCATTTAAGAAGGAGTATTCCGGTCAACCAAAGAGTTAACCAGAGAGGACAACCAAGTTGGTCATGAGCAGAACATAAGCAATTAACCACTGGTATAAGGACCTAACGATCCCGCCTTGCGGGATCTCAAGCCAAAGGCGCAGTTCCGATTTCTCGGAACCGCTTCGCTACGCCTAACGACCTAATTCCCCATCAACCCTACTTACCCTTCTTACCCCTCTCAACCTATCATCCCGCTTCGCGGGACTGCGCTTCGCTTGCCTCCCAACCTAACAACCTAACGACCTATTATATAATATAGCATCGCCCTTTATTCCGCCTTTTGGGCTTCGTATCCGGCTTTGTCAATAATGGCCAGCACTTCTTCGGCACTCAGACTATCCGTTTCCACAGTGAGGATTTTGTCGGGATTTTCGGTATCCACTTCCCACTTTTTGATACCTGCTGCTTTGTCGAGGTGTGGCGTAACCGCTTTAATGCATCCGCCGCAGTTGATGTTGGTTTTAAATTTTAGTGTTTGACTCATATCTCTTTATTTTATGGTTGATTACTCTATAGATCTTTAGGTTGTTAGATGGCTCGATGATTGCTTGCCGGGCGTACTTACAACTTTTTGGTCTTCAGCCATAAACTGTTGGTGACCACCGAAACAGAACTCATGGCCATGGCCGCTCCGGCAATCATCGGGTTGAGCAAAAAGCCGGTGAAAGGGTAGAGGAGGCCAGCCGCAACAGGTATGGCAATAATGTTGTAGATGAAGGCCCAGAAGAGGTTTTGGTGGATGGTGGCCACGGTGTGCTTCGACAACTGAATGGCTTTGGGTATTTGCAACAGGTCGGAACTGATGATGGTAATTTTGGCCACGTCCATGGCAATATCGGTGCCTTTGCCCATGGCGATACTTACGTCGGCCTGAGCCAGGGCGTGACTGTCGTTGATGCCATCGCCCACCATGGCCACTGTTTTGCCTTCTTTCTGTAGCTTTTCGACCAGTGCTGCCTTGTCGGCCGGCATCATATGGGCCACAAAGTTCCGGATGCCCGTCTCCCGGGCAATGACGGCTGCTGTCTGCTCATTGTCGCCGGTGAGCATGTAAACCTCGATGCCTGCTTTTTGCAGTTGCTCAATGGCTTTGCGCGAGGACGGTTTCACCTTGTCAGAGATGGCCAGTAAGGCCAGCACCTCTTGTTGGTTGGCGAAGTAGATGACTGTTTTGGCAGCTGCATAGAAGGCTTCTGTCTGTTTGACCTGTTCTTCGGACAGCGGAATGTTGTTTTCTTCTATTAATTTTTTGTTGCCGACGAAATAGGTGATGTTGTCAATGGATGCGGTGGCACCGCGACCGGTCAGACTGTCGAATTGGCTGATATGAATGTTTTTGTCGCGCTGGTTTTCGAGGGCCTGACAAACGGCGTCGGCCAGGGGGTGTTCCGATTGGGCTTCAATGGCGTAGAGCACCGATTGGTAATGGGAGGTTTCGCGCGGGGTCCATTCCTGCCCCGTTACCACAGGCTTTCCCTCAGTAATGGTGCCGGTCTTGTCGAGCAGCACCGTGTCTATGTTTTTTGCTTTTTCGAGACTCTCGGCATCTTTGATCAGAATGCCATTTTCTGCGCCCTTACCCACGCCTACCATGATGGCCGTGGGTGTGGCCAGGCCCAAAGCGCAGGGACAGGCAATGACCAGTACGGTGATCAGTGCCAAAAGCGCTTGGGTAAAAGCATTTTCACCGCCAAAAATCAGCCAGGCCGTAAAGCTGATGAGGGCAATAAGCATCACAACAGGTACAAAGATCCCGGCGATCTTGTCTACCAGCTTTTGAACCGGTGCCTTGCTGGCCTGGGCTTTCTGTACCATTTCAATGATTTGGGCCAGAACGGTGCCTTTGCCGACTTTCTGAGCTTTGATTTGGAGGTTTCCTTTCTGATTGACCGTGCCGGTGAGCACCTGCTCACCGGCTGTTTTCTCAACCGGCAGGGGTTCACCCGATATCATGCTTTCATCCACAAAGGAATGGCCCGATGCCACAAGGGCATCCACCGGAATTTTTTCCCCCGGTTTAACCATCAACAGGTCGCCTTCCTGCACCTGTTCAATATCCACCGTCTCGGTCTCTCCTGATTCGGTTATTCTTAAAACGGTTTTAGGCTGCAATCCCATTAGTTTTTTAATGGCCGATGAGGTGTTCGATTTGGCGCGTTCTTCGAGGTATCGGCCCAATAAAATGAAGGTGATGATGACGGCAGCAGCTTCAAAGTAGACGTGCGCTTCGAGTCCCTGCTCATGCCAGAACTGAGGATATAAGGTGTTGAAGACACTGAAAATATAGGCAATGCCGGTGCTGAGCGCGACCAGCGAATCCATATTGGCTGTGAGCAGGCGGGTCTGTTTCCAGGCATTGATAAAAAATTGTTGGCCAAAGCTATTAGAACCGGCGTGGACAAGGCCCACATGATGTAGTTACCGTAAGGCATGTTCATGAAAACCATGCCGATAAGCACAATGGGAATGGAGAAAAGGGCCGACCAAATCAGGTTGCGTTTGGTTTTCATCATGGCGGCGTGGTGTATTTCTTCCGTGGCTTCCTGGGTAGCAGCGGCTTCTTCTATGATGAGGTCGTAGCCGGCATTCTGAACGGCTTGTTTGAAACCGGACAAGGCGGTGGCATCTTCCTCGTATTCGATGTAGGCAGAGCCGTCGGCAAAATTGACGGAAGCATTGACTACCCCGGGTTGGGCCTTGAGTGCTTTCTCGGCACTTAGGGCGCAGGAAGCACAGGAGAGTCCGGTAACGGGTAGCTTTTTGGTATGTATAGTGGACATGTTATTGTTTGTTAGGAATAATTATTGAACTGACAAAGGTGCTAAAAGTTCAATTAGTCGCTATCTTTGCCGCTCAATTTTTAATGTTTATTTATGATTTCAGTGGATGGATTGACGGTGGAGTTTGGCGGAACCACCTTGTTTAAGAATGTTTCTTTTGCGATTAATGATCAGGATAAAATAGCCCTTATGGGCAAGAATGGGGCGGGTAAATCGACCCTGCTTAAAATTTTGGCCGGGGTTCGGGAACCATCTGCGGGACGGGTGTCGGCTCCCGAAGGGGCTGTGATTGCTTATTTGCCCCAGCATTTGATGACCGAGGACGGTCGCACGGTGTTTGAGGAAACGGCGCAGGCCTTTGCCCAGATCCATGAAATGGAAGCAGAAATTGAAGATTTGAACCATCAGTTGTCGACGCGTACCGACTATGAATCAGAGGAATATTATGGTTTGATTGAACGGGTGTCGACCCTGAGTGAGAAGTTCTATAGTATTGAGGATACCAATTACGAGGCGGAGGTGGAGAAGATTTTGCTGGGCCTGGGGTTTATGCGTGAGGATTTCACGCGCCCCACCAATGAATTCAGCGGCGGCTGGCGCATGCGCATAGAGTTGGCCAAAATTCTTTTGCAAAAGCCGGATCTGATTTTGTTGGATGAGCCCACCAACCACCTGGATATTGAGTCGATTCAGTGGCTGGAAGATTTTTTGGTAAACAGTGCCAAGGCGGTGATGGTGATCTCACACGACAAGGCTTTTGTGGACAGTATAACCACCCGCACCATTGAAATTACCGTGGGTCGCATTTACGATTATAAGGTAAACTACAGTCAATATCTTGAGCTGCGCAAGGAGCGCCGCGAGCAGCAGCAGCGGCAGTATGAGGAGCAGCAAAAAATGATTGCCGATAATCAGGATTTTATCGACCGGTTTAAGGGCACTTACTCCAAAACCAATCAGGTACAAAGTCGGGTGCGCATGTTGGAAAAGCTCGAAATTGTGCAAGTCGATCAGGAGGACAATTCGGCTTTGCGACTGAAATTTCCGCCCTCCCCGCGGGCAGGAAGCTATCCGGTCATCGTGGAGGAATTGTCGAAACAGTACGATGACCATGTGGTGTTTGCCAATGCCTCCCTCACCATTAAGCGGGGAGAGCGCCTGGCTTTTGTCGGCCGAAACGGTGAGGGGAAGTCCACCCTCGTTAAATGCATCATGGGTGAAACCGATCACACTGGAAAACTGACCCTGGGCCACAATGTGCAAATTGGTTATTTTGCCCAAAATCAGGCTTCTATGATGGATGAGGAACTCACGGTTTTTCAAACCATTGACGATGTGGCCAAAGGCGATATCCGGTCCAAAATAAAGGACATCCTGGGTGCCTTCATGTTTGGGGGAGATGATATTCATAAAAAAGTTAAGGTGTTGTCGGGTGGCGAGCGCACCCGACTGGCCATGATAAAACTACTGCTGGAGCCGGTGAATCTTTTGATTCTGGATGAACCCACCAATCACCTCGATATAAAGACCAAGGACATCCTGAAAAGTGCCCTGAAGGATTTTGACGGCACCCTGATTCTGGTGTCGCACGACCGGGACTTTCTGGACGGTTTGGTAGATGTGGTGTATGAGTTTGGCCACAAGAAAGTGAAAGAGCACCTGGGTGACATTCATAGCTTTTTGGCCAAGAAGAAAATGGAGTCCTTGCGGGAGGTGGAGCGCAAGGCGGTGAAAGTCTAGCAGCCCATTAAAACTCAATGCCCTTTCTGGCCTGTACGCCCGACTGGTAATAGTGTTTTATTTCCTTCATTTCGGTGACGAGGTCGGCCATATCCACCAACTCCTGCGGCGCATAGCGGCCGGTAACAATGAGTTCTGTTTCCGCCGGCTTTTGCCGCAGCACATCCATGAGTTGGTCCACTGTGAAAAGTTGGTAATGCAGGGCTATATTGGCCTCGTCGAGCACCACCATGTCATAGCGGCCCGATTGGATGATTTCTGACACTTCTGTGAGGCCGGTATGGGCCGCCTCAATGTCTTCCTGCGTCGGGTCCTTACGGATAAAACAACCTCTGCCGTATTGGCGTATGGTTATATCTGGCAGGAATTGTGCCACCGCTTCAATTTCAGAGTAGGTTTTACCCTTTACAAATTGCGCAAAAAATACTTTTTTGCCGGCACCTACCGCTCTGAGCGACAGTCCGAATGCCGCTGTGGTTTTTCCTTTTCCGTTACCCGTATATATTTGGATATAGCCTTGCATGCCTTTTTATTTTTCAACTCTGGTGAGTTGTAAAAATAACTATTTTTCTGTGCTCAAGCCTTACTGGCTCTTACTTTTTGGCGACTTGTTTTTACTCGAAGCGCTTGAAGAGCTGGTCGGCCTTTTCAGCCAGATCAAAATCCGTTTGGGTAATGCCATCTGCCTCATGCGAATAGAGCGTAATGGTGACCTTGTTGTAAGAGTTGCTCCAGTCGGGATGGTGATCCTTCTTTTCTGCCTCTATGCCGAAACCAGTCATGAAAGAAAAGGCATCGACAAAGGTGTCGAATTTGAAGTCTCTGGTAATACCCTCAGGGGTATAAGACCATTGCTTTAAGTGGTCAGACAAATGTGCGTCGATTTTACTTTGAACTATTTTTTCCATAACTTGAGATTTAAGTGATTAAACAAATCATTGAAGTTGTTCCTCTTTCCAAAGTACAACAAACGTGTTTTTAGATTGTTTAATATTAAAAATCAATTAGATATGGGAAGCTACGCTATTAAAGTTATATCAGTGGATAAGGTAACGCACGATGTGTTACATATTGTCACAGAAAAGCCAAAGGGATATGAGTTTACCCCTGGTCAGGCCACCAATGTGGCCATTAAAAAATCTGGTTGGGAAGAGGAATCGAGGCCTTTTACCTTTACCAGTCGGCCGGATGATGCGCAATTGGAATTTGTCATTAAAATGTATCCCGACCATGAGGGTGTGACCCACGAATTACGAAATCTGAAACCGGATGATCAGTTGCTGATAGATGAGCCTGGGGGGCCATTGAATATCAGGGTACAGGACTGTTTGTTGCAGGTGGTGCCGGTATTACGCCCTTTATTTCGATTTTCAGAACGCTGCATGCGGCCGGTAAGCTCTCCGGCAACCGCTTGTTGTTCGGCAACAAGCGGCAACGCGATATTATTATGGAGAAGGAATTGCGCCAGTGGTTGGGCGATGATTTTGTAAATGTATTATCGGATGAGAAAGTGGACGGAATGGCCCATGGCTTCATGGATGAAAAACTCATTAAAGAAAACAGGGTTGGTAGCAAGGTATACGTTTGCGGACCGCCACCCATGATGGATGCGGTGGGGGATGCCTTAAAAAAGATGAAGGTGGCCGACGAGGATGTCGTAACAGAAGAGTTTTAATTGAAAAAAATCCATGGATGTGACGCCATGGATTTTTTGTTTTAATTCAACTTATCCCATTCGGTGTGATTACAGACAGGGCAATTGGGCAAAGCATCATCAGCACTGTCGAGCGTGATTTCTTTGCCACACTTTTTGCATTTGTAGGTTCCTTTTCCGGGTTTTTCTCCTTTTGTTGGCATCGTCTTATGTTTTAAATATGAATGAACTATAAATTTATCATAAACAGATGAGAATTAAAAGGATCAGTTGATTTTATTTATACAGGGGGAAATCACTTGTCCTGCGCATTGATGGTTCCGGAAAACTGGAAAATGACCGGAATGCGATCGACAGAGGCAGGGATGGCTTTTTTGATGCCTTCAGGGTTGGTGCAATAGGAGACAATGATGGCAGTGCCATGATTGTCCTTACCCAAACCGATGGCCGTCACACCGTCAATACTGAGCCACTGCCGCTCGTACCTCCTTTTTATCTTCAAAGCCCTCGTGCTGTCATTCATTCCTGGTCTTGTTTATCTGGCAAAGAAATCTTTAATTCATCAAATACATTTTGAATGCGGTTGATAAGCGTGGACGTTTCACTACCTGCGTAAAGCAGACCAACCAGATTGTTTTGCAGATCCAGGACGGCCGAGCCGCTGTCGCCACCCTGACTCATGGCGCCGGCCAGCAGTTGGTCGGTGAATACGGCGGTTTTGTTATAACCGTAACTCACACTCACCGTCACATCGGTCTGTTCAATCGTACCGGTGGTTAATCCGGTTGTGCGGCCGCTCTTCTTAATCTTCATTTCCAGCTCCGCCTCTTTAATCGCTGCGATGGTGCCAATTTGTAAAATTTCCATGGCAATATCTTCGGGGCTGATGGGTTTGGCAATGGCACAATCGGTTTTATTGTCGCGCTTTTGAATGCGATAGGCTTTAAGTCGGGTCTGACTGCCCATCAGTCTCGAAAGTGCGTTAAGGGATGAGGTGATCCACCGGGTAAGGTTACAGGATGAGGTCTGCATTTCCTGCTGAAAGTTGATGGGGATGAAGTCCGACAACTCCGCGATGATGTCTCCCGGATTGATGCCGCCATCATAGCTGCCGGGTTGTATGATCAGATCGCCAATACCGGCCTCGTTGCTGTTGGCAATCACATGGTTGTTGGAGAGCAGATAGAGTTGATCCCCTTTTTGCACCCAGCACCCAAGGGTGCCGGCGGAGACTTCGGTGTGGCTGATGCTGCAGCCGCCCGGGACGGGGCGGAACCGTTCCGTTGGTGCATTTAAAGCACGGAAGAGGCCTGTGGCTCTTACATCGGTGGGGATATTTTGAATGCGTGAAGGAATGATATCGGCTTTTGGGAGTCTGGCAACCGGCTTTTTATTGTCCACCGAGCAGACAATCGCCAGTTCATTCGTCGACTTTCCGGCCACTGTTTTGTAGCCAATACCGGTGGCGACCACATTCTGGCGCATCATAAGCTCCCGCTGGGCAACGTGGAGTTGCTTTTTAATGTTTTGATAATGGTTGGACATGTGCATGCTTTTTTATGGATGAGGGTTATACTTATTTGTTGTCTGAAATTTAAGGTTTCTTTGGTAATTGGTCAAGGGGTCAGGAGGCAGGATCAGAAAAGGTCAAAGGTGCTGTATGCCTTATCATCTATGCTTTACGTAGTTATTAGCAGGGGTGTGAAAATTATCAATAAAATTTGATTTATTGTTTTGGAGTTGTCAATCTATTTTATACATTTGCACTCGCAATTCGGACGAGAGTTGGGAGTTAGATTAAAAGCCTGGAGGGATGGGTGAGTGGCTGAAACCAGCAGTTTGCTAAACTGCCGTACGGGTAACCGTACCGGGGGTTCGAATCCCCCTCTCTCCGCTGTTCATATTTTTTTTCGGGGTGTAGCGCAGTCCGGTAGCGCACCTGGTTTGGGACCAGGGGGTCCCAGGTTCGAATCCTGGTACCCCGACAAAAGGGGAAGCAACCCCAATCAAAAGCCTGCAAATCGTTTGATTTGCAGGCTTTTGTGTTTTTTATGAATTGAATCAAATCGGTTTATATCAGAATAAATGAGAACTAAAGACTACCCGTTGGCCGATCTTTCCTATCAATTCATTACTGATTTTGAACACTTTTTACGGTCACATAAGCCCCTTGACCATCAAAAGCCCATGGGTAACAACGGTGTAATGAAATATTTAGAGCGATTTAGAAAAATAGTTACCATGGGTGCACGTTTGGAATGGCTCGAAAAGGATCCCTTTACCCATTATCAATTGAAATTCCATAAAACTACCAGAGAATTTCTAACCGCTGATGAACTCGAAAGAATAGAGAGGAAAGGGCTATCTCTCCCTCGTTTGCAGTATGTCCGCGATTTGTTTGTATTTAGCTGTTACACCGGTCTGGCCTATATTGATGCCATACAGTTAAAACCTGAGAATATCTCTATTGGAATAGATGGAGAAAATTGGATTTCAATCAGCCGGCAAAAAACCAGAGAACCTGTTCGCATTCCTATTTTACCTAAGGCCCAAGAAGTCCTCGATACCTATAAAAACCATCCACGTGCCCTCAACGTTGGATGCCTGTTTCCCAATATATCCAATCAAAAGCTAAACAGCTATTTGAAGGAGGTAGCTGATTTGTGCAATATTCAAAAGCCCCTCACATTTCATATTGCCAGGCATACTTTTGCCACAACTGTCACTCTCACCAATGGGGTTCCATTGGAGACAGTTTCAAAGCTATTGGGCCATAGCTCCATTCAAATGACCCAGGTCTATGCCAAAATCGTTGAACAGAAGGTCAGTCAGGATATGAGTAACTTAAGGAGTACACTTATTCAGCAAAAAGAAGGGCAGAACAGTGGCAAGAGTCGGGTAATTTAGATTTCAGTTAGCTTATGCATTTTAGACCAAATAGGTTCGAATCGTGTTAAAAGCATGATATTTCTCATATTTTTTGGTCTAAAATGCATAACTTGGGTTAATTAAGTTTGTTCGGCACCTTTATTAATCCTAACTTTTTTTGTTATGCTTACCCCTTTCAGCGATTATTGCGATCAGTATTTTGACTATTTGAATAGTGCTATTAAAAAATCTGAATCTCATTTAAAGAAAGCTGAAAGAATAATTGCATTTACCACCCGAAGTCTTCAAGAGTTGAAAGCCATGATTCTTGACCATGGGTTTTCTAAGCAGGACGAGGAAATTCATTTCTTCAAGATCTTAAAACCCAAGGTGTTTTCTCAACTGATTTATTATACCAGAGTTAAGCAGGTGGAAAGTATCTTGCCTTATTTTGGCTATTTAAAGGATAAGGAAAAGTTTCTGGCCAATGAACTTAGGGTTATCGGTCTTTTCTTTCAAAACAATATGGACTTCTGCAATTACATGCGCAATGACTTTTCTTTTCTTGACGATAAATATTTCCTAAGGGGACAGACTGATAGCCAACTTTTCGATGAGTCTTTCTTGTCAATAACCGATCCTGATTTTGCTACCTGTTACGATTATAAAGCCGCCTGTTTGTTGGCTTATGATCTATTGACCATTTTTCTGAATAAAAAAGTTGAGAGTATTTATGGAACCGGTGATGAATCCTTTGTGGTAGAAGAACCCTTTCCGCATTTGCATTGGACCGGCTCCAAAATAGCCCTTGTGGAACTTATTTATGCATTGCAGGCAAGTGGATGTATCAACCACGGCCATGCAGGTATCAAGGATTTAAAAGAAACTTTTGAGAAAGTTTTTGAAATTGAACTGGGGGATTGTTACCGCCTGTTCCTGGAAATTAAAGCTCGAAATCATACCACCAAATTCTTAGACCAGCTATGTGAGAGTCTCAATAACAAAATAGAAGCTCAAGATCAATAGTTGCTGTTGAGAGCTCCAGATTTTGATTGTAATAATTGCAAAAGTATCAAGTTACACCCAAGTTGTGGGAATGCCTGTTTTAGTCTCTGCAAATGAGGTATTTGCATTAATTAGGCTCAAAATCATTCCAAAATTAATTTTTCCCCAAGTTGGGTACGTATTGAAGGTTTGTTCGTTTGTAACTTTTTAATTTTGAATCATTAACCCTTAAAACCAAAATCATGGCAGCAGAAATTATTACAGTTGAGGACTTACAAACCTTCAAAAGTGAACTCATCAGCGACATTAAGCAACTCCTGAAGGAGCAAACCGGACAGCCCGTCAAAAAATGGCTGAAATCTTACGAGGTTCGGAAATTACTGAACATCTCTCCAGGCACGCTTCAAAATCTTCGCGTCAACGGATCGCTCCCCTACACCAAAATCGGTGGCGTCATGTATTACGATTATGCCGACATTCAAAACATGTTACAGGCCAATAAATACCAAAACACTTTTCGTTAGAAGACTATGAGGTATGAATTATATCAAGCACCTCAATGCAGTGTTTAACCACATGGATCAAAACCCGGCATTAAGCGCGCAACACATCAGTCTTTATCTGCCTTATTTCGGCGCTGGAATAGGAATTTTTTCCAGAATCCCATAGTTGCAGTGCGCGATGAATTAATGAAGACGTCCAGGATAGGTTCAGTAAACACCTATACCAAGTGTCTGAAGCAGCTCGATCAGTTCGGTTACATCCAATACAAACCATCTTTTAACCGGAACATCGGGAGCCAGATTCACCTGTTCATTTTTGATAAAGGATGTGAACTGGCAGTGAGCCCTTTTATAAACAAAACAAACTATTTTCTTACACAAAGGGATGAGAAATTAAATGATGAAATTTTAAACCAGAATTCAATGGCAAAAAATGACCTGTCGGGTTACGGACCCGACATACCCCCATCCGAAGATCACATAAAAATTTATTTCAGCGAAAAAGGGTTTCCACCTATCGAGGCCGAGAAATTTTTCAATTAATACCAAAGCAATGGTTGGTTGGTGGGAGGGAAGAGCAAAATGAAAGATTGGAAAGCCGCTGCACGAAACTGGATACTCAATCAGCAGCGCTTTAATGGCCGTAGGACTTCCTCCCGGCAAAATCCAAAACCAAAGAATGAAAGTCTTCCTAAGCTGGGTTCCCCCCAGTTTAGGCAGGACAAAGATTACGACACCCCACTTTAAAACTCAACATCAAAAACCATGACCCCATTGTATCAACAGGCCTTTAACTATTTGCAAAACAAAGGCTCCCAAATTTACGGGCCTCTGTTCCGGGTTCTGAATGAGGACCATCTCATCATTCAGCGACTATTAGCCTGGTCGTTGAAAGATGCACCAACAGCTCAACAGTTAGGCGTAGATCTTACCAAAGGCCTGATGGTTACTGGTCCTATAGGTTGCGGAAAATCATCTTTGATGAACCTCATGCGTTTTTACATCAAAGACGAAACTCCCCACATCTTAAAGCCCTGTCGTGATATCGCCTTTGAGTTCGAGAAAGCCGGCTTTGAAGTCATCCGGCGATATGCCTGCGTCTCTTATCACAACTCCACGCATAGACCCTATGTGAAATCTTTCTGCTTCGACGACCTGGGAACCGAGCACAGCCTTCGACACTTCGGACAGGAATGCAACATCATGGCCGAAATCATCTTGTCCCGCTACGACCACTTCATCCACAACAATATGCTCACCCATTTTACCACTAACCTCTCTGCAGACGAAATAGAAAAGTTCTATGGCCCCAGGGTTCGTTCTCGCCTACGGGAAATGTGCAACCTTATCGCGTTTCCAAGGGACGCGCCGGATAAAAGGAAATAGCCAGCAATTATTTTGTTAATAATATTTTTATCTTAGCATATTTGTTTCATAAACGCAATACTTTTTTTGTAATTGTTAGCTGCAAATTAAAGAAACCATATATCATGTATAAAACAATGGGGGTTTATGTGTTTAATGCCGGTGTCGTCTTACAGGAAGAGGGCATCAATTGAAGCGAAGCGAAATTCATGAGCGCCTAATTAAAACAAGATTGCGAGTAAATCACCTAAGGGTGCTTTGGTTAAGAGCCACTTTTTAGCCGACACTTCAAGCATAATGACGATATTCACAGGCAATAAAATATCAAGAATTAAACAGAAAAAATGAACTAAGCTGTACACAATAAATCAATATCCTTCATCTGGTCAATAGCAGACGACTGTTTGCGTGATGTTTATGTAAGAGGAAAATACCGTGATGTAATTTTGCCAATGGTGGTGCTTCGCAGGCTCGATGCTTTACTTGAACCAACTAAGGCAGCTGTGCTTGAAGAATTGGTTTTTCAAAGGGAGGAATGCAAGTTTACCGAATGGGACGAAAACGGTTTACGACAAGCCAGCGGTTATGTGTTTTACAATACCAGCGAATGGACATTGCAACGCTTACACGATACCGCTACCAACAACCAACAAATACTTCAAGCCAACTTTGAGGATTATTTGAATGGCTTTAGCGGAAATGTAAAGGAGATTATTGAGAAATTTAAACTCAAAAGCCAGGTTCGGCACATGGCTTCGAAAGATGTGTTGTTGAATGTGTTGGAGAAATTCACTTCACCTTATATCAATCTCACTCCATTTGAAAAGAACGATCCCGAAGGACGTAAACTACCGCCATTAACCAATTTGGGAATGGGTTATGTGTTTGAAGAATTGATTCGCAAGTTTAACGAAGACAATAACGAAGAAGCCGGTGAGCATTTTACGCCCCGTGAGGTAATTGACCTAATGACACACATTATTTTTGAACCTGTTAAAGATAAACTTACACCGGTAATGACCATTTACGACCCTGCCTGTGGTAGTGGTGGTATGCTTACCGAATCGCAGAATTTCGTAAAGGACGAAGATGGCGAAATAAAAGCCAAAGGCGATGTGTATTTGTATGGTAAGGAAATAAACGATGAAACCTATGCCATATGCAAATCGGATATGATGATTAAGGGAAACAATCCCGAAAATATACGTGTAGGTTCAACGCTGAGTACCGATGAATTTGCAGGAACCACTTTTGACTATATGCTTTCTAATCCGCCTTATGGTAAATCGTGGGCAAGTGAGCAAAAATTTATTAAAGATGGCAAAGACATTATTGACCCACGTTTTCAAATTAAGCTGAAAAACTATTGGGGCATTGAACAAGATGCTGATGCAACGCCTCGTTCGTCTGACGGGCAATTGCTTTTTTTGATGGAGATGGTGAGCAAAATGAAACCATTAACACAAAGTCCATTAGGTTCTCGTATTGCTTCTGTACATAACGGAAGCAGCTTGTTTACAGGTGATGCTGGTGGTGGCGAAAGCAATATTCGCCGATACATTATTGAAAATGATTGGTTGGAAGCCATTGTGCAAATGCCCAACAACTTGTTTTACAATACGGGCATTACTACCTATATCTGGATTTTAAGCAACAGCAAAGCTGCTAACCGCAAAGGCAAAGTACAATTGATTGATGCCGGTTTATTGTTCCGCAAACTGCGTAAAAACTTAGGCAACAAAAACTGTGAGTTTGCACCCGAACATATCCGTGAAATAGTTTCGGTATATGAAAAGATGCAAGCGGTTGACCGTGCAATACACCCGGAAACCAAAGAAGAACAAGGCATCGCTTCTCAACTATTTGACAATACCGATTTTGGTTATTACAAAGTTACCATTGAACGCCCTAAACGATTAAAAGCACAATTTACTGCTGAACGTATTGCCGAATTGCGTTTTGATAAAACCTTGCGTGAACCCATGGTTTGGGCGTATGAAACTTTTGGAGAAAGCCTATATACCGACCTATCCAAGCACGAAAAAGAAATTACAGAATGGTGCGAAAAAAATGAACTGAACCTCAATGCCAAGCAAAGTAAAACATTGGTGAGTGAAGCTCTTTGGACAAAGCAGTTGGAGTTGTTAAACACCGCCACCAAATTGATGCAAGCCATTGGTAATGACGAATACAGCGATTTTAATCTTTTCAAAGAAAAAGTGGATGCTACCGTAAAGACGTTGCACCGCAACGTCTCCTCCTCTGAAAAAAATGCCATCCTAAATGCAGTAACTTGGTACGATGCCACTGCCGAAAAAGTAATAAAAGGCACCACCAAATTAACAGGCGATAAACTAGTACAATTACTTGAACACTTAGATTGTAAAGAAACGGAGCTGGCTAATTATGGCTACTTTGCTACCAATAAAAAAGGCGAATACATACAATACGAAACTGAAAGCGATTTGCGCGACACTGAAAATGTACCACTGAAAGAAAATATTTACAGCTACTTTTTGCGTGAGGTCTTACCCCATGTTGCAGAAGCTTGGGTTAATTTGGATGCCACCAAAATTGGCTACGAAATAAGCTTCAACAAATACTTTTACCGCCATAAACCTTTGCGAACAATTGATGAAGTAAGCACTGATATTCTGAAACTGGAAGCATTGAGTGATGGTTTGATTCGTGAAATATTAAAATTGGGATAATCAATTTTCACATTGTCGCTATGGTGGCGACTTTTTTGAAAAAAACACGCATGATATGGAAATTGAAAACAGCCAAAAAGAAATTGAAAACAGAATTTTCACTTTTCGCAAAACGCAGGTGATGATTGATAAAGATTTAGCCGAAATGTATGGAGTAGATACAAAAGTGCTCAATCAAGCTGTAAAAAGAAATATTGAACGTTTTCCCGATTCATTTAGATTCCAATTAACTGAAAATGAACGAAACGAACTGGTCACAATTTGTGACCGGTTGCAAAAGCTGAAACATTCTTCGGTTTTCCCTTATGCATTTACCGAACAAGGCATTGCCATGCTTTCGGCTGTGCTTCGCAGCGAAACCGCCATTGTGGTAAGCATAAAAATCATGAATGCTTTTGTGCAGATGCGTAAATTGGTGCTCGATAATGCTGGCTTATTTCAACGTCTCGATAAACTTGAAGTCTCTCAAATAGAGACCAACCAAAAATTTGAGCAACTGTTTAAAGCGCTTGAAAGTAAAACGGAACAACCCGACAAAGGTATTTTCTTTGAAGGACAAATATTTGATGCCTATGTATTTGTTGCCGACCTGATTAAAAAGGCTAAAACAAGCATCATACTTGTTGACAATTACGTTGACGAAACCGTGCTTATACTTTTGGCCAAACGCAACAAAGATGTTGTGGCCACTATTTACACCAAGCAAATTAATCCACAGTTTAAACTGGACATTAAAAAGCACAACGGGCAATACCCTGCAATTGAAATAAAAATCCTGACCGATACACACGACCGGTTTTTATTGCTCGACCACAAAGAATTGTACCACATTGGAGCCTCGCTTAAAGATTTAGGTAAAAAATGGTTTGCCTTTTCGAGAATGGACGATTTTGCACCCGAAATTTTGAACCGAATACAGAAAAACAATGAATAGCGTAACATACAACAAATACCCCGCTTATAAAGATTCAGCAGTGGAATGGTTGGGGGAGATACCTGAACATTGGGAATGTACAAAAATGAAACATCTGTTTCAGGATGTATCAATAAAGAAAAAAGCTAATGCAGAATTGTTGTCTGTTACTCAAGATCAAGGTGTAGTTCCACGAACTTGGGTGGAAAATAGAATGGTGATGCCTTCGGGTGCTTTGGAATCTTTTAAATATATAAATAAAGGCGATTTTGCAATTAGTTTAAGGTCTTTTGAAGGTGGATTAGAATACTGTCATCATGATGGAATTATCAGTCCTGCATATACAGTTCTTAAAGCTAAACGCAATTTTGAAAGTCAATTCTATAAATATCTTTTTAAAAGTTTCTCGTTTATTTCAGAATTACAAACAAGTGTTGTCGGAATTAGACAAGGGAAAAATATAAGTTTCGAAGAGCTTTCGTATTCGTATTTACCAATCCCACCTCTCCCCGAACAAACCGCCATTGCTGCCTTTCTCGACTGCAAAACAGCCCTGATAGACCAAGCCGTTGGCATCAAACAAAAACAAATAGAACTGCTCAAAGAACGCAGGAAAATACTTATACACAAAGCCGTTACCCGTGGACTAAACCCCAATGTAAAAATGAAAGATAGCGGTGTGGAATGGATTGGGGAGATACCGGAACATTGGGAGCTTTTATTTATGAATTATGCAATCAACGCAATAGCAGATGTTGATCACTATATGCCGCCAACTATTGAAAATGGTGTCCCATACGTTATGACAGGTGACTTAAAGGAGTTTGCAAGCGATATTGACTTTGACGGTTGTAAAAAAGTAAGTAGAAGAGACTATTATAATCTTTCAAAAAAGATCAAAAGCTCAATAGGCGATGTCATTTTAGCTCGTTACGCAACGATTGGAACTGCATCATATGTAAACATTGATTTGAACTTTATAGTATCGTACTCATGCGTAACAATTAAACCTAACCCCTCTAAACTATTGGGTCTGTATTTATTTTATTACTTTAAATCTGATGCTTTTGTCACAGACATAAAAAATCAAGTCAATACAAATACTCAAGGTAATGTTGGTATTGGAAATTTAAAAAAAGTAAAACTTGTAATTCCTCCAATCAATGAGCAATATGAAATTGTTAAACATATTGAAACTTCTACCACCAAAATAGCTACCACCATCTCCCTCAAAGAGCAAGAAATTGAAAAGCTAAAGGAATATAAGGCAACGTTGATAAATAGTGCGGTAACGGGTAAAATAAAAGTTTGTTAGTATGAGCACACATCAACTACATCCGCAAATAATAAAAACGCAGGATCTTTTCGCTAAGGCAAACCTTACCATACCAGATTATCAGCGCCCCTATAAATGGACCTCTAAAAATGTCAATCAACTGATTGATGATATTGTACATCATCAAACTAAATCGGCTTACAGGTTGGGCACTATCGTGTTTTACAAGGACAAAAAACAAAGGCTCAATGTGGTAGATGGGCAACAGCGCACCGTTACACTTTTGCTGATAGCCTTGGCTATACATAGCAATGAAGGTCGCTTAAAAGAGGCCATGACAAAAGCAAAAGTGAGGGCTGTAGAATCACAATGGTTTAACCACTTGGCTTTTAAAAACTTAATTACGCTTAATAATATTCGAGACAATTACCGAGAAATAGCAAGGCGTGTAGCCGATTTTGATGTAGCCACAGTGCTTTTCTTTTTTGAGAAATGTGAGCTGGTTGAAGTTGTTCTGCAAGATGTTTCAGAAGCCTTCCAGTTTTTCGATTCGCAAAATGCACGAGGTAAAGATTTAGAGCCCCACGATTTGCTCAAAGCGTTTCATTTGCGGGAAATGGCAGAAGTATCTACAGAGCACGAGCGTATGCAAAGCGTTGCCATTTGGGAAAACCAAAACATGAACCAATTGAAAATTGTATTTGCCAACTTTTTATACCGCATCCGCAACTGGTCTAAAGGGCAATCGGCACGCCACTTCACAAAAAACGAAGCCGATTTGTTTAAAGGCATCAGCCCAAGCATAAAGGAACCGTTTCCCTTTGCCGACTTATATCGCATCGGGCATTTTTATGTGGATGGATATAACCGTGATTTTAACCGAAACATTGATAGGAACAAACTGAATTATCCTTTTCAGATTAATCAGGTTATCATAAACGGCAAGCGCTTCTTTGAGATGATTGACCATTACATGGAAGTATTGAATGACATCAAGTCCATTGAAAACCAATCAAATGAGGCCAAAAGGATATACAAAACGCTTGAAAGCTATGATGGCAGAAATAGAACAGGTGATAAATACGTTCGCAACTTATTTGACTGTTGCCTAATATACTATTGGGACAAATTTGGTGCGGTAGAAATGGATCGAGCCGTAGAGAAATTTTTTATTTGGGCATACAGTTTACGGCTTAATATGAAAAACGTGCAGTTGGCTTCAATAGATAATTATGCTTTAGAAGGGCCTTATGTTTTCAAAACCATAAAAGAAGCACTGCACCCAAGCGAGGTTTTAAATATCAAACTTCCTTCGTTAACGAATGTAAGTTCTACCAAAACAAAAGACTTAGAACAAATTTTCAAAGAACTGAAATACCTCAATGACTAATACTATTCCAACATTCAGCGTAGGTGAGATATTCACGTCAGGCAGGTACGTTATACCTATCTACCAAAGAAACTATGCATGGGGAGAACCTGAAATTACCCAGCTCATTCAGGATATTTTTGATTTTTCCGATTCAGAAAAGCGGCTTTCAAACTACTATATCGGAACACTGGTGGTATTTGAACGTCATTTGGGCAATGAAACCGTTTACGAAACCATAGATGGTCAGCAACGCCTTACCACACTTAATATCTTATTGTGCGCTTTGCATAGAGCATTTGGGAGTAAGATTTCAAACAAAATTTCATATACCCAGAACTTGACCTTCGACAGCAGGAAAAAATCAACAGAAACGTTAGAAGTGATTTCAAGGCCCGGTGCCGATTTGCAATACATGCAAACAAAGGAGTATAACCCAAATATACAGCAAGGATATTTGGATGCTCAAAAGGTGCTTAAGAAACTATTGACTACCGATGAAAAAATTAAAACTTTTTATTCATTTCTGTCAGAGAAAGTCCATATCATGCGGGTTTCCGTTCCTGAAGATACCGACCTAAATCATTATTTCGAAATTATGAACAGTCGTGGAGAGCAGCTAGAGAAGCATGAAATTCTTAAAGCACAAATGCTAGACATCCTTCATAAGGATGAAAAATTGAGTTATACATTTAACCTCATTTGGGAAGCCTGTGCAGATATGGAGCGTTATGTTCAGTATGGTTTTACAATCGAGCAACGAACAAAAGTATTCACACCTAAGAATTGGAACCAATTAACCTGTAACAATCTGGATGAAGTTGCAGATATGGTTTATGATAATCAAAAGAGCATAGCAACAATAAATGCACCTAGCGCAAAGTCAATCGTTGAAATCGTTCAATCAACAGAGTCGTTCAGCAGGCTAAATCACCAAAAAGATGATGCTCCTGACAGGTTTACGTCAGTAATCAATTTTTCGAATTTCTTATTGCATGTACTGCGCATTCAAACAGAAGAAGATATAAGTTTAGATGATAAGCGCCTTATTGATTTATTTACCAAAATGCTAGCTAAATATAAAGATGAACCTGAAAAGAAAATTGAGTTTGCAAAAGCGTTCGGCTTCAATTTATTAAAGTGCAAGTGGCTTTTTGATAACTTTATTATTAAACGTGAATTTGTTCGAGAGCAAGACCAGTGGAGTTTAAAACGGCTTAAGTGGTATGAAGGAAATAAAGTGAGCTATGTGAATTCTTTTGGTTCGGAAGACGAAAGCGAAGGAGCGAACAAGGAAATCCTAATGTTGCTTTCCATGTTTCATGTATCAACACCAACATTAGTTTACAAACATTGGTTGAATGCAGCATTGCTTTTTGTTTTTAAAAACAGCAATGTTTCGGCAGATGACTACAGTAATTATTTGAAGAATCTAGCTAAAGCCTATTTGTTCGACCGCTATTTAGCAATAGAATCTAATCGGGTTGAGTTCTATGATATAATATACAAAAACGAAGGAAAATCGTTAAACAGCAATGACAAGCAAAAACAAGATTTTAGTCTGCTCGACCAGGGGACAGATGTGGAAAATTTTGTTTTCAACTACCTTGATTTTATCCTTTGGAATAATAAAGTGGCAGGTGCTTCGGTATTTGAATTTGCATTCAGAAGTTCGGTTGAACATTATTACCCGCAAGATCCCATAGCTAAAGAATACAAAATAGCCCCTGATATTTTTAATCTCTTTGGTAACCTCTGTTTGATTAGTAGCAGTAAGAATTCTAA
>NZ_BAZW01000038.1 GCF_000974365.1 Geofilum rubicundum JCM 15548
AGTTCCGATTAATTTCAAGGATAAGTTTTTATTTTTGGAGGAGGTGGAGGAAGGTACCTTGGGGGAGTTCTGGTACAACTTTACCAGTGATTATGATTCAACGCGACATGCTGAGCGGAATCATAGATTCTTAACCATTAATATGAATGGAAAGTTTGTGGATTACATAGGGGAGGTGGGGAAGACGGATTCTATGTATTATTATTTGCACGACCATGTCAGGGCTATGGGTGATATTTCAAGTGGTGTGGTCATTCAGAAGCTGGCGGATGGTTCTGGCATTGATTATCATTTAATAAAGAACCGGCTGTTGGCCATGGTTTTAATAATGGCTATTGCAGAACCAATGGAAAAACCTCGGAAAAGGTGAGGGGATTCAGTTAAGGAAATCTGCCTCTCACAAGGGGCTTGTTTTTTAATAACTTTCGCTAAAATTTTTCTATTTTTGCTGACTGGTTTGGGTGTTGGCGGATGCGGGCATTTTTGAACCTGTGCAATGGTGTAGAATAACTCGAAAAAGAATTGAATAAATATTTATCATGGAGATAGCAAGCAAGTACGATCCCTCGCAGACGGAAGGAAAATGGTATTCTTACTGGATGGACAATGGCTTTTTTAAGTCGGTTCCGGATGAGCGTGAACCTTATACGATAGTGATTCCGCCGCCTAATGTGACGGGGGTGCTGCACATGGGGCACATGCTGAACAATACCATTCAGGATATTTTGGTGAGACGGGCGCGTATGCTGGGTAAGAATGCTTGCTGGGTGCCGGGTACGGATCATGCTTCTATTGCGACGGAGGCGAAGGTGGTGAATAAACTGCGCGAAGAGGGCATTAATAAGAGTGCCTTGACGCGGGATGGCTTTCTGGCGCATGCCTGGGAGTGGACGGATAAGCATGGGGGCATTATTCTGGAGCAGCTGAAGAAACTGGGGGCTTCGTGCGACTGGGACCGGACGAGCTTTACGATGGATGAGGTGCGGAGTCAGGGGGTGATTCGGTCTTTTGTGGATTTGTATAACAAGGGCTATATCTACCGAGGTGTTCGCATGGTGAACTGGGATCCGAAGGCGAAGACGGCGGTCTCTGATGAGGAGGTGGTTCACAAGGAGGTGAATTCTAAATTGTACTACATCCGCTACCAGATTGAGGGGGCGACGGAGGAGTATGTGACGATTGCGACGACGCGTCCGGAAACGATTTTGGGGGATACCGCTGTTTGTGTGAATCCCAACGATGAGCGCTTTTCGCATCTGGCGGGCAAGCGGGTGCTGGTGCCACTGATTAACCGGTCTATTCCGATTATTCAGGATGAGTATGTGGACATGGAGTTTGGTACGGGCTGCCTCAAAATTACGCCGGCGCACGATATCAATGACTATGAGATTGGTATGCGCCACAATTTGAACAGTATTGATATTTTGAACGATGATGGTACTTTGAGCGAAGCGGCTGAAATGTATATTGGTCAGGATCGCTTTGAGGTGCGCAAAGAGATTGAAACGGCGCTGCAGGAGGCGGGCCATCTGGTGAAGACGGAGGACTATAACAATAAGATTGGTTATTCGGAGCGGACCGATGCGGTGATTGAGCCGAAGCTGAGTACGCAATGGTTTCTGCGCATGGGTGAGCTGTCGAAGCCTGCGCTGGATGCGGTGATGAGTGATGAGGTGCAGTTTCATCCGGCTAAGTTCAAGAACCTGTACCGCCACTGGATGGAGAATGTGAAGGACTGGTGTATTTCGCGTCAGCTGTGGTGGGGCCACCGTATTCCGGTTTACTACCTGGCGGATGGCTCTTTTGTGGTGGCGGAGACGGAAGCGGATGCTTTGGCGGAGGCTCAGAAGGTGACGGGCAATGGGGCGCTGACTATGGCGGACCTGCATCAGGATGAGGATGTGCTGGATACCTGGGCGTCTTCCTGGTTATGGCCCATCACGGTTTTTGATGGCTTTGGGGAGGATAAAAAGGAGATCGATTATTACTACCCGACCAATGATTTGGTGACGGGCCACGATATTATTTTCTTCTGGGTGGCGCGCATGATTATGGCGGGCTATGAATTTAAGGGGCAGCTGCCTTTTAAGAATGTGTATTTCACGGGGATGGTGCGCGATAAACTGGGCCGTAAGATGTCCAAGTCGCTGGGCAACAGTCCGGACCCGCTCGATTTGATCGCCACCTTTGGTGCCGATGGCGTGCGGGTGGGGATGCTGCTGTGCTCTCCGGCAGGGGGCGATTTGCGCTTCGAGGAGAGTCTACCGGAGCAGGGCCGTAATTTTGCGAATAAGATTTGGAATGCTTTCCGACTGGTGAAAAACTGGGAGGTGGATGAAGCGTTGCCGCAGCCTGAGAGTGCGCAGCTGGCCATTGAGTGGTTTGAGGCGCGTCTGCAACAGGAGAGGGAGGTGATTGCTGACCATTTTGATAAATACCGGGTGTCGGATGCGCTCATGTCGGTCTACACCTTGTTCTGGGACGATTTCTCGAGTTGGTTCCTGGAAATGATTAAGCCGGCCTACCAGCAACCGATTGATGGGGCCACTTATCAAAGGGCCATTGGCTTTTTGGACGATTTGATGCGTCTGATTCATCCTTTTATGCCTTTTATCACGGAGGAGATTTGGCAGCAGCTGAGAGAGCGCAAGGCGGGTGAAAGTATCATGGTGAGCCTGATGCCGGAACGCAGGGATTTCGACGGGCAAATCCTGAAGCAGTTCGACTTGCTGAAGGAGGCCATTGTGCAGATGCGCACGGTCCGTAAGGAACGCAATGTGCCGATGCGGGATGTGTTAAGTCTGATGGTGCTGACGGGCGACGATGGGTATGTGCCGCGCTTTAATCCGGTGCTTCAGAAGTTGGTGAATCTGGATGCGGTGCAGGCGGTGACTGAGAAGGTGGAAGGGGCTGTTTCCTTTTTTGTGAAGTCTTCTGAGTTTTTTGTGCCCCTGGAAAGCAACATCAACGTGGAAGAGGAGTTGGAGAAGCTGGAGAGTGAACTCAAATATACCGAAGGCTTCCTGGCCGGCGTGATGAAGAAATTGAGCAATGAACGTTTTGTGGCGGGTGCCCCGGAAAAGGTGGTGGCCATGGAGCAGCAGAAACGGGCCGATGCCGAAGCCAGGATTGCGGCTTTAAAGGAGAGTCTGGCGCGGCTGAAGGCTTAGTTACACGGAGGGGCACGGAGGTTACACAGAGGGCACGGTGGTTTTTTTCGGCCAATGGTTTGGGGGGCTGTCCTGCCTTTGAGGTTGTGATTTTTGAATTTGTATTTTTTTGGATGGGTTGGGGGTAACATTTCGGGGTCTGAACTGTTAATGAAATCCTAACTCTCGGCAAGGTATTTTGTATATTGAAAGAAATACTTTACTTTTGACATTCCTAAATATCCATATTTATAGATAGGTAGTAAAAATATAAATATCAATTGATTATGACTAAGAAATATTTGTTATTGCTCTCGATAGTCCTTTGGGGAGCGTTGGGTTTGAACGCCCAGGTACTGGAGCCGGTGAAGTGGAGCTTTTCACTGAACCGTATCAGTGAAACGCAGGTGGAAGTAGTGGCCGATGCCACCATTGACGATAACTGGCATTTGTATTCCACGAAGATTCCGGACGGTGGTCCGGTGCCGACTTCCCTGAATATTGCCGCCTCTGAGCTGTTCACGCTGGTGGGTGAGGTGCAGCAGTCGCCTGAGCCCGAGCCGTTTTTTGATGAGGCTTTTCAAATGGAACTGGGCTATTTTTCGAATACGGCCCGCCTGACGCAGGTGGTAGAGTTGGCCGAAGGTCAGGCCCTCGCGCTGTCCGGCTATGTGGAGTTCATGGTGTGCGACGACCATCGCTGTCTGCCGCCCGAGCGCATCGATTTTGAATTGTCAGAGGACGGTGCGGAAGCAGCAGCTGTAGCGACGGACGCTGAAGAAGCTGAAGAAGGTGGAGACGCTGCCGTGTCTGTTGCTGAGGGTGAGACCCGTTCTGATTCCAAAGGCGGATCTTCTGATAAGTCCGGTTACTGGGGCATCTTTTGGCTGGCCTTTTTAGGCGGTTTGGCTGCCTTGCTGACGCCTTGTGTGTTTCCCATGATTCCGCTGACGGTGAGTTTCTTTTTGAGGAATGCGGACAACCGGGGGAAGGCTTTGCGGGATGGTCTCTTTTATGGATTGACCATTATTTTTGCCTATGTGTTTCTGGGCCTGGCCATATCGGTCCTTTTTGGTGCCGATGCGCTCAATGCCATGGCTACCAGTCCGGTATTTAATGTTATTTTCTTTGCCCTGCTCATTTTCTTTGCGGCCTCTTTCTTTGGGGCCTTTGAGTTGACCATGCCTTCCAAATGGTCCAATTCATTGGACAATAAAGCGGATAAAGCCGGTGGCTTATTGGGCGTGTTTTTAATGGGCTTGACCTTTGTTCTGGTTTCTTTTTCCTGTACGGGCCCTATAGTCGGCACCCTGCTGGTGGAAGCGGCCATAGGCGGGGGAAGTATGTTTTCACCGGCCATTGGTATGTTGGGCTTTAGTGTGGCCCTGGCCATTCCTTTTGCCTTGTTTGCAATTTTCCCTACGGCCATGAAGTCCCTGCCCAAATCCGGCGGCTGGATGAACGCGATTAAAGTGGTGCTGGGTTTTGTGGTGCTGGCTTTTTCTTTGAAATTTTTGTCGGTGGCCGACAGTGTGGGGCAGTGGGGACTGCTCGACCGGGAGGTGTTTATTGTTCTGTGGATCGCGATTTTCTTTTTGATGGGGCTTTACCTGATTGGAAAGATCAAGTTTGCGCACGACAGTGATTTGCCCTACCTGAGTGTGCCGCGTTTGATGCTGTCGATTGCCACTTTTGCCTTTGTCTTTTATCTGATTCCGGGTCTGTGGGGCGCTCCCCTTAAAGCGGTCAGTTCTTTCATACCGTCTATTACCACGCAGGATTTCGACGTGAGTCGTTCTTCCGGCGCCATGGTGGCGCCGTCTGGCAGCTCTTCATTAACAGGCGAGAGTCTGAAAGAAGGACCTTACGGCTTGATGAAATACACCGATTATGAGGAAGGCCTGGCGGTGGCCAAGGAAACCGGCAAGCCGGTTTTCCTTGATTTTACCGGACTGGGTTGTGCCAATTGTCGCAAAATGGAGAATCTGGTGTGGTCCGACCATACAGTGCGTGATATGCTGGCCAATGCGTTTATCATTGTCTCCCTGTATGTGGATAACCGGGAGGAGTTGCCCGAGGAGGAACAATATGTGTCTGAAGTGACCGGCCGGCGGGTGCGGACCATCGGCAATAAGTGGAGTGATTTCCAGATAAGCCGGTATGAGAACAACAGTCAGCCTTTTTACGTGCTTCTTAATCATAATGAAGAAGCTTTGATCGAACCCTATGGTTACAATACCGATGTGGATGCTTTCGTGGATTGGATGAAAAGTGGCCTCTCAGCATTTAAATAAAGCCTGTTTTAGGCGATTTTTCTGATCTCGAACAGCCGTTCATTAACCGATGAACGGCTGTTTGTTTTATGTTTACCAGTTTTGTTGCCCTATTAAACAGACTGTTGGTGGAGTATTTGAGGAGGTTAATAAAAATCTGAATTGAAATAGTGGAAACTGTTTTTTTTATATCTTAGCTTTACCTCATTAATACATTCAAGCCTGTATCATATGAAAAGAGCATTACTTTCATTGTTTTTAATATTGACCGGTTTTTTAGCGACTTTCGCTCAAATTGATTTTGGCAATCTGGAAGAGGAGCAAATTTACCGGCCGGATAGCACGTATAATACCTGGTCCATTTCCGTGGGATATGGGCCTGTCATCTATTATACCGATGTGATTGATTATACGCTTTTCCCCTCGAGTCAATTGAAGTTGGTCCTTCTGTTCAGATATCCAAGCAGTTGGGGCGTTCGTGGGCCCTGGAGGGAGAGTTTATTATGGCGGATATGTACGGACAAAAGTACAATCGCTATTTTGAAGGGGACTTTCGGGAAGCTTCTCTGAATGTCAAAGCTTATATCAACCAACTGATTTTTAACGGTCCCTTGCGGGATCGTTGGAACATCTATGCCAAAATAGGCCTGGGTGTCAACTATTTTCGTGCTACCATGCGTGAGCAGGGAACCGATCGTTTGCTGACCATGGATGATATTTTTGGCGGAGTATCCGGTTATCCGACCAGCTATAGCGACTGGGATCCGGATGACTTTTTGGTCATGGGCTATGAGCGCAATGGCTATGCTTCAGCGGATCCGGACCTGGAAGAGATTGCCAGGGAATCCGGACTGGTGGTCCCGATTGGTCTGGGCGTTCGTTACCGGGTGAATAAGAGCTTCGACATTGGCGTAGAAACGGCGCTCCATAATATGGTGGCCGATAATATGGATGTGGATATGACGGGGGCTGATAATGATTCCTATATGCATGCAGCCCTGTCGTTGACCTATAAATTCGGGAAAAAGGACAAGCGACATGCGTCATGGACGTATAAGGACTTTAATCTTTCCTACGAAAGGGACAGAATGCGGGATCCGTTGGCGCAAAAGCTGGATTCTTTAAGGGCTGAGTTGGATCAACTGGCGGCCCTTAACGATAGTGCGGTGGGGGATACGACTTATATCAGTCAGGACAAAACCATTCGAAACGAGCTGTTTTCTGCCTCTGTCTTTTTCGATTTTGATAAATCGGAAGTGACTGCCCGGAGTCATCGCACCCTGGCCGGTGTGGCACGTTACATGACGGAGCACCCGGAGGTGGTGATAAAAATTCAGGGCTATACCGATGACCGGGGCAGCTATGAATACAACGAAAAATTAAGTGAGCGCAGATGCTTGGCCGTTAAGGATGTGCTGGTGAAGGATTACGGAGTGGATGCTTCCAGGTTTGTGACAGAGCCTAAAGGTAAGGTGGAATTGCTGTCGGATACCCGGAAATTGGCACCCAGAGGTGTGCATTTGGTTAACCGTCGCGTGGATATTTTTCAGGTTACAAAATAAAAGCTGATATTGATGAGAGTTATTTTCACCATAATATTTCTGGTATCGTTCTGGGGTATGGCATCGGGGCAGTCCCGGCAGACGGATGACCGCATTATTGAAGAAGAGATGCGGTACTCATCAGAGAAGTGGTTCAATACCTGGGCGCTGAACGTTGCTATGGGTCTTTGTTCATGTACGCCGATATTACGAATCATTCTTTTTTTCCCAAACATCGCATCCGCTTTGGACCGACGGTGTTCGTAAGTAAGCAGTTGGCGCCTTCTTTGGCCATTGATTTGCAGTATATTACCGGCGAAGCTTATGGCGAAACCACAGATTACTATTTTAAAGGAAACCTGAATGATGTTTCGCTGACCGGCATCTTTTTTATCAATCAATTGGGTGCCAGTCCCGGGCCAGTCCGGGATCGCTGGAATTTTTATGTAAAGACCGGATTGGGGTTGAATTTTTTCAGGTCACGTCTGCATCAACAGGCCGATGATTCTTTTGTACAGGAGAGTGATTTAGGGATGCCGTCCGGACGGTATCTGGTCTATGGTTATGATCCCTACGATCCGGAGACCAAGACCAGTCACCAGATGGACATCATCATCCCTTTTGGAGCCGGCGTTTTGTACCGTGTTAATCGTCATTTTGATGTGGGAGTGGAGACATCCATGCGCTTCAGTGCCTCGGATAATCTGGACAATGTACTGACCGGTTCCAGCAATGACCGTTACATGTACTCAGGCATTAACCTGAGTTATAAAATCGGGAAAAAGGATAAAAGGCATATGCGTTGGACCTATCGGGGATACGGATTTAATTTGTTTGGCCGGCCGCGCAAAGATCCCTTGCAGGATGAGGTGAACCGTTTGGAAGAGGAGATTAAGAAATTTGCTGCCGACAGGGGACCTGTTAAAAAGGACTCGGTGATTATCAGTCAGTCGCTGACGACCATCTATGAGGCGGTATCGGTTCGAAGCATTCTTTTTGGCGAAAATGCCCGGATTCAGTTTGATACCGAAGACCAGGTGCTCATGGCTGAGGCGGTGATTGATATGAAACACAATCCCGGGAAATTTCTGGAGCTTTATGGGTATGTAGATCCGGGCGACAGCGGAGATCTGGAGGCCCTGAGTCGTCAGCAATGCGAAAAGGTGAAGGATTTCATGGTCAATGAAATGGGGGCTGATGCCGACTATATCCGGATTGTGCCCAGAGGTGCGGAAGATGCCTTTCGCTCAGAAGGTGGGGACACTACGCCCAAAGGGCGAATGGCCAACCGACGTGTGGATATGGTTTTTAAAAATTGATGTTCTGTTCTTTTCATAATACATCAGGATGTTTGCAGTGGCAGGCATCCTGATTTTTTTTAAACCCCTTCCCATTTGATTTGTTTCTTGTATATGCGAACATTAAAGGGAATATTGTTGTTTGACGGGTTTTGTGTCTTATGCAGTGGCTTTGTTCGGCGACTGATTAAGCGGTTTGACGACCGTTTGCAGGTGGTGCCCATGCAATCGCCGGAGGGTCAGAATTGGCTCAGGCAATATGGTCTTGATGCGGAGCCGAATGAAGTCATTTTGCTGTTGGAGGGCCGTGTTTTGAAAGGCGTCGGGGCCATTCTCTTTTTGATGGAGCAGTCGGGAGGCGCGTGGAAGTTTTTGGGAAGAGGAGCTTCCTGGTTTCCGGATGCCCTGCTCAACTGGATGTACCGCCGCATCGCCCATAACCGGTTTTTATTGTTTGGAAAACGCAACAGTTGCTATCGTCCCCGACCTTAATCCTCGAAATCCAGTTTTCCTTCCTGCTCTTCCTTGTATTTTTTCGACAGCGTGGCCAGAACCTGGGCAAAAGCCTTGAGGGCCTGCGCCGTGTCGCTGGTGACGGGCTGTTTTTTGAGTTTTAATACAAAGGAATGGTAAAGAGCGCTCAGCATCAATTCAATATCGTTCGAGGGCTTGGGGTCGGTCTTTGCTTCCAACTCTTTTATGAAGGGGAGGATGGACTGAAATTGCATCAGGTAGGGGACAAACTTGGGCGATTCCAGCAGTTTCAGGTGCAGGGTGTTCATTTCGTTGACGGTGTTTATCAACATTTGAAGATGGCCACCCGACTCTTTCTTTTCTACTTTCATCATGGCGGTGAGATTATCCCACCAGGCATCCAGCTCTTTAAACTGTTCACCGGATAAGAGATAACCGGGTAGTAATTTCTCCCGGATGAGGTCCATTCGACATTCATGGGCGCGAATTAAATCTTCGACTTGCCACATGTACAAAATGTATTCAGCAATGTTGTTCTTTTTCTTTTCTTGTGCAATCAGCATGACAATAGGTCGTTAGATTATTAGGTTGTTAGGTATTAGGTAAAAGCAAGTCCTTAATTATAAGTCAATTAAGAACCGATGCCACGAAATCATAACTGCTTGTAAGTTAGTCAGAATAAAAGAGTTTAACGATCTATTCAATAATAAAACGGTTCATTTCTTAGTCTTCATCGGGATCAAAGAAATTATCTATATCTCGCCGTTCTTTTTTGGTGGGGCGCCCCATTCCTCTGGGCCTGTTGAGTTGGTTGGCTATTTTTGTGAGACGCAGGATCTCCAGTTCTTCATCGGGGGTGATGTCTTTGATGAAGTCCGATGTCAGTTTGGCGCCCATGCGCTTTCCTGAAATGTCCAGTACCTTGTATTGTTTGGTGATGGGGGGCTCCTTAATGGAGATGACATCTCCGGGTTTGATCATCCGTGAGGACTTGACCGGGAGGCCGTCCATCAGCACTCTCCCTTTTTTGCAGGCTTCTGTGGCGATGCTGCGTGTTTTATACAGGCGTACCGCCCAAAGGTACTTGTCAATTCTGGTTGATGACTGGTCTTCCATTTTCTGCTTCTTTTAGGTGGTGTAACAGTGAATGGCTATTTGTTGTTGTAAAGGCTCATGGTTCGGGGCACGCCGATGGTGCCAAAACTCTTAACCATTTCGGCGGCCTGCTCAAAACGCTCCGGTAACTCCTGGTTTTCCTCCGGCGTCCATTTTCCCAGGACGTAATCCACCTGGTGACCCTTCCTGTAATTGTCACCAATGCCAAAGCGCAGTCGGGCATATTGGTTGTGCCCCAGCGCCGCATTGATGTTTTTTAAACCGTTGTGTCCGGCGTCACTGCCTTTGGCTTTTAATCTTAAGCTGCCAAAGGGAAGGGCCAGATCGTCCACGACGATTAACAGGTTATCGACCGGAATTTTTTCTTTTTGCATCCAGTAGTTAACGGCCCGTCCACTCAGGTTCACATAGGTGGATGGCTTTAAAAGAATAAATACTCTGCCCTTGAACTTGTATTGAGCCGTTAGTCCGTAACGTCCGTCTTCGAAGGTCACCCCTTCCTCCCGGGCGATATGATCCAAAATATCAAAACCGATATTGTGACGGGTGTGGGCATATTCTGATCCGATATTCCCCAGGCCCGTAATAAGAAATTTCATCTCTGGCTCAATGGTTTCTGTTTTGCTCTTTCCGGAGCAAAACCAGTTAATGATTTGTTTCAGCATGTTGTTTGTTGGTCAGAACACAAAAACCCCCATATAAATATACGGGGGTTTTTGATAATATCAGAAAATGGATTAACCTTTTTGCTGAGCTGCAGCACGGGCTGCACGTGTCAGTTTTACAGATGTTACCACTGAGTTCTTAGCATTCAAAAGCTCCAGGTTCGGATAGGACAGAGAACCTACCTGAATACCTTTGCCCAAGCCTAGTTTAGAGATGTTAATGGTCAAATGATCGGGTAAATCCTTCATGAGACCTTTTACACGCAATTTTCTTTGTTCCAGCGTCAGTTTACCACCCGCTTTAACACCTTCTGCCAGACCTTCCAATTTGACCGGAATTTCAATGGTGATGGCTTTGTCCTCAAAAATCTGAAGAAAATCGATGTGGATCAACTCATCCGTTACAGGATGAAACTGTAAATCTTTGATGATGGCATTGTAGGTTTTGCCGTCAACATTCAAATTGATCAGATATACATTTGGCGTGAAAAGCAATTTACGAAACTCGTTTTGCTCAGCATAAAAATGTACAATTTCTTCTCCACCATACAATACGGAGGGTACTTTACCGCTGTTACGCAGTTCTTTTGTAGCGGATTTTCCAAGGTTTTCCCTTTTGACCGCTTTGACTTCAATTGTTTGCATGTTTACAAAATTAGTTTGTGCTACTCAAAATTAAGTGTTGATGTAAAAGCTTAATTTCCCATCACACGTTAGCCCGATTTGGGGCTGCAAAGATATAAAATTATATCACAAATTGTTTACTGATCGATTGATAATTATATACTTTGTCGATGGTGTCGGCAAATAGCTGGGCCACACTCAATACTTTTATTTTCTGGGACTGTCTTTTCAAGGGAATGGAGTCCGATACAATGACTTCGCAAAGTTTTGAGTTTTCAATGCGTTCATAGGCCGGACCTGATAATACGGCATGCGTGGCAATGGCTCTCACACTAAGCGCGCCCTGCTCCATCATCATCTCAGCAGCCTTGGTAATGGTGCCGGCCGTATCTATCATATCGTCCAATACAACGACGTTTTTTCCTTCTACATCTCCAATGATGCGCATTTCATCCACCACATTGGCTTTGGAGCGGTATTTGTGACAAATAACCATGGGTGTTTCCAGGAATTTGGCATAGGTGTTGGCTCGCTTGGTGCCACCCACATCCGGAGAGGCGATAACGAGGTTGTCGAGACCCAGCTGACGAATGTGCGGGACAAAAATGCTCGAAGCGTACAGGTGATCTACCGGAATATTGAAAAATCCCTGAATCTGATCGGCGTGCAAATCCATGGTGATGATTCTGTCAACGCCTGCTGTGCTTAGCATGTCGGCCACCAATTTGGCACCAATGGATACTCTTGGCTGGTCTTTTCGGTCCTGGCGCGCAAAACCGAAGTAGGGCATAACTGCCACAATTTTATAGGCCGATGCTCTTTTGGCCGCATCAATCATCATGAGCAGTTCAAAGAAATTATCAGAAGGCGGAAAGGTGGACTGGATGAGAAATACGTGGGAGCCACGTACCGTTTCTTCATAAGCCGTGGCAAATTCACCATCGCTGAATCTGATGAGGTTGATATTGCCAAGTTCGCGGCCTGCGCTCAAGCTGATTTTTTCGGCCAAATACCTTGTTTGTGTTCCTGAAAAAACCTTAATAGGTGCTTTAGGTGGCATTAATTTTCTGTTTATCAGATTTTTATAAAAAAGAAGTTTGATGTTGCAAAGATAACAAAAATCATAAATCCTTAACCGTTTGTTGTCAATAGATTTATTTTTTTAATTACCGGAGGCGGGCTTAGGGCGACCATTCTTTGTTGATATTATCAATAAAACCGAGCACTTCGTCTCTGCCCAGGCCTTTCTCAGCTGAGGTGACCATCATTTGTGGCAATTCATCCCATTCTTGCTGCATAACCGCTTTATAATGGGTGATATTCCTGTCCAGAACCGTAGGCGTTAGTTTGTCGGCTTTCGTAAAAACCATGACAAAGGGAACCCCTTCATCTCCGAGGGTATTCAGGAACAAAAGATCAAGCGCCTGGGGCTCAATGCGAACATCGATTAGTACAAAGAGACACATGAGGTTTTCCCGGGTATTGAGATATTCAAAGGTCATTTTGCTAAAGGCCGCGCGCTTTGTTTTGGCTACCTTGGCATAGCCATAGCCTGGCAGGTCCACCATGTACCAGCTGTCATTGATGATGAAATGGTTGATGAGCTGTGTTTTTCCGGGGGTAGAGGAGATTTTGGCCAGTTTTTTGGACTGGCAAAGCATGTTGATGAGAGAAGACTTGCCGACATTGGATCTGCCTATAAATGCATATTCCGGTTTGTTGGGCGGCGGGCATTTTTTAGCATCCTGATTGCTTGTTAGAAAACGGGCCGTCTTTATCATTATTTTTTTTGACAAAAGTAATGAATGTTGCCGGCTAAAAAAACAATGCCTGCTTTTTTAGCCGGTTTGAATGGGGCATTTCGACCTTCATTTTTTTATCTTTGCAGACGGCCGTTCATTTTGTTGGCCTGGATGATTCAGAAAGGGGCCTCCCGAATTTTTAATGTGATTAAGTATTTTAAACCGGATAAAACCAGAAAAAATCATGAGTACAGCATTGTATCCTCTGAAATTTGAGCCCATTTTAATGGAAAGGTTATGGGGCGGTAACAAGCTCCAGACCGAATTGAATAAACCCCTTAATGGTCGCAGCGACATTGGCGAAAGTTGGGAACTTTCCGGTGTGGAAGGGAATGTATCGGTGGTGAGCAATGGCTTTCTGAAGGGAAATACGCTGACGGAGCTCATTGAAATTTATATGGGCGATTTGGTCGGCGAAAGGGTCTTTCAACTTTTTGGACATGAATTTCCTTTACTGATTAAATTTCTGGATGCCCGTGAGGCCCTTTCGATTCAGGTGCATCCGGATGATGAACTCGCCCGGAAGCGGCACCAGTCGTTTGGGAAAACGGAAATGTGGTACGTGATGCAGGCAGAGAAGGGGGCCCAACTGATCAGTGGTTTAAGGGAGGCGTAACAGCCGATAAATACCTTCAATCGGTTGAGAACAACACCCTGGAGTCGCTACTGGCCTACCATCCCGTGCAACCGGGTGATGTCTTCTTTATTCCGGCCGGTCGTGTGCACGCTATTGGGGCGGGTATTTTGCTGGCCGAAATTCAGCAAACCTCCGATGTCACTTATCGCATATTCGATTTCGGTCGAAAGGATGCCCTGGGCAAGGAGCGGGAATTGCATACCACAGAGGCACTGGATGCGATCGATTTTAAGGCTTACAGTGACTATAAAACCAATTATACCAGCACGTTGAATGCGCCCTGTGAAGTGGTTTCTTCGCCGTATTTCAAAACCGGTTTACTGGATCTGAATCAACCGGTGGTACGCGATTACTATAGTCTGGATTCTTTCATCATCCTGATATGCACCGAAGGGATGGCTAAAATTCAATATGGCCAGGAGGGGGTTGAGGAGATCCGCAAAGGGGACACGGTTTTGCTGCCGGCCGATTTGCGACAGGTGACCTTTGTGCCTCAGGGGACTGTGAAAATGCTGGAAGTCTACCTGCCCTAAGTAGTCACAGCGGTCTGTGCAGGAAAAATAACCCGCCGTATTCCGTCTTCGGCTTGGTGCGGATTGATATTATTTTGCATAAAAACCGTTCGATTTTTTATTATTGTGGTTGATTTACTATAAATTTGCAACAAACAAATTATTTACGGATGAAAGTTTTAAAATTTGGCGGAACCTCGGTAGGTTCGGCGGAAAGAATGAAAGAAGTCGCCCGTTTAATCACCAACGGTGAGCGCAAAATTGTGGTGCTTTCGGCCATGTCGGGAACCACCAACAGCCTGGTTGAAATTGCCAATTATCTATACAAAAAGAATCACGACGGGGCCAATGAGGTCATCAGTCAGTTGGAGCGGAAGTACTATGCTGAAATTGAGGGACTTTATGCCACAGAAGAATATAAGGAGCAAGGCCGGGAGTTGATCCGCCTTCATTTTGATGAGATCAAGTCCTTTACCAAGGATGTGTTCACCGTTTATGAAGAGAAAAGTATTCTGGCACAGGGCGAGTTGATGTCGACGGCCATGTTTAACTTTTACATGCAGGAACAGGGCCATCGGTCGGCTCTTTTACCGGCATTGGACTTCATGCGCATCAATAAAAACAATGAGCCGGACACTTCCTATATCCGGGACAATGTGAATCCTTTGCTGGAGGCGCAGCCGGATATGGATGTTTTTATTACCCAGGGTTATATTTGCCGGAATGCTTTTGGCGAGATTGACAACCTGCAAAGAGGCGGTAGCGATTATTCGGCCTCTCTGATAGGTGCGGCTGTGGGTGCCAGTGAGATTCAAATCTGGACCGACATAGACGGGATGCACAACAATGACCCGCGCTATGTGGAAAACACGAAATCCATAGCAGAACTCTCTTTTGATGAGGCAGCCGAGCTGGCTTATTTTGGGGCGAAAATATTACACCCCACCAGCGTACTGCCTGCTAAACTGGCCGACATACCGGTTCGTTTGCTGAATACCATGAATCCAAAGGCGCACGGAACCATCATTTCCGGTAAGGAGACCCGCGGAAATATTAAGGCGGTGGCTGCCAAAGACGGTATTACGGCTGTTCGAATCAAATCGGGCCGCATGCTTTTGGCCTATGGTTTTATGCGTCAGGTCTTTGAAATATTTGAGAGTTACAAGACCCCCATTGATATGATTACGACCTCAGAGGTGGGGGTATCCGTGACCATTGATAACGACCGGCACCTGGACGACATTGTGGACGATCTTAAGAAGTTTGGTACCGTAGAAATTGATCGCGATCAGGTGATTATATGTGTGGTAGGTGATTTGGTGCGGGAGAATAAAGGTTATGCCAATCGCATATTCAATGCCTTAAAGGACATTCCCGTGCGGATGATATCCTATGGCGGAAGCGACCACAATATTTCTTTGCTGGTGAGCGCCGATTACAAAAAAGTGGCCCTTAAATCCCTTAGCGACAAACTATTTTAATGGTTTCCTGTTATTCCTATTAATATTATCAATTCAAACATTAAACTGAACCGAATGAGTGATTCATTTCCATTACAGAAATTACAGAACATTACAACCCCTTTTTACTATTATGATATGGAGCTCCTGGAGCGCACCCTTAAAACGGTGAGTGAGGAGGCCCAAAAACACGGATTTGTTGTTCATTATGCCATTAAATCCAATGCCAACCCCAGAGTGCTGGAGATGATCCGGAGTTTTGGACTGGGCGTTGATTGTGTCAGTGGCTTTGAAGTGCAACGGGCTTTGGATGCGGGTTTTAAAGCATCGGGCATTGTTTTTGCTGGTGTGGGTAAAGCGGATTGGGAAATTGAACTGGGTCTGGACAATGATATTGCTTGTTTCAATGTTGAATCGGTTCCTGAATTGGAAATCATCAATGATCTGGCCGCTCAAAGGGGCAAAACGGCGAATGTCGCCATTCGTATCAATCCCAATGTGAATGCCAAAACTCACCACTATATCACCACCGGTTTAAAGGAGAACAAATTTGGTATCAATCAGTGGGATCTTGAGAAAGTGACGGATGCGCTGAATAAAATGAAAAACATTAAGCTCGAGGGCATTCATTTCCATATCGGGTCACAAATCACGGATCTGTCTTCCTTTCAGGATTTATGCGTACGGGTGAATGAAATTCATGAGTGGTTTGTTTCTCAGCACCTGGCGCCCCGGGTGATCAATGTGGGGGGAGGTTTAGGGATCGATTATGAAGATCCGGATCAAAATCCGATTCCGGATTTTGAAGGCTACTTCAAGGTGTTTAAGGAGGGTTTGAATTTAAGAGGCGACCAGGAGGTGCATTTTGAATTGGGACGTTCCATCACGGGTCAGGCCGGTAGCCTGATTACAAAAGTATTGTACATCAAGGAGGGCGTAAAGACCAAGTTTGCCATTGTGGATGGCGGTATGACGGAACTCATCCGACCCGCCCTTTATCAGGCCTATCATAAAATTGAAAATCTGAGCAGTGCCGCCCCCGAAGAGAAGTACGATGTGGTGGGGCCCATTTGTGAGTCGTCCGACAGCTTTGGAAAAGCGGTTTCGCTGCCACGTACCTCACGTGGTGATTTAGTGGCTGTTCGCTCGGCAGGGGCTTACGGGGAGGTGATGGCCTCTCAGTACAATCTGAGGAATATACCTGCCTCTGCTTACTCGGATCAATTATAGAAGCCCGTGAAAACGACATCCCGAATGTTGGGAAAACTTAAACAGTTTCGAAGAAGCTGTAACTGAATATTCAAAAAAGTCATTTAGTGCCACTAAATGACTTTTTTGATCTCCGTGGTACTCCGTTAGGGCTCCGTACTCCTCCATGTAACAAGTTATGTCAGCTAAAATTCATAATCCACACAGGCTCTTTCCAGTAGTATTTCACGAATGACGGCCGCCACTTTCTGGTGCTCGGGATGCACCACGTAGGCTTTTAGGTCTTCCCAGTTAGCGAATTCGCTGATGAGCGCTAAATCGTAGCTCTCTTCCGGATTGCTGTTGATGCCGGCTTCAATATATCCCAATTCAGAGATATGTGTTTGGAGCATTTCCAGAGATTTCTTTATTTCCGGCAGTTTCTGCTGGCGAATGTCTTTGGGGATATCCGCTTTGAATTTAAATAATACGACGTGTTTAATCATTGTGAAAATTATTTGTTAATTTGAAGGCGATTTTAATACCAGGGGGCCGGAGTTGTTTTCCGTCACCCAATCTGACGTAAAAATAACCATTTTTAGAAATATATGCTGATAATTGGAATCGCAGGTGGCACCGGATCAGGAAAAACGACGGTGGTTCGGAAAATTCTGGAGCAGTTGCCCTGTGATGAAGTCGCCGTGCTGCCTCAGGATTCGTATTATAAAGACAGCGGGCATCTGTCGTTGGAGGAACGGCAGAAAATTAATTTTGACCATCCGGAGGCCATTGAGTTTGAATTGTTGGTGGAACATATTCGGGCATTACGCAGTGGAAAGGCCATTGAACAGCCGGTCTATTCTTATCTGACCTGTACCCGACAGAAGGAGACCATTCCTGTGATTCCGCGGCATGTGGTTATTGTGGAAGGTATTTTGATACTGGGGCACCCGGGCCTGAGGTCCTTGATGGATTTGAAGGTGTTTGTGGATGCCGAACCGGACGACCGCCTGATACGGGTTATTCAACGGGACATTGCGGAGCGGGGACGCACGGTTGAAAAGGTGCTGGCACGTTATGAAGAAACGGTGAAACCCATGCACCTTCAGTTTATTGAACCCACCAAACGGTATGCGGATTTGATTGTGCCGCAAGGCGGCAACAACCATGCGGCCATCGATATTCTGACCCAATATATTTTACGCAATATTGGCAGCTAAGCGGTCAATCAACTAAAAACCATTATTATGCTGGAACAAATTGCAGTGGAAAATATCCTGTTTATCGACATTGAAACCGTTCCTGAAAAGGCCGGGTTTGATGAGCTGGATGAGGACTTTCAAAAGCTGTGGGACAAGAAGTCTGCCAAGTTCAGGCAGGACAATGAACAAGCCGGGGATGTTTATGAACGGGCCGGCATTTATGCGGAATTTGGAAAGATTGTCTGCATTTCGGTGGGCGGCGTTTTTCGCAAAGAGGGGGAGCGTTTTTTTAAAGCCAAGAGCTTTTATGGGGAAGATGAAAAGCGGCTGCTGGAAGAATTTGGCAAGGTGCTGTATGCCTTTACCAGTGATCCGAAGCATAACATCTGTGGCCACAATGCCCGGGAATTCGATTTTCCCTTTATTGCCCGACGCATGTTGATTCATGGGGTTCCCCTGCCCCCGGTGTTGGATGTGGCCGGTAAAAAACCGTGGGAGGTTAAATTTCTGGACACACTTGATTTGTGGAAGTTTGGCGATTTCAAGCATTACACTTCGCTGGCGCTGTTGACGAAGATAATGGGCATTCCCACACCCAAAGACGATATTGACGGCAGTCAGGTAGCCCATGTCTATTACGTCGAAAAAGACCTGAAAAGAATCGCCCTCTATTGTGAAAAGGATATTCTGGCTACGGCACAACTTTTTCTGCGATTAAAAGGCGAGCCGCTTATCCCTGCATCCCATTTTGTACGCGCCGAGGCTTAGTTTTTTCCTCTGATGAGGTGTATGGGACCTTGTAACTTTTTTTTCTCGTTGCGATTGTAGCCTTCGGCTTCAATCACATAAAAATAGACCCCCGGATCTGCCATTCCGTTAGCGATGGTTCCGTCCCATCCTTCCGCCGGGTCAGTGGACTCATACACTTTTCGTCCCCAACGGTTAAAAATGACCATGCTGAAGTTTTTGACCGATTTGTAATAGATTCTGAATTCGTCGTTGGCACCATCGCCATTGGGGGTAAATGTGTTGGGGGCCTCCAGCTCCATCTCTGTGATGGATACGGTTAATACAGAATCGGTGCTTTCACAAGCGAATTCTGTCATGGTGTTGGCCACACGCAGCGAAACCTTATGAACGCCCACCACTGTAAAGAGGTGAAAGGGGTCACGCTCCACGGCTGTGGCATTCCCAAAATCCCATTCCCAGGCAGTGATGTGCCCTTTGCTCTCGTCGGTAAATCGAATTTCCAGAGGGGCAGAACCTTCTATGGCAGTGTTGCTATCCATGGTCTCTGCTTCGTTGGGCACATCCGGCTTTACCAGATCGAAACTGTATAAGCCTGGACGGCAATGGCTGTGTAGGACAAACCGGCGCTGGCTTCATTACCAAACAGGTCGGTAATGATTACCGTGAAATCGGTATCTTCTACCGGGGCATCGATGTACGGGGCTTGCTGTGCTTCTGAAAAATCACCTTCGCCGGTGGAGGCGCTCCAATGATAGGTCAGTCCGTAATCCACCAGTGCATAACGGCCATCCGGCCCGTAATACAGGGTGGAATCTGTAATGGCCCGGAGTTCCAGGAAATCACAGTTCTCATTCACCACTTCGATGGCGGCTTCGGCCAGCGGGGAGTTGAAGACCCAGCAGCGGTGCTGCTCCAGAACGGAGCCATTCATACCCTCCCGGATCGTTAGCTGGTAACCGCCGGCAGTCGATACCGGGTAGGAGGCAATGTCGCCGGTGGCAACGGGAATGGTCCAGGTGTTGGTGGACGCGTTGTAGCGTGTCCACTCATAATAATAGGTGGTTGATTGGGACAGCGATTCAAGAATGACCTGGTCTCCGCCCTCAATGATCTGGTCCCTTACCACATAAATGGAATCCTCCCGGACCAGCAGGTTGGGGCTGGTTTCGACATCGGAGGCGGACCGGACGGTGATCTGGGCATTTGTCTTTGGGGGTAACAATGCCGCTAATAAAAAAAGAAGTAAGAATTTATGCGGAATGGCCATAAGTATCGAATTATTATATCCTGCGAATTTACATTTTTTACGCAATAAGGTTTTAGTTTTTACCGCTAATTAATCTAACGGAATTGTTGGGGAATAATTGTATTTTTGTTTTTTGTAGATTTTAGAGGGATTTTTCATCATATATAAAACCGATTATTGACTGTGCAAAATTACCTGGAACAATTGAATGGCGCCCAAAAAGATGCGGTGGTTTCGACCGAAGGTCCTTCTTTGGTTATTGCGGGAGCCGGATCCGGCAAAACACGCGTGCTCACTTACCGAATTGCTTACCTTTTGTCGAAAGGCGTTGCACCCTGGCATATTCTGGCACTGACCTTTACCAATAAAGCGGCCCGCGAAATGAAGGAGCGGATTGGGGCCATTGTCGGTAAGGACACGGCCAGCCGACTGTGGATGGGCACTTTTCATTCTATTTTTGCACGCATTCTTCGTGTGGAGGCGCAACATCTTCAGTTTCCTTCGAGTTTCACCATTTATGACACCACCGACTCCAAAAGTTTGATCAAGGGGATTTTGAAAGAGATGCAGATCAAAGAGAAGGAATATAAACCCGGAACGATATTGTCACGCATTTCTGCCGCCAAGAATGACCTGGTGCTGCCTGCTGCCTATGCGCGCGCGACCAGCACCGCATGATGGCCGACCGGGCTTCCAGGGTGTCCATGGTGCATGAGATTTACCTGCGCTACATGAAGGCTTGTGTTAAGGCGGGGGCCATGGATTTTGACGATCTCCTGCTCAATACCAATCTGCTCTTCAGGGATCATCCGGAGGTTTTGGCCAAATATCAGCAACAGTTTAAATATGTGCTGGTGGATGAGTACCAGGATACGAATTTTTCGCAATACCTGATTGTCCGCAAGCTGGCCGAGCAACATAAGAATGTTTGTGTGGTGGGCGATGATGCGCAGAGTATTTATAGTTTTCGAGGGGCAAAGATTGAGAATATTCTGAATTTCAGAAATGATTACCCCGATTATCAACTGTTTAAACTGGAGCAGAATTACCGGTCTACCCAAACCATTGTGAATGCCGCCAACAGCATTATTTCCAATAACAAGGGGCAGATCCGAAAAGTGGTTTTTTCGGAAAACGAGGAGGGCGATAAGATTCGCTTGCTACAAGCTTATTCCGATGTGGAAGAGGGCTTTCTGGTGGTCAATGATATTCTTTCAAGGAGCCGGAATGAGGGGATTTCGCTGGCCGACTTTGCCATACTTTACCGCACCAATGCGCAGTCGCGTATTTTTGAGGAGGCGCTGCGAAAAAGCCAGATTCCGTATAAGATTTATGGCGGCCTCTCCTTTTACCAACGTAAGGAAATCAAGGACTTGCTGGCCTATTTGCGCATGGCTGTGAACCCGCGGGACGGCGAAGCGCTCAAACGGGTGATCAATTACCCGGCCAGGGGCATTGGGAAAACGACCCTCGACAAGCTGGAGAGGGCGGCGGCTGAAAGTGGAATTACCTTGTGGGAAGTATTGACGCATCCTTCTTTGCCCTCTTTGGGCTTTAACGCGGGCACGCTGAAGAAGCTGGCCAGTTTTGCCAATATGATCAACGGTTTTGCCCGCTTGATTCCTGTGATGGATGCCTATGAAATTACCACCGAAATCGTTTCCCAGTGCGGTATTCTGAAGGAGCTCCATCAGGATAAAACCCATGAGGGACAGGCGCGTGTTGAGAACATTGATGAATTGTTGAACGGGGTCCGTGATTTTGCCGAAGAGCGCAAGGAAACGGGACAGGACAATACCATTGTCCATTTTTTGGAGGAAGTGTCCTTACTGACCGATCAGGACAGTGAGGAGACCGACGATCTGGACAAGGTCACTTTGATGACCATTCACTCGGCCAAAGGTTTGGAATTTGGCTGTGTTTATATTGTTGGTGTGGAGGAAGGCTTGTTTCCATCTCCCATGGCCGGCTCAAACGATCAGGGACTGGAAGAGGAGCGCCGGCTTTTTTATGTGGCGGTTACCCGTGCCGAAAAAAATGTGACCATCTCGTTTGCCCGAAGTCGCTTTAAATACGGGGAACATAGTTTTGTGACGGCCAGTCGCTTTTTAAAGGACATTGATGTGTCCTTTATTGAGGATGGGGGCGCCCCTTCTTTGGCCAAAGGCCGAAGTGCCCAAAAAAGCAAGGTGGGTCAAAAACGGGAATTTGATTTTAGCCGACCGGCCCAAAAGGAGAAACGGGGCTTTCAGTTTTCCGACAGAAAGGAAACATCCCCGCCCTCACCAACCCGCTTTGGTCAGGAAACCTTCAGCGATGTGACGGGGATTGGTGTTGGAAGCCGGGTAGAGCATGAGCGTTTTGGACTGGGGGAGGTGGTTGGCATGGAAGGAACGCCGCCCAACGTCAAGGCGATTGTGGTTTTTGAGAATGCCGGAACCAAACAATTATTGTTAAAGTTTGCCAAACTCAAAATATTGCGCTAGTTTTGTTAATTGATCTGACCTTCTTTATGTTGGCATTTGTATATAGAATACTGCCTCGAAATGCCGGAAGATATTATTAAGTGAAAACCAAATAACTTCATTATATTTTGTTAATGGATTACAATTCAACACGTAAACATCTTGTGATGCCTGAATATGGCAGACACATTCATAAAATGGTTGATCATGCCAAAGGTATTGAGGACCGTGAAGAACGTACCAAATGTGCCTATGCCATTGTGTCGGTTATGGGGAACCTTTTTCCGCACTTGCGTGATGTGAGTGATTTTAAGCATAAGCTGTGGGATCACCTGGCCATTATGTCCGATTTTGAATTGGATATTGAATTCCCCTATAAGGTGCCGGAAGCCGATAATTTTACCACCAAGCCCGAGGTCGTTCCTTACAATGATTATTCCATGCGGTACAAGCACTATGGCCGATTGATTGAACAGATGATTGCCAAGCTGTGGAGATGGAAGCCGGGGAGTTAAAGGACCATTTGATTGCTTTAATTGTCAATCATATGCGGAAATCTTTGCTGAACTGGAACAGAGACAATGCCACGGATGACCGGGTGCTTAAAGATATTCGTTTGCTTTCTAAAGGAGAGCTGGAAGCGACGGTTCAGCACTTGCGTGCCCTGGAGGGCAGAGAGCCGCACAATCGTCCGCGCAGAAAGAACTTTTCCCGGAAAGGCCGGGATTAATTTTCTGCTTGTCGGAGTGAAGGGGCATTTGACGGCCCTTGGAAAGTTCCGATAGTCTTCCATTCGTTTCAACTTTTTTTTAAGGGGCAAAAATCTCATCCATGAGCAGTTTTGAAATTACAGGGCCTTGTCGGATGTCCGGTGAGATTATTCCGCAGGGCGCTAAAAACGAAGCTTTACAAGTCATTTGTGCCACCTTGCTGACTTCAGAAAAGGTGGTGATTGACAATATTCCGGACATTTTGGATGTCAATCATTTGATCCGTCTTTTAGAGGAAATGGGGGTGGAAATCGATCGTTTTTCACCCAATAAGTATGCTTTTCGGGCAGGGAATATTGATCTGGAGTATCTCCAAACAAAGGAATTTCGGAAGCGGGCATCCTCTTTAAGAGGTTCCATTATGATTATGGGGCCATTATTGGCCCGATACGGAAAGGCTTATTTTCCTAAACCTGGCGGAGATAAGATTGGCCGCCGGCGTCTGGATACCCACTTCTTTGGGTTTGAGAAATTAGGGGCGCGCTTTGAGTTTAAGCCGGATGAAATTTTCTATACGGTACATGCTGAAGAATTAAAGGGGGCTCATATGTTGTTGGATGAGGCCTCGGTCACTGGTACCGCCAATGTGCTCATGGCTGCGGTTCTTACGCCCGGCACCACTACGATTTATAATGCCGCCTGTGAACCCTATATTCAGCAGTTGTGTAAGATGCTGACCCGAATGGGTGCCGATATAAGTGGCATTGGTTCCAATTTGCTCATCATTAATGGCGTGGAGGTATTGAAGGGATGTGAGCATCGTATTCTGCCCGACATGATTGAGGTGGGCAGTTTTATTGGCATGGCGGCCATGACCCAAAGTGAAATTACCATTAAAAATGCGGCACCCGCTGAGTTGGGGCTTATTCCTTTGGCTTTTAGTCGAATGGGAATAAATCTGGAGATCAGGGGCGAGGATATCTATATTCCGGCGCAGGCGCAATACGAAATTGAAACCTTTATCGATGGTTCCATCATGACGATTGCCGACGCCCCATGGCCGGGTCTGACACCCGATCTCCTCAGTGTCTTTTTGGTGGTGGCTACGCAGGCCAAAGGGAGTGTACTGATTCATCAAAAAATGTTTGAAAGTCGGCTCTTCTTTGTGGATAAGTTGATTGATATGGGGGCCAGCATTATTCTTTGTGATCCTCACCGGGCCACTGTGATTGGTCATAATCACGGAAATTCGCTCAGAGGGAGTGTGATGACCTCTCCGGATATTCGGGCCGGCGTAGCTTTGCTCATTGCGGCATTATCGGCTAAAGGCAAGAGTGTTATACATAATATTGAGCAAATTGACCGGGGATATCAAAATATTGATGAACGCCTTAATCAAATCGGAGCGTCCATTCGTCGTGTTTAATCCTACGTTGATGGTATTCTAGGTGCCATTAGTCATTTTTGTGCCTTTTTAACAAGAAGCTAAGGTGTTCTTTTTGAGCATCTTAGCTTCTTTTGTTTATAAGATAAATATATTAATTAACCTTTGCAAACATTTGGATTTGGTTTATATGTGTTTTGTAGCATACTTTTGTGGTGAGAATGACATCGGTCAACATTAATAGGCTGTTTATCTAAAAAAGTATAATTGAAAGGATTAATAGCCGAAATTTGTACCGTATTTATTAACCAAAATAAAACAGATGAGATTTAAAGCAGTGACATTTACAATTTTTGTGGGGCTGGCCTTTGTTTCGTTCATGAATGGTTCTACAGAGCCGGCCATAGGCGTTAATGTGGGCGACAGAGCACCAAAAATTGAATCACGCTTGCTGGATGGTTCTCTTTTTGATTCTGAGGCGCTAAAGGGGAAAATGGTCCTGGTAGATTTCTGGGCGTCTTATGATGCGCCTTCCAGAATTGATAATCCCAGAAAGAAACATATTCTGGAGCAATACCGCGACAGTGAATTTTTGAATAGTGATGGTTTTGTCGTCATCAGTGTTTCTCTTGACCGATTTAAAACCCCTTTATACAGGACCATTGAGCGCGATGGATTGCAGGACTTCTTTCACTTATGTGATTTGAACGGTTTGGAATCTGAATTGGCAGAAAGTTTCAAAGTCGGCGATGATTTTCCTAACTTTTTAATTGACGGGGAAGGTCGCATTGTAGAAAAGAGCAGCGATATTGAGAAGATTGCCAACACGCTTAAGCGTTTAGAGTCCGTTGACCGGGAACATTTTGCAGCTTACAGACGCTAGCATAATATTTAATTGAAACATAGGTAAAGGCAGTGTCAGTTTTCTGATGCTGTCTTTGTCATTATTGCAGGTATTGGCAAAGAAAGGCTTAGAGTCTGTCAAATTGTCCCGTAAATTTAGATTGGCAAAATAATTGAGTACTTTTGCAGAGTTTTTGACCATGCCTGCGCATGGATGAAGCCAGTAAATATCAGAACGTAAAAAAATAAGATACCAATATGACCAGGAAGAGTTCAAAAGAAAAGGGAAAGGAGCAACCCGAAAATAAGGAGCAAGAATTAGAGTCGATGCAAACGGAACAGGCGTCAAATCAGGAAGATGTTGTTTCTGAGGAGGATCCGATTGAAGAAGAGACAGTTGAAGAAGAGCAGGAGGATGAGGAGCGGGCATCGGATGATGCGGATGAGGCCTGTGAAGATCAGGTAAGTTTGTTGAAAAAGCAGTTGGTCGATTTAAATGACAAGCATTTAAGACTGGTGGCAGAATATGATAATTACCGCAAACGCACCTTAAAGGAAAAGATGGAACTGACCAAAATAGCGGGCGAGCGGATCTTTGTCAATATTTTGCCGGTGATTGATGATTTTGAACGGGCCATTCAACATCTGGGAAGCGCAAGCGATCTGGATTCCGTGAAAGGTGGCATCGATTTAATATATAATAAGTTTGTTAATTACCTGTCGCAACAGGGGGTCAAAGCAATTGATACCAGTAACCAGGATTTTGATGCAGATGTCCACGAAGCCATCACCAAAATCCCTGCCCCTTCTGAGGAAATGAAAGGTAAAGTCATCGATTGTTTAGAGAAAGGATACCTGCTGGATGATAAAGTCATTCGGTTCCCGAAAGTGGTTGTAGGAGAATAAAAAATAAATTACCTGACATGTCGAAAAGAGATTATTACGAAATATTAGAGGTGAGTAAAAATGCCTCGGCCGAAGAGATAAAGAAAGCCTACAGAAAAAAGGCCATTCAGTTTCATCCGGATAAGAACCCCGGAAACTCGGAGGCTGAGGAGAAGTTCAAGGAGGCGGCCGAAGCTTATGAAATTTTAAGCAATGACGAGAAACGTCGTCGCTATGATCAGTATGGACATGCAGGTGTTGGTGGCGCTTCCGGCGGCGGTGGCTATGGTGGCGGAATGAGTATGGACGATATTTTCTCTCATTTTGGCGATATTTTTGGTGGTGGATTCGGTGGCGGTTTTAGTGGCTTTGGCGGATTTGGTGGTGGTCGCTCGCAACAGCGGGTTAACAAAGGCTCCAATTTACGGGTAAAGGTAAAACTCACCCTGCAGGAGATTGCCAATGGCGTTGAAAAAAAGATTAAGGTTAAAAAATATGTCAGTTGTAGCCATTGCAGCGGCACAGGAGCCGCCAATGGTTCCTCCTATAGTGATTGCTCAACATGCCGGGGGACCGGACAAGTGACGCGCATCAGTAACACCATATTGGGGCAAATGCAGACGACCTCAACCTGTCCCTCTTGTAATGGGGAAGGAAAGATCATCACACAGAAGTGTGCCCAATGTAACGGGGAAGGCTTAATGCGGCAGGATGAGGTGGTGACCATTCAAATTCCTGCCGGCGTGGAAGAGGGGATGCAGTTGTCTGTTTCCGGAAAGGGCAACGCTGCCCGACGCGGCGGAATTAACGGTGATTTGTTGATTCTTATTCAGGAAGAGAAGCATCCGGAGTTGATCCGGGACGGAAGTGATCTTGTTTTTAACCTGTCCTTAAGTGTTCCGGACGCCATATTGGGATCAGCTGTCGAAATTCCTACCGTTGAGGGCAAGGTGAAGGTAAAAATTGATGCTGGCACGCAACCGGGAAAGACGCTTCGGTTAAAAGGCAAGGGCTTGCCGGATATTAACGGTTACCGTCGGGGTGACCTTCTGGTTCGTATCAATGTGTACATCCCCAAAGATTTGCCCAAAGAGGAGGCCCGCCTGGTTGAAAAATTAAAAGAGTCGGAGGCTTTTACCCCGGGAGAAGATGCCGGTCAGAATTTTTTTAGCCGCATGAAGAACATGTTCGAATAGAGGAGGTGTTCGAATGAATATTCAACAATTGGAGTATGTGATTGCGCTGGATGATTTTCGCCATTTTGTAAGCGCGGCTGAAAATTGCCATGTGACCCAGCCAACGTTGACCATGCAGCTTAAAAAGCTGGAGGAAGAGTTGGATGTTTTATTATTCGACCGGTCTAAAAAACCACTTAAGCCGACACCCGAAGGCGTGCTGTTTATTGCCAAAGCCCGACGAATTCTTAAAGACATCAACGATTTGCATGGGGCCTTGAATGGCGAGAAAAACAGTTTGAAGGGGCAGTTTCGTCTGGGTATTATTCCAACCATTGCGCCCCATTTGTTGCCATTGTTTCTGCCTTTGTTTGCTGAAAAATTTGCTGACACCCGGCTGGTGATTGAGGAGATGGAATCCGAGTTGATCATCAAAGCCTTGCATGAAAACCGCCTTGATTTGGCCATCATGGCCACACCTGCCGGGGAAAGAGATTTGCAGGAAACCGTCCTGTTTAATGAGTCCTTTGTTTTTTATGGACCGGCTGAGCATCCGCTGCTCGACAAGGGGCTGCTTTCTCCTGACGGGCTGGATGCCAATCATCTCCTTTTATTGTCCGAAGGGCATTGCTTTCGCAGTCAGGCGCTGAATATCTGTAAAACGAAGGTCAGCCATCCCGTTTTTAATTTTCAATACGAAAGTGGTTCCATTGAAACCATTAAAGGATTGGTGAAGAAGGGGATTGGCTATACTTTGATACCTGAATTGGCCATTTCGGAAGGGGACAAGGCGCATGTCAGGCGCTTTGAGCAGCCGGAACCCGTCCGTGAAGTCAGTATTGTTTGTCACAAAAGTTTTAATCGCCCGGTTTTGATCGATTCTATTAAAACGGCTGTTCGTAATAGTTTACCGGCACACATTACCAGGCCCCGCGAATTTGTGAAAATTAAGTGGCGGTAGTTATTTTACGCATCGTCTTCTAAGGATTTTGGTGGGGTATCCAGAAGGGTGGCTTTCTCGATGGTGGGCAATTTTTCAATTTTGTTTAATTTGGACAACATCATTTTGGTTCTGGTACCGACCAGAGAATCCAGCTCTTTATCTGCTTCCCCGATTTTTTTTCGTGCCTTGGCCAGGACTTCCCCGAATTTTGAAAATTCTGTTTTAACGGCGCCCAGGACTTGCCAGACTTCACTGCTGCGCTTTTGGATGGCGAGGGTTTTGAAGCCATTTGCAGACTGTTGAGCATGGCTGCCAGGGTGGTGGGGCCGGTGACGATGATTTTGTAATCCCGTTGTAAAAGCATCAATAGTCCCGGTTGGCGTACCACCTCTGCATAAAGACCCTCTACAGGTAAAAAAAGGATGCCAAAATCGGTGGTGTGCGGCGGATCAATATACTTATCGCGAATGTCACGGGCACTCTTTTTAATGGCTTGCACCAATTTTTTGGTTTCGGTTTCTACCAAGGCTTTTTCGCCTGTTTCAAAGGCTGCCTGCAGTCTGAGATAATCTTCCTGAGGAAATTTGGCATCAATGGGTAAATACACGGTTTCTCCACTGTCCTCCCTTCCGGGTAGCTTAATGGCAAATTCGACCAGATCGGCCGACCCTTTTTTGGTCGACAGGTTGGTGGCATATTGCTCCGGGGCCATGATTTGCTCGAGGATGTTGCCCAATTGGATTTCTCCGAGGGCGCCGCGGGTTTTGACATTGGACAGCACTTTCTTCAGGTCGCCCACGCCGTTGGCCAGGCTTTGCATCTCGCCCAATCCTTTTTGGACGGCCTCCAGGCGTTCACTGACCAGTTTGAACGATTGACCCAGTCTGTCCTCCAGGGTTTTATGCAGTTTTTCGTCGACCGTTTCACGCATCTTATCCAGTTTTGACTCGGTCGATTTTAGCATCTCGTCCTGACGAAGGGCCATTTCCTGGAATTTCTGCTTCTGCAAATCGTTGAAGGAGGTGATGTTGCGACTGAAGGCCTCCTGGAAATAGGCCATGCTTTTCGACAATTCATCGCGGTTGGCTCTGGCATCTTTGATGGAAGTCTCATGGATGGTGCTCAGTTTTTCTTCCAGTCGTTGCGTCATCCGGTCGAGTCCCAGCGATAATTCTGTTCGGTTATCCCGTAAGGCTGTGGATAGTTCCTCCCGATTGCTTTTAAGTTCCTGCTGGAGTATGTCCCGAATGGCTTGCGCCATTCTGTCGGGATGCGAATTTTGGGCTTGACTCAACAGAAAAAGCTGTAGCATTAATAGGACCATGATAAGTATAAGACTGAGTATTTCCATTTTGTTCCAGTATTTTGTAAGCTAAAACGGGTTTTGAGCAATCGCCTGATGGTAATGGTCTGTAAATTTAATGAAGTTAGATGATAAACAGTCCCAACCCAAAGATTAATCTTTTTTGCCAGCGTCCGGTGGCAGGTAGTTAAAGTTTGGTCTTATGGTGTTTGTCGGGTTTAATTGTTGTAACTTGAGATTATATTAAAGGAAGATATGCTTGACATTGTAAAAATTAAGTACAAAATTACCATCCTATTGTTTAGGTGTAGCTAAACATAAATATGAAGGTTGCTTCACCTGTTGGATGGCCTGATTTTTTTTGCTTCGTTTTTTATGTTTCAAAAGACCGCTTTTAAAATATTGAAATGATTAACTAAATAAATGAACAGATGAGAACAATGCGTTATTTTTTGATGATGATGGTTATGTCAGCTTTGGTTTTAACCGGCTGTAAATCGTTAACGGGTACCCAGAAGGGTGCTGCTATAGGAACAGCCGGCGGTGCTGCTGCCGGTGCGATTATTGGCCGGACCGCCGGTAATACGGCCGTGGGGGCTGTGGTGGGTGCCACCGTTGGAGGTGTGACCGGTGCCATTATTGGCAATAAAATGGACAAGCAGGCAGAAGAAATGAAAGCCCAGCTCCCCGATGCCAATGTGGAACGGGTTGGAGAAGGCATTATCGTTGAACTGAGCAATAATATTTTGTTCGGATTCGACAGTTATGAACTTTCTTCTACCGCACGTACCAATTTGAATAAAATGATAACGGTGTTTGATACCTATCCGGATACTGATATTGAAGTTCAGGGGCATACAGACAGCAGCGGTTCCGATACTTACAACCAGGACTTGTCTGAACGCCGGGCCAATGCGGTGACCAGTTATCTGGTGAACCGGGGTGTTTCTTCCTCACGGTTAACAACCGTGGGCTATGGAGAGACCTCTCCCAAGTATTCCAACGACACGGAGGAAGGTCGTGCTCAGAACCGCCGGGTGGAATTTATCATTACGGCCAACGAAAAAATGAAACGCGAAGCCGAACGGGAAGCTTCCAATTAATAAAATCCTTACCAATCAAAAATTGAAATTATGAAACGAATTCTTTTATTGGCCGTCATGGCTATAGCTGTAACCGCAGTTAGTGCGCAAGGTCTTGGATTGCGCGGTGGTGTGAACTTTTCAAATTTGGCCGGAGACGGTGTTCCGGATGATACAAAGATGAAAACCGGTTTTCATTTGGGCTTGGATTATGAAATTCCGGTGGCGCCTGATTTTTATTTTGCGCCGGGACTGCTTTTCTCTACAAAGGGAGCAAAGAGTGAATGGTCAGAGTCCGGTGAAGTGGGCGGAATCGCCTATGAGTTTTCTAGTGAATCCACGATTGTTTTAAATTATTTGGAGGTGCCTCTAAATTTGGTTTATAAACCTCTTTTGGGCGAGGGTAATTTAATTGTTGCCTTTGGACCTTATTTGGGTTATGGCATTGGGGGTAAAGTTAAGTGGGATGATGGCGATGAATCCGGAGAAGAGGATGTTACTTTTGGTTCTGGTGATGATGATATGTTTAAAGCTTTGGATATGGGTGCCAATATATCTTTTGGCTATATGTTCGCAAGTGGTTTTTCGTTTCAGTTGAATACCCAATTGGGCTTAATCAATATCGATTCTGAGGGTGACTCTGATTATCCTGTTAAAAACACCGCTTTCGGACTTGGTTTGGGGTACAGGTTCTAATACCTGAAATGTTTTTATTGAAACGGAACATGAAAGACTTGTGCTTACATGTTCCGTTTTCTGTTAAGATTTGTTATCTTGCCGGGGTTGTTTGGGCTCGTCTGACCTGTGTTTTTGTTTGACCATATAAATATTTTTAAAATGAAGAATTATTTCCAATCGACCATGCTTTTGCTTATGTTGGCCGGCTTTGTGGGCTGCCAACCCACAGCTGATTCGGACAGTGAGGCACCTCTTACCGATGCCAATGCGCCGCTTCACTTGATGCAACCTGAATACAATGTGCCTTATGTGGTCCCGGAGAAGGCGGAGATCGTGGAAGTTCTGGATCGCGTGCATGGGTATCTGGAAGCTACTACCCCCACTGCCTTAGTAGATAAGGATTCCGGAGAGGAAGTGACGGACTACGATGCCATTGACGGGGAAACGGTGTTCAAGGCCGGCGACTTTCGCCTTACCAGTTATGAGTGGGGGGTGACCTATGCAGGGATGTTGAATGCGGCTGCGGTTACCGGTAATGACAAGTTCGCCAATTATACCTATGACCGCCTGGCCTTTTTAGCAGATATCCGGCCCTACTTTTTGAATTTGGATGAGGAGAGTGGCAGTAGATACGCCATGCATTCGGTGCTTCATCCGGGTGCCCTGGATGATTCCGGTGCTTTGTGTGCCGCAATGATTAAAGCTAAATTGGCGGGGCAATCGGCCGACCTTGATCCTATGATTGATAACTTTATGAACTATATCAGTCATGAGGAATTTCGTCTGGAAGATGGTACTTTGGCACGTAACCGGCCCATGCGTAATTCCTTGTGGCTGGATGATTTGTTCATGAGTGTCCCGGCTATGGCCTGGATGGGTAAGTACTCCGGCGAAACAGCCTATTGGGATGATGCCGTCAAGCAGGTGTTGCAATTTGCCGATCGTATGTTCAATGAGGAGAAGCAGTTGTTTATGCATGGTTGGATTCTGGACATGGAAGAACACCCGCAATTTCACTGGGCACGTGCCAATGGTTGGGCCGTGATGACGCTGGTCGAGCTTTTGGAGGTTTTGCCGGCGGATTATGCGGGACGTGCAGAGGTTTTGGCACTCCTGCAAAAGCATATACGGGGACTCGCCAATTACCAGTCGCCCGAGGCTTCTGGCACCAGTTGATCGACCGGAACGATTCTTATCTGGAGACTTCTGCTACGGCTATTTATGTATATGCCATTGCCCGTGCCATTAACCGGGGGTACGTGGATGCCAAAGTGTATGGCCCAATGACTTTGCTGGCCTGGAATGCTGTGGCGTCTAAGGTGAACGACAAGGGACAGGTAGAAGGTACCTGTGTGGGAACCGGAATGGGCTTTGATCCGGCCTTTTATTACTACCGTCCCATCAGTGTTTTTGCCGCCCATGGCTATGGACCTGTTTTGTTGGCTGGTTCTGAAATGATTGAACTATTGGAGAATACTTTTCCTAAATTGAACGATAGTGCGCTGATCTTTTTTCCTGAAGAAGTGACCTCTGACGGACCCATTTTTTATGTAGAGTAGCGGTCTGAAGATAAGTGCTTTGGATGACTCCGTTAAGTCTTTAAAGGCCCTGCTGCCTGGTTGTCTGCTGATGACCAGGCAGCCAGGGCTTTTTTTATTTTGGGGGGATGGATGAATAGGCCCCACTTCCGGAGTGGCCTAATCGGAAGTTGATGGGAGCAGTCTTTTTAGGACGGCTTCTTTGTAGTTGCGACCAATGGTGAATTGGCGGTCGTTGATTTCGAGGTGGGCACTTGTAAAAGCCGTTATTTTATGCACGTTTATTAGAAAAGAACGGTGTATCCTTAAAAAGTCCCGGTCGGGCAGACGGTCTTCCAGGTGACTTAAACTCTCATAGCAGATGAGTTTTTGCCGGGTGGTGGTGACGATTATATAGTTATCGAGACTCTCTGCGAAGACAATGTCCGCGACCGCCATTTTGTGAATTTTTTTGTCTGCTTTTAACAGAATGTGTGGGTTCCCGGCTTTATCCGGGTTTTGGGGTAAGGGAGGAGCTGCTGACTGTTTGAGGAATTTGTTAATGGACTTGAGAAATCTTTCAAAAGAGATGGGTTTCAGCAAATAATCGAGGACGTTTAAATCAAAGGCATCCACTGCAAAGTCCCTGTAGGCCGTTGTTAATATGACTGCCGGGGGATTCGAAAGGGACCTTAGAAAATCAAGACCGGATATCCCGGGCATGTTTATATCTAAAAAAAGCAGATCGATATGGCCCTGACTCAGGAGTTCAGTGGCTTCTACTGCTCTGGTGTATCCTTTCAGGCAGGTGAAATTCTTAAACGCCCCGAGGTGTTCCTGGATGACACTGATGGCGATTGGTTCGTCATCAATGATGAGGCAGTTGTAGGTAGTATGGTCACTCATCTTCCCTCCTTATTAACAAATGAATTTTGAAACTGGTCTTGTCAGATTGGATGTCTAACAGGTGCATGTCCGGATAGCTTAACTGGAGCCGCTCCTGTACATTTTTCAAGCCAATGCCCTTGGATTCTTTATTAAGATGACTGGATGCTGGCACTGGTGAGACGGGGTTTTCAACCTTGAAGTCGATGCTTTTACGGGACAGCGAAAGTTCGATCTTAATTCCGTCAGATTCTGTATTGGCCGGGCCGTGTTTAAAGGCATTTTCGATAAAGGGAAACAGAATGAGCGGCGGAATTTTTTCATTCTTTATATCACGGGGGAAGGCGGCAGATATTTTAAAGCCATCGTCATGCCGGACGCGTTCCAACTCAAGGTAGTTTTTTATAAAATGGATTTCATCGCTCAATAATACCATTTCATGGTTACATTTATACAGCATGTATTCCAGCAGGTCAGACATCCGGAGAATGATCTCCCGGGCCTTGTCGCTGTCTTTTTTTACGAGGCCGTACAAGTTGTTGAGCATGTTGAAGATGAAGTGCGGATGTATTTGTCCCTGCAGCAGTTTTGATTGGGCCATTTTCAAATGGGCGGCCAGGGTTTGCTTTTGCAGGGCTAACTTTTTGGATTCAAGCGCCTGGTTGAATGACGATTTAATGAAGTAAATAACGGCCGCAAGAATGACAATCAGGTAGTTGCCGGTGATCAGTATCAGAACATCCGAGTTTTTGGGAATGACGGTTTCATCGGGGAGGTATTGGATGCTGTAAAGTAGTATGATGAGGATTAAAAACAGGTTGAGCCAAAAGGTGACGATGAAAAGGAAGAACAGCAGATAAGTAAATGTAAGGATTCTGCCTTTGAATAATAGTTGTGGAATGAGGTATTTGTTGACGGCGGTGGCTGTGAAATAGCTGGCGATGGTAAGAATGATGACCAATACCACCCTGATTTGGAAGTCGTAGTGACTGTTGCTAAATACCAGGAACATGAGGGCGGTGGCCATGAGCCAGTAGGCCATATGCCACAGTTTCGTCGCCTTTTGGTTTAATATGTTGGTTATTGGAAAGTTTTGCATGGCGGTTCAAAGATAGCCTAAAGTGTCTTAATTTGGGCTTGGCGTGGACGGTTTTATGCCAGTAACAGATTCGCCACCCTCAACAACCATCATCGCGTTGGGCCTGGAAAAATGGTCGACCAGCAGGGGTATTGGTTCACTGGCATAAGAAGTTTGGTGAAGAAACGGGCAATATTTACCATTGTACCATTATTAACTTAAAAACAACTGATATGATTATTAGACATTTGTATGAAGGTGGTATTTGGTTCATGCTGCCCATTTATTTAATGTGGGTGGTGGTGGCTGTATTAACAGTTCGCTTTTTGTTAAAGCGCCACCATGGCGCTGAAAAGGTCGTCTTGAAGAGAATGAATACTTCCATTCTTTTTTTCGGAAGTCTCGCTTTTTTGGCTGGGATTATGGGGCAGATTTTGGGGCTTTTTGAGGCGCTTATTGTGATACAGGATTTGGGGGGCGTTTCGGCCTCAATGCTTGCCGCCGGTTTAAGAGTCTCGATGATTGGTACTGTTTATGGCTTTGCCCTTTTTATGCTATCGGTTATTATCTGGTACCTTTTTCGGCATTTCTTTTTGAAATAGGGACTTGTCGGTGGCCCACCGGATGTCTTTCATTCGGTGGGGTGTTCCATCCTTTAAGCGCCCTCTAAAAATTCCTTGATGGCGCCCAGGAAATATTCGGTCCAGCCTTCGGTTATTTCTTCATAAGCTTCCGCTGGAATATTGGTGTGGAACAGATCGACCTGAACGTTGCCGCCGGATGGAAAGAGTTTGATGGTGGCAATGGAGCTTCTTCCTGCTCGCCGAAGTACCATTCCTGAACAATTTTGGAGGGGGGTACGAGTTCGAGCACCCGACCTGCGATATCTCCTTCCAGCATGGAGAATTCTGCGCCGGGTTCTGAGGGCATGGTGGCGGGGTAACCCGACCAGAGTTCAATGGTAAAGGGGTTGGTGAAGGCGGCGTAGACATCTTCTTGTTCGGCCTTTATTTTAATACGGGTTTTAAAATCTTTTAGCGGCATGGCTTATTGTTTTGAGGTGTAGCGGAACAACAAAGTTAATCAATTTTCAAGAATGGCAGCGGGGACTTTTGAAATGAAAAAAGGCCGTTCTTGTCGCCAGACAAGAACGGCCCCCGCTAAGAATCAAGCAATCATCTACTTTTTGTAATCAACGGTAATCGTTTCAATCGTTCCATCCGCCCGGTAGTTGAGATCGGCGAATCGGGTACTGCGTAAATGGGTCTGACCAGAAATTTCAACATCGTGAAAGAACAGGTACCATTTTCCTTTGAACTCGACAATGGAGTGGTGGGTGGTCCATCCAAGCACCGGATTTAACAGGACCCCTTTGTAGGTGAAGGGTCCGTATGGGTTGTCGCCCATGGCATAACACAGTTTGTGGGTGTCGCCGGTGGAGTAGGAAAAGTAGTATTTTCCCTGGTGTTTGTGCATCCAGGAGGCTTCAAAAAAACGGCGGTTGTTGTCGCCGTTGAGCAGCGGTTGGCCATTCTCATCCAGAATAACAAGATCTTTGGGAGCCTCATCAAATTCGAGCATGTCGTCCCTCATCTTCACCACTTTGGCACAGAGTGCCGGTTCGTTATCTGCCGGCAGGGCACCGCATTCAATGGCTTTGTTGTTGCGGTAGCGTTGCAACTGTCCCCCCCAGATACCACCAAAGTACATGTAGTGGGTGCCGTCATCTTCTTTAAAGAGGCAGGGGTCGATGGAATAGCTGCCATCGATGGGAAAGGGCTGTGGTTTATACGGGCCCTCCGGACGGTCGCTGATGGCTACCCCGATGCGAAAAATGTCTGTTTTGTCTTTCAAGGGAAAATACAGATAGTATTGGCCATCTTTATAGGCCGCGTCGCTGTCCCACAGCTGACGACCGGCCCAGTTGATGTCATCTACGTCGAGGGCCTTACCGTGGTCTACGGCTTTACTGTCCACATCATCCATGGAAAAAACATGGTAATCTTTCATGGCAAAGTGGGAACCCAAATCGTCTTCGGGAACGCCCGCCTCGTAATCATGTGACGGGTAGATATATAGTTTTCCGTTAAAAACATGGACAGCCGGATCGGCAATGTAAAGGTCTTTTGTCAAGTGGTCTCTTACCATAGTCATTCGTTTTTCAATGGGTGCTTATTTATTCTGAGTCATTTGTAAGATGTCGGCCACAGCCGGTTTGGCATGGTAGTCCCGATCGAAGAGCAAAGGATAGTCCATCCGGCCTCTGATGGGCCAGTTGTTTCTCCAGGATTGACTGTCGTTGACGCCCCAAAAGGTCACTCGGGTGATGTGCTCACTGTTTCTGAGAAACATCTCAAAAAAGTCACGGTATTTGTCCATTAAGGCCGCATTGGCTTCTTCTGAAATGCCGTTTGGATAAGGGTTGTATTTTTCTTCAAGTTCATAGTTCAGGGAGATTTCAGCCGTCACCTGCTCCGAAGGCCAGGGGAGAACGGTAATGTCCAGTTCGGTAATCATGGTTTTAACTCCCAGACTGGCCAGTTTAAGAATGGCTTGTTCCATTTCATCTACGGTTGGGGAGGGCAGGGTCAAATGGCCCTGTAAACCGACGGCATCAATTTTCACGCCCTTGTCGATTAAATCTTTGACCATGTAGTAAATACCGTCCCGTTTGGCCGGTGTGGATACGGAATAATCGTTGTAGTACAATTCTGCTTCAGGATCGGCTTCCCGGGCGAATTCAAAGGCCATTTGCACAAATTCGGGACCTATGATTTCCACCCATTTGCTCTGGCGCCATGAGCCATCATCCAGGATGGTTTCGTTCACTACGTCCCATCCTTTGACACGACCCTTGTAGCGTGAAACTACGGTTTGAATATGGTGGCGCATTCTTTCGATCAACACATCCCGGGATACATCCTGGCCTTCCTCGTCGACAAATATCCAGTCGCCCGCCTGGGAGTGCCAGACAAGGGTGTGGCCGACAATGTGCATGTTGTTGGCTTCGCCAAATTCAACAAAGGCATCCGCTTCTTCCCAGAAAAAATGATCCTCCCGTGGGTGAATGTTTGCCATTTTCATGCAGTTTTCGGCCACGATGGAATTGAAATGTTTTTTGGTTAATTCAATGGCCTTGGGGTCATGGCCCGCTACCTGGTTCGTGTTAAGGGCCACGCCAACGACAAATTGGTCTTTAAAGGCATCTTTGAATGTCAGCTCTTTTTCCGGCGGTGTTGAGCAGCTGGTCAAAAGGAAGCTGTCGCCACAAAGAGAGCGGGTTTTAGCGCTGTTCTCATATTCTTTTTTTTATTGGTTGTCATTATTAAGCTTTATCACTATTTTTTTTTGGCATTTCGGCGTGATCCCAATTCTCTTTCAATCATCACTTCTTTTTCTTTGTTGATTTCATAGAAGAAAAGGGCGGCAACGGCCATGAAGAAGGTGATGGCCGGGTAAACGCTCATGGTCATCAGAATGCCCTGAATGGCTTGATCTGACTGTATATGAAGCAGGGGGTCATAGCCGTAAAAAGATAATAGGCCGGCTACCAGGGCACCGCCAATGGCCAGACCTGCTTTAAGACCAAAAATCATGGCGGAAAAGACAATGGCAGTGGCCCGGCGGTTGTTTTTCCATTCTGAAAAATCGGCGACATCCGCAATCATGGCCCAAAGTAAGGGAATGGTTAATCCGTAAAAGAAACCGTGTATGATTTGGGTGATGAAGACCAGGGCTATTTTGTCGGGTGCTATAAAGAAAAACATGAATTGAGCGACGGCCGAAATGGCCAGCGCGACACCAAAGAGGTCCCTTTTGCCGTATTTATCGGCAATGGGTTTGGATAAGGCGATGGCAATAATCATCAAAATGATACCTGCGGCATTAAACAAACTGAATCCCGATGAAGGCGCGTCTTCAGGCCAGTGAAAACCGACCAGACCCATACTGGTCAGCAAGCCGTTCAGTCCGTCGATGAATCCGTTAAAGCCAATGGATGTCAGAAAAGCAGCCAGTTCGGCTTCGTCCAGGTAATTTTCAAAATAGTAGATGTAGATACCGCCTTTGAGCGACAGGGTGATGAAAATGAAGATGGTAATTAGGAGCATGACCACCCATGGTCGGTTTTTAACCAGATCTGTTAAGTCCTGCTTCACACTGGATACCTGATCGGCAGAAGGAATAATTCTTTCTCTGGTGGTTAAAAAAGTGATGATGAAGAAAAGGACGCCCACGGCAGCAAAAATACCCATGACATTTTCAAAGCCAACGGCCTTGTCGCCGTCTCCCAAAATCAAAACCAATGGAAGCAGCAATACCTGAACAATAAATTGGGCGATGGTAACCGCTGTAAAACGATAGGAGGAAAGGCTGTTGCGCTGCGACATGTCACCCGTTATGACCCCACTGAGTGCTGAATAAGGCAGGTTGTTGGCGGAATAAACCAGAACCAGAATGACATAGGTGATCATGGCATAGGCAATTTTTCCACCGGGACCAAAATCGGGGGTGCTAAAGGCCAGTAAGGCTATGATGCCGAAAGGTACAGAGGTCCATAATATCCACGGGCGGAATTTTCCCCAGCGTGTTTTGGTCCGGTCGGCAATAATGCCCATGACGGGGTTGAAAAGTGCGCCAATCATACCGCCTGAAAAAATAATGATGGAGGCGGCATCTGCCGGAATTTTATACACGTCGGTATAGAAATAGGCCAAAAAGGTCATTAAAGTCTGAAAAATGAGATTGGCAGCTAGATCTCCTAAACTGTAGCCCACTTTCTCAAGTGTCGAAATTTTTTCTGGTGTGGTATTCATTTTTAAAAGGGTGTTTGAAATAAATAAAAATCCGGCGATGAGATGTACCAGTAATGGTCCCTTTTCTTTTCGCTCGTTTCACCAAAATTAGCACAGGCGAAACTATTCTTAACGGTTTTTTGATTTATTTACTCTATTAAAACAGAAAAATCCACCTGGCTATGTGCCAGAATGGATTTTTGCTCCCCTTTTTGATACAAAAAAAGGGAAAAGCAGCTGGACCGTTTTGGCCCCTGCGTTTCCCTTTTGGTAGGAGGTAAGCACCGGTGATGCTTATGGATTTCTTTTCAAACCGGCATTTGAAAGCTATTTATGTCTCTTTTTTAATTCACGGGCCAGATCTTCCAATCTAAAACCTTTATGAGTGAGTAGAACAATCAGGTGGTAGAGCAGGTCCGCCCCTTCATACAGGAAGTTTTCATCATCATTGGCCATGGCACCAATGATGGTTTCAACAGCCTCTTCGCCCACTTTCTGGGTGATTTTGCGTGTTCCTTTGGTAAACAGGCTGGTGGTGTAGGAGCCTTCCGGCATTTCGGCTTTGCGCTGGTCGATAAAATCCTGCAGATATTTTAGAAATTGAATGTCATCCTGTTGGTTGCTTTCATTCCAGCAGGTGTCTGATCCGGTGTGACAGGTGGGACCTTGCGGATCGCATTTGATCAGCAGGGTGTCATCGTCGCAATCAGAGGCCATGGATATGACATTCAGGAAGTTCCCGGATTCTTCGCCCTTGGTCCACAAACGTTTCTTGGATCGGCTGAAGAAGGTCACGCGCTTTTCCTGCTTTGTTTTTTCGAGCGCTTCTGCGTTCATGTATCCCAGCATCAGGACTTTGCCTGTTGTGTTATCCTGTATAATGGCCGGGATGAGTCCGTCTGGTGATTTAGAGAAATCGATATTCATGGTTGACTGTTTTTATCAGTTATGTGGTTCTTGGTGTTGACATATAT
>NZ_BAZW01000037.1 GCF_000974365.1 Geofilum rubicundum JCM 15548
GGGAGATAGGGTAGGAAGGGGAGATAGGGTATGAGGGGAATGAAGAGTATGAAGGGTAGGAGGGGGAGATAGGGTTAAGAGGTCAATAGGTCGTTAGGTCAATAGGTCGATAGGTCGTTAGGTCAATAGGTCGATAGGTCAATAGGGAATATAAGCACCCGGGTTTTGCCCCGGGTGTTTTTAAAAGAAAAACCTTTTGGGTTTTTAGATGATTTGCTTCAGGTTGTTGAAGCTGGTTTCGATGGCTTGCATGGCCTGACCGTCTCGGGTGGCGTCCTGCTCGACAAAGAAATATTTCATGCCGGCCAATTCTTTGAACTTCCAAATTTCTTTGTAGTTGATGATGCCTTCGCCTACCGGTGCGAAAAACTGATCTTCACTGGCTTCCATATCCTTGATGTGCCATAGTTCGAAACGTCCGGGGAACTGCTTCATGACTTCAATGGGATCGAAGCCGGCACGTTTTACCCAATAATTATCAAGTTCGAAGGTGAGCAAGGAGGGATCGCTTTCCGGCAAAAAGATGTCGGTGAACGGTGTCAGTCCTTCTACCTTATGAAATTCAAAGTCGTGGTTGTGGTAGGCAAAGCGAATGCCGTAGCTTTTCATTACTTCGCCAATGGTATTCAATTCAGCCACAAACTGGCGATAGCTGTCGGCCGATACCCGCCGTTCTTCAACCAGCCAGGGCTGAACGCAGTACTCTACGCCCAGTTCGGCATGGGCCTCTGCCATGGCTTCTACATTGCTGGTGTCCACTCCCTTTACTTCAACGCCGCTGTGACTGCTGATGATTTTCATGCCCAGGTCGCTGACCATGCTTTTAAATTCCGAAGGAGAATGCCCGTAGAATTGGCCGTTGTCATAGCCCGCCAATTCCAGATGCTGGTACCCAATATCGGCTACTTTTTGGAGGGTCCCTGCCACATCTTTATTCATGGCATCGCGAATGGTGTAAAGTTGCAATCCGATGCCCGCTTTGGTGGCTGCACCTGTCTGCGCGCAGGCTGTCATGCCATATCGGCCAAGCAGCGCTATTCCCAGCGCACCCATGGCCGATGATTTGAGAAATTCTCTTCGGTTTTTTGGACTCATGATTTTCGTTTTTTAGGTGTGTTTTTCAATAATCCTTAAATGTTTCGGTGTAATATTGAAAAGTACTAAATGTAAAGGATTTTTCCAAACACAACGAGAGATCAAAAAAGGTTGTCCGCTAATCGAAGATCGACGTAGTCAATTACGCGCGCTCGGCTATGCTGCTTTGCTTGTAAAGAATTACACCAATTACACGAATAAAAATTAGTGTAATTGGTGTAATTCGTGGACCATCGTTTTTTTATAATTAGAGGACCGTCTTCAAAGCCTCACGACCCGCCTGCAGCATGGGCTGAATGTCCATGTTGCTGCCAACGGCCTGTTGCATCCAGTGATTGGGCGTCAGGCGCCCCAACTGGTAGATACGGTCTGTTTCATGGGCAAAGTTGCGACTGCTTAAATGGTCTTCCAGTTGAAATTCAATGATGTTACCGTAGGCATAGGCCGACAAGTACAGCGGATAACTGATCATGTGACTGTAAACGGCCAAAATGGCTGGTCGTTTGAGCCATAAACGGGTGCATAGTAATCGTTCCAGATTTCGTTGGCCAGACGAACAGTGGTTTCTTTTAATTGTGTGGCATTGGCATCCGGGTTTTCGTAAAGCCATTTCCATACCCGCATATCCAGAAGCGACACACCCATAATTTCGTAGGTGGACCAGATGAGGTCGAGGGTGCGGAGGGCTTCTTCCTGTGGATTGGTAGAGGGCATGCCCAATACATCCAGATCACGTTTCTGATAGATGAAGGCGAGGGCCTCGGTGAAGGCCGTGTTAGGTACGCCATTCAACAGGTAATGGTCCACGTCATACAGCGAAATAGTTTGTTCCACATTATGGCCCAGTTCATGCATGGCAATGTTGTAGCCCTTGTAGTCCATGCCATTGTCGGGCACCCGTGTGCGGAGGTAGGACTGCATGCCACGCATGGCCGCGCCCCAGGCGTGGCCGGAGCCACGTGCGGGTTCCACACTGATCTTTTCAGCGAGGTAGCCGGCCCTTTCTTTCTCATAACCCAACTTCACCAGGACATTGGTAATGTCTTTTCCAAAGGCTTCGGCATCGGGATACAGCGCACGGGTCTTTTCGCTCAACACTTCTTCATTGATACTGCTGCGTGCTTTAAAGCCATCGTACCAGATGTCGAAAGGCTCCAGTGGACGGCCCATACGCTGGGAAATTAGTCCACCCACCTCTTTCAGCAGATCGGAACTCAAAAATTCGACAAATAAGGCTTCAACTTCAGGTTGGGCTATTTCCATGCTGCCTTCAAAATTGCGGCGGATGTAGGTGTCGAGGGGGGAATAGGCGTCCATCTGACGCAGGGCCTGAAAATTGTCGATGATTTGCTGGTAGCGGGTGTCGGGTTCCGGCTGCCAGTCGATGCTCTCCCCATTTTGGGTGACGGTGTTGGCATCAGGTGCCCATTGGTATTCGGGATTGTTGATGACAACTTCAGGGATGGTCTGGTGAATGATGTGTTGCATCACCTTGTAAATCATTTGTTGCTTTTCGAGGCCTGCTTCACCCAGCGGATAGTTGGCTTTGAGCTCGTCGCGCAGGTTCCAGTGGGAGAGGAGCGACATATCTTCAGGAAACAGGGTGCGACCGTCACTGGTCAGTAAATGGCCGGCCTGAATGTTATAGGAACTGATGTAGAGCTCGGATTGGGCGCTGACTCGGGCGTAGGCTTGCTGCAAACGGGCCGGAACACGGGCGGTAAATACATCACCCAGTCGGGCATAGGCCCACTGGTCGCGACTCCAGTCCTGTCCCATGGCGACCTTCTCTTCCAGCGAGAAGTAAGGGAAATTGAGTGCCACATAAAAGGCGACTTTATTGTTGTAGAGATCGTCCTGCAGGTGAGCACCTGCATCAAATCCGGCAAATTGCGCATCAATGGGCAATACTTCACCATATTTAAGGTGCATGGGCGCTTGCAGGTGCAGGGATATTTTATTGAAGTGTCCCCACAGCGTTTCAAAATGGCGGCTTAATTTTTCAAAGACCAGCTGGCGCTCGGCGGCATCCGCTATATAGTTCTCCGAGCAGTAAGTGCGGAAGGCTTCCTGATCACCATCCTCAGGCCACCAGATGGAAGCTGCGTGTCGCACCCCTCTTTCAATAGTTGAGGCATCGGCTGCCGGGTGCAACTCTTTCAGGGCATCAATGGTCCCGGTGATGGTGGTCTCCGTTATCTGTGATTGCTGTTTGGGCGCATCCGGCGCGGGGTTGGTACAATTGGTCAATGTCATGACGATCAAAATTGTTGTTAGTAATTGCTTCATCTCTTTTTTGTTGATAGAATTTATAGTCCGGGCAGTTTAAAGGAAAAGATTAATTGAAGGTGCTCCATTGAGCAGCATCAAATTTAATTAATTATATTGATTTTTTTAATGAGAGACGTGCTAATCCATAAATGACAAAACACCCCCGGCATAACCGGGGGTGTTTATTTGCAACGAAACGCCGTTATTTTCTGAATATTCAATTAATTATCAGTGCTCAGTCGTTCAATAAACTCATCGTCATACCGGATGACCAGCGCCCTTGAGTTGCTTGAGCCAAAGATGCCTAAGCCACCATTGACATTGGTATAAACGGAGACTTTTTCGGCAAAGGGATCATCTTCCACCTCCCGTTTTTGGGCCAATGAGTACATGAATTTGAAAAGTACTTCGTCAAAGCTATCTGTCCATATGGTTATTTCGTTGTCGATGTTATCGAACAAGTAGTAATAATCTATGCGTAAGGCCAATGATAATTGGCTGCTGTTATAGTTCTGGCTGCTGAAATAAAGTTTCTCGGCAGAGATCTCATCATCAAAGCTCGAAGTTTGATAATCTCCCCAGCTTTTTCTGAATTTTATCAGACTGCTGTTCGAATAAATGGATATCGGTTCTGTACGGGTAGCCAGGGAATCTCCTTCAATCAGGTAGCAAGAGTCCATTCTGTAATAGTATCCGTCAAACCAGGGCGTTTCCAGTTCCTCACAAACATATTCCTGAAGTGTTCCTTGTTTCTGACTTGAAATGGACACGCTGTAAAAGACCGCTTGTGATTGCGGTACGTCGTAAGTGAGTTGATACGCCATCCTGGTGGCGGTATACCCATATTCATAAGTGGTGGTTTGCAGGCCCTCTTCCACTTCCGGATTTTTTATTTGGCCCGGGATGGTTGTCTCAGCCCATGCGGATGCATAGCCATCTGCGGTAACAACGACCTTGTAGGTGGCGTTTTCTTGCGGATAAGTGCCATGCAGTATGTAATACCCATTGCCCGTGCTGCGGAGTTGCCCCAGAAGGTTATTGTTTTCATACAGTTCTACAACAGCGTTTTCTATGAGTTTTAAAGCGCCCGGAGGATTGTAGGTTGTGCTGCTGCTAATGTGGATGTTGATAACGCTGTCCGGGCTGAGGATGGCGTTAACGACCAGTTTGGATGATTTTTTTTCATATTCAAAATCATCTACCATGGATTCACAAGAACCTAAGCCCAGAAGGACTAAAGAGGCGATAATTAGCGTCAGTGGATTATATTTTGTGTGGTTCATCATTGTTATTGTTTGGGAGTAGGAATTAGAATTTAATGCCCCATCTGACATAGGGAATCAGATTGAAAATGCTTAACTGTCTCAGTTGCGTGGTGGAAGTGTTGTTTTGTTCGTCCCACACATTGTCTTTGTAAATCATAAAGGGGTTGTTGCGGGCATAAGCGTTATAAACGCCCACACTCCAGGTGCGGTAAACGCGCTTTTTCTGCTTGTGAAAATTGAAACCCAAATCCAGGCGATGGTAATCGGGCATGCGATAGTTGTTGCGATTTTCAAAATGCTCAATGGTTCCCGAATTGTCGGAAAGGCTGTTGGGTTCTTTGAAAAAAGTAAAAGGAGATTGAAACTCTTCATCTTCCATGGTAAAAGGATAGCCCGTTCTATACACCCAGGCAGCACCAAAATCGGTTTTTTCTGTCAGTTTGATGGTGGTGACAATGGATATATCGTGGCGGGAATCGTATCGGTAAGGATATTTCTCTCCGGAGCCAATCTCATCGAATTGGCGGTTGGCCCACGACAGTGTATATCCTATCCAACCGGAAAAGCGTCCCTGGTGTTTTTGAGCCAGAAATTCAACACCATAACTTTCACCTTCTCCGCTGGTGACCAGATCTTCCCAATTGCCCTGGTCCAGCTCAAAGAAACTGGCGCCTTCGGCATAGTCAATCAGATTCTCCATGTATTTGTAGTAGCCCTCAACAGATAGTTCATAGATGGTATTGGGTGCATAAGCAAAGCCCAGAGCGGCTTGCTGCGACTTTTGAGGTTTTATTTTTTTGGTGGCAGGCACCCATAAATCGGTGGGCAAGCCCATGGATGAATTGGCCAAAAGATGCAGGTACTGTTGCATGGTGGTATAGGAGGCTTTGGCCGAAATACGGCTGGAGAGCATGAAGCGCGCCGAAAGGCGGGGTTCCAGTGAATGATAGGTGGTTCCCTGCACATGAAAGTTGGAGTAATGTAATCCGGCATTCAACCGGATGGCCTGAGAAAGGGTGATGTCATCTTCCACATATACCATCATTTCATTGGCCGGAATGTTTTTGTTGCCATAAATGGTATCGATGGGGGTGCTGCCACTATCGTAATAGTCTTTGTTGACCGTTACGCCCGGTGAAAAATAGTGCAAGGTATTGTGCATACCAAAGCGCAGGTAGTGGTTGGGCGAGGGCACAAAGTCGAAGTCTGCTTTCAGGCCATAATCACGAATTTGCGAATAGTATTCATAGAAGTAGCTGGACTTTTCTGTGGTGTTTTCAATCAGGTCAATGCGTTCTTCTTCATAGTCCTCAAAAATTCTGAATTTGTAATCGCTGACAGTGGCTGTGAGGTTCGCAAACAATTGATTGTTAATGATGTTGTTCCACCTTAGCGCACCGGTGGTGTTGCCCCATTGGAGTCTGGCCTTGTCTTTCGATTTATATTGAATGGAGACCTGATGGCCTTCTTCGCCATCCTGTCCATAATAGGAGGAGTAGGTGTTGGTGTATTCGTACTTATCATTCATGAAAAACTTGTCCTTTCCCGTATAAACACTCAGGTACAGGCGGTGCTGGTTGTTGAAGATATGATTGATTTTGGCATTGAAATCCTGAAGAAAATAGCCCACCCAGAGGTTTTCGCTCTCTCCATATTTTTTGTTGGCTGCCATTTGAAAGGGGTATGAAAGCAGATCGACGTAGGATCTGCGCCCCGAAAACATAAATGAAGTTTTATCACTTTTGATGGGGCCTTCCAGTGTCAATTTTGAAGAGATGAGTCCAATGGAGGCATTCCCCTTAAATTCCTGATTGTTACCTTCTTTCATGCGTATGTCCAGCACAGAGGACAGGCGGCCACCATAACGTGCCGGAAAGCCCCCTTTGATTAAGGTGACATTGCGGATGGCATCGGAATTGAATACCGACATGAAGCCAAAGAGGTGGTTGACATTGTATACCGGCACCCCGTCTAAAAGAATCAGGTTTTGGTCGGGACCGCCACCCCTGACATAGAAGCCACTGGTCCCTTCAGTGCCCCCTGAACACCGGGCATCAACTGAAAGGTTTTGATGATGTCTGTCTCTCCCAGCAGGCAGGCAGGATCTCGGTTTTGGCGGGCGACAGCTGTATGGTGCCCATTTGGGTGCTGCGTATGTTTTGCAGGGGACTTTGTCCCGAAACCACCACCTCGTCCAGTTCAATGACCGGTTCAAGGGCAATGTTGATGACCGTGTCGCGTGTTAAGTTAAAGGAAGCTGTGAAACTTTGATAGCCCGTAAAGGTGGCTGAAACAGCTGTTTGGCCCTGCGGCTGCCTGAGACTGTAAAAGCCGTAAGTGTTACTGGCTGTTCCTGATAGTGTCTCAGAATTGTAAATGTTGGCGGAGAGCAGCGGTTCGCCCGTTCGGGCATCCGAAATGGTTCCGCTAATGGTGGCGTTTTGAGTCTGAGCAACCAGGGTGGTGGTCGACAGAAGGACAAAACACAGAAGGTGTAATTTCATTTGCTTGGGGGTAAAGTTAAGTTAATTGTTTAAGTTTGATCTTTGTAGGGTTTTGGTGCTTGAGAAAAGCAAAAGTAGCGCCAATTAATGACAGGAATCATGTCTTCAGTGTTAATACGTGTTAAATTCCGGTGCCGGCAGTTAAGGAAAAGTATTTGGTCAAACAATTGAGGCGAAGTGGGTGTTTAGGAGTAGAGTTTGGGTTGAATGATACTATAAAAATATAAAAATGAGATTTACTTCACTTTGTCCCATGTCGGACAAGCGCGTTAATAAATGGGTGGCCCGCATAAATGCGGCCCTGACTTTTGTTTTGTTGCTGGTGTTTTTTTACACGCAGAACATGTATGTGATGCTGTTTTTGGCCTTTGACTTTATGTTACGGGGAAACGATTATGCGCAATTTAGCCCTCTGGCGATTGTTTCGAAGCAAATTTTAAAGGCCTTGCCTTTAAAACCTCAGGCCATCAATGCAGGTCCCAAGTTTTTTGCGGCCCGAATAGGCTACTTCTTTTCCTTGTTGACCCTCCTGTTTTGGGTGTTCAAATGGCCTGTTACGGCCAATGTAGTAGCCGGTGTTTTTGCACTTTTTGCTTTTTTAGAGGCTGTCATCGGGTTCTGCATGGCCTGTTATGTGTATCCCTATGTGTATAAGGCCACCTATCACCAGGAGTTTAGTGAGTAAGGTGGGCGCTTGCTGATTGCACAGCCCTTGCTTTCCCGTTATTGATAATGACTGTGGTTTTATTGGCCACATGGTATTGCTGTTGTCCGAATTTTCCAAGGGTAAACTGACAGAATAACGGTTGCCCTGTCCTTTTGTCACAATAATTCCTTTGGCACAGGCTTTGAATAAAAGGCAAACGGAAATATACAATGCAATTATTATAATATTTTAAATAACGAGTTATGCAAAAAGGCAATATTGGTGTTAGTACCGAGAACATTTTTCCCATAATCAAGAAATATCTGTATTCGGACCACGAGATTTTTCTTCGTGAGTTGATATCGAATGCGGTGGATGCCAGTCAGAAGCTTAAAACACTGGCCAGTGTAGGTGAGTTCAAGGGTGAGTTGGGCGACATGACCATCCGGGTGAGTCTGGATGAAAAAAAGAAGACCATTACCATTAGCGACCGGGGTGTTGGTATGACGGCCGAAGAGATTGAGAAATACATTAATCAACTGGCCTTTTCAGGCGCCAATGAGTTTTTGGAAAAGTATAAGAAGGATGCGCACGCCATTATTGGTCATTTTGGTTTGGGTTTTTACAGTTCTTTTATGGTGTCCAAAAAGGTGGATATTATCACCCGTTCCTTCCGTGAAGATGCGCAGGCTGTTAAATGGAGCTGCGATGGCAACACGGAATACACCATTGAAGAGATTAAGAAAGAGGACCGGGGAACCGATATCGTTCTGCATATAGATGATGAGAATCAAAGCTTTGTTGATAAGAATGAAATTTCCCGTTTGCTGAAGAAGTATTGTCGCTTCCTGCCGGTTGAAATCGCTTTTGGAAAAGAAACAGAGTGGAAGGACGGCAAAGAGGTGGAAACGGATAAGGACAATGTGGTTAACGAAGTTAATCCGCTTTGGACGCAGAAACCGGCCGACCTGAAGGACGAGGATTATAAGAACTTCTATCGGGAGTTATATCCCATGGCAGAGGATCCCTTGTTCAACATTCATTTGAATGTGGATTATCCCTTTAACTTGACCGGGGTGCTTTATTTCCCAAAAATTAAAAACAACATTGAAATTCAGAAGAACAAGATTCAGTTGTACTGCAACCAGGTTTATGTGACCGATTCGGTGGAAGGTATTGTTCCTGAATTTTTAACGCTTCTGCATGGTGTTCTGGATTCACCGGATATTCCATTGAACGTATCCCGTTCTTATTTGCAGAGTGATTCCAATGTGAAGAAAATTTCGAGTCACATTACCAAAAAGGTGGCCGACCGTCTGGAAGAGATTTTTAAGTCGGACCGCAAAACCTTTGAAGAAAAATGGGATGATCTTAAGCTGTTCATCGAGTATGGTATGCTGACGGATGAGAAGTTCTACGACCGGGCGGCTAAATTTGCTTTGCTGAAAAATACGGAGGGCAAGTGCTTTACTTTTGAGGAGTACAAAGATATTATCAAAACCAACCAGACCGATAAGGATGACAATCTGGTTTATTTGTACAGCACCAACAAGGACGATCAGTTCACCTTTATTGAGGCTGCCAAAAATAAGGGCTACGATGTATTGTTGATGGATGGCCATTTTGATTCCCACTTTATCAACCATCTGGAGCAGAAGTTTGAGAAAGGTCGCTTTGTACGTGTGGACAGTGACGTGGTGGAGAAACTGGTTCCCAAAGAGGAGCAAAATGAGTTGAAACTGACTCCGGAACAACGTGAGAATCTGACTACTGTATTTTCTTCACAAATACCACAGGTGGGCAAGACCCATTTCCTGGTTACTTTTGAGGCCCTGGGGGAAAATGACACACCGGTGATGATTACCCAGCAGGAATTTATGCGCCGAATGAAGGAAATGAGTGCCCTGCAAGGCGGTGGTGGTATGTTCTATGGCGAAATGCCCGACAGCTACAACCTGGTGGTCAATGGAAATCACCCCTTGGTGAGCCGCATTTCTGAAACGGTTGAGAATGAGTTGGGTGGAAAATTGAAAACCATTAACGGTCGGATCTCTTCGCTGGACGCTCGCAAATCGGAACTGGAAGCCGCTAAAAAGGACAAGAAGGAAGAGGAAGTGCCACAGGCTGAAAAAGAAGAGTTGGAGGATGTGGATAAGAAAATCAGTGAGCAAAAAGGTAAAAAGGAGACCTTGCTGACCGACTATGCTTCTGGTAGCAAATTGGTATCGCAACTGATTGACCTGGCCTTGCTTTCGAACAATATGTTGAAGGGTGAGGCGCTTAACAAGTTTGTGAAGCGCAGCATCGATCTCATATAGCATAACAACGCCATATATATCAAAGCCGGTCAGCCAAGCTGACCGGCTTTTCACATTCAGAAGCTTCTGTTTTTGTTAAAAATATCCGATATTTGTTAGGGCCTGAACTCTTTTTCCCGACTAAAAATCGGTCGTATTCGAAACATTAAACCGTATCGGCTGTTACCATTCTGTTAACATTTAACTATTACCAAATTAATATAAATGGCTTTTATTACGCTTAATCGGACTAAACTAAAAGAAAATTACAATTATCTGGATGATCTTTTTAAGAAAAGCGATATTGAATGGGCAGTAGTCACCAAGTTATTGTGTGGTAATAAGACTTTTTTACAGGAGGTGATTGACTTGGGGATTAAACAGGTTTGTGATTCAAGGGTGACCAATCTGAAGACCATTAAAGGCATGGCGCCGGATATTGAGACCATCTACATAAAGCCTCCTGCCAAGCGTTCCATTAAAAATATTGTGCAATACGCCGACATCAGTTTCAATACGGAACTCTCTACCATTCGCGCTTTGTCGGAAGAAGCCGGTCGACAGAAAAAAACGCACAAGGTGATTATCATGATTGAGTTGGGCGAGCTTAGAGAAGGCGTGATGCGGGATGACCTCCTGCATTTCTACAGTCAGGTGTTTGAGTTGCCCAATATTGAGGTGGTGGGACTGGGCGCTAATCTGTCCTGTTTATATGGCGTGTTGCCCAATGAGGATAAACTGATTCAGTTGAGTCTCTATAAGCAGTTGATTGAGGCGAGGTTTAACCGAAAAATTCCTCTCGTTTCAGGTGGGTCCTCCGTGACCATTCCTGTGTTGCTTCAAAATCAATTGCCGACCGGTATCAACCACTTCCGGGTGGGGGATACGCTTTTTTTAGCTTCTGATGTATACAACAGTACCACTTTTCCTTTTTTAAACAGTGATGTGATTCGGCTTTACTCGGAGATTATTGAGTTGACAGAGAAGCCGATGGCGCCGTCTGGTGAAATGGGGCAAAATGTAGAGGGACATACTTTTGATTTTAGTGGTGTGGATCCGGATGCGACTTCTTTTCGCGGATTGATAGATATTGGTATCCTGGATGTAGAAGTTGAGCACATAAAGCCGGTAGATCCTAAAATGAAAATAGTCGGCGCCAGTTCCGACATGGTGGTGATTGACGTCGAGGAAAACCCGAGACATTATAAGGTGGGACAGTTGGTGGAGTTTGAACTGGATTACATGAGTGCCTTGCGTCTGCTTAACTCCAGATATATTGAAAAGAAGGTAATCGACTAAGCGTTGAAGGCTGTTTTAAGCCCTTCGCGAATGTCTAACACAAGTTAAAAACCTTGCGGGGCACCTGAATACCCGATTATTAGTTGTATCTTGCACGCAATTATTTTACATGGACGCTTTGTGCGTTTTAATTAACAACATATCAATAAGGACTATAGTGTGTTTTGATTGCAAGCCTGTTTATTAAGAACTTTCCTTAGAGTTGGTCCTCTTTCAACAATTTTACTATCTGATTAACGACTACCGTCCATTTGTTATCACCAAAATTTATTTATGACATTTGATTCTCTCAACCTTATAGAACCTATATCTAAAGCGATAAAGGAAGAAGGTTATGTAACACCAACACCCATCCAGGCGGAGGCTATTCCAGAAGTACTTATGGGAAAAGACCTGTTGGGTTGTGCCCAGACAGGTACAGGAAAAACCGCTGCTTTTTCAATTCCAATTCTTCAAATACTTACCAATAATCCCGGAATCACCGGTCGCCGGCGTCCTATCCGGTCGCTGATTGTTACGCCAACGCGTGAATTAGCGATTCAAATAGACGAAAGTATTCGTACCTATGGTCGCCATACCAAATTGACCAGTGCGGTTATTTTTGGAGGTGTTAACCAAAATTCTCAAGTCAATATATTGAGGAACGGGGTGGATATTCTGGTGGCGACACCGGGTCGTCTGCTCGACTTGATGAACCAAAAACTGGTATCCATTCGGGATATTGAAATTTTTGTTTTGGATGAGGCCGACCGAATGTTGGATATGGGCTTTATTCATGATATAAAAAAGCTTTTGGCTGTTTTGCCTTCGAATAAGCAGTCGCTGTTCTTTTCCGCCACAATGCCTCCGGCCATTGTTAAGTTGTCGGCAGGCATTTTACGAAATCCCGTAAAAGTTGAGGTAACCCCTGTTTCTTCTACAGCCGATACCATTAACCAGTCGATTTACTTCGTGGACAAACCCAACAAAATAACCTTGTTGATGGATATTTTGAAGGACAAGAAGATTAAAACAGCGCTGGTTTTTACCCGCACCAAGCATGGTGCGGATAAGGTGGTGCGTGTGCTACAGAAGAACAAAATCAAGGCAGAGGCCATTCATGGCAATAAATCACAGAATGCCCGTCAAAATGCCCTGAGTAACTTCAAGGACCAATCGACCAGGGTATTAGTGGCTACGGATATCGCGGCGCGTGGAATTGATGTGGACAATCTGCAGCATGTCATTAATTATGATTTGCCCAATATTCCTGAATCCTATGTCCACCGTATTGGCCGGACTGGCAGGGCAGGGCTGATGGTACCGCCTTTTCTTTTTGCGACGCAGAGGAAAAAGCCTATCTGAAGGACATTGAAAAACTCATCAATAAAAGAATTGATGTGGTGGATGATCATGCCTATCCATTGATGGATCACAACCCGGTTAAAGCGGCAGCTGTTCAGCGTCCACCGCGCAACAAAACGGCGAGTAACAGAAACGGTCAATCCAGATTCAAGAAGAAGGACAACAGCTCCTACTCCAGACGTGAAAGGTAATTGATCAGAAATGATATAAGAATAAAAAAGAGGCTGTCAGGTATGTTTGACAACCTCTTTTTTATTGGATCGAAAACCAATGGGGATACTGCGTAACGACATGCCCCATTTTTGAGACACGCGATTTTGCTTAAATTATTTCCAGATGCTCTTCATGCATCCATCCAATACTTCCATCCTGAAGTTCTACCTCCAGCCAGTTATTGATGCGCTGAAGGATTTTTACTTTGGTGCCTTCGTGCAATACGAATAGTTCGGTGCCACTGGCTTCAGGGGCACTACGGACCGTCACGGAGGGTGAAAAGACGATGGCGCGATCCCGATTAACCAAGCGTTGCTTTTGATGGTAGGAAAAGGCCATGGTGGTCAAGGATATCAAAACCGAAAACAGGGACAGGAAAAAGGCCATTTTGCGAAACAGGCTGGTCTTAACGAAGAAATAAAAAAGCAATCCGGTTAAAAACAAAACAAAGGTGATGATGGAGATGATGGCCCAGGTGTCTGAATCCGTACTGTTTCTGAAATTGGCAAACCAACGGGTAATGAAGAAGACGCCCACCGGCTCAATTTTATCCGTAATCTGTCCGTAGGCCAAATTTAGGTTATACCGGATGTCCTTATCCTGAGGGGCCAATAACAAAGCCCGCTCATAGTTGAGAATGGCTGCTGGAAGTAAACCCTTCCGATAGTAGGCATTGCCCAGGTTGTAATAAACCTGTGGCGCTTCCATGCCTGATTTTAGAACGTCCTCATAGACTTCAATGGCATTATCGAAGTCGCCATCGGCATAAAGCTGGTTGGCCTGGGTCAGTCGGTTGTCCTGCTGCGCCAGGGCATCGACCGTGATAAAAATCATCAGGGTGAACAGCCAATATATCGTTTTGCTTACACGGGTATGCATAGTATTTTAATGTGTATGGTTCGACAATGATCCGTTTATTTTTTCCTTTTTAATTGTCCCTCAAGCTTGCTGATCGTTTCCAGCGTTTTCTTGTAAAGCTCTTCTCTTTCGCTGTGATCGTTTTGAGGTGAATAGCGGGCGTATTCACAGGTGTCCAGAATACCCAGGAATTCCTCGGTCAGGTCTTCATTGGCTCCGTTCTCAAGTAAAATTGACCGGGCATTGTCTTTGGTCAAGGCCGACCGGGGAATGGAAAGTTTATCACTGGTATAGCCCCAAAGTGCTTTTGTCAGTTCTTCATAAAAGCCTTCCTGATTGCCTTTTTTAAGAAAATCGGCCGATTTTTTCAGGCGTTTCCGGGCCATCTTGTTGGCTTTTCGGTTTTTTACTCTCAGCACATCTGCATTTTCTTTGATACGCTTTTGGTTAAACAGAAATATCAATATAAACAATACGATGGGGATCAAATAGCTCAAAATATAGAGTGTTGACCCAAACAGAAAGGTATTCGCGGCTTTTAAACTGACCGGCTCTGTTTTAATGTAGCGGATGTCCTGCCCAAGAAAGCGAACACTTTCACGGGTGGTTGAACGGGCCGGACCTCCTGCGGGGCCAGCGGTTTCTTCACCAGGTGTGCGTTCAACATGGATGCTTATCGGTTTTCCTTCAAGTGTTTGGTAGCGGCCGGTTGACGGATTGAAAAAACTGTAGGCCACAGCCGGAATTTCAAAGGTGCCGGAGTGTCGCGGAATAATGAGCGTTTCAACAATTCTGTCACCCCTGCCGCCCTGTGCAGTTTGGTTGATGTTATTGGTCACCTGCGGATCAAATACATCAAAATCGGTAGGTATATCAAACTCCGGATTCCTGGCCAGCCGGTGGTTACCCGTTCCGGAAATGACGGCCTTAAGGGTAATACCATCGTTGACTTGAGCTTCCGTTTTAGAGGCGGTTACATTCATAGTCACATTACCAACGATGCCTGAAAAATTGGCGGGTCGGGGAGAGGGCAGTGCCTTAACCTTTATGTTTATGGGCTTGGAACTGACGTTCTTTTTGACGGTGCGGTAGCTGTCAAAAAAATCTCCGAAGATGCTGTTGGATTGTCTGGCCTGTCGCTGCCGAATTAAAAACTCAATGGACGTGGGCTCCACCGTGTGACGACCACTTGTTTGGGCATAGATGACCCGTTGACTAAAGGTGCCCACTCTGTAGGTCCGTCCGTTTACATTCTGAATTTCCCATTGAATGTTGTTGGATTGGGCCGGCAATTCTTCTACCACAAAATTACGTAATTCCGGCTGTTTGACGTTGGAAATGCCTTCGAGATTCACGCGGGTGTATATTCTGGTGGTGATGAGAACCGGTTCGTCCTGCCAGACTTCTGTTTTGTTGGCTGTGGAGGTAATGTATAAATCTTCATCCGAGAGGGCTCCGGCATCAGCAGGCGCCTGCTGTCCCTGTTGTTGCTGAGAAGAGGAAGCGGATTGGTCATCTCCTTCCACCACCTCAATGGTTACGGGGTTGCTCTCGACTTTTTTGCCATCTACTTCAATGGACGCAGGAGGAATGGTGAAACGCCCTGTTTGGTCGCCTCTCAGAATATAGGTGAATGAATAATTGATGCTGCGGGTGAAATTGTTGTTAATTATTTGAACCGATGAACTTTGGGAGGTGGATGGTCCCATCAATATCTGAAAATCGGCTATGTCGGGCACCCTTAAATTGGATGCTTCCTGATTAACGGAATATACCAACTGAAAACGGTTGCCCTGAACCACCGTTGATGGTGCAGAGGCAGAAAATTCTACATCCTGCGCCCAGGAAGGGGCAATGGTGATGAATAAAATAGAAAAATATAATAACAGATGCTTTCTCATCATGGCTTGGTTATTTGTCCTTGTGCTAAAGTTACCAGTTTTTGTCGGTTTGAACCGGTTGTTGTTCTTCATGACGGTTCATTTTTTCCATCATTTCTTTCTCGTCCTGTTCAATGGCTTCCAGCAATCTTTCGGCGTTTTCACGGCTGATGCCTTCACTTTCCTGTTGCTGCTGTTGCTGTTGTTCTTCCTTTTGTTCTTCCTGTTGTTGCTGTTCCTGTTGTTCTTGCTGATCCTGATCTTGTTGCTGTTCCTGTTGTTGCTGTTCCTGCTCTTGTTCCTGCTCTTGCTCCTCCTCTTCCTGCTCTTGTTCTTCCTGCTCTTGCTTCATCTTCATGGCAGCAATGAGGTTGTAGCGCGTTTCATCATCTAAGGGATTTTGACGCAGGGATTTTTTATAGGCTTCAATGCTGTTGTCAATGTCCTGACCATACATATAGTTATTTCCCAGGTTATGATACAGTTGGGCCAGTTTGTCTTTGTTTTCACCTGCAAAGGGCTCTGTGGCCTGCAATTGTTGCATGGCCTCTTCGTATTTCTCCTGACGGAACAGGGCAGTGGCCAGATTGTAGCCTGCTTCAAAGGAGTTGGGCTTAATTTTTAGCGCTTCCCTGAAAGCCGTCTCTGCCGCTGAATAGTTCTCGTTTTGTAATTGTGCAACTCCTTGCCGGACATAGCGTCTTTCATCCTGTGCCTTTCCTTCCGGGGTGGCCATCAAAGCTAATAACACAAACGTCAGTATATATAAAACATTATCTCGCATAATCATTGTTTTAGAATTATTTCCCGGGTTGATCCTTCTTTTTATCCACCGTAAACAAATCAATATTCTTTAAGAATTTGTTTTTGCGTTCCAGAATTAGAAAATCGATCAGTAACAGCAACAGCGCTATGAGTGCGATGTATTGAAACTGGTCTTCAAAATCGGTGTAGACCTTGCTTTCAAATTCTGATTTTTCCAGATCAGATAGCTCGCTCATCAGGTTGTTGATGCCTGCCCGGATATTGTTGGCCGGAATGTATTCGCCGTTTCCGGCACTGGCAATTTGTTGCAACATGCCTTCATCGAGGCGGGTGATGACCACATTTCCTTCGCGGTCGCGAAGGAAATTGCCGTTACCCCCTGCGGGAATGGGACCTCCGTTGGGGGATCCCATACCAACGGTATAGACTTTAATGCCCAGTTCAGCCGCCTGTTCAGCCGCCCCCATGGCGTCATCCTCGTGGTTTTCACCATCGGTAATGACGATGATGGCGCGGTTCACATCTTCCTGTTCACTGAATGATTCAAGGGCCAGATTGATAGCTGCGCCAATGGAGGTACCCTGATTGGGTACTATTTCGGTGTTGATGTTTGACAGAAACATTTTAGCTGAGGCATAGTCGGATGTGATGGGGAGCTGCGTATAGGCCTGCCCCGCAAACACAATGAGTCCCAAACGGTCGTTCACCAGCCGGTCGGTCAACCGGGCAATGGCCTGCTTGGCTCTTTCGAGACGACTCGGTTCTATGTCCTGTGCGTTCATACTATTGGAAACGTCCAGGGCGATGATCAGTTCAATGCCCTTACGTTGAACGGTCTGCAGTCGGGTGCCAAACTGGGGGGCGGATAAGGTGAATATGAGCGCCATCAATGCCAGCAAAAGCAAATAGAATTTGACCACCGGCCGGAATTTGGAAACGTCCGGCATTAGGTGTTCCACCAGCTCGGGGGTGCCAAATCGCTTCAGCGCTTTTTTCTTTTGTATCAGAAAAAGCAACTGAATAAACGCCAGGACTGGTATTAATATTAACAGATAAAGATATTCTGGATGTCCGAATCGAAACATGGTCGTTCTGATTTATTTCTTGTAATACAAAATTCAGGTTTCTATCTACGGAAGTGTTCTTAAAACAGTATTCCGCAATACAATTTCTAAAAGAAGAAACAAAAGTGCCAGCAAAGCAAAAGGCAGAAATTCTTCTGCATGTCGCGTATATTCCTGGACCTCAATTTTGTTCTTTTCCATGGCATCAATCTCCTGGTAGATACCTTCCAGGGCTTGTCTGTCCGTTGCTCTGAAATATTTCCCGCCAGTTAATTCGGCAATTTCGGTCAACATGGGCTCATCGATTTTCACCTCCATATCCTGTACCTGCTGACCAAATACCGTGTTAATGGGGAAGGGGGCCGTCCCTACGGTTCCTACGCCAATGGTATAAACCTTACGCCAAAAGTGCGGGCAATTTCAGCTGCGGTGAGCGGGGCAATTTGTCCCCGGTTGTTTTCCCCATCCGACAATAGAATGATGACTTTACTTTGGGCATCGCTGTCCTTAATTCGGTTGACAGCTGTGGCCAATCCCATGCCAATGGCTGTCCCGTCTTCCAACATGCCAATTTTAACATCCCGAAAGAGGTTGGTCAGCACATTGTGATCCAATGTGAGGGGACACTGCGTAAAGCTTTCAGCCGCAAATATCACCAGTCCCATTCGGTCATTGGGTCTGCCCTTAATAAACTCAATGGCCACCTCCTTGGCTGCCTCCAGTCGGTTGGGCTGAAAATCCATGGCTTGCATACTCCCTGAGATATCCAACGATACAACGATATCAATGCCCTCGGTGGTCACATTGCGAAGTTGGTTGCTGCTTTGCGGACGCGCCAGCGCCGTGATAATAAAAATCAGCGTGAGCATTCTGAAAACAAAGGGCAAATGTCGCAGGTAGGTTTTGCGGGATTTTCCCACCAGGGAAAAGAACCGGATACTGCTAATTTGCAGGGTAGCATGAGCTGTATTTTGTTTCCAAATATACCAGGCTATCATTGGTATTAGCAACAACAGCAACAAGAAATATTGTGGATGTAAAAATGTATAGTTCATTTCTTCTAAAATCTTTATAATAATATAGATCGGTTCACCCTTTAATGCCCGGATTGGGAGTTGCTTTCTGCCGCTTCTTTCGCCAAACTCGCTTTAGCGGCCTCCTCTGCTGTTTCCTGCGGTTCTTCTTTGGTCTGGTTGACAAAGAAGTAGGCATTGATGAGGGCCAGGTCGTTCTCGTCTGTCAAGGGCTCGTATTTGGCAAACTTGGCCAAATCGGCTGTGTCTAAAATCTGATGTAATTGATCGTACAGCTTTTTGTTGGGCAGTTCTATGCGCTTGATACTGCTCATGATTTCCCCGGAGGTTTGCTCCATGGCTTGAAAATGGTAGCGTTCTTCCAGGTAGCGGCGCAGGGCATCGGTTAGCTGTGAATAAAAGGTTTTAATCTGGCCGGATTGCCAGAGTTTTTCCTTCTTAATCTTGTCGAGCTCCCGCAATGCCACGATATGGGCGGGCTCCTTTGGTTTTTCTTTGACAAAAATCTGGCTGAGCGGCTTTTTGGTCCTTTGAAGATAGATGATAACCAAAGCAATGATGGCCTGCAACAGAAAGAAAAGTGCCAGCCACTTATGATATTTAAGTAGTTCTGCAAAAATAAAGGGCAGATCATACGGTGATTTTAAATCGAATATGCCCTTCTCCGGATCCACTTCTTCAAAAGGATTAACCACCATCAATGCCAACGATCGGGTCGTTTCCCGTCGCATCATTTCCCCTTCCATATATTCAAAATGGATGGGGGGCAAGTAATGCAAACCACTGTCGAAAGACGTGATGGTGTAAGCCCTGGAAATGGCGATGCGATCACCATCGATGACGGCTGTGTCGCCTGGATGGGCTTCAACAATCTCAATGTTTTCGGTAATGGTATCTGTGAATTGGGGAAAGGCCACTTTTAAATCAGCCGGTTGCACCACTTCCAATTTCAGTTGCATTTGCCCCCCAATGACCATCAGCGTGGAATCCAGAGATGCAGATGCCGAAACGGATTGTGCGGACAATAAACCCGGCAACCAGAGCCCAATGAGCAAAATAAGGGCTGGTCTTAACATTTTGGTGTTTATCATGGTATTACTTACTGCCATTTTAACTGCGTTTTTTAAAGAGCGACATCAGAGATTTTACATAGTCTTCATCGGTTGCAATGGCCACATTATCCACCCCACACTTGGTGAAGGTGGAATTGATCCGTTTTTCATTATCCAACCACCATTGATTAAAGGCATCGCGCGTTTTCTTACTGGAGGTATTGACCCATTGAAAGCCCCCGGTTTCGGCATCCTTAAATTTGACAAAGCCGATATCGGGCAAAAGGGTTTCCCGCGGGTCAAAAATGCGTAAGGCGACCACATCATGCTTTTGGTTGGCAATTTTCAGGGCATCTTCAAATTGTTCGTCCAGAAAATCGGAAATGACAAAGGTGGTACATCGCTTTTTAATGGCATTGGTCAGGTAGCGCAGGACCTCCGACAGGTTGGTTTCCCGCTCTTCGGGGGTAAAACTGATGAGCTCACGTATGATGTGCAGAATGTGTTTTTTTCCTTTTTTAGGCGGAATAAACTTCTCTATGCGATCGGAAAAAAAGATGACACCCGTTTTGTCATTGTTTTGTATGGCCGAAAATGCCAAAACGGCAGCTATTTCTGTTATCATGTTTTTCTTGAACCGCCAGGTGGTACCAAACTCCCTCGATCCGGAGACGTCGATGAGCAACATGACCGTCATTTCCCGCTCTTCTTCAAAAACCTTGATGTAGGGATGGTTGAAGCGGGCAGTCACATTCCAGTCGATGGTGCGGATGTCGTCCCCATACTGGTATTCACGGACTTCACTAAAGGTCATACCCCGGCCCTTAAAAGCACTGTGGTATTCCCCTGCAAAAATATTGCTGGATAGTCCCCTGGTTTTTATTTCAATCTGCCTGACCCGTTTTAAGATATCCGTAGTTTCCACAAGAATTCAGTTTAGCGTTATTTTGCTCAATTTATGACAAGCTGTTGGTTGTCAGTCACTATGGCACTTCAATCGTATTCAGAATTTCACTGATGATTTCTTCGGAGGTGAGGTTGTTCGCTTCAGCTTCGTAAGAAAGCCCGATTCTGTGGCGCATTACATCGTGACAGACCGCCCGAACATCTTCAGGAATTACATAGCCTCTTCGCTTGATAAAGGCGTAGGCTTTGGAGGCCATGGCCAGACTGATACTGGCACGGGGAGAAGCACCGTAGGAGATCATTTCCCGGAATTTCTCCAAACCGTAATTTTCAGGAAAACGCGTGGCAAATACGATGTCAACTATGTATTTCTCTATTTTCTCATCCATATACACATCTTTCACCACTTTACGGGCCCGGATGATGTCATCGGGACTGATAACTTTGGATGCTTTAGGGAAGGATTGTGCCAGATTATGACGGATAATTTGTTGTTCTTCCGTCTTTTCAGGGTAAGAGATAACCACTTTTAGCATAAAACGATCCACCTGAGCCTCAGGAAGGGGATAGGTCCCTTCTTGTTCAATAGGGTTTTGCGTGGCCATAACCAGAAATGGTTCCGGTAGCTTATAAGTGTGGTCGCCGAGTGTTACCTGACGCTCCTGCATGGCTTCCAATAAGGCACTCTGTACCTTAGCCGGTGCCCGGTTAATCTCATCTGCCAAAACAAAATTGGTGAAAATGGGACCTTTTTTGACGACAAACTCTTCGTTTTTCTGACTGTAGATCATGGTTCCCAGAAGGTCGGCCGGTAACAAATCCGGGGTAAACTGTATCCTGCTGAATTTGGCATCCACGATGGTGGCCAAGGTGTTTATGGCCAGAGTTTTGGCCAGACCGGGAACACCTTCCAACAGGATGTGTCCATCCGAAAGGAGACCGGTTAAAAGACTTTCTACCAGGTGTTTCTGACCAACAATTACCTTGTTCATTTCAATGGTCAGCAGGTCAACAAATGAACTTTCCTGTTTGATACGCTCATTAAGCTCTTTGATGTCAACAGTTTGATTCATGATTTATCTTTTTATTCTGTTAGAGAATGATGATTAATAGAATACTCAAATATAATTAATTTGAGGCCAATTTGCGTTAAATCGCCCCAACATGGGCTTCACATATCAATAATTGTTCCAAAAATTTCATTGAAATGGTCTTTATTTTTGACTATTTTTCAACCATCCCGGGAGTTCATTGTTACCTAAATTGGTTCCAAACCATAACTAAAACTAAATACTTATGAAAAACAAATTTCAATTTTTCGCAATTTTTCTGGCTATAGCTGCCTTTGGCTTTACGGCCTGTGATGATGACGATGATAATAATGACGACCTATCTAACGGTTCTGCCATTGTGGGACAATGGGATGTGGACGTTATAACCACTACTGTTGTTACCACTGAAGGTACGGAGACGGGAACTCAGGAGCCGGATGCCTGGATGGATTTTAAGGAAGACGGCACAGGCCTTACTTCCAATGATGTTAGCTTTAACTGGTCCCTGTCAGGCAGTTCTTTATCGCTCACCTTTGATACGCCTGATGATGAAAGCAATTCTCCAATAGGAAGTATTGGTGACGGAGAGTTCTACTTCAGTTTTGAGGATTTGGCCGGTTATGAAACCATTGTTCTGGAAGTGAAGACCATTGAAGACAATGACATGGTCCTGGAGTATGCCCTGGTCTATGGATCCACATCCTTTACGGTGGAGATGGAGTTATCACGATAGTCTGAACCCACGATAGTCTGAAAAAATATGTTCGAGTCCAATGATTTTGTTTGCCGGCACATGCAGTTGACAAAAGCCGATATAGTACGTGTTATTCGCCAAAAAAAACTTTCTTCCTTTACGGAAATTCAGGATGAAACCGATGCCGGCACCATTTGTGGCACCTGTGTGGCAGATATTGAAGAGATCTTAGAAGAGGAGTTGGAACGACGTCGTTCCAACGCTTCATCTTAATAAAAGGGAACTATCGCCATAGCTTAAAAAGCGGAAGTCGTTGTTCAGGGCATAGTCATAGACCGCTTTCCAGTTTTCATCAATCAACGCGGCTATTAACAGCAAGAGCGTGCTGCGTGGTTGATGAAAGTTGGTTATTAATCCGTCAATCACCTTGAATTGATAGCCGGGTGTAATGATGATGGAGGTGGAAGCTTTAAAGGCGGGCTGCTGCTGGCTATGCAAATGACGTATCAGTAATTTGAGCGCCTCTGCTTTAGGCATATCTGAGACTTGTTCAAAGCCATCCCATTGTTGCACGTTTTGATGGGGCCGATTTTGCGAAAGCAAAATGGCAGCTCGGTAGATAGACTCCAGGGTTCTGACAGAAGTGGTACCTACCGCAATAACGGGCCCGTCATGTTCAGCTATCTGCCGCAAAGCATTGACGGTCACCTCAAAGTGTTCGGTATGCATTTCATGCTGGTCAATGGTGTCTGTCTTGACGGGCTTAAATGTGCCTGCCCCAACATGCAGGGTTAATTCAATCAGAGAAATGTTCCTTTGCGCCAAGGTCTCCAGCACTTCATCCGTGAAATGGAGCCCTGCTGTTGGCGCCGCAACGCTGCCCTGGTATTTTGAATATACAGTTTGATAGCGTTCCGTGTCAATATCTTCCGCTTCCCGTTCCAAATAGGGTGGAATAGGGGTTTGCCCCATACCTTCCATGATTTCTGAAAAAGTGATGGCCGCATCGTCCCATTTGAACTGTATGATGGCGCCGTCGCTCAGCTTTTTAATTAAGGTGGCAACGACCTGAATGTCACCCTGAGTGGTTTGAGATGTTGCAAAAAGCGAACCTTCTTTCCATTTCTTTTGATTGCCAACCATACATTGCCACTGCACTTCACCCAATGACTGGAAGGCCAAAGCGGCGTCAGATGGTTCGTAGGGCTCCAAACAAAACAACTCAATTCGGGCCCCGGTTGATTTGAAAAATTCCAGTCGCGCCCGTATGACCTTGGTATTGTTAAAAACCAAGAGACTATTGTGGGGCAATTGCTCCGGCAAATTGAAAAAGCGGGTGTGGGAGATGTGTAGATTTTTATAAACCAATAACTTAGACTGGTCGCGGTTTTCCAAAGGGTATTTGGCGATTCGACCAGTTGGTAGTTGGTAATCGTAATCTGAAATATTGATTTGTGGAATGCTCATTACTGTTTTGTGTTTTAAAGGGGGCAAAATTAATTAACTTTGGGGCATATAACAGCTATTAATCTAACAATATTATACAATGAAGGTAGAAAAAGGGGATCGCATACGGTTTTTAAATGAAGTCGGGGGAGGCCTTGTAACCCGGATTGAAGGGAGTTTGGTTTTTGTCGAAGATGAAGATGGTTTTGAAGTGCCCGTCTCTGCCTCTGAAGTGGTAGTGGTTGAAAAAGGAAGCGCTCCGGTTGGTGCAACGGGTGCCGCATCAAACCATAAAGATGCTGCCCCTCAGCAAGCTGTGAGCGTCAATGAAGATGTTTCGTCACCTGCCGCCTACAGCGAGGAGCTGGAAGATGAGGAGCAGGATGATTTTCATCCACGCTTTTATCTGGCTTACATAAAAACCGGTAACAATCAGACCGAAGAAGGTAAGGTGCAGGCCTACATTATTAACGACAGCAACTATTATTGCAGTTACCTTATTTCCTGGCTGGGCGAGGATGGTTATATGCACGCCCTGCATCAGGGCCTGATAGAGCCCAATACCAAATTGCCTTTGGACGAAAAACTGGCCCGGGAACTGGATGTTACTTATGATATTCAATTGATTTTATTTAAGAAGGGCAAACCCTATCCGGCGGTGGCCCCTGTTTCCACATCGCTGACCATTAAGGCACGGCGCTTTTATAAAGAAAACAGTTTCAGAGCGAATGATTTCTTTTATCAACCGGCCGTTTTGTTTTCCATCATTAAAAGTGAACTGGAGCAAAAGATGGAATTGTTGACAGAGAAAGAGACCAGAGCCATTATCCTGGAAAAGGAGGGAGGCGACCCGGCACCCCCTAAAGCCAAGCGCCAATCTACCCCTGAACTGTTGGAAGTGGATCTGCACATCAATGAATTAATCGATTCAGTGGCCGGACTCTCCAATGGGGAAATTTTACAAATTCAGATGGATCAATTCCATGCTGTAATGGAGGCCAATAAAAATCTGAAGGGACGCCGAATTGTATTTATTCATGGGGTCGGCAACGGAACCTTAAAAACAGAGCTCCGGAAACAACTCGACCGGAAATATAAAGGACTGAATTATCAGGATGCCTCATTTCGTGAATACGGGTATGGCGCGACCATGGTTATCTTGTGATAAGGGGAGCTGGCCCTTCGAATGTTTGGTTTCTATAGATATAACGACCGTTTAGCTGATCGGAAATGATCAGGTCATCTTCTGTGATAAACCGGCCATTGGTAATGATCCCCTTGATATCCGTTCTAAGTAAAGAGGTGTTGGCTCCGGGTTTCAGGCCGGAGCTGCTTTTAACGGGTGACCAAATGATTAGGTCCGCATCTGCTCCCGGTTCCAGAGTCCCTTTTTGCGGGTAAGCGCCCAATAGTTTGGCCGGTCGGGTGGCATACATGTTGCACAGTGTGATTAAGGATTTCTGCGTGACCGCTTTTCCGCCGACAATGTTTTGCAAAAAGGAATACATGGTTTTGTTTTCAATAAATTGATGCCCTTTAGAGGGGGACTGAAGTATAGGTGGATCCAGAAGGATATTTGGGTGAGTGCCAAAGGTCAGTAATTGCTCTTTGGTGAGGGCTTCAGGTATTTGAATGGAAGTGTCTGCCAGATTTATGGCTGCATATATGTTATCATTAAATGAGGTATAATCCCCAAAAATAAGGTCCAGTTCCTCTTTGGAAACGATATCTGTTATAAGAACCTGGGTTCCTTCGCCTCTTAATATTTCTATGGCCTGGCTCAATTGTTTGAGGTAGGAAGCAAAAAATTTAGGATGCCCAATCAGACTTGAGTCTTTTATGGTTCCTGATTCGCAGATGAGTAAAAGTTGGTTGCTAGCTATAAAATTCAGCAAATGCTTCATTTTTCCTTCAATGAGTTGATGGATGTGTTTCCATTTTAAGGTAAATGAAGTGGCGCCTTCTTTAATGAAACAGTGATTGAGCGCTTTATCACTGAGTTTATTGGCGGATGAGGCATCTAAATGGAGACTGAAGTCTGTAATTATGGGTTGGCTGGTCATGCGTGCTTCCTCAATGGATTCTTTAAAACCCGTTGTTTTGGATATCTTGAGTACGTCCATTAAAAAAGTCCCGCCATGTGAAAGTGCGATATAAATGGCTGAAAACTGAGCATTTTCCTGGATTTTAAGGAAGGGAGATCTGTAGTGAATCAGACCCGGAAGGATGTATTTGCCCTGGATATCCACGATTTTGGTTTCCGGATTGGGGTCTGATAAGTGCGCACCGATTTGCATAATGCGGCTATTGCCTATCAGCAAATCGCCTTTAAGTACCCGGTGCGGTTGGACAATTAATCCGTTTTTCAAAAGTGTGTATTGCATTCGATCTAAGGCATTAGGAATTATTGGTTGGGTCCCTTAATAACCATTTTATATAAATATAGGTGTTTTGTGGATGAAGTTCAATGCTTTTTAACACATAACCTTCATTTGGCCCAACGAGAGTTGAGTGCCTAAAACCGGTTGGTAAATGAGGATTCAAAAATTAAGATTAATTGACGATTGAAATAGCTTATTTGGTTAAATGAAGGCTACTTTTGCAAATTAAATAATGACTTGTTATGATTTGGTTATTCCTTACCATATTTTCAGCTTTCTTTCTTGGTATTTATGAAGTTTTTAAAAAGCATGCCTTGCGCGACAATGCAGTTTGGCTGGTCTTGCTGTATAGTACTTTTAGCAGTGCACTTGTTTTTTTGCCATTGATTGGTTTTTCCAAATCCGGCTTAATTGAAGCTGGTTCTCTGGTATATATTCCGGAAATTACCGTGAAAGAACATTTGTTGATTTTGCTAAAGACTTCGATTGTGTTGACTTCCTGGATTTTTTCTTATTTCTCACTGAAGTATCTACCCTGACCATTGCGGCTCCCATTCGGGCTACGGCTCCTGTTTGGACGCTGCTTGGGGCCATCATCATTTACCAGGAAACACTAAGTTTGCTTCAGTGGGTGGGCTTGCTAACAACCTTTGCTTTTTTCTATCTGTTTTCAACCACCGGAAGGCGGGAAGGCATTTCATTTAAAAATAACAAATGGATATGGTTTGCTGTATTGGGCACTTTGTTTGCTTCAACGAGTGCTTTGTTCGATAAGTTTTTAATTCGTAGTGTGGACCGCATGGCGGTTCAGGCCTGGTTTTCTATTTATCAGGTGGTGCTTTTGGCACCAGTGGTCGTTGTAATACGCCGAACCATGGTCCATCCCTTGCCCCTTATTTGGCGGTGGAGTATTCCGCTTATAGGTTTGTTTTTGGTGATGGCCGACTTTCTTTATTTCTACGCCTTAGATTTTGAGGACTCGTTGATTTCGGTGGTCTCCATTGTGCGCAGAAGTAGTGTTATTATTTCATTTTTGTTTGGTGCTCTGTTTCTGAAAGAGTTAAATATCAGTCGAAAGGCCTATTTTTTGGGCGGCATTTTGATAGGAATTATCATCTTGATGCTGGGTTAATGAGGAACTAGTAAATAAAGAAGATGGTGACCCCAATTACAGCCAGAATGGAACCTGCCACCTCTTTGAGGGTTATTTTTTCTTTAAACCAAAAAATGGCAAAGGGGATAATCAGCACAGGGGTTAAGGAGTTTAAGGTGGAGGCGATGCCTGTTGTGGTGTGCTGAATGGCCAGAAGCTTAAAGAAACGCCCAAAAACGGACCAAAAAAAGCACCCGTTCCAATTCGAAGCATGGCCTGCTGATTTCTGACTGCGGAAAATATTTTTCCCCAGTTGCGGGTGAGGGTAAAGAGCAGGGCGAATCCGACCATGCCGGTAATCACCCTTATTTGAGTGGACATGAAGGGATCCAGTTCTTTCATCCCAAATTTACTCAGAACCAGTCCCAAACCTTGACCGGCCGCTCCGCCCAAAGCCAGCAAAATTCCTTTAAGCGGGTAATGAAACTGCATTTTTTTGCCATGTTGTGGCCGGGCCAATATAACCAAAGCAATCCCCCAAATGGTCACCATCATACCAATGGAATTAGCCAGCGACAGTTTTTCTCCAATAATCAGCCATCCAAAAAAAGCCGTTAATGGCGGAGAAAGTGACATCATGAGCATGGAAATACGGGCACCAATCACCACAAAGGCCTGAAACAGGAGCAGGTCGCCGATGACAAAGCCTATCAAACCGGATATGCTGAGCCATAACCAGGCATGGGAGCTTACGCCGGTGGGTAAAAAATGCCCCTGAGTGGCCCAGGTGAAAAACCCCAGCAGAAAAAAGGCAATGACCAGTCTGATGAGATTAACTGAAAGGGAGCCGACTTTCTTGCCGGCCGATTCAAATGCCATGCTGGTGAAGGTCCAGCATAAAGCGGTAGCCAATGCTGCCAATTCGCCGATATTTCCGGCTATAAATTCACGCATCTTGAGTAAGAGATTTAATATCGATTATGATGCGCAAAGAAAGTGGTTTTTTATGTAGTTATGACACGAACAGGGGGCTTTTTTCTAACTGTAGACACAATTTGGCCTTTGAATTTATGAGGGGATGAGTAGCTATGGCTCATTTGGGGCTATGATCATCTGAAGTAAGGTGTTCAGGATTCTGTTGGCCGCCTGGTTATGTAAAAAAGAAACTGCCTCAATCGTTTACAATAACCAGGTTCTTGTAACAAATTGAAGCAGCTCCTTTATGAAGAAGGATTAAAATGGCTTATTTGCAATCGCAGCTTCCGCCACAACCGCACTCTTCTTTGCCGCCTGATTTGCAGGCACAATTACCACCGCATTTGCAGCCGGAATCTTTTGTCTGAGTAGGATCGGTGTAAATGTAAACTTCTCCTTTTTCGCTTTCATATTTATTACCCATGGCTTGTACGTTTTAGTTTCATGTGTAAATTAACACATAAGATGGAATATAAACAAGACAAACTTGTCCTAAATACATTTTTTTAACTTTTATCCTTTGTTCGGGCGACTTTCTCTATATTTGGATGTGCAAAATTTTAATTAAATGTGGATGCATCCCAACGAAAACAGGACCGACTTGTCGGTTTACGATAATTCCTGGTATTGGCCAGGCAAAGGCGCCCTTGTCAGGGGCATTTGGTTTATAGTCAATGCGCTGTTCCTGATCAATCCGCTCAATCCGGTATCCGGGATAAAGGTGTTTTGGTTAAGGCTATTCGGTGCCAAAATAGGGAAGGGCGTGGTCATTAAGCCAGGGGTTAATATCAAATACCCCTGGAATGTTGAAATCGGAGATTATACCTGGATTGGTGAAAATGTTTGGCTGGACAGTCTGGGCTTAACCAAAATTGGTCAACACTGCTGCTTGTCGCAAGGGGCCATGTTACTCAATGGCAATCATGATTATTCGAAACGAACCTTTGATTTACGTGTGGACCCTATTGTACTGGAAGATGGCGTATGGATTGGGGCGCAATCGCTGGTGGGGCCAGGTATTACCTGTCACGCACATTCGGTGCTTTCGGTGATGAGCGTGGCCACTTCTGATTTGCAAGCCTATGGCATATACCGGGGCAATCCGGCCGTTAAAGTGCGGGATCGCCAAATCAATTAACTGGTCTAGAAATTGTAATAAAAATTGCGTAAGGAGGTTCTGAATCCAAAATGAATCATGGTATTGGTTTCAGAGGCCAAATCGCTGTCGGCATTTCTAATTCTGACACCCAGACTCAGGTTCATGTTGTTTTTGGGGTTGACCAGAAATGAAACAGAGGCGGCTGCATGCTGAATGGTCGTTTTTAGTCCCTGCCCAATTTCATGTCCGTGAGAATCCCACCTGCGCATATTGGACACAAAGATGTCGCCACCCCAGCTGATTTGATCGTCATCGGGACGACTGGCGTCGTAAAAATCCTTGCCGTGAATGGCATGCATGCCTTCTAAATGCAAATACCAGCGGTTCCACCTGTAGGTCAGGAAGGAAATGCTCTCTCTAAAATTGGCACCCAGCGGGTGCGCCAATTCCTGATTGAAATGCCCATAATTGGTTATGCTGGAATAATGCGAATAGGTATAGGGACGCACCTGACTGTATTCGGTTTGAACATCCAGATTTTTTATGCCCAGAAAATTATAATTTTTGTATCCCAACTGAAAGCCCTGTTTGTTGGCCCACCATTTATTCCCACTAAAAACCTCGTCCAGTTTAAATTCACCCATGACAAACTGGCCATAAATGGCGGCATCCTTCCATGGAATAAACTTTAAATTGGCGCCCATGGTGACGTTATCAGGAGATCCCAACCCGTACTCTACAGGGCGGTAAACAACGACAGGTATCAGGTAGTTCAGGTCGAGGCCGCGGTATCCGGTCTGGTCTTCTGCTGCCCAAATCACACTTTCAAAGAGACCGAGAGAAAAGCGGTTGCCAAAGTTCCAGTTTAAGTAGTGAAATATACCATATTTATAGGGAAAACGTTCATCACCGGCACGTTCTAATTTGTCGATGTGCTGAAACTGAGCGGCCATCACCATGTATTGAACTTTCCAGAAGGTGGTGGTCATTTTGATGTGGGGGTAGCTGTATGTATTGTCAGACAGCAAAAGACTACGGTAACCGTCACCAATAAAATTCTTTCCAAAGCCGAGTTTCAGGTTGATCCACTGGCCTGCGTTGTAGGACAGATATCCGGTGGATTGGGAGAAATCCCGGCCGTTATCCCCAAATGTTTTGGCGCGTCCCTGACCCGGGACGGAACCTCTTTTTTCTACATATTCGTCAATATATTGTGGTAAAACCGCTTGGTTTTCAAATAAGGCACCATAGAAAGCCAGGTTTTCTCCCAATTGTCCGTTGAGCATGACTCCCCGGGTATTGACCCAGGTGTTGATAGCTTCTGTTTGTTCTTTGCCCACTTCAAAATTAAAATAGGGATTGATTGTGACCTGGATTGGACTGCTGCCTTTTTCTTCCCATTTAACAAAGTCGTCGTGCAAAAAGCGTTGAAATATATTGAGTGAACCCGATGGTTTACTCAAGCCCCGTTGGAATAAGGAATCCGTATCCCAGTATTTTTCTACCTGGTCTAAGCGGTAAGGTTTTATGGAGGTATGCAGGTTCACTCCGGGCTGGTATAAAGCTCGTGTAATGGCATCATAACCGGGATGGTTGTGATTGCTGTATACCTGTGAAAAGATTTCTGAGGGGTTTAATACTGCCAGTAGCAGGATTAAAAACAGAGCAATTTGTTTATTCTTCATAGTAGCCGTATCCATATCCATAACCGTATCCGTAATTATAGCCAACCAAGCCTTTTTTTACTTGAATGTCATTAATCAATATACCTACATTGGTAATTCCTTCATCCTGCATTTGCTTAATGGTATGGGCAAACACATCCTTAATTGTAAAACCCTGACGCGTCAGGAATATGATCGAATCTGCATATCTGGCCAATAAATAGCCGTCGGCCACTACGCCCATTGGCGGCGTATCAAGCAGTATGATATCAAAATTGGCTCTGAGTTCTTTAAACAATTTTTCAGCTGCGGGCGAACCAATCAATTCAGATGGGTTGGGAGGAATGGCCCCGGAAGGAAGCACATATAAATTGCCCGGACTGGCTTCCTGAATGATGTCTTTAAGCTTGGCTTTTCCAATTAAATAATTGGAGAGTCCGTCCTGGTTGTGCAGGTTAAGCACCCGGTTAAGTCCCGGTTTCCGCATGTCGAATCCTACCAATAACGTTTTCTTTCCGGAGATGGCGAATACGCTGGCAAGATTCAGGGCACAGAAAGTTTTCCCTTCGCCCGGCATGGATGATGAAATGGCAATAATGGGACATGCTTTATCTCCGGTCATGTATTCCAGTCGGGACCTTATTCTTCGAAAAGTCTCCGTAATAATGGATTTGGGAAAAAGATCGACCACATTTTCTCCCTCTTTGATGTTGTGGATGATGTGTCCGATGACCGGCAAGCGGGTAATTCTTTCGATGTCTTCTGTATTGGAGATTTTGTTGTTGAGTAATTGACGGATTAACAAGAAAATAAAGGGGATAACCAATCCTATCATTAAGCTTTCTGGCGGTTGCTGTTGACGGTGGGGGAAACCTGACCTGCCGAACGGGCCATTTCTAATATGCTGTGATCCGGCGTGTTGGATGCCTTTTGGATTTGGGCTTCACTTCTTTTCCGTAGCAAAAAGGTATAGACTTCATTGTTTAAATCAAATTGCCGCTCAATGCCAAACAGTTGACGTTCTTTTTCGGGAAATTGATAGAGTTCGGCCGTTGTTTCTCTGCGCTCCTGTTCAATTCTTCTCAATTCCTGATCCATAAGAGCCATTTGGTTTTCGAGCGCTTTCAGGAGCGTTTGGCGAGCCACTTCCATATTGCTGTTAAGGTCAATCAGATAGGGGTTAGAGATGTTCTGACTGGCATTGGCAGAAATCGCCTGGCGCTCCATATTGAGTTCCATCAATGTATTGATGTGTTCAGTAATGATGCCATTGTCAACCGGATAACTGGCCGGGGCAATGGTGCTTTGAAACAGACTGTCGGAAATAAAATATCTGGTCAGATATTCATAATATTTTTTGGTTAACATCATTTGGGAGGTCTGTTCCGCCAGATTTTCTAAACGGGAAAAGTAAATACCGGCCTGCGCTGAAACGCTTTGTATCTGGTGTTCGGTCCTGAACTCACTCAGCTCACTTCCTTTCACCAACAAGGAATCAGAAATAATGATCAATTGTTCTTCAATAAACTGAATGGTATTGGTGGCAATTTGGTTTTTTCGTTCCAGATTGTTTCGGATAAAAACCTCGGCCAGCTTATTCAGGAAGGTAATGTTTTTGGCATTGTTGTGGCCCGTCAGAAACAATCGGACAATGCTGGAGTTGTCGTTGGAACGGCCATGCGAGAATCGCGATTTATAGGTGGATGCCAAGGCATCCGGACTGTTGAACTGGAAATAGAAAGCCCGTTCTTCCGGATTTGAAAGGTCATCGTTTTCAATTCTTATTTTTAACCAGGGTGTTTCCACCCATTCGCCAAATCTGAATTCTTCGCTAAAGGCAATGGGGCCTGTTGAAGGTCCCCCACGTTGTAATCCATATATATAAGTTCCTCCCGATTCTGCTTCAATATTAAGTCGGTACCGATGCTCGTCTATGACAGATAGAAAAATATGCGCATTGATTAGCTGAGGGGCCGTTGAGTCATAATGAACCGTAAAGGGGACACCTCCGTATAGTTCTGAGCTTTTAACCCGGCCGGTTTTAAAATAGGACAGATTAAAATCCAGTTCACTGACAGCCATTCTCATTAATTCCCAGGAGGTCAGAATCGCAATTTGGTTTTCGATGCTTCGCATTGCGGTGCTCAATCCAAAACCTTCCATCATATTGCTTTGAGGTTTGTCACTGCCCCGTTCTTCCACCAACAAGGTCAGGGACGCCCGGTAAACAGGTTGAGCGTACCTGTGAATCATATATACCGTAAACAGCGATAATGATATCGTGATGACAAAAAGCCACCAAAAACGCAGTGTGTCAGCCAGCAGTTTTTTATAATCAATAACAAATCCGGTACCCGTATCACTCTTAAGAGGATTTTTTGTTGTTTGGTTTTGAGTTGGTTGAATCATTTAGTGCGTTTATTTAAACAGGGCATTGAGGGTTAAATACATCGCAATGGCCGATGTCAGGATGCCAAAGGAAAAGGATTCGCCAATTCCCCAGGTTTTAGCCTTCATGGGGCGTATGTATATAATGTCATTGGGATAAATGTAATATCGGTCTGAATTGAGCAGGTTATTGTCTGTTAAATCCACATGAAAAGTTTCTGAGCCATCCTTTGTTGGCCGAATGATTTTTACCTGTTTCTTTTTTCCAAATGGGCGAACATCTCCTGCCAATGCAATGGCTTCATATATGGTTACCTGTTCCTTTCCCATGCTAATACGGCCCCGGCTGTTGGTCTCACCCAATGCAATAAAGGATGGATTGGCTAAGCGCACGGTCACCTGTGCATCACTTACAAATGGCAGAAGGGCCAGCTTGATTCTTTCCGTTGCTTCCTTACGGGTACAATTCTCCAGATTTATCAGTCCGACAAAAGGAAAGTCTATGTTATAATGGTCGTCAATGGGATAGGTGTAAAGGGGCGACTGGCTGGTAGCTGCATTCGACTGGTTGCCCATGCCCATATTAAAAAACTCTGACAATTTGGGGTTGGAAGTGGTAACCCTTATGGATAAAGCATCATTGGGTTTAAGCAGGTAAAATTCGGTGATGGTTTCCAACTCTCCATAGGGGTTTTCATAACCCCGCCGATCATCCAGGTCTTGAAAATAGACCGTTTCTTTTTGAGGAATACATCCATTAAAGATAATTACCAGAAATATTAACAGAAGGGAGGTTCGGCTACTTTTATTTATTATTGATTGCATATTTACATTTGAAAAGGTTTGGTACGATTAAAGGCCTTGGTCTTTATTCAATGCTTACAAATTTAGACTTTCTTTTTAAAAATCTGAAAGCATTTGACTAATTCAAGGCACTATTACATTAATTTATTAATTATATGTTTTAATCAGTTTTGAATTTTGTTAATTTTGTCATGAAAATAACCTGTGAAATATTGATTATTTTTCTGTCTTTGATTGGATTACATCAAGAACAGTACAACCTTAGCTTGCGAAGACTAGATATTTAGAAAGTATGATGGTAGACTACAATGTGGTTTTTCAAATCGTTTTGGGAGGATTGGTATCCTTTATTCTTGTTTTTATGTCCATCCCAACGATTTTAAAAGTTTCTTACTCCAAGAATTTATTTGATGAACCCGGTAAGCGTCGGTACATAAAGGAAGAGTCCCTACCCTGGGCGGGTTGGCCATATTTTTTGGCATCCTCTTTACCTATTCGTTTTATCTCGATTGGTTTGATTACCGCGCTATTCCCTATCTCATACCTTCTTTACTCATTATCTTTTCCATTGGAATTAAGGACGATATAATGGTTACCGCACCCATTATGAAGCTGATGGGGCAAGTGATAGCCGCACTGATCATTGTTGGATTCGGGGATTTACGTATTACCGATTTTCATGGCTTTTTTGGTTTGCGGCCGGATTATTTTGTGAGTCTTGCTTTTTCCTTGCTTTTTTTGGTCTTTATTGTGAATGGATTCAATCTGATTGATGGTGTGGATGGATTGGCAGCCATAACTGGGATTGTCAGTATCACTGGTTTTTCCGTTTGGTTTTACATCAATGGAGAGGTGGTGTTGCCTGTGTTGGGCGCCATTGTCAATGGCGCCTTGCTGGCCTTTCTTTATTTCAATGTGCTTTCAAAATCCCAAAAGATATTTATGGGGGATACCGGCTCACTTCTTATCGGCTTTATTGTGGCTGTTTTTGGCATTCGTTTTATGGAATACAATGTGGAACCCCTTAGACCAGCCCTCAGGTTTACCATGATTTCCGCCCCGGCTGTGGCACTTGCCATTCTTATTGTTCCGGTGATTGATACCATTCGGGTGTTTTTTCTTCGCTTATCAAAGGGGCAATCGCCTTTTGCGGCCGACAAAACCCACATTCATCACCGATTGCTGACCTTAGGGTTTTCTCACATTCAGGTGGCCCTGTTGTTGGGCTCCGTTAATGTAATATTCATCCTACTTTCTTATTGGCTGAGAGATTTGGGCACCATTAAATTGTTATCCATTAACATGATTCTTGGCTTGGTTGTTTTTCACTTGCCCTCCCTGGCCATCCGGTACCGCTTGCGGAAAATGCGTTCCAGAAAATTGAACGAGCGCTCCCTTCATAAATAAGCTTATGTTTCTATCTTTAATTACGGTTACTTATAATGCTTGTTCTTCTTTGGAACAAACCATCCTTTCGGTGGAGCAACAGCAATATAAGGATCTGGAATACATTATTATTGACGGTGGGTCAAGCGACGGGACGCGGGAAATGTTGAGAAAATATCCCGATGTGGTGACGATGGTGGTCAGTGAATCCGATAAGGGTATTTACGATGCCATGAATAAGGGCTTGCGAAAGGCCACGGGGGATGTGGTGGGTTTTTTGCATGCCGACGACCGTTTTGCCCATTCAAGGGTCTTACAAAAGGTAATGAATATTTTTGAAGATAGGGGGTAGATGTGCTGTACGGGGATTTACAATATGTGACATCTTTTGTCCCGCTAAGGGTTTTACGACATTGGAAAAGTGGTCACTTTGATCCTCAACTCCTTTCAAAAGGCTGGATGCCACCGCATCCAACCGTATATTTCCGACGTTCGCTCCTTCCCAAAGTTGGCTTCTTTGATACTTCTTATAAGATATCAGCTGATTACGATTGGCTGCTACGGTTATTGAACGCAGATGACGTGTCGGTAAAATATTTGCCTGAAGTCATGGTGCTTATGGCGACAGGCGGTGCGAGCAATAAGAGCCTGAAAAACATTATTCAAAAATCCCGTGAGGATTATCGGGCCATGAGAGGCAACCAGGTCGGCGGTATTTTTACGCTCCTCCGCAAAAATTTGAGCAAGGTTGGGCAGTTTTTATCCCCTAAACCAAGTGAAATGTAATTAGATGCCGGATTATCACATTTTTTTTTTAGATTCGCTAGCCTGATGTTCCATGAATTTTCAGGCAGTCATTTTAATATCATCCTATAAACTATAACAGGCATGGCCATCCCTGTCAACCAACCCGGACAAATGCCCGGTAAAAATATATCGAATGATGGTTTTTCTGATATCAGAAAAATTATTCGGCTGATAATTCGCAATTGGTATCTATTTGTCATTTTCGTCCCCATAGGATTGGGAACCGCATGGATATATCACCGTTACACTGTGCCTGTTTACCGGGCCTCCATTACCATGATTTTTAAAGTGGATCAGGAACGGAGTTTTTCCAATTCTGTGCTGACTGAGGCTTTGGACTCTCGCCTGAAATGCGGAGCTTCGAAAACCAGAGTTTCATTATTCGCAGTCACGCCATGGTATTGAGAGCCATTAATCGCCTGGATTTTGGTGTGTCTTATTATTCCAAAGGTCGGTTAAAAGATACGGAAATATACGATCCATTGCCTTTCATCGTCCGGTTTGATTCCATCCACCCGCAATTGCTGAATACCAATTTTGAGGCGACCGTGCTTCCCGATGGTCAAATTGAATTGTCTGTCAGATCAGAAGGCGGGCACCTGCACATCTACCAGACTGCCCGAAATAGCGGTTATTCCGGACCAGTCAGTTTCGACGGGGTGGTCTCTGTAGGCGAGCAGGTGGAACATCCCTATTTTTCATTTACCCTTGAAGCACCGGTAGAAGGACGCTTACCGGAGCCGGGAAGTTATATGTTTCGGTTTAATTCACATTCTGCGATTGCTTCCGGATTCAGGTCCTCTTTATCGGTTTCTCCCTACCGCGAAGGATCTTCCATCATTTTTATTTCTACGACCGGACAACAACCTCAAAAGCTGGTTAAGTTTCTGAATACTTTTTCCGAAGAGGTCATCATTAATAACCTGGAACGAAAAAATGATATGGCCAACCGATCCATTGAGTTTATTCAACGGCAATTGGTTCAGGTAGCTGACACGCTTAAAGTGACCCAGCAAAAGTTGATGGACTTCAGGCGGGAAAACCGGTTTATGATGCCGTCTGAAATGTCGTCCCGCCTGTCTGAAGAGTTTTTTGAGCAGGAGAAGCAGAGGCGGATGCTGGAAGTGAGTTATGGATATTTTGAGGATATTAAGGGCCGATTGGTTGAAAACAACCTGGAGGAAAGTGATTATTTGTTGCCGGCTTTTTCCAGTGAACCAGCTGCCATTGTTCAGCAATTTGTGCGCGATCATCTGGCCTTGCTTCAGGAGCAGAGTTTGATAGCCAACCAGGCAGGAAACAGCAATCCCTACCAGGTAGAGTTGGAAAAGAAGATTGCCCTGTCGCAGGAAACGCTCTTAATGGCCATAGAAAAGCAAATGGAGAGTATCCGGATGCAGCAGGTAGAAATAGGACGTCAAACATCCAAACTCACGGCCCAAATAGGGGATTTACCCGAGCTGGAGCGCGACTTCCTGGCCATGGAAAGGACCCATAAACTCAATGATGCCATATACACTTTTTTGCTTCAAAAAAGTTCGGAAATGCAAATTGCCAAAGCCTCCAATGTGCCTGATAATGAGGTGCTGGATCAGGCATCTGTAGGTGGTCCTATTTCGCCCACAGAAAGAAGCAATTACAGTAAGGGACTAATGGCCGGTTTGATTATTCCGGCTTGATCATCGCTTTAAAAGAGCTGTTTAATACCCGAGTCAGAGGAAGGGAAGACATTGACGGGCTCTTTAAAGATACCCCTATTGTCGGGGAGATTATGCGCAGTCGTGATAATATCGACAATGTCGTTTTGACAGAGACCAACTCTGTTATTGCGGAGTCGTTTCGTTCCCTGAGGGCCCGGCTCCGGTTTTTGCTTTCGCAAAATCCGGGTAAAGTCATCTCTGTTACTTCTACCAATACAGGGGATGGTAAGACCTTTTGTGCGGTGAATCTGGCTTCGGTGTTTGCCATATCCGGAAAGAAAACGGCTTTGGTAGGTTTCGATTTGCGCAAGCCACGTTTGTCGGAGATTTTCGAGTTATCCAACTTGCCTGGAATCAGCAATTTTTTGATTGGACAGGTGGCTTTTGAAGACATTGTTAAACCCACTGATCAGGAAGATTTATTTGTCATTCCGGCCGGCATCATTCCCCCCAATCCTTCGGAATTGATTACATCTTCTAAAACGTCTGAGTTATTTAAGCAATTGCGGGAAAATTTTGATATTATTATTTTAGATACCCCACCAGTCGGTTTGGTTTCTGATGGACGTTTGCTGATGGATATGGCCGATTGTCATCTGTTTGTTGTTCGTGCGGGAGTGACGGAGAAGGAGCATTTTGCCATCACACTGTCCAACCTGATTGCGGAAAAGGTCAGTTGTATTGGTGTGGTTCTGAATGATGTCACTACAACCCGAAAGGGCTATGGGTATTACTCCTCCGGATATTTTAATTAGTTTGTTAACTGTCGTTTTGTAATTGCGGATCAATGATAAACAGGTTTGAGAATTACCCTTTAAAAAAACACCATACTTTCGGACTGGATGTAACTGCTAAATATTTCTTTGAATACGCTTCACTGGAGGAGTTGCTGCAAATTCTGGTCGACCCCTTATTGCAAACCCATGATTGCTTATTGTTGGGTGGAGGCAGCAATCTTTTGTTTTTGGGCGACTATAAGGCGTTGTTTTGCACTCTGCCATTATGGGCATGGAGGTTATTGAAACAAATGCCCGTTCTGTGGTGGTTAAAGTAGGAGCGGGGGTTGAATGGGATGCTCTGGTCGAATGGAGCGTGCGTAATAATTTTGGCGGTATAGAGAATTTGTCCTGGATTCCCGGGGATGTTGGAGCTGCTCCGGTACAGAATATTGGCGCTTATGGGGTGGAGTTCAAGGATGTTTTGTAAAAGCGGAAGGGGTATATCTGGCGAGTGGCGAACCTTTTTCAATAGATCATGCTGCTTGTGATTTTGCTTACCGTGACAGTATTTTTAAAAATGAGCTAAAAAACAAGGTTGTTCTTACTTTCGTGTATTTACGACTGGATAAGTCTCCCCGGTTTTTGTTGGATTACGGCAATGTGCGTGAAGCTGTGGAAATGCTGGGAGAACCCAGTCTCCGGAATGTGCGGCAGTGCATCGTGGATATTAGAAGACAGAAATTACCCGATCCCGGAGTATTTGGCAATGCCGGTAGCTTTTTTAAGAATCCGATGGTGGATGTTTCCGTTCTATCCGCTGTTCAGGCTGATTTCCCGGAGGTTCCTTTCTATACCATGCCAGAAAGTGGCAGGGTGAAGATACCTGCCGGCTGGTTGATCGAAAAAGCCGGATGGAAAGGGCAGTCGCTGGGCAATGCTGCCGTTCACAAAAATCAGGCCTTGGTCCTTATCAATAAGGGCCATGCTACGGGGCGAGAGATTTTGACTTTGGCGGAAGCCATTGAAGCAGATATCAGGTATAAATTTAATATTACATTGCAGCGGGAGGTCAATGTGGTTGAATAGGAGGTGACCCGATCTCCACTTATTTAGATTGCTCGCTCAGCATGAGTTTCTTGACTTTCCATCTGAATCGGGTCAGCAATTGAGCCCCTACCAGCATCAGTCCCACCATATAACCCAACCAGATGCCCTGTGGTCCCAGGTTTAACACAAAGCCTGCCACATAACTTACCGGCAAGGCAATGGGGAAGTAGGCAATGATCAGCATAATCATGGGAATTTTGGTGTCCTCAATGCCACGCAGGGCACCCAACGAAATGACCTGAATGCCATCAAACAACTGGAATAGCCCGCCGACAAACATTAAGCCGGCTGCAATAGCTATTACCTCCTGATCGGGCACAAAGAACCCGGGGATTTTGTAGCGAAACGACAAAAAGGTCACTAAACTCACAAACATAAATACCAACACCATGTGCAGGGAGGCGTAAAAGGCGCGATTCATTCCTGTTATTTGGCCGGCCCCTCTGAAATGACTGACTTTAACGGTCGTGGCCGCAGCCAATCCGGCTGAAATCATATAGGTCAGGGTTACCAGACTCATCACTATCTGATGCGCAGCCAGCTCTTTCTCTCCAATCCATCCCATCATAATGCTTCCCAGACTAAAGGTGAGCACTTCAACAATGTATTGTCCGCCAATGGGAGATCCCACCCTAAGCATCCGAAGCGATTGCTTGAAATTGAAGCGGATCATTTTCCAGTGCGTTCTTTCGGGCTTAAAAAAATCCAATTTAAAATAGAGGTAGGTGAATGCCATGGGCATAACTACTCTGGCAATGAGAGTGGCATAGCCTGCACCCATGATGCCATAGGCCGGAAATCCTGCTTTGCCGTAGATCAGGAGGTAGTTGAGAAAGATGTTGAGAATATTGGCACTGAGGGTTATAATCATGGCAATGCGGGTATTGCCCAGGCCTTCGGCATACTGTTTAAATATGAAAAAGAATTGGAAGGGCAGGAGGGACGCCACCAATAGCATATAATAAGGTATGGCTAATTTCACGACTTCCTCAGGCTGTCCCATGAAGGGGATGGCCAGAGCCACCAGGGCCATTAGAATCGTTTGAAGGAGTGCCATTACCGGATGGGTATACATCGACTGCTTAAACCAATTGGCGGCTTCGGGTCTGTTATTGCTCCCGAAAGCTTTCCCAGCCAAGGGGGTAAGTCCCGTTACCAAACCAATCCCAAACATCATTCCCACCACAAAAATATTGTTCGCCAGGGCAACCGCTGCCAGCTCGGTAGCTCCAAGCTGACCCACCATAATGTTATCGGCCAGCACAACAATCATTTGTCCGGCCTGAGATAGCATGACGGGCAAGGCTAACGCAAAATTTGACTTGTAGTGGGGACGGAAAATGGAAAAATAATTGGCCATGAATGATGCGACTTTTAAAACGCAAAGATGCCTGATTATTGTGAAAACCTTCTCATACAAGCATCAGAAATTTCTTCATAATAGTCTGCTTTAAACGCATGCAGTTTATAAGGTTCTCATTACAAGGGTATAAAGGTTATTGAATAAGTATGTGTAAAATGTATTGATGTAAGTGTTAATTAATTCAATATATTTTTAAAATTATCTAGTAGTAGAAAAAAAATAAAATAGAAATAAAAAATTTGTAATCTGTAATGAAATTATGAAAGCTGGTCAAAATTTTTGAAAGAATTTTAAAATATTTTGAAGTAGAATTTTTTTTAATGTTTCATATATAAAAATTTAGGGATAATTGAAAAGTTTCTAA
>NZ_BAZW01000036.1 GCF_000974365.1 Geofilum rubicundum JCM 15548
AATTACATAAAGATTTTTAAAATTAATGTTTTTCTAATATAGCTCTCCCACCATGAAGCACAACGTATTCATTACAGCGATGCGTTTAGGACTATTAAATGCTCAATCTCCAAATGTTGTATGTGTTTGATTTAACGGGTAAATAGCTTTTGAAAATATATTTGGTTGAAGGGGGGAGTGTAGTGCCATAAGCTAAGTTTAGAGATTAATAGATATAAATTTGCTTTTGGAAACTTTGAGATAAAGATATTATTTTTTTGTTTATCGGGTCCGTGCTGTTTAGCATTTTCAAAACAAGCACACGAAAATTTGCTTCTGCCATCACCTCATAAACCGCTATCTCTTCTGTAAATTGAGCAAGCCTTAAAGCACAGCACTTATGAAGGCTACGAACATGCAGGTGCGGTTGCGGTCTATGGACTGGACTCTATACTTAATTCATTATTAAGGTATATTGTTATTTTCGTTTTAATGTATTCTTTAGATCCATTTGCTCGGGAAGTATCCTTTTAATTTCCAAATATTGGTTAAATCTTCAACCGCTTTATTTGTGAATTTATATCTAATCATTCAGATTCTTTTGTGCTTTTAGGTTTTGCAAATGATTCTGTGGATTAAAATCAGAAGCGACTCCACTATCAATTCATTCTTTAAGCACAATTATTTTATTTTCCGCTTCTTCCAACAGTCTTAATCCTGCTCTAACAACTTCACTTGCATTCTTAAACCTTCCGGCCGAGATTCTACTCTGAATAAAACTGTCAAAATAGCATCCTAACGATACTGAAGAGTTTCTATTCATAATCAAGAATTTTTTCTTCACATGTACCAATTTTTGGTATTTCTGTCAAGTCTGTTTTTTTTTGAATGCCACATAACTTCCAGCGATATGGTGCGTGGCTAATCTTCCTGGTAGATATTTTCTGGTCGTTAAGAATACTCTTCCGTAAATTTAACTTGCTGTAAATGCATTATTACGCGTGTTGTAGCATGTTTATCAGTAATTTAAGAGGGAGTTAATTTCTTTCTGAAGTTGCCCAAGGTCTCTTGTCACAATGGCCCAAATTATATCCTCGGATACGGAGTCATAGCCATGAATTATTCGGTTACGAGTATCAACAATTTTTCGAGCATGGCTTATTTGTATCTCAGGGTCAAATTGCAATATCCTATTTACAGCTTCCCCAATTATTTCGATATTTCTTTCAACCGCTTTTCTTGTTTTCAAATCTTTCTGGAACTCGAAGAAATGTCTTGTTTCGGGCAGAAAGCTATCAATTTCTTCTATTGACTGCTTTATGTCTTCAAGCCAGGTTTGGATTTCTTTCTGCATAGATCTGAATTTTTGTTCTTTCAATTTCGCTCTTCAGGTACTTGTTTCTAATTGCCTTTTGTTCTAACAGGTCGATTTCTCTCTTTAAAATTTCCTTTAGTTGAAACTTTAGGTTAAAGTACTTGTCAGCATACGATACCGGATCATTATCATCAATATCTACCAACAAATCGATATCACTGTCTGAATTAAAACTGTCATTCGTTACAGAGCCAAATGCAAACAGAACTCGGACTTTGTTTATTTCACAAAGCCTATTAATCTGCTCAATATGTTGATCTATTATTTTCATCGTAAACCAAAAATACAACTTTTTTTAGGATAATGCTTTAAAGAGAAACCTTGCTTCTCCTTTTTTTTGCGAAAGTGATCCAACAAGCGTTTGAGAATCGAAATCTATTGGCTGTATAAACTCTAAGCGCCTGTTGGTTATCAATTCATTGAAGTCATCGATATTATTTATGAAGAAAATGGAGTCAGAATGATGGTATTCGCCTACAAAATATACAGGTTGGGGGAGTAAATGTGGAAATTCGGAATGTACAATGTCTGCGATTTGATAGTCCTTAAAATCCTTGTAGGTCTCTTCTGGCTTTTCACAACCTGCAAATACAATGCTCGATATTAAAAAAATCAATACATTTCTCATGGTTTCAGTTTTATTTTTAATGCGCCATCACGCATTCATAACCCTAGTCCGGCAGTGGGCACTGAGCTGAAATGCTCTATGACGCACTATGCAAATGTTTTACATTCGATATTTGGTGCTGTTATTTTATAGTCTTTGTCATCCTGAAATTTATCAATTCTTTGTTTCTTGACTTTTTGAATTGCCGCTTTTTAACAATAAATCCATGTCTTTCAAAAAAGCCTTTCGCTGTAATGCTGACATCTGAATATATCAAATCATTACCTTGTTCTTTGGCTTTTCTTTCAATTTTCCTTAACAAATTACCAGCAACTCCATGTCTTTGGTAGTCTTTATGGGTAAACATGAAATCAAGATAGCCATCCGAAGCTAACGAGCTAAATCCAACAATTTTATCTCCAATCATAGCTTTAATAAAATACTGTTCTTCTATTCTTTCCTGCCATTTGTCGGTGTCAGTCCACCATGATGACCAGTCTTCTATTTCATCTTCTGGATAATCTTTTGAGTTCACATTTTGTATCGTGTCTCTAAATAGCTGAGTTATCATACTGACATCTTGTTTGGAAGCTCTATAAATCTTTATTCCCGTATTCGTTAAATCCAAACCAAAAAGTCCATTCGTGTTTTGTTTAAAACCATTTTTTTCAAGCGCTTTGATGGATGATACATTCCCTTTAATTGGATCTGCTACAACGTAATCATACTGGTTGCTTGATTTAATGAAGTCAACCAATAAAAGAATGATTGCGGTGCCATATCCTTTCCCTAAATATTCACTATCTCCTATAAGATAATCAATTCCGACGGTTCCGATTGGTTCATCCGACCATTCTCCTTGTGGCGCCTTGTCTGTTTCATAATACTGCAGAAAACCGATTGGTTTGTCACATTCCACCATGAAATATTTAACCCATTCAATACAAATATTTTCAGATATTTCTCTAATCCAAACCTGCGGGTCGCCCCAAAATTCTTGAATGTAGTTTTGTTCTAACCACACCCTCAAAATATTCAAATCTTCAAGTTTAAACTCTCTAATTTTCATTGATTTAGCTGTCTTTTATGTTTGCCATACTTATTCTTAACCGCATTGCGCTTAGACCAAAAAATAATAACTATGCCATCACCTCATAAAGCGTTCCCTTTTCTGTAGGTTCAGCAGGCCCCAGAGGATGGCGGGCATGTAGGTTTAGGGGCTACGAACGACCATAAGTTATAATTCGCTGATATTGCACGTTTTTTTTACTTTTTAAACTTCGAGTTCCTAAAGACTTTTAACAGTTCATCTCTGTTTTTGTCATTATTGTAGTTAATAATTACTCCAAAGTCCATACCGTTAATTAGTCTGCTAAACATTAATTGTTTCAAAATAACTTCACCTTTTGGACTGTAAATCGTAAAACTATATTTCTGAAACTCTAATCCGTCAATTTTTTCAATTGTTGTTGCTGACGAGTCTGTTTTTATACCTTGGTTTAAATAGGTCGTATAAATAATTTCTTTGAGTGCTGCATTGTTTTCTTCCCATTCTCCTTCATACTCAAGTATAAATGGCTCTGAAGTTGACTGAAAATTATTGAATAGGTCTTTTTCTAATGAAATTAGGATTTTAAGTCCGCTATAGTCAATTTCAGCATCCATTGTTTCTTCTAAAGCTTTAATTCCTTTTTCGTTAATTTCTTTTGTTTTTTCTTTATCGATTACAGTCCACCCTTTCGGCATTTCGATTGTCCAACCAATTTCTTCACTTGTATAGATGTTCTCTTCTACTTTCCCTTCATCAATATTTTTATTCGGGTCTACTTGTCCGCAAGATGTCAATGAAATTGATATTCCTGTGATAATTGTAAAAAGTATTATTTTCATTCGTTTTGTTTTATTTTATTAATGTTTATTGTCGTGTTTTATATTATGCCAAACGTATTCATAACCACCATGCATGTAGGACTATGACGATGATTGAAGTCTAAATAGTCAAAATCAAATTGCATGTTGGTTTATAAAAAGCCAGGTCTAAATTTTATGCTATTAATCCATTACACAACGGACATAAAACCCAGATTCTTTACTGCCCCACTCACTAATGAATAATTTGCTGTAATCGTAGGCCATGCTCAAGTTCCAGACGCCATCGTCACGGCTTTCTGTGGCACTCCAGAAGTTTCCGTTGCGGCCAATACCGCTGAAACCTCCGTAATCACGATAACCTCCTGGTAGGGCTGTAAAACCTGTTTCGTTTGTTGCATGGAGGTTTGGACAAAACCAATTAGCTGTTCCGGATTCTTTCAGTTTGCCACCTGCAACGCTGGTTCCTCCTAAATATTCAGACAATTCAATCCACTCAGCATGGCTTGGTAAATGCCAACCAGCAGGGCAGGCTGCTTTGGCTGCCTCCCAATTATATAAAACGCCATAAGTTTCATAATTAGCTGTTGCTTTAGCATCTTCTAGGTTTGTGCCATAATAATCATAAACATAATAGTAGGGTGTTGTTAGTGAGCCTGTTTCAGCCCCCACAACACTCGGCAAATATCTTAGATTTTCTACCATCCATACCTGTTTGCCTATTGTTACGGTCTGGTAAATATTGCCATCGCGAGGGTCCGTAAAGCTACTTTTGTTATCGCCGCCCACTTGTGTGGTAAATGACACGGAACATCCGTAACCCATACCTTCACTGTTTGCAGCGTATGCTCTTACATAATATTTGGTATTGGGTTTTAGGTTGGTAAGGCTGCTTGTAAAACTAATAGCATCTGTGCCCTCTTCGGTTTTGCTGTCGCTAAAAGTTGGGCTTTCCGTAGTACCCCAGCAAACACCACGTGCTGTTACTGGTTCTCCGCCATCGAGAGTTATTATCCCGCCAGCAGTGGCTGTTGTTTGGGAAATATCTGTTACCTCTGTAGTGACAAGTACCGGAACGTGCTGTTGTCCGGTAATCTCATCATTCTCTTTTTCGCAGCTGTTTGCAAAAACTAAGAATAAGCTCATTAATAGGGATGGGTAAATCAAATTGTTTTGTTTTTTCATTCTTCTAAATTCAATAATTAATACTCATTACTATTTTTTTCTAAATGTATGCCTAACTAAATTGCGCTTAATCCTAAATTATATCCTTTACCATCACCTCATAAACCGCTCCCTTTTCTGTAGATTCAGCAAGCCCCAGAGTACTGCAATTACAGAGGCTGCGGGCATGTAGGTGCGGTAAATCCTATGTGCTAGCGGAAGTTTTTGTCTATTATTATTCTTTTATCCATTTCGTCTATGTTATATTTTACAATGTAGTTGGTTGTGAAATCCTTGGCTCTAAATGTCTCTGAATCGGAAATTATATCTTTCATTTCCAGGTTGAAATTAATGTTGAATATCATCAACGTATCGGTACTTGTATTTGAGTTTTCAGCAATCGAGTATACATTTTGGCTCTGGTAGACATGATTTTGAGAATAAACCTTGATGTATAATGTATCTGCGATTTTTTTTATGTCTAATGAATCAATATATCTAAGAGAATCTAACGGAATTATTTCCATTTTTTTGTCAATATTTTCCCAATCTGTGTTGGAGGGAAAATATCCAATTACTCCCAAATCCATATTTATAAAATCCCTTTGTCCATAATGACTTATGTTTTTGAAATTCTTACCGATTTTTTCCTTGTTATCATTGCTCGATTTTGCATAAATGGAAATTACTGTGATTACAGTTAATAATGCCAGTATTCCAATGGTCTTCATTTTTTTTATTTTGGTTGATTTATTTTTTTCAATTTTAGGTCAACATTAATGGGATGCTATGCAGATGCAATATTACGGCTCACGTGCAACCATATGCAGTCTGCCAAGGCTTTGGGTATTGCGAGAGTCGTCATTGTCTGTCATTAGGAAAACTGGTGCGGGCAAAAAGAAACTCTTTAATGACTAGAATGCAATATTTTATATTCTCCATAAGTGTTATTCATTCATTATTATTTCAACAGCTTTTTCAAGTAGTTCATCTTTACCTGTTCTTATTCCCTCGATAGTTGGTTTTACTTCTATGTCTGGTATTATACCAACTCTTTGGGTTTCTTTTGCGTTGGGATAGTTAACACCAATTCCTGATATCCATGTCCTAAGTCCACCGGGCAGAGAAATTCTCGATACATTTCCATCCGCACCAGCAGTTGTGCTTCCAATGATTGTAGTATTGTCACCTGCTCTAAATGCCATTGCTGTATATTCCGCCTGACTTTGGGTAAATTCATTAACTATAACAACTAATTTTCCTCCGTATGTTATTCCCTGGCTTGGGATTTCTATATTGTTTGTGAAATTGAATTCACCAGGATTGTCAACATTAGCAATTGTAAACTTCACAAATGGTGTCGAAGAAGAAACAAAGTATGAGCCTAAGCTAAATGGAACAAAAGATGCGGGATAGTTCCGTATGTCGATAATAATTCCTTTAGTGTCTTTAAATTCTTTTTTTATTTGGGGAATATCATCTTCCTTGATGGTTTGAAGAGTAACGTATCCAATGTTATTGTCTAGCAATTTAAATGATTTGTCATCACTTTTTTTATACCAACGGAAAATGTCGAGACTGTCTTTTGGATAGAGCTTCAGTATCTTATTTTGTTTCTTAGAATTTTCTCCAAAGAATTCAATTTCAATTTCGTTTGAGTTTGAGCGTAAAATGTCTGCGGAAATATCTCTTAGCCTTGTTGGGGTATTTGAAGCAGGATAATATCTAGATTTTTCTTCAACAATTATTTCAATTGGCATGCCATTTACCTTTGAAATTATATCGCCTGTTCTTATTCCAACTTCAGTTCTTAATTCCTCGTTGTAATAATCCGTTACCACCAATTGGTTTTCTATGAACCGAACGTGTATAGGCGGATAGTTAACCCCTTTCCATTCATCAATTTTATCAGCTCCTTCCCAAAGATTAGCGTGGGTATCTTGTATATCCCCTATAATCTGAATAGCAGCCATTTCATATTGTAGTTCGGTTTTAGCGTTGAGAAAAATCGGGATGTATTCACTCAAAGTTGTATCCCAGTCCTTATCCGTTAGGTGTTTATAGGGGAAAAAGTAATTTATCATATTCCAATATCTGAAAACAGATAAAAGCCTAAACCCATCGTCTGGATAAGACATATTTGAATATGGGTTTTCATTTTCAAACTGAGGGTTTCCAACATTCTGAGTCAATATTATATAATAATGTTTGCCTTGTGAACGGTTATTGTATACGTTAAGTAATTTGTTTTTTAAATTTTCTCCTTGTTTCTCAATCCATTTTAAATCAGGTTTGATGAAAGCGTTTTTATCTGTTGAGTTACAACTTGAACATTTTTCTAATTGCCCTAAAGACTCAATCCAATGGATGATAAGACTGTCCCTTTCTGTGTTGTTTTTTACTTCAAGGTAATGTGGTAGGAATCTAAATAACTCATAATCCCAATTGAAATTTCCTTTCCCAATTTCAGGATGGAAATATTTAAGAAAGCCCCAAACTCTGCCCAACAATACCAGGTTCTCAATTTTTTTTCTTGTCAACCGAGATAAATTAAGTAAGGAACCGTTGTCAAACTCCTTATCAAGAGTTGCTTTTGCCACTTCCTTTTCAACTTCGTTTAAAGTCTGAATGTTTTCACCATCAATTGTCACAATAAAATCGTCAAACTAGGCTTTTCCTTTACCAACTAAGATTCCTGCAACAAAAATATTTTCTGCTTTATCAGGGTAGGTTAGAGTGATGCTATATTTCTGCCAATCTTTTGTTCCTGAAATGTTTTGGTTCTGCATATTGTCAAATGCTAATGAACTCCCGTTTCCATCAATTCGCAATAATAAACCTGCAAACCCATTTTCTACATTCTCGATTTTCATATAGCCTTCCAGTTTTATTGTATTACCCACATAATTGGCTGGAATCTTATAGGCCATGCTTCCAAAACTACCATTATCAGTGGAAGTGATTTTTCCAGATTTATTTCCAGAATGCGCTATGTCATCTATGGTTAGGTCATAAGTACCCCAATTGAACCATCCTTCTGAAAGACTGGATTCATCCTCTTGTATTTCAAAGTCAAGATTATACTTTTCAATCTTTTGAGATTGTGAGCTTAATGCAGTGATGGTCAATATAGTGGTTAATATTATTTTCAGTTTCATGTGTGAAATCTTGTATTGTGCAATTCAATTAGTTATGGCTTTAGCCATTTTAAACTGTTATCCCATATTTTCAAATTTTCTCCTGCAGCTAGTAAAGATGCAATTGCAAATCTTTGAGCTAAATATTTATATTTCATTATAGGAAGTTTATTTTCATTGATTTCGCTGTCTTTTATGATTGCCATACGTATTCTTAACCGCATTGCGCTTAGGCCTAAATTATTTCCTTTACCATCACCTCATAAACCGCTCTCTCTTCTGTAGATTCAGCAGGCCCCAGAGTACTGCAATTACGGAGGCTGCGAGCATATAGGTGCGGTTGCGGGATACGGACTGGTCCCATACGAGGTGGCTGGTGGTATCGGGCATGTCGAAGGGGTTGAGGAAGACGCTCCAGATGAGGGCGGAGGGGTTGTGGGTGAAGGCGCCGTGGAGGAACCAGGCGATGAGGGCCAGAAGGATGACGACAACGGCGGCGCCGTGGCCGTTGCGGATGATGGTGGAGAAGAAGAAGCCCATGGTTCCGAAAAAAGTGACGGGGATCATTAGTTGCAGGGAAAGGTGGAATATGTTGTGCTGCATCAATAGGAAATAATCCATCAGGGATAGACAGAGAATAACCCCCCAAACCATGAGCAGGATGATGAGCATGCGTACCATCCAGACTTTAAAACGGTAATTGGGAATGCTGAATAATATCTCCAGCATGCGCACGTCTTCATCGTTCTGGATGCCATAAACGGTAGGGAAGAAGATGAGGAGCAAGGCGGGGAAGAGGAGCTGATAATAGAGGGAACCCATATCGGGTATGGAGGAGGAGAACAGACTGATGCCGGTGATCAGGAAGAAGAAGAGGAGACTGCCGCCCAGAAAATATATGAATTTACTGCCGAATATGACGCGTATGTTGTAGCGTATCAGGTCTGGCAGGATGCCTGCCAGAGCCTTAAGGGAGGTTGTTTTACTGGTGTTGCTCATGATCCTGTTTTTTTAATAACCAAAGATAGGAATCTTCTAAAACGGCTTTTACTTCTATGGCGCGGTGGTCGGGCTTTTCGGAGGAAAGGCAGCGGAGTCGGACTTTATCGCCCTGCTTCATGTGATAGATGACGACAAATTGTTGGGTCATGGCTTCGACTTCCCCGGGGTTGACTTCTACCTGCCATACTTTGCCATTGGCGATGGACATCATGTTTCGGGGTTCGCCCCAATAGCGGAGGTGGCCGTCGGACATGACAGCTACCTGGTTGCAGGAACTGGAAATGTCTTCGATGATGTGGGTGGAGAATACGACAATGCGTTCCCGACTCAGCTCTACCAAGAGGTTGCGGAAACGGATGCGCTCGCGCGGGTCGAGGCCGGCAGTGGCTCATCGACTATCAATATGCGGGGCAGATGCAGCAAAATCATGGCGATGCCGATGCGCTGCTTCATGCCTCCGGAGTAGGCGCCGATTTTATGGTTACGCCGATCCCACATGTGCACGGATTCCAGAACGTACTGAACCCGCGCTTCGCGCAGGGTTTTATCCAGTATGTTTTTGAGGATGCCCTGATAATTCAGGAAGTCCCAGGCGGTCATGTTTTCATAGGTGCCGAATTCCTGGGGCAGGTAGCCGATGAGGCCCTGAAGTTCTTCCCGGTGCAGGATGTATCGTGACCGTTGATGAAAATTTTTCCATAGCTCTGGTCCAGTATGCCGCAAAGGGTCCGCATCACGGTGGTTTTGCCGGCTCCATTGGGACCAAGCAATCCGATCATTCCGCTGGTGAGTTCTATGGAAACGCCTTTGACTGCTTTGAAAGGGGGCTTGGAGGGCTTTGCCAAAGATATTACCATGAGCCACTTGACCAAACGGCGGCGCAGGCCTTTCATTCTGCCGGTGATGTTTTCCGGGTTCAGCTGACCGGTACGGGTTTTCCGACTGGAGTACAGGATGGTGCCGGTGATCAACCAAAGGACAAAGAGGGTAATGGCGCCGCCGGTGCTCTCCCAGCTTTGCAGCATCAGTACGAGAAGCATGACGGGGTAGCCCAGTCGCCATGTGTAACGGACATATTTTAAGAGGCGCTGGTTGTTGAGGATGTGTCGGTCCGGCAACTGAATGCGGACCCAGCGTTGGTGCCAAGTGTTGAAATAGCTGCTGAGAACATTATAGTAGAGCACCCAGAAAAAGAGTTGCCAGAAACCGGTCTCGACATAAATGAAGGAGAACCAGCTAAAGAACAGGAGAAGGGGGATTTGCCAGATGAGTCCGGCTTTGAATGCCTGGGCATTCAAAGGCTGGTCCTGTATTTTCTGACGCAGTCGCAGCCGTTGTTTCCACTCCCGTTTGAAGCGGTTGTCGCGCCCGTAAACTTTTACCAGATTGCGGATGGTGATGTGGATGCTTTGATCATCGGGAATGAGTTGGCTGTTGGCGCGTTTGAGACTGTTGAGCACAAACCACAGGAGCCATGGCACACCGGCCATGATGAGTACGGTGGTGACGAGTTGCCAGAGCACGGACAGGGAGCTTCCCCACCAAATCCAGGTAAACAAAAGGACCCAAACGGTGATCAGGGAGATTTTAAGGGGGGTGGAGATCGACCGGATCCAATTCAGCGACTGTTCCAGTCCCAGTCCGAAAGCCGGAACCAGAACGAGGGTGAGCACAGAACTAAAGCATAGTCCGCCGATGACGGTGATGGCGAAGGGGGCACCCAGGGCGCCGACGTATTCACCTTCTCCCAGACTGAGGGGGAGCATGGCCACGATGGTGGTGCCGGCGGTAATAAGAATGGGCCGTAATCTGGCCATGCCGGCTTCCATGTAAGCGCGAACGACGGAGACGCCGGAGCGCCGCAATTGCATGGCATAATCGATGAGCAGGATGCCATTGTTGACCACCACGCCAAACAGGATTAAAAAGCCAATGAAGGAATTAAAACTCAACAGGGAATTTCCGGTAAAGAGCAAGGCCAGCATGGAGCCGATGGCGGCCAGGGGGATGGTAAAGAGCATGACTACAGGCGCGGTAAAGGACTCAAAGACCGAGGCCAAAATCATGAATATGAGCAATATGGCCATGCTGGCCAGAAAGTAATATTCTTTGGTTTTTTCCTCTTTATGCAGGGTGGCGGTAACACCTTCAACGGTTCCGGAGCTTAACAAGAGTTCTTCTATTTCTTTCAGGGCCAGGGCTTCCAGATCGCGGGAACTTTCCACTTCTTTTTTGAGATTGAAGCGAAGGACGAGTTGTTTTTCCTGGTTGACCCGACTGTATTGCGATACACTGCTTCTCATGGCCATCCCTGAAAAGAATTCCAGCGGGACAGTTTCACCGGAGGCTGTTCGGATTTTGACTTCTTTCAGGTCATCGAGGTCGGGTGCCCGGACCGATTTCAGGGAATCTGCAAGGGGCTCGTTGTAGGTGAGCATGATCTCGTATTCCTGGTCATCGGCTTTGAAGGTTCCGCCCGAATTGGTTTGGGGCGACAGGGTGCTCAATTGGGAAGCCACCTGCATGGGCTGAACGCCATTCATGCCCATCCAGAGAGGGTTGAGTGAGAGCAGGACTTCCGGTCGTTGCCAGTTGCCTTCAATCCAAACGCCATTCAGGGTGGTGAGGTTTTCTGCCATGAGCTTCCTTAAATCATTGGCCGTATAAAGCATGTCCTGAAAATTCTCTCCGGTCACCAGCACTTTGCGTTGTTCGTCTCCAAGTCCCAGCATGGACAAGGCTCCTCCGCCACCGCCGCCACCACCACCTCTATCGGCACTGGTGTCAAAGCTCACTGAAGCACCGGGCCAGTTGCCGGATAGTTTTTCTTCGACTTTGGATTTTACTTCTGCCAGGCTCATGTCCTGATGGGCCATCAGGTCCTGATCCACATCAACGGTCAGCAAAGCGCGATCCTCATAAATTTGGCTGATGACATCGGCCGGTAGTTCCAGTTCCTGTAGGCGCTCTTCCATGGTGCGGACCAGTTCATCTGTTTTTTGGAGCGTGGCGCCTTCCCACATATCAATGTTGACTTCTACTTTGGATCTTTCGACGGGTTTGTTACCGGCCATACTGAAGGCAAACGCAATAAAGGCCACGAGGAAAAAGATACCCAATCCGCCCAATACCAGGCGGGCCGGATGGCGCAATCCGCCTTTTAGCAGTTGCACATACATTTGAACAAAATGATTGTGCAGCGGCAGGCGTGAGAGCCGCCATGTCTCTCCGGTCTGCCGACGCAGTATGGCATGCACGATGGTGGGAATCAATACCAGAGAAACGACCAGAGATACCAAGAGGGTGGATACAATGGAAACACTGACGTGGCGGGCTATCTCGCTCAGGACTTGATTGGAGGCAAAGATAAAGGGGACGAATACCACAATGGTGGTGAAGGTGGCGGCGGTGACCGACCGCCAAATCTGGGCGGTGCCTTTGACCACGACGTCCTCGGCGTTGCCGCCTCGTCCGGCCATGCGGTAGATGTTCTCCATCACCACCACTCCGTTGTCGATGAGCATGCCCATGGCCAGAGCCAAACCAATTAGGGTGAGCATGTTGATGGTGATGTCGGCCGCATAGAAAAAGTTAAAAGCGCCGAAAACCGAAACCGGCATGGCCAGCATCACCACAGCGACCAAGGGGAGGTTCGACAGAAAAATCCACAGCATAAAAATGGCCAGGAGGCCACCAATCAATGCCAGTTGGATGATTTGATCGATATTGCTTTCAATTTCTTCGGCACTGTTGAATTGGATGTCAAGGGCGATGCCCTTGGCCTCAAAATCGGCGTTGATGCGTTCTATTTCATCTTTCACTTTATCCGAAAGATCGATGAGGTTCACCTGTGATTCGCGCACCAGTGAGAGGGTGACCACATCCAGTCCGTTGACCCGGCTGTGGGAATCGGGCTCGCGCAAACCGTAACTGATTTCCCCGAGGTTGGACAGTAAAAGAGGGCCTTCCGGACGGATAACAATTTGCCCAATGTCGGCCGGCGACAAATACTCGGCGCCTGCATTGACAAAGTAACGGGTGTCGTGCGCCCTTATTTCCCCTACATAGACTTTGGACTGCTGACCCTGCCGGATTTCCTGTCGCACATCGTTCATGGTGAGTCCGTGACTTTCAACGACATTCCGGTTGAGGGTCACGGTGATGGTCTTCTGCCTTCCGCCAAAAATCTGCACGGAGGCGATACCATCCACGGCCATTAAACGGTCGTTGACTTCCTGCTCCAGCAGCGTTCTGATGCGGTTGGAACCACCTTCTCCGCTCACCTGAATCTGCATAAATTCCGTGTTGATTTGCTCCATGTCCACACGGACCACCTCAGCCATGAACCCGTCGGGCAGGCGACTGCGGACCGCGTCCACCTGTTCGCTCAGTTTGAGATAACTGTAACGCATATCGGCCTTTTGTGCAAAATAGACCGATACCATTCCGCCACTGGCCGTTACGCGCGATTCAATTTTCTCGACTTTGTCGAGCCGACCGGCAGCTCCTTCCAGCGGAACAATGGCTTCTTGTTCCACATATTGAAGATCGCGCTCCACAGGTGCCATCACACGAATAAAAAGGACGGGCAATTCCATGGCGGGTATCAGCTCCACGGGCAGGGAGCGGTAACTGATGACGCCCAGCATGGTGAGGGCGACAAAGAGCATACTTACAAGTACTTTTCTGCGAGTCAGCTGCCTCATAACGTGCTCTTTTCTTGGCGTCCGGACCGATCGAACAGTTCATAAACCGTTGGAATGACCACGAGCGTGAGGAGCGTTGAGGTAAAGAGTCCGGCAATCACCGCAATGGCGAGTGGCGACCTTAAGGAGCACTTCTTCCAATCGACAGGGCCATCGGAAGCAGGGCCAGCATGGTGGTGAGGGAGGTCATCAGAATGGGGCGGAGACGATCCCGCGCCGCCTGCATAATGGATGCTCTTAGAGGTAGTCCTTCTATTTTATACTGATTGATGGCATCTACCAATATGATGGAATCATTCACGGCTATACCGCCCAGCATCACCACGCCGATGAAGGCCATCACATTAAAGGAGGTGCCCAACAGCCAGAAGGCCAGGATGGTGCCCACTCCGGCCAGGGGGATGGTCAACAGAATGGTAAAGGGATGGATGAGCGACTCAAACTGAGCAGCCATCACCATGTAAACCAATACCACGGAAAGAATGAGCGCAAAAAATAGTTGTGAAAAGGATTCCTTACGCCGTTGTTCATCTCCGGTAACCAGGGCGCTATAACCGACGGGCAGGCCGATGGATGCCACGGAGGCTTCTGCATCCTCTACCACCTGGTCGAAGGGCTTATGACGGGTGACGTCTGCATAGATTTTCCCCACACGGCTTTGGTTGTCGCGCAGTATTTGTCCGGGTTCCCGGCCCACCACCACCTCAGCCAGTTCACTGAGCAGATAGGTCTGGTCGTTCTGAAGTATTTTAAGGGACTGCAGATCGCGAATGGACAGGTCTTCACCGGCGACCTGGATGGCTGTGCGGTCGCCATACTGTTCCAGTGAACCTGCTTCCTGCTCCTGCAAGGCGGCCTGTACCTGTGAGATGATGCCCGGGATATCGAGGCCCAGCATGCCCGCCTTCAGGCAGTCGATGCGGATGTCTATTTCCGGGGCTTCCTCTTCGAAGGAGGTGGACACATTCAGCAGGTCGGGCGACTGTCGCAGCCGTTCTCCGATTTCTGCCGTAAGGGATTGCAATTGGTCCATGTCTGGTCCGCGGACTTCGAGGACAAAGGGGGCGTCGTCATCACCGGCCAGTGCCTGAAGGGCGGGTTCGGTCTGGCTGTATTGTACCTCCAATCCGGGAACACCGGTAAACAGGCTGTCCAGTTGTAGCACCAGCTCTCCGGGTATAAATGCGGCGTCTTCAGAAAAGGCCAGTTTCATGAAGCCTTCATGCTCACTGCGCGTAAAGCTTTGGTCGGAGCCGGCCACGGAGGGACCGGCATGTGAATAGATCCATTTCAGATCTTCGGGGGATAACAATTGCCGGATGGAGCGTTCCATGGAGGCCAGGGTCTCATTGGTGCGCTGCAGGCGCATGCCGGCCGGTAAAGTGATGTTTATTTCCAGCTCATCTGAGGCGGCTACGGGGAGGAAGGAGGAGCCGATCACCGGGAGCAGGGCATAACTGCCGGCCATGAGCAGGAGGGCGAGACCAAGCACCCAGACTTTATGGTTCAATGCCTTCAGCAAGAGGTTCTGATAAAATTCGGATTTCATGGGCTGACGGGTGGTGGGACGGCGCTTGTGCCGGATCAGTTTGGTGCTTAGCAGGGGAACCACCATGAGGGCCACGGCCAGAGAGCAGAAGAGACTGAAGGCCACTGTCCACGCCTGGTCCTTAAAGAATTCTCCGGATATGCCCTGTAAATAGACGATGGGCAGAAAAACCACGACGGTGGTCAGGGTGGAGGCCATAATGGCCCCGCCGACTTCACCTGCTCCTTCAATGGCGGCTTCTTTGACCGGCTTTCCCAATTCGAGGTGCCGGTAGATGTTTTCGAGGACAATGATGGCATTGTCCACCAGCATTCCGGCTCCCAGAGCCAGACCGCCCAGTGTCATTAAATTGAGGGTGAGGTCGTTGAAATACATGAGGCCGAAGGTGGCCACGACCGACAGGGGAATGGCCATGCTGACCACAAGGGTAGCTCCCCAGTTTCTTAGGAAGAGAAACAGCACCACAATGGCGAAAAAGATGCCGAGCAGAGCGCTGTCACTGACTTCAGAAATGGAGGCCTCTATGAATTCGCCCTGATTTTCGACGATGCTCAAATGGACACCGGGATGGTTGCGGGTGAAATCATCGAGGGCATCAAACACGGCACCCACCATTTCTACGGTGTTGTAGCGGTTCTCTTTGTAGATATAGAGTCCGAGACATTCCTGGCCATTCATGCGCACAATGCTGGAAGGCCGGCCTTCCAGCACTTCGATGTAGGCCACGTCCTTCAGGAATACCGGTGAGCCGGCCCGACCGGCGTTTGGGTTACTTCCGGCCATTTTAATGACCAGATCGTCCAGATCAGAGGGACGGGTGATGGCGCTGCTGCCTCTCACCACGAAACGCTGTCCCTTTTCCTCAATGTAACCACCGCTCACATTCTGGTTGAAGCTTTGTATGGTATTGGCCACCTGGGATAAGGTCACGCCATAGGCGAGCAGCTGTTCGGCATTGGTCTGCACCTCCACCACCAGTTCCCGCTCGCCTGCCAGGGCCACATCGGCTACGCCCTCGAGGCGTACCAGTTGGGGACGGAGGACGTTGTGGACCAGCAAGCGCAATTGATTTAGGTTTTTTCCTGAAGAGTCGGACAGCGCCAGCTGAACCACCGGGTCGGCATTGGGATTGTACCTCGAAATGGTCAGCTCTTCTACATCGTTGCGGGTAGCATAGGGTGCCAGTACTTTTTGTAATTCCAAAAAAGCCTGGTCCATTTCATTTTGCCAGGCATAGGAAATGGTGATGCGGGCCTGGCCCGACATGATGTGGGAGCCCACATTGACCACCCCTTTTTGTCGCACGATCAATGCCTCAATGGGCATCACGAGCTGTTTTTCGATTTCGGCAGGCGGTCGTTCGCCGGCATCAATTTCTACGAACAAGCGTGGGTTGTCGATTTCCGGCATGAGGTTGGTGCCCAGACGGGAAAAGGAGATAAAACCCAGCAACAGAACGGCCAGTACCAGCATGGATACGGTGACGGGGTTTTTGATGGAAAAACGGGGTAAACTTCTCATTATTTTTTATTTGCAATGCTTTTCAATGGCTATCTTTTGTCCGCAATCTTAACCTTTGAACCATCCCTGAGTGTCTCAAAACCTTTCACTACGACCTGCTCTCCGGCTTCAATGCCATCCACTATTTCCATGCGGTCCTTGGTTTCCAGTCCCGTTTGTACGATTCGTTTTTTGGCGGTTTCTCCTTCAATGATGTAAACGAAGCGACCCCCCATTTGCGACAGCACACTTCGGGGGGCACCGTTAGTACGCTGTCCTTTTGTTGCACCACAATGTCCGCATTGACAAACATGCCGGGGCGCAGCAACTGGTTATGGTTGGTGACCGACATGCGGCCTTTGAAGGAACGTGTTTCAACGTTTAATACGGGCGATAACTGGGTGACGACGCCCTCTATGGTATCTGAGGAGGCGGCATAATTGGTGATGAGGGCTTCCTGACCGGCGACTACTTTTCCAAAGGCCTGGGCAGGCAGAGTGATGTCCAAAACCAGTTGGTCGAAATCCATGATTCCTACCATTTCCTGCCCCTGCTCAATCTTAACGTCTTGCGAATAATAGGGGAGGGCAGTGATCACTCCGTTGAAGGGGGCTTTGACCGACATTTTATCCAGATTTAGCTGAGCGTTTTCATAGGTTTTGCGGGCGGTGACCAGATTTTTTTCGGCATTGACCAATTCGCGACGGGTCACGCCCCCTTTCTCAAACAAGGCCTGGTGTTTTTCATATTCCTGTTCGGCGATTTCCAGATTGATTCTTTCTCCCTCAATGTTGGTGGTGTTACGGTAAGCCTTGTCTTCCAGTTTTATAACCACCATGCCCTTATCCACCGGGTCGCCCATTTTAAAAGGTTGTCCTGTGGCCGGGTTATTCTGCAGAAGATAAGTCCCGCTCATCTCGTTTTTCAGGGTGACGGATGCCGCCGGCATCAGATCACCGGTAACAGTCACCATTTCTCTGACCGGTCCGGCCGAAACGGTCTGGACCGTGACATCAACGGCCACGTCCATATTGAATCTTGAACTGCGATTCTGGCAGGCAGCCAGGACCATTAAAAATAAAGTGACAACAAGGATTGGTTTCATAATACGATGGTTCATTAAATGATTTTCGGTCGGAGTTCTCAATAATACTGCATTTCAGGGACAACGCTTACGCTTGCTTCATAATCATAGAGGGTCTGTATTTTGAGGTTCAGCAATTCCAGTTTATAGCTGATGCGGGCCCGGATGAGGTCGGTTTTCTTCCCGGTCAGCTGGTTCTGATACAGATTGAGATCCATACTTGTGAGGTCTCCGTTTTTATATTTCTCAAGGTTGATAGCATACGTCAGCTCTGCATTTTCGAGGTTTTTACCGGCGATTTCAATCTGCGTCAGCAGATTGTTCAAATTTCGGTGCAACTGGCGCACCGAGAGGGCGATCCTTATTCGTTCGTCTTCCAGATTTATTTCCCGGATGTGCTGAGCAGCTTCCACAGCTCTCTTGCGTGCTTTTTTCTCGCCCCAGTCCCACAGCGGTATTTCAAGTGAAAAGCCAATGGTTTGATTGCCGGTAGGTTGGTCAAAAACATTGACCAGCTCTTCATCTTGCCCAAACAATCCCACATCCACCCCAATGTTTCCATAAAACTCATTGGTGGCGTTGGTGCGAATCATGTCAAAGCGCCCTGTTTCAATATCAATCTGGCGTTGTCGCAATTCCAGACGGTTACCCGAAGCACGGTCCAGGGCATCGTTCAAATCCACCTGCACCGGATTAACGTTGACTTCGGCCTTCACCTGAAGGTCTTGTTCCAGATCTAAACCCAACAATTGCTTAAAGCGATCTTTAAGGTTGGCCAGTTCCACTTCCCGGTCCTGGTAATTGGACCGGCTGGTCATCCAATCGACTTCGGCCTGGAACAGCTCCTCACGGGCCACCAAACCGGCATCTACTTTGTTCTGCACAATATTCAGGCTTTCTGAGCGGTTTTCAAAATCCTCCCGCGACGTATTGAGGGCCATTTGTGCCTCATAAACCTGATAAAAGGCACTCGATACTGAACGTTCGAGACTGAGATCCTGCAAGGCGTAGTTGATTTCAGCGTTTTCAAGATTGTATTCCAGCTCCTTAAGCTCCAGTTTGGTGCGGTTGTAGGTGAAAATGGGCTGATTCAGTCGCAACGACAGCTGGTTGTTAAACACGGATGTCGGGGGCCCACTAAAAGAACTGGTGCTTTCTGAATCCTGATACGTGAGCCGGTTGGTCAGGGAGATGGTTCCATCGGTCAGCACAATGGGCTGTTGCACGGTGAATGATCCGTAACTGCTCATGCTCTCATAGTTGTACCATTCAGAAAGCGTTTCGTTGTACTGCCGGTTGTTGTGGTATTGAAAGGGGGTCAGACTCAGCCGGAAACTGGATTTAAGAGAGGCGCGTCTGGCAATCAATAATTCCCGGTTCTGTGTCAGGTTTAAGCGGGCTTTTTGAATCTCCGGACTTTCCATCCTGGCGATTTCCAGGGCATTTTTAAGGCTTAAAATTTCCTGTGCATCTGTTAGGGAGATAAAACCCCGGGAAAGGATCAGGAGGATCAATAATCTCATCATTTGCTTAGGATTTAAGTGTATTGTTGATTGGTTTTTGCATGTCGTTTACTTTGTTTTTACCCACTTAACGGCATCGGCAGCCACGTAGGGAAAATCTGTTTTGTCCGATAGTTCCACAGCGGCTTCACCCTGATTGAAAAAATAGTGCCCCAGAGAAACCCAGCCATTCTTTTCCCGGACCGGTGGTGTTTCCACCTCTTCAATGCCATTGGCATGAAGGATTTCGTAATGAAAACCTCCCTTTGAGTTTCTGTGTCTCCATCCCACGTTCATGTGGCGGGGGATATAGACCTGGACTTCATAAATGCCTTCTTCGGGCAACTGACATTGCCACCGGGCAAGGTCATCTCCATTTCCGGCCGCTTTTAAAACAGCCGACTGCAAAAATCCGCCATGATAGTTTTCCCCCAAAGTGGTGGTCCATACCGGTTTCGGATTGTGACTCTCAAAAAAGCTGTAGGCCTGAGCGCGTCCGCGTTCCCGTTTTAACAACCACTCCTTGAGCGTTTTGACCTCTTCGCTGCTGGCTATGGAAAATCCCGGATCTTCATTGTCGATGATGATTTCGTTTTGGGGGAGGGTGCGCTCTTTCACCGAATCGATAAAATGGACCCCCTCTTGTGCAGGGGACCGACCCCCTTGTCGAAATTCCGCAAATCGAATGTTTTAACGGGCGGAATGTTTTGAGCTATCCCGGTGAAGATGGTCAGTTGACGCGGCAGTTGGTCGAAGAGCATATCGATCCGCACTTTGGTGCCGGCCGGTATCAAATGCAATCGTTTGTCCTCATTGCTTTCGCTGTCCATTTTCTGGTACATCCATTGGGAATACGATTGGTTTCGGTTTTCCGACAGGTCCAAAAAGGTCGTTTGCGCATCCAGTATGCCATCTGTGCCCCCCACATTGGACACATCCAGTGACACCAGGTATTGATTTTTTCCGTTTCCGGTCAATTCTGACGTTCGAACCCAACCAAATTCAAAGGCCGGAAGCTGATCCCCCTTCTGAATGTTTTGGTATTTCTCATAGGCGTTGAAGGACACTTGAACATGCCGGAGCCATCCGGACGGGTGGCTGACTTGAAATTTCCGGTCCACAAACGACGCTTTTAGTTCCTCGGTAAAATCACCTGTTGGGGAAAGCGCGGATATTTCTTTAAAGAATTGGATGCCCCTTAACTGTAAAATGCGTGCAATGGTGTCATCGGCCGTGGCTTGTGCCATCCATTGCGACAGGCTTTTCTTTTTAAGCGCCAAAAGGCCCATGTACTGGTCGCGGTTTAAACGCCACACGTCGACTTCTCCTTTACGCGCCTTATTGCGCAGAGCTTCTTCGAGCATGATTTGGAAAACCGGCCATCCTTCTTCCTGTATTTGGTAGGCATGGTGGACATACAGCGGGAAAACCTGAACGCGGTTCCAGCCGCCGGGATTGTTTTTTATTTCCTGTCCCCGATCAATAATTTGCCATCCCGGGAACACAAAGGCATTGCCGGCCAGAGTCACAAACATACGTGCCTGTACCTCCTGCTCATTGGGTTCTTCTCCCTGCTGTTTGGCTTCATCTTCAAATTCCTTGCGGGTTCTGCCCACATTCAAAAACCATTGTCCCCCGCCATATTCGGGCAGCAAAATGAATTCGGGCTGAATATGATCCGTGGCGGTGGTCCAGTTTTGCAGGTAGGTGAAAAAATGGGTGGGTACCTCCATGATTTTTAGTCGCCTGAAGGGATATTCCAGTTTCAGATTTCGTTCGTAATGGCTTTTCAAGTCACGAATGAGTGCCGGAAGGGTATCCCCAATCTGGTCAAAATTATTTTGAAGCAGTAAATTGTGGGTATGCACCCCCAATTGGTATTCTATGCCATCCACCACCAATGAATCGACCGAGTACTCGCCCGACAAAAGGGTTAGGGCATTCAAGGGCTGGTCGTTTTCAAAATAGGTGGTGCCTTCCTGTTGATGGCCCCTTCCCTGCGAAAATACCTGCAAGTTATGGCTGGAGGAAAATTGCAGGGAATAGGAAGTGAAGGCGGCCTGTTGACGGTAGTTGCGCCAGGCCACCACCGGATACCAGCCTGCCTCGCGGGTTAGTAACAGGAAGTCGGACTGGACAAAAGCGTATTCTTTACCGGCCACCAAGGGATCAAAACGGTTGAGCAGCTGTCGGTCCTCTTCACTGACATAGGGATATATGGATGATTGATCGGGTGCGCCCCGATATTTTATCCGACAATGCAAGAGGGAATCACGGTCTCTTGTGAGTCCATCCGTCGCCACCGAGAGCAATCCCAGATGGTGGGTGAACCCGGCCGGATTTTCGTTGACGAAAATCGCCTCCACCTGAAATCCGGCGTTTAAAGCATCCGTATGGAATCACTTTGTTGCGGATGCGCCATTTTTAAAATGGCTTCACATTCGAGCACATCCCCCCGATGATGAATGTTCAGGTGACACGAGTCTATGAGGGATTCCGGCCAAGCAGGCAAGAGGCTTTCCTGTTGCCGAATCTGCTCCCTCAGTTTCTGACCTTTGAAACCGGTTGAAACGGTGGTGTACACCAAAAATACGGCTCCGCTTAGCGCTAAGGCACTAAAAATAACCAGATAAACTGATCGGTGCCGGGTGCCGGGGAGACGCGGAAGGAAAAAGGCCGTCAGCAAAATGCCCAAAATACCCAGTAATACAAAAGTAGCCCGTTGCATGAAGATTTCACGCAAATGACTGAATCCGGAAAAACCGGAATATTGGGCCGGTAAATAAAAGCCCATAAAGTCCCAAACACCCCAATGCTTGTTTTGCAGATAAAACAGCACCGTAGCGCCAAATCCAAGCACCAGTACGAAGGTGACGGCCTGGTTGCGAACCACGACCATCAGTACAAAGGAGAAGCCCAGAATGAACAGGAGAGAGGGCAGGGAATAGACCAGCAAATAAAAGAAGAAAGTGGCAAGGACAAAGGTGGTGTCAGGTGAAAGGAGGGATACCAGCATGGCCAGTAGCATCACAACCATATTGAGCCCGGTGAACACCATTAATGCCCCCCAGGTTTTTCCCAGTACATATTGCAGGTTGGATACCGGACGGGTATAAAACACTTCCGTGGTATCCATTTTCTTCTCGCGTCCCAGAAAATCAGCCGATAAAAAAGAGGCGATAATGACCTGCCCGACCGTGAAAAGAAAAAAGTTCATGTAGGCAATGTTGCCGGGTATATGTCGTCCCGGCCAGGAGCCCGATCCAGCCAGTCCCAACACCCCAAAGAGGTCGAAAAAGATGAGCAGGCTGAGGATGAGTATGGCAAATACCCGGAACAGCCAGCTGCGCCAAAGTATGCGGGCTTCAAAATTCCCTATCCGGGAGATATGGTACCATTGATCGTTCATTTAACCAACATCCCCCTTTCCATAAAACAGACGTAGGCGTGTTCCAGACCGGGTTCTATAATCCGGGCGCCTTGTACTGGTTTTTCCCTGGCAATCAACTCCACCTCATATCCATTCACCGAAGGATGGTGGTAATGACCGGGTATTTCTCTTTGATGGTTTTCAATTCATCAAAACCCACATCGGCGTGCCAGACCATCCCTTTGGCCCGATTCACAAACTCATCCGGGCTTCCCTGATAATGCACTTCCCCCTCATCCAACAAGGCCATGGATCGGCAGGTGCTGGAAATGTCGGCCACAATATGCGTGGACAGGATGATGATGACGCCATTGTTGCTCAGATGACTTAAAATATTCCGGAACCGGATGCGCTCTTCAGGATCAAGTCCGGTGGTCGGCTCATCCACTATAATCAATCTGGGGTTGCCAATCAGCGCCTGAGCAATGCCCAGGCGGCGCTTCATGCCTCCCGACAGTTTATTGGCAAAGCGGTCGCGCACATGAATAAGTCCCACCTGATGCAGCAAACGGTCCACTTCCGCGCGTCTTTCCTTTTTGTTTTTCAGTCCCGCCAGTGAAGCCGCATAATCCAGAAACTCCCAGGACTTTAACTTCGGAAAAAAGCGAAAATCCTGCGGCAGATAACCAATCATTTGCCGGATTTCTTTTCGATGTTTGGAAAGCGAATAGCCATCGACCATCACCTCTCCCGAGCTGGCAGCCTGGAGCGTCACCAATATCCGCATGAGAGTGGATTTGCCGGCCCCATTGGGTCCGAGCAGTCCAAACATACCCTCTCCAATGGTCAGATTGATATCCCGCAAGGCCTGATGACCATTGTCGTATATCTTATATAAATGGTTTATGGTTAGTTCCAAAATACATTCTGAATTAAGGTTAATGTAGCTTTTGGAGATATTTTCTCTAATTGGTGGGGGTGGATTGGCATAAGGGGTGTTTTTAGGGTTTTGACTGGTTAATTTGGTTTAAATGGGCCTGCTTTTGACAATTTGATTCAAATATATTATTTTTTGGTTAAACTTGATGAAGACTTTTGTATTTTTAATGATGCTTCAGTGGCAGATTAATGCAGGTTTCTGAAGAATGCCAAGAGATGATGCCTCGCTTCAAATTCTGGAATCATTTGGACACCCATTCCGGAAACTCGCTTCGTCTTCCTTTACAAAAGTGGGTGCAGGTGGCTATATTGGTAAAATAACAAATAAGATTTTGAATAATGTATCAGAGAGATTACATACTAAGAATGATTGAGATGCTGGCCGAATTAGTAGCTGGTATACTTGGGCTAATCAGAAAAGGCGATTATAAAAGGGCATCTCAATCCATCGATCATGCTTATCAGGATTTATTAAAACAAGATGCTGGATTTTTTGACAAAATCCCCTTGAATCAATTAACTGACAGTCTTGTGCAAGAACATAATTATACAAACGGTCATTTAGAAATATTATCAGAACTGATTTATTCCCAAGCAGAATTGTTTTACGCTCAAAAGAATTATAACAAAAGTCTCGAGTATTATCAGAAATCGCGCTTCTTGCTAGAATTTATCATTAAAGACACCCAATCATTTTCAATAGAAAAACAATCCAGGTTGTCCTATCTTGAAAACAGAATGGCTGAATTGGAAAATGAAGCCCATTGACATGAAAATTAAATCCGGTATCAAGCCTTTTGTAAATCAAAATCCTTTGTTGTCAGCTTAATTTTATTACTTGATAAAGACTCTAAGGTTTTTTTTATATGTGAAGCTCTTTCTGGCTGTATGAATGCAGGGATTAAATCCTCAAATTTTATTTTGAACAATCTGTTGATTACAACTAAATCCTCTTTAGAAAACGGTCGTAGTCCGTTAATCAGCTCCGACATATACCCTTTTCTATGTTCAAGAATTTTCGCCAAGTCATTTTGATTTAATCCGGCACCTTTTAATTTAGCTTTAATCAGTCCTTTCCTTTTTTGATAAAACTCATTTTCAGCTTGTACAATTACTTCGGCTAAATCGCTCTCCCTTATTTGATTATCTGTGATACTGTTTTCATCCGACCAATTCTTTTCTTCATAATCTGAAATCAGTTTGCGCAAATGTTTGCGAACAGCCTCATATGATTTATCTTCTTTTGCTAAAACCCGAAGTCTTAGATATAAGGATGATGCTTTTTCAAGATCAAGTTCACTATTGAGCGAAACAATCTTCTGTATATTTTGTATCGAAAATTTTTCCATTTTAAATTAGTTTTTGAAAACGCAACCATTTTTCAATCGTTGCCTTATTATCTTTAAAGGTTGCAACATACTCATCATGTGAGCCTGTCCAGATAACAGTCGCCTCGTTAGCCTCAAACACTATCAGAATCATTGTACGATGAATATATATATCAAAAAAGAAAAATCCGTCGCTATGGACACAATCGGCATCGTGTCGGACTTCCTTAATCTCAGTCTGTTTTGTCCAATTAGCTTTTTCAATATCAGAAATTAATTGATCAATCGCTTTGATCAATTTTGTATTGCCACGATTCTTGGTTTTAAGTTTTACCAGTTTGTTCTTCCTTAATAATTCCAAAATACTTGTAATTATAACGTAAACATAAGAAATAAGTTCCATTAATTATGAAACTGCTATTCGTTTTTCAAACAAAGGTCTTGATAGACCCGTTTAAATCGATAACTTCATCCAATCAGCATATTGAACATTCATCTCCATGGTCTCTGCCGTATCACCATTACAGTTGTATGCATTACCTAAATTAAGGTAGCAACTATCCTTTCTAGGGGGTCGATATAATGAACAATCTGAAATTGAAATCATCGGGGGCATTGTATTTGAGTCCTGAAATGAGGTTGTATCTGATTTCGTTTTGTTCGTCGAGGTCGGTATGGGGTTTCAGTTTAAGGTAAACGTCAATGGTGCTGATGAGTCCTTCCTGGGGGCCGGATCCGATGTCGTAGCCTTTTTTGACCTCTACTTTTGTAATGAGGTGGCCATATTGGGCCAAACAGTAGGAGGAAATATCCTCGGAAGAGTAAATGGATCCTTTTGAGATGAGGGTGTTTTTAAATAGACGCGTTTTGCTGAGTTCATCAGGTGCGTTTTTGCCCCCCTTCGAGGCCGACAGAAACATGATGTCGGTTTTGTCAATGTCGTCATATCCATTATAGCTCAATGGCTCTGCGGCATTAAGTCCGTTGGCTATGGGACCGTTGGTCAGCCAGAATTTTGCCAATACCAAAATTTGACTGGCTTCTTTATGGTCAATAATCAGGTAATTGGGAACTTCCTCCTTATCGTTGTTCAGGTTTATTTTGTGTTCGAGATGGTTGATTTGCTTTATCAGACTGTTCGTGTTTTGATCCAGTGTATCTCTTTCAACATTGGTGAAAGCGACGCTTTCATCACGCAATAAATCCAGCAGACGTATCAAAAATTGTCGGGCATCGGTGCTGTTGAATCTTTCTGCTCCTCCGCGACGAATGGCATAGGTGCCATTAATTGATTCATGAAAGTTTTTGGCGTGTTCTTCGAAATATATTTTGCCTCTTTCATCCGAAACCATTTCGATGGTTAGAAAAGCTTCATTTTTATATTTGGGTAATGGTAGAATGGTGTTGAATGGATCGATTTGATGTTCGGTTTCATGGAGGTATTTATTGGCTGTAGGAACAGCGTTGCAGCTCACGAAGACTTCACTGATCTCCTTATTGGTATAGTAGGGTGGAAATTCAACTTTTATCCAGATGAGGGGTTTTTGAATCACCTCATTTATTTCCTTTGAGTACATGTCTGCCACTTCAGCCGGAAGGATGGACTGGTTGTTTTTGGTGTTGTCAATGGGTTGATGGATCGTAATGTAGCGTTGATTGTACAGGGCTGTGATGTCTTTATCAATTTTTGACAGGATGTCATAGTTGTCCAAAAATGCCCGGTCGGCATTTTTGTTTCCGGGTTTTGTTTGATATATGCCGGCTTCCGTCGTGAGTGGTTCTCCCTTGAGCGACCATTTGGTGTAGGGAAGGAGGTGGAAGTAGTTTTCTTTGTTTTCGATATATGGAAAATCGAAATAAAAGGAGAGGTGGTTGATGGAGGCGACTTCCTTGGCGATGTTTAACCCAATCCAGATACTGTTGTTGAAAAGTGGCAGCTTTTGATGGGGACGTGCTATTTTGTCTTTCATCATTTTGGCATTGAGTGCATATAGGTCTCCGTCTGCAATAAAATACCCGACTTTTGCCTGAACGAGTCTGGTGTTGACAACCGGAGAAAAAACCAACCTTTTTAACCCATGCTTTTGCATGAAGGCCGGGTTCTTGTAGTGAAATTCGGTTTTGCCGTCTATGGGTGTTTCATTGCCTGTGGAGGTGGCATGAACAATGGCATGAGCAGGCATGGCAGTAGCCATGGCTGTGGGGGTTAACTCGTTGGCCATTTTGCTTAGCAGGCGTCCTTCCATATCCTGCATTTCTCCTGATAGCCCAAAAACCTCACTGGCCAGAGATTCGATCATGAGTTTCACAATAGGGTCAAGATTGTCGACATCTCTGATGTCCCAAAGAGCTGCAGCCCTTTTATACATTCTGTTTTTAATGTTTTCTTTGGTATAGCCGTATTGATTCATAGGGGGGATGGTTTGAGTTGGGTTAAAATTTATTAAGTGAATATTTTTAATCGGAGGCCAGGGGGCCCATAAACAGGGAATATTTGAATCCGCAGTTCTGACCGGTCTCTCCAATATTTCCCAGGATAATTACATCGACCTTTTTGCGGATGGTAGTTGTTTGAGAAATACCGTCTTCCCATTGCACATCGCGCATCATTATTTTTATCTTTAAATTGGTTAAACGCTTTTCGTTCTCCTTTACCGCCTGTTCAATATGTACCGAAAAGTCTTCTTCCCATTTGCTTTTTGAAAGCACACGTTCAAAATCCATTTCCCATATTTTGCAGCCAAAGTCGGTATTGAAGCCGTGTTCTCCCGGACAAGTTGTAAGAATCAACTCAATGTTTTGGTCTATGGATTCCAACAATGAGCAATGCGCTAACTGGGTATTGTTGTCCTCGAAAAAGGACTTTAGCTTCAAGGGGGTTTTGTAATAGGTGGTATGCATTTACTTAGGGTATTTAAGGTTGTATTTATTTGGGGCAAAAGTTTTGATGCCGTTTGGCTTGATTTTTTAAAGAATTTGAAGGAAAGTATAGGGGATATTAATCCCGCCGATTCACCAGTCTGGTGGGGAAATTCCTCCTTCTTATGCTTTTAAAAAATGTTTACTGTTTTACATAATTTTATTTGAGTTTATAAATATTTGTCTTCATTTTTTTGAACTATTCTGTACAAAGTTAAATAAAAATTTTCATTCCTATGAATATTATCACTAATTTTGACCTGAATTTGAAAATAGACATCCGTTTTTTTATGGCAATACTTTCTGTTATTGTTAATAAATAATGATTATGATAATAAATGTGGTTGAATGCAGGGTGTCTGTTGGTATTTGTTTTGTATTACCAGGCCTACGTAATAATTTCAATTGTATGTTTAATTTAAAATTTAGAATTTATGGCTTTTAGAGCATCATTGCAGCTAGCCGGCAAAGAGTATGACGTGCTGGATTGCGACTACAAATTAGAAAGAGATGTGGATACCAAGGGACGTCCAGCCTCCAATGTTTATGGTGGAAAAATCCGTGTTAAGGTTGAGTCAACCGAGGATACATCCATACTTGAGCAGATGGTTAATCAATTCAAGCCCATTTCGGGCAGCATCGTTTTCAAGAAGGGCGATGAAGAAGCCAAGATGAAGGAATTGATTTGGGAAAATGGTTACATCGTTGAATTTGATGAATCCATTGATATTGTCGGGTCACGTCCCATGACCACCTCATTTACTGTGTCTGCCCAGGTACTGAAGATGGGTGGTGCTCAGTTTGAGCAAAATTGGCCGAAGTAATATTTGGCACTTGCGCGTTATCCATTGTATGCGGATACTTTTTGGTGGCGCTGACAAGAATGACAGTTTTTCGCTGTTGATTTTTTAGCAGGGAGGCTGTCTCCATCATTTTAATGCGTTATTTGTTGGTTTCTTTAGATGCTGATTTATTTCGCAGAGCTCAAAAAACCTTGATCTTTAACCCGGTGCGATGAAATTAATGCCTTCCAAAACAAGGTGTGGTTGATTGGCATGTCACTTATTGATGGCTCTATGCTTTTTGTAATTGTAAGGATTAAATAAGGTGATTTGGATTCTCTTTGTACAGAATAATCTGTTGGGGCAGCTCCTATTTTAATTAACCCTTTTCAATCTGACTTTTGATTGAAATATAAAACCTTTATTATGGGAATCCTGGATTACGAAATTGGTGGCAATGAAGTAAAAATTGATGCTGCCGAAGGAATTGCTGATATTCCTGAAAACCGAACACTACTTGTTGAAAAATTAACGGCAGACGATCCCGTCAACCCCGAGTCCGTTGATAAATTGAATACCATTGAAGATGTTTTTGCTCATTTCAAGCCAAATGTTAATGTGGAGTTTGAAGATGAAAGCGGTCAAACGGTTAAGGAGAACTTTAAGTTTGGAAATGTAGGTGATTTTGGTGTGAAAAACATGACCGGCCAAAGCCAGTTTCTGAGATCGCTCAACCAGCAAAAGGATTTCTACGAATCATTGGTCAAGCAATTACGGACCAATAAAGTTTTGCAAAAAGCACTGGAAGATCCTGTTTCTAAAAATGCTTTCATTCAAGCCTTGACAGAGCTTCGAAAGGAATTAGGCCAATAAACTTCATTTTATTTCTTGTGCGTTTATATATAATAATATTTTAATATGTTAGTCAGAACTTTCGATAGGTCTTCAAACATATAAATGCATAATTATGCATTTGTTTGCATGGGGGAAGTAGTGTTTCTTTTCGGACAGGATAAATATTAAATAAAATAGAATATGACTTAAATAATTTTGACTATGGCAAGCGAAAAAATTCAACAAGCAGAAAACAATCAAACACCTGAGGTGATGGTCGCAGATGCACCCAAGCCCAATCAGGATATTTTAACCGAATCGATACATGAACTTTCCCGTTTTGGGGGATTTAATTTCCTGGAATCTTCGGTGGATGGCATACAAAATCTTAATCCGGAGCGAAAAGCCCGGAAGAAAATCTTTTTAACCGATGAGCAAAAAGCATCGGAAAGAGATCATCTAAAAAATAATATTGATTTGTGGATTGAATTGCTCAGCAATTCCAATTCTGTTACTGAAATGCTGGAAACCTCAAAAACCAAAGGAGCCTCGGTCACAGGGAAGCTGCAGGAGAACCAGTTGAAGGCCATTAATTCAGTTCGCGATCTTGAAAAATCGTATCGTGCGGTGATGTTGTTCTACAAAAACACCGAACTTGATAAACTTTCCAATTTAACCATTGTAAATGCAGCTCCCGAGCAAATAACAGATTTGGACAATTCCCGATTTATTGATTTTGTGGCTGCTGAATTGAAGCAGAATTTTGACAAACTGGATTTGCGAATGAATTACTCCATTTTGGCCATCCCAGGGTATATGGGCTCTAATAAGGTAGTGGAAAAATGGTCGAAAATTGCCCATGACAACAAGGTCATGTTGTTCACTGATTTCGCGGATCTGGACAAACCGGATGATGTGGTGGAAATGTTCTTTTTGTCCAACCTGGCAGGAGGGGATACCTTTAAAAGTAACACCACCATGGCCTGCAACTGGCTCATTGGCAGAGGTGCTTATAAAGAGCTTGGAGAAGAGGATGATTTGCGTGTTTCACCTTCTGCAGCCCTGGCCGGAAAGGTGCATAAAACATTGATGTCGCAGGTAACGGCAGGTAAAAAGTATGGCGGTATCAACGAAGTGGATGGCGTGGTTTTCCAGCTAAAGAAGAGTGAAATATCTCAGCTGGAGAAGATGGGCCTCATCCCCATGGTCAATGAGTACGGTAAAGTAATGGCCTTTTCAGCCAAAACATTGTTTAACGGGGATAATTTGGGCCTGCAGACTTATTCTGTGGTGCGCGTTTTTGACTACATCACCAAAGTGTTGTTCGATTTTTTAAACCGCCGGTCTTTTGAGAATTGGAGTACCAAAACCGAACGCGATCTTCGTTTGCAAATTGTTAAGTTTTTGGATGGGGTGCAGGGACCGGATCGCTTAATTGAGAAGTTTAAAATTCTTCGCTTTGAGCAGGATCCGAATCAAAAGGACCGCATCTTTTTGGACATCCATTTAACCCCTTATTTTCCGGCCAAAAGTTTTGTGATCAAACTGGATGGCATAAAAGGGGATGATGGTGCTACCTGGAACAGCGACTACGAGCAGGGTTAATGATGTATACTATTCAAATGCCAATAGCTGATGCCTGAAACCGGTCATCAGCTATTGGCATCTTAATGACTTTCTATTAAAAACTACATAATGGATTTTCTTAATCTTAATGAATCTGTTAAAACAGCCATCCGCATTGCTCAGGGGATTTCGCGTGAGTATGGAAATGGCTGTTACACGCCGGCTCATTTACTGAAAGCTTTGTTGCACAAAGAGATTGGGATGCACGGATTTATTCGAAATTTGGATAAGGATCTGGAGTATCTGGAGGAATGGGCTGAGGTAAGAATGGATGAGGTGCCCAAGGCGGGGGTGTCGGCCGAGATTGTTGCTTCGCCCGAAATTGCTGTTGTGTTTGAAGAGTCTGATAACGTCCGGTTAAAACTAGGCTTGTTAGAGGTCAACCCCATTTGTGTGCTGGCGGCTCTTTCAAAACCAGGGATTGGTTTTGAAGCCAGTCACCTCAAAAGTTTTCCCATACGGGAGAATGAAATACATGAGTTGTACTTTTCGGCCAGGGAAACCAGGCAATCGGTAGCTTCTCAAGGAATGGAGGATGGCATGATGGGCAGTGGGGCCCATGACTTCCTTGCTCAAATACTGCATGGATAAAACGGCTTTGGCCAGCGAGGGCCACATTGGGGCCATCGTGGGACGTGACAGTGAAAGCCGAATGATGATTGAAATACTTGGTCGCCACAGTCGCCCCAATGTTCTCATAACGGGTGATTCCGGCGTTGGAAAAACCGCTCTGGTGGATGGTCTGGCCTTTGATATTGTTCATCAAAATGTACCTTCCTATCTCGAAGGAGCTGTTATTTTTGAGCTGGATACAGGCTCATTGGTGGCGGGTGCCACTTATAAAGGGGAAATTGAAGACCGACTGAAAGGCATTATTAAGGAGATACGCCGCGTAAACAGGGCCATCCTTTTTATTGATGACATACATACCTTATTGGATGTAAAACAAGGCAACAGTGGTGCAGGAGGCATACTTAAACCGGAACTTTCACGTGGCGATTTAACGGTAATTGGTGCGACTTCGGTGGACGAGTACCGGAAGATAATTGAGCCCGACCAGGCTTTCAACAGGCGCTTTGAGGTGCTGGCCCTTCAGGAACCGACGGTGGATGTGGCTGCTGGTATGGTCGCTTCGGTCATTGGCAGGTATTCTGATTTTCATGGGTTAAAAGTAGACCATGCGTCGGTGATAGAAGGCATTCGGTTGGCCAAGCGCTATGTGAAGGACCGAAAGCTACCGGATGCAGCCATTGATTTATTGGACCGCACCATGTCGGCCGTGAAAATGATCAATGAAACCGCTGTTGGTGATGTGGCTGAATTGACAGGCAGGTTGGCCGAATTGGAGGGTAGTTTCGATAAGGCAGAGGAGGAGCTGGTCAATGAACTTCGCCTATTGCACCTTTCGTTGCAAAGCAAGTTGAGTCCGGTTCTGTTGGGGGTTATTATCAGCGAAACGGATACGAAAGAGATAGATAGCAGCGAGGCCTGGTTCAAGTATCTGAACCAGGCTCTGGACACCCTGCGTCTTTTTACAGGGGAGAAAATTTCTAAGGTGACGACGCATGAAATGGCGGCCATTATTTCGAATAAAACAGGTATTCCCATAGGGAAAATTCAATCGGGAGAGAAGGAGCGCTTGTTGAATATGGAAGAATTACTCAGGCGCCGGGTTGTGGGACAGGATACGGCTTTAAAGTCTCTGGTTGATGCCATCCTTGAATCGCGCAGCGGGATGAACAAGCCCGGTCAGCCCATTGGTTCATTTTTTCTTTTAGGACCAACCGGTACCGGAAAAACGGAGTTGGCCAAGGCTTTGGCCGAAGCACTGTTCAACGATGAGAAAGCGATGATTCGTTTTGATATGTCTGAGTTTAAGGAAGAACACTCAGCCGCCTTGTTATACGGGGCCCCCCCCGGATATGTAGGCTATGAGGAAGGGGGTATGCTGGTTAATAAAATCCGTCAACAGCCTTATGCCGTTGTGCTCTTCGACGAAATTGAAAAAGCGCACAGTTCTGTCTATGATATTTTTTTGCAGGTTATGGACGAAGGGAAATTGCACGACCGTCTGGGAAAAGAAGGAGATTTTTCGAATGCGATTATACTTTTTACATCCAATGTTGGCAGTCAATGGTTACTCAAACAAAAAGAGGAGGGAAAAAATCCGACCACCATCCAAATGATGGATGTGATGGGGGAATACTTCCGTCCCGAGTTTCTGGCCCGCTTGTCCGAAATTGTTCCTTTTTATCCGATAACGGAAGCGGTTTTGATGAAAATATTTGATATTCAGCTGAAGGGTGTTTCGGAATTGCTTCAGCGTCAGGGGATAGAATTGAAAATGTCAGAGGATGCCCGAAAAATGCTGGCCAATAAGGGGTTTACGCCCAAGTATGGTGCCCGACAAGTGGCGGGGGTTATTCGTAACTACATCAGGCGGCCCATTTCACGTTTTTTGATTGGCGGTCAACTGAAGCGTGGGGGTTGTCTTTACGTGGATGTAGATGCTACAGGTGAACTGCATTGGGATGTCAAAGTGGAAGAGGCGGTGGTCGCGAACTAGATTAAAGGAAGGACAAAAACAATGGGCGGTCTGTTATAGACCGCCCATTGTTTTTGGTTGCGTCCGGCAAAGGCATGAATCGACCGGGAAGACAGGTGGTTTAGGGCAGATGTATGCTGTTTATCCAGAAGTATTCCTGCTCCAATGAAATGAATTTGTTTTTATCGGAGATGCTGTTTTCGATATCGTTTTTCTTGACATTGAAATATTCCAGAAGCAGCTCCAGACGCGCGTCGGATATTTTCTTTTTTTTCGACAAGCTCTTGATGGTTACCGGATTGGAGGTGTCAAACACGTTGGGTGAATGGGTGATGGTATTGAGTGCTTGCTTAAGGGTGTATTTTTTGAGCACCCGCTTCTTTTTTTGTTCGTAGCTGTTTTGCCGCAACTCTGTCAGTAGTATTTCTTGTATCTCTTTTCGAATCTTTTTTGTGGAGCGGTATTTCCATTTTATATCAGTCCCGGTTTCTTCATCGTATCCTCTGCTATCGGTTAGAATGGCGCAATCACAACTCTCGGGTTCAGTGCTTTTGGTTTTTTTAGTCCTAAAGAATAGGGGGCGCTTTTCTTTCTTCTCCACTTTAAAGGCGGTTAACTTCTCCATGAAGGAGATGAGATTGTCAAATTCCACGCCAGATACCAGTAAGTGGTATGGCAGATCGGTCAGACTTGTTTCAACTTGTTCGGTCTTGAACCAACCTGGCAAGGTTTCAAAATGCTCTTTGAAGACATGCAGGTTGTTGTTTTCAGGATAGAATTGAAACGTCTTTACCAGAAGCGAATCGTATTTATCGCGGTGGCTGCCAAATGTGTTGAAAGCTGCGTGCAGGTTGTTGATCAGACCAAGGTTATCTGCTTTAATCTGAAGCAGGAAGGTATCAATGGAGGATGTGATGACTTCCAGTGCCAGCCGCTCTTCCTTTTCAGGGAATACGATGCCGCCCTGTGTCATGCTTCTATCCGGAAAATTCAACATGTATGCATTTTTTCCGTCTTCCTTAAAAGCATTTTCCTCCCGTAATTGGTTGGGGAAAAGAATGATGGATTTTTTCTTTTCTGACAGGTTATTCGCGTAGCCCTCGATGATCTGAGAAATTTGCAATACAAAGTTGTTGTAGAAATTAGGGCTTCCTGAATACATCTGGAGTCCCAGGAGCCGACAGTTGGTGGCCGACAGCCGCTGTTTTATTTCCGCATCGGGCCATTCCAGATGATTGCCCGTTTCCCCAAGTAGGAGAATGATGTTCGTGGCCTCAGTTTCGTTCCTTAGAAGGTTCGTGGCTTCTTTTAGTCCCTTCCATGCATGCTCGCTGGACAAGGGTGTGTAGGCTTCCATGTTGGCCGACCTGTCGATGAGTGTTTCCAAAACCCTTGGAAATTCATGATGAAGAGGCGCTGAATGGACCACCGGAACCGTATCGTTTTTTGTCATGGATATCACGGAACCAAATTGATAGTTGAAGCGACGCTCGTTTTCTTCAAAAGTGGTCTGCATATTTTGAACGGCATTTACCAGGGTTGGGAATTGGTCATATGTGACTTCTCCTGCTTCTATAACAAACACAATGTTCAGACGTTTCAGATTGGCCTCAATGGTTTGACTTTGGTTGTAAGTTATGGCCTTTCCGTTGACGTTGAAAACATAATTATCGCTTTTATCGACCAAGGGGGCGAGCAGGCCAGATTCAATCACTTTTTTCCCTTCCACAGAGTTTCGGTCATAAACCGGGTTGAATTGGAGGGCAGGGGGTTTTACATAGTTTAAATCGTCACGCTTTTCGTTTTTTAGAACGGCTGTCATGTCCCAGAACAATTGTTGACCAATGCTCTGAATTAATTTTTTGCTCACCCAACCCAAAACGTCTGTTTCTGCGTCCTCTGGCGTTAGTTCTGACCTGCGGGCGATTAAGACCCGCTTTTGGTCGTCCGAATATTTCAGCAGATAAACCACTTCATGCAAGGCCACCAGGCGACCCTCCAATCGCAAATGGGGATCCTTATACAGCTTCACCGAATCACCTGAAAAAAAGTTCGCAGGATGTTGAAGTGTGGTGGTATCGGTTAAGGTGATCAGCTGTTTGTTGGCAAGATTGTTCGCCATGTTGGTTGAACCTTTGGGACTTAAAATTAATCTGGATTTGTGAATCCAGCCATAATACTCCGCAGCCTTGTGGTCTGTTAATTGGTCGTCTTTAGTGATTTCCGGATCGTATTTGATGATCTGCAGGAAGTCGCCTTTTTGTCCGATGACCAGAAAAGGCTCCAGAAATCCAATTTCGCTTTGTTTGTGCCTACTGCCCGGTTTGCGATAACTCACATTATTTTCCCGGTCAGAATAGACCACCCATGCTGCATTGTTCAATATGGATTTGGGTGCTTTAATGTCTGTGGCACAATAGTTCATGGAATAGGCGCGCGGCGTTTTCTCCAGAGTGGTCAGTCTGTTTACCGGACCACACGCGCAAAAGGTGACAATGGCCACCAATATATAGATTAGGAAGGTTTTATTGTATTTCATGGGGAGCCTCGTTTTTATTTCCTTTGAAACGGTCGTTTTGCATGACATATATAACAGACAGGCAGGAGGTGTTTTCATCTGCATTGGTATCCACCACTACATTTTCGATGGCTGTTTTATTGGCTTGGCCAGTTATTCTGAGTCCCTGACAGTAGGAGTAGAAATCATTGAATTTGTTGTTGTTGACAATGATCATCGTGTTAGGATCATTGCACAGATAGCGGGATAATACATAGTTGTAATTGTTGTTGAAGGGCTTTCCGTCTGCCAATGCCTGAAGTCTGTTTTTAATATCGATGCCTATCAGTGTTAAAACATCGCTCGAATCATTGTCGTTATAACGGGAGACTATTTCAATCTGATGCCGGATGGGGTAATGGTTTTTATCTGTTGTCAGCAAAACCTCATAACTCCCGGGTTCAGTATAAGCATAAATGGGGTCTTTTTCTCTGGAGTCGATGAGACCCGTTTCGCCAAACTCCCATCGGTAAAGATTGGCCGCACCCTCCGATTTGAATACAATGTATTCGTCTTGTATGGCCATTGTTGGCGCAAGTACTGTTATTTTCCGGTCGTCCGCACTTTCATTTTTTTTAGTTACGTTGACCACAAAGTATTTTTCATGTTTTTGGTCAACGGTGAGCTTAATTCGGTATTTTCCGGGTTGATTAAAGGCGTATTCTCCTTGTTGAACTTGGTATTGATCGTCATTTCCAAATTCCCACTTCCAGTGGCTGGCTCCGCGGGTGCTATCTTTGAAAATAAAGGGTTCGTTAACCAGGAGCTCTGTGTCGGAAAGGCTGGCCTTTATGGCTCTCTCATGGGAGCAAGATCGAATAAACAGGACATATACCAACAAGTAAGTCAGTAGGGATAGGATGAGGATGTGGATGTATTTTGACATGTTGTTAGGTTGTTAGGTTAATAGGTCGATAGGTCGATAGGTTAAGAGGTCGATAGGGCTGATAGGGGTGATAGGGTTGATGGGGTTGTTTGGGTTCATGGGTTGTTAGGGTTTGTTTAGTGTCGTATTTTATTGAGTTCTTCATTTTTTTGTTCGAGGCCAATTTCGCAGGCTTCGAGGTTTTGTCTGAAATTGTTGATGTTCTGACCAATGGTCCATGTTTTTTTCTTGTCTGTCAACAACAATTCATAAAGATCAGACACATGCAAAAAGGCCTTATACCTGTTGTCCCAAATATTGTCGGCATACCTGATTTTGATGTCGTTGATTAAAAACTTGATATCGTTTTCTTCGTAACTGGCATTAATGCTGGATTGTAGCGGACTATCTTTGTGAATACTGAGTCACAAATGGCAGCCTGACGGGTTTGGATGTCCTGAAACTGATGTATGCGTTCCATCTTTTTTATGATCAGGGCTTTTTCGGGAATGGTCAACAATTCCTGATGGTGTCTGAAAAGGAAGAACAGACTTAGGCCACACGCCACCATGAAAAGGAGTGACACATATATAAAGCCAATGACGCGTTCGCGCTTATTGATGTGTTTTATTTGTTCCATAGCTATTTGTTTTACGGGTGTTCAAGTCCGGATGTGGCGGAACCAATCGATAGTTGGCGGGCTGCCACTTTATTATTGTTGATGCATTGTATCAAATCTTCTCTTACTAACTGCTCCTCCACGGTTAAAAGCCGTATCGAGTCTTTGGCGTTTAAAAAGGTGTTGAATTGCATGGCCAGCATTTTATATACGCGGGTGTCTCTTTCGGGCATTTTCTCCAGGTGATGGATCAAGTTCATTTTTTTATTACTGATCATATTCTGTAAGAGCACATCGTTGATGCGTTCGTTGGTGTTGAGCAATTGTATCAAATGGACCAGTGTGTCAACTTTTGCCGTTGTTTCAAGTTGGAGACTGTAAATTTGGTCATACTCCAGGTTTTTTTTCTCGATTTCACTGAGCTCTATGGCGGAGGTCTGGACAAAGCAATAGAACATGGTGATGGCCAATATGACCGTTACAATGAGTGTTAGGGAAAACTTCAGCCAGGCTGCAGTTACCTCTTTTTTGTTTTTAGCTTGCATGGATTCGGGTTTTAGGGGTTGTATGAAGCCAGGTGTTGATACCCAGAAAGACTTTTCTTTCGGCTTTGTCAGCCATTAAAGAAAAGTGACTGGCCTCAGGTGATGAAACCAGTTGGATGAGCCGTTCCTTATTCGCAGGAAGCAAATTGTCCAGAATCAATTCCAGTACATTATGACTGTGATGACCAACCATGAAGCCCTCCATGTTTTTGGTTGCTATTGGTCCGACCCTTACCTTCAGCGTTCTGGTTGCCTTCCTATGATCTCCCTTCGCTATCAGGTTGCGGCCTAACCGGGCCTCTCCCAGGTTTGGTAGTGAGAGGGGGAAGGTTGCCATTTTTGTTGGTGTGTCTGAACTGATTTGAACGGGAACATCCAATATCAGAGATAGCGCTTGAGCCACCTCAATTTTGCTCAGTCTGATTTTTGATACCAAAGGAATCATTTTCATAAACAGTACCGCCTTTGATAGTTCCATCTGTTTCAGGATGGGCCAGAAACTATCATAGATGTTGATGTATAGGTGGTGGCTGTTCTTCTTATCATATTGAAACTCTCTGGTCTGGGTCAGAATCCGGACGATGTCCGTTTCTGTTTCAAACAATCTGAAAAAGTCCCTGATAAAAAATTCGTCCGCCCTGTGCCGGTTCATATCCGCCAATACCGATTCCTTTGATCTTTCTCCATGGGCATGGGATGATTGATGAAATAAGCCTTCCGGCAAATGGTCATAAAGGCTTTTGCGGTTGGTGTGCAGTACAAAGGAGGTGTTTGTGTTTTTATACCTGCCATGGTGCACTTCAGCGATGTCTTTGGATACACCTCTTTTTCCGGCGCCTTTGCGGACAATCAATAGTTTATCTGCCGAATGGCCTAGTTCAACCATCAGACCGGCAATTACTTCTGCCTTGTAATCGGTCTCACAAGTATTTATATGCTGCCTGTGATTTGTGTCGTTTTTTAGTTTCATATCGGTTGTGCTAATCGAAAATGCTATAATCGCTGCCCTTTTTGGAGATGGGTGCTTCAAATTGAGATCTCTCAGAAACCACAATGCTCTCCTTGTGTTGCCCGATGTATTCGAGTTGATTCAGTTTTTTCCATAAACCCGAGAGGAACTCAGCAGGATATCGATTTCCAGCATGGTGGCACGGATATTCCCATGTTCGTACAATATTTCCATCGATTTGGCCAATAGATCCTCAAATGACCCGGGTGTGACATCGCTCCATTCATAGAAATAATTAAGCAACTCTTCCTTTTCGGGACCGCTTAGGGTGTTAATGCTGATGAAAATGGTATGGGCCAGGGAAGAAACATAATTGACCGTTTGGATGGGAGCCTGGTATAAGGCCAGATTACGGTAATTGAAATAGATGCCTGCTAAATAGCGCAGGACATCGTTGCAGATGTACTTAATGTTTTCAGCCAGTTTAGTTTCATTGGATCGGCTGTATATTTTGGCAATGATGGATTTTGAATTTCTTTCAATGTCAATTAATTGATGGCCAAATTTGTTGTGATAGTCAATTAGTTCGAAATGACTGTTCATGGATGTGCAGGGCGGGATAAAATTGCCGTCGACCTCGTATTGGTCTGATTTTTTCCGCACCCGTCCAATGATTAAATGGTGTTGCCCAAACTCGATGGTGTCTAATTCGCCTGAGGGTACCACCACTAAAGAGAAAGCCTTTTCAGCATCCGGATGCCTGGGAGGTGTTTCATTGACATTCGGCACTCCGGTTGGCACTCTTTTAAAGGGATCTACTGCCAGGATGATGTCCCAGAGTTTAATTTCCTTGTCTCTGCCTTTGACTTTGTCTTTCTGGGGATCATGGGTTTCAACCAGAAAGTTCTCTGCGCCGGGATGGTAGTTGATGCGAATACCCGATTGGGTGATGGCATTGCAATGCAAAAGCCTTATTTCAATATGTCCTGTTGGATGTTCACTGATACGTATGCCATCTGTTTGCTGTAAATTGGCTGGTGCAGGTAAAAGGCCAAAATTGTGTTTGTTCAAATGTTGGTGCACGGTTTCCCTGATGGCATTGAGAAAATAATCTTCTGTTTGCATAAAGTGATGAGCTGATACATTCATGCAGTCTTGCCAATTCACCAGTTTCGTTTTTGCGGCTTCTTTCATAACTTATTGGGCTTGAGTGGAGTTTTGTTTTTTTACACGTTTCGCTATAATGGTATTTCGTTCTTTTATTTTGTTGGATTGAAATGTTCTATCGCAGTCGATGTACTTTCTGGGCCTCAAAATGGAAGGTTTGAAGTAGAAGATCCATCCTAAGTCGTCATTATCAGAATAATGTTTGATGGGCGAGAGGGGCGATTTAATATTATAGTCGGTGATCAAACGCTTGAACCAAATACCAAAAGGCATTTGGTCGGGTGCTTTGGCTTTTATTCTGGCGGGGTAAGTGTCGCCTTTCCTTTTCATTAATTCAACCTCTAATACAATCAGCGAATGATAATCGATGTCTAATCCGTCCAGGTCATCTTCTTTGCTTTTGTAGTACCAGATTTTGAACACCTCGGCCGGGATGGTTACAAATAAAGCATGTGTTTTGGAATAAAGGGAAGGAAAGATAAAAGCCAACAAACTGCTTCCTGCCCATACTCCGTATTGAAGTTCGTTGGTGAGGTTAAATATCAGGACAAACAGGCAGTAAGCGGGCAGGAGGATCAGCAGGAAAAGAAAAATATCTTTGCCGTAGTGTTGTTTATCGTTAAAAAGATTATGGATGACGGTGATATTAATATAGCCCAATATTCCGGCGTACAGAGCAATCAGAAGGTAGGCGTGAGGCATGAAGTTGACATGAAGGAAGCCCGACAGAGCCGGGGCTGTCATCAGAAGTAGGGCCACCAATATATACAACAACAGCTTTTTCCTGTTGGAAATTTTAATTTTTTTGGCAATGAAGACCCCTGAAATCAGGAGTATTAATCCAACTATTGGCCATAATAAATAAAATGTTAACAAAGACATGGTTTTTTGGGTTAAGGTTGTCTGCTTGCAAAATAATGAATTTCAAATTTGAATTTCTATATCAAAGAGGACTCTTTTTTGGTATAGGAAACAAGTCGAGAGATGATTTGTGTGTTATAAATAATTATTAATGCTCTCTTGGTAAGGTGTATAATGATTGTTTGTCTCAAGGGAAAAAGGGAGGAAAGATATCGCGTTTCGACATTTTTTCTTTAGTCCGTACAATACTAAGGCGGTTTTCATAACGTTGGGTTTGGGTTACAATACTGGTTTGACAACAGGTTTTAAGTTGGACTTCTCCAACCAATAAACCCGTTCTTATTGAAAATAATAGTTTGACGGGTCAAATATATAAAATTGACATTATAAAAAAAATAAAAATCAACCGTTTTTTCGGTAAGGCATTATACATGGCATTAATTAGGGACAAAAACCGTAAATTAGCGGGTAAAAAATAAATTATGCGAATTACAATTATTGGAACAGGTGGTGTAGGCGGATATTTTGGGGCGCGGATGGCGCAAGCTGGAAATGATGTGACTTTTATTGCCAGGGGAAAGCACCTGGAAGCTATGAATAGTCAAGGTTTACAAGTGAAAAGCATCAATGGCGACTTTCATCTGGACAAGGTGAAGGCCACGAGTGATATTGAAAAAAGTGGGCGGGCCGATCTGGTTGTTTTGGCTGTTAAGGCCTGGCAATTGCGGGAGGTGGGCCATTGTTGAAGTCAATTGTGGACAAGGACACCTTGGTTCTTCCCTTGCAGAATGGTGTTCTGGCCAGTGACGAATTGAAGGCTTTTGTCCCTGCCGAAAATGTGCTGAGCGGCTTGTGCCGCATTATTAGCTATATTGAGGCGCCGGGGGTTATCAGTCATGTGGCTGTGGAGCCCACCATTGTTTTTGGCTTGCCGGATAACTCACAAAGGGAGCGCTTACTTCCGCTTCAGGAACTTTTTACCTCCTCCAACATAAAATCTAAGTTGGCCGATGATATTGAATCGGAATTGTGGAAGAAGTATATTTCTATTTGTGTCAGTGCCCTGCTGGCAGTGACCCGTGCTACTTATGGGGAAGTGCGTGAGTGCGAAGAAACCCGTAGCATGATGCATCGGCTTTTTGATGAGGTGGCCGATGTGGGCCGTGCCTTAGGGGTGAATATTGAAGCGGATTTTGTGACTAAGACCATGGGTTTTATTGATACTTTCCCCTATGATTCCACTTCGTCGCTCACACGCGATATATGGGAGGGAAAGCCCTCTGAACTGGAGTATCAAAACGGTACGGTGGTGCGGCTGGCTGAAAAGGCCGGGGTGGATGTGCCGGTGAACCGCTTCATTTATCATTCGCTTTTGTTGATGGAGAAACGGGCGAGGAAGAT
>NZ_BAZW01000035.1 GCF_000974365.1 Geofilum rubicundum JCM 15548
TTTGGTTTTGCTTTTAAGCTTCCTTTTTGCTGTTTCCAGCGCCAGTTCTGCTTTTCAGCGTGCTAACCTCTTTTGGAAAGCGAGTGCAAAGTAAGACCTTTTATTTTTAACCGCCAAATGTTTTTGTCAAAAATTTGAAAGTTTTTTTGAAGCCGTTTTTAATGAGCTGCTTACATCTTCCTGAAAGATGAAACAAATATCGCCCGCTACTCCTTTAGCACTATTTTCAACCTTGTGGCTCCCCTGCTTCATCGCGTTTGATGAACCTGATCTCTCTTGGAAAGCGGATGCAAAGTAACGCTTAATTTTCCCAGTTTCCAAACCTTTAATGGAACTAATTCCTGACCCAAAAGCTAACTGCCTAAAAACGAACCCAAAAAAATTATTTGGACATCATTTTCGTAAAGAGCGGAACTATAAAGATACATATGCACTCCCTCAAATGCAACAAAAAGTGCCATAAATTTAGGCAAAATATTCTATGATGTTGTATCTTCGCATCAAACCACTTAATAACAACAACGTGACGAAGAACATTGTTTTAATCCCTACCTATAACGAAATTGAGAATATTGAAGCTATTATAAGGACGGTCCTCGAACAGCCCATCGAAAACCTCCACCTGCTGATTATTGATGATAACTCTCCGGACGGAACGGCTTCCATCGTGAAAAAACTGCAAAATGAACTCCCGCAACAGCTTCATTTATTGGAAAGACCAGGGAAGCAGGGCTTGGGTACGGCCTATATTGCCGGTTTCAAATGGGCACTGACCAAGGGCTATGATTACATTTTTGAGATGGATGCCGACTTTTCACACAATCCGGAGGATTTGATCAAATTGTACCAGGCCTGTACGATAGAACATGCCGATTTGGCCATCGGTTCTCGTTACAAATCAGGTGTGAACGTCGTCAACTGGCCCATTGGGCGCGTGCTCATGTCCTATTTCGCCTCTGTATATGTACGCCTGATAACCGGCATGAAAATAATGGATACCACGGCCGGATTCAAATGCTACCACAGAAGCGTGCTTGAAACCATTGAACTCGACAAAATCAAATTTAAAGGCTACGCCTTTCAAATTGAGATGAAATTTTCAACATGGAAATATGGTTTTCAAATTATAGAAGTACCCATCGTATTTACCGACAGACGAAAAGGCAGCTCAAAAATGAGCGGTGGTATATTTGGTGAAGCCATGATGGGCGTTATTCAAATGAAAGTAAGTAGCTTTTTCAAAAAATATAACAAAAACTCCCATGTCTAGTACACTTATAAAGAATGCCCTTATTATAAACGAAGGGAAAAGCTTCAGGGGCAGCCTCCTCATTAAGGGAACTTATATAGAAAAAATCATTTTGGAAGGAGCTCCCCTGCCAAAAGCCGACACAGAAATAGATGCGGAAGGTCTGCTTCTGGTACCCGGGGCCATAGATGATCAAGTTCATTTTCGTGAACCGGGCTTAACGCATAAAGCTGAAATCGCCACCGAATCTGCCGCCGCCGTTGCCGGAGGCATTACCTCTTACATGGAAATGCCCAACACCAATCCCCAAACCGTGACCATTGAAGAACTGGAGAAAAAATACCGCTTGGGTGCCGAAAAATCAGTGGCCAACTATTCCTTTTATATGGGAGCAACCAACGACAATGTGAAAGAAGTTCTAAAAGCAGACCCCACAAAAGTCTGCGGCGTCAAAGTCTTCATGGGTTCATCTACTGGAAATATGTTGGTGGATAACAAAGAAACGCTCAAAAATATTTTTCGCGAAATCCCTATGCTAATCACCACCCATTGTGAGGATGAACAAATTATTCAGAAAAACATGGCCATTTACCAGCAAAAATATGGCGAAAACATGCCCTTTAAATACCACCCGGAAATCCGGAGTACTGAAGCCTGCTATAAATCATCGTCGCTGGCTGTAGAACTGGCCGCCAAATACAACAGTCGCTTACACATTCTGCATTTATCCACCGAAAAAGAACTCTCTCTCCTCAACAGCACCCTGCCCCTTGAGCAAAAAAGAATTACCGGAGAAGCCTGTGTGCACCACCTTTGGTTCACGCAAGATGATTATGAAAAATACGGTTCACGCATCAAATGGAATCCGGCAGTTAAATCACAAACCGACAGGGACGCCTTGCGCGAAGGATTGAAAAACAACCTGCTGGACGTGGTGGCCACCGATCATGCGCCACATACACTGGACGAGAAAAACAGCAGCTACTTCAAGGCACCTTCCGGTGGCCCTTTGGTGCAACATGCGCTATTAGCCATGATGGAAATGGCCGAGCAAGGCATTTTTACCAAAGAACTGGTAGTTGAAAAAATGAGTCATGCACCGGCGACCCTTTTCCGCATTGAAAAGCGGGGCTTTATCCGGGAAGGATATTACGCGGACCTGGTTCTTTTAAATCCCAAGGCTGACGAAACGGTTACCGATGAATCGGTCAGGTACAAATGCGGATGGTCGCCTTTTTCGGGCACCACCTTTAAACATGCCGTTATAAACACCTGGGTCAATGGCCACCTGGTTTATAAAAATGGCAACATCAACACGAAACAAAAAGGCGAACGACTCGTATTCAAAGCCTAACAATAAGATTTAACGAAAGCCTATGAGACAACGAACTACACTTGTAATCCTGGCCATTACGCTGTTGGCAGGATGCGTGGAAACAAAAGTGGAAGAAGGCGTCATAGTCTTGTCCGAAAAGGGACTCAACTCGGCCCACTTGATGGCGGACACCATTGTTTACAGTGTGGATATTATCAACTCCGACACATTGGACACATGGGCCGATTGGCGGCTGAAAAACATGAATACCCCAAAACTGGTGGAACAGGTTTTTGATAATGTATACAATGGCCGGTTAAAGGCCTATGACTATTTCTCCAACGAAGCACTTACGGTGGAGGATATTCAAAACATCGAAAACAAACCGGATTATGCCCGGAGCTTAATCGAAGAAATTCAGTTTGAAGAAACCTGGCTTTTTTCTCCGGAAGAACAAATCTTTCACAAGGAGGTGCACTCCTTCGTTCTGGCCTATGCCTGTACGGGCAAAGTGGCGAACGGATGGGACTCAAACCCGTCTTTCGCGTCAGGTTGGAAAAATAAAAAGCTAACGCATGACAAACCGGGCTACTTTCCGGGTAATTTGTGAATCAATGACCTCGCGACCCGAGGTCATTTGTTCTATAGCCCCGGGCGTATACTGACGGATGGTTAACAAATCCACACCATTGTTATAGCGGACCAAAAAGTTCTTCTTTAAATCTTCCATTAAGGCATTCGTATCGCGGCCATCATCGAAACAAGCCGAAAAATTCAAGGCTGAGTTTTGCATCAGGTTCATTTTTATGCGGTAGCGACTAAAAAGGGTGAGAATTTCAATCAACCGGTCTTCCATGATAAATGAAAAGTCGTGCGGTGAAACGGTCAAAAACACCTGCTCCTTCTTTAATATAAACACCGGCACCGGTTCACTGATACCACTGCGCTCACAAATAACAGTCCCCTGGCCATCCGGTTCAATAAAGGACTTGACCTGTAAAGCAATATTTTTGTTTTGTAGTGGCTTAAGGGTTTTGGGATGAATAACCTGAGCACCATAAAAGGACAACTCAATGGCCTCGTTGTACGACAACTCATTGATTTTGACTGCCTCAGAATACCATCTGGGGTCGGCATTTAATACACCCGGCACATCCTTCCAGATGGTCACCTCTCTGGCATTCAGCACGTAACCGATAATGGCGGCCGTGTAATCAGAACCTTCACGACCAAGCGTGGTGGTCAAATTACTAAGGGTCCCCCCTAAAAAACCCTGGGTTAAATAACAGGAAACTTCATCAAACAGAAAAGTATCTTCCATTAATTCAGCGGTCAACTCCCAATTCACATTCGCATCCCGGTACAAATCATCCGTTTTCAAAATGGTCCGCACATCCACCCATTTATTTGTTTGTCCGACAGCGGTCCAATAATCCGCCACAATACTGGTCGAAAACATCTCTCCGAAGGAAACAATCTGATCGTATTCAAAATCGAAGTGTCTTGAAGGTGCCTGCTTAAGTCGCTGTGCCAATAGTTCTGCCAGGCGGTTGAATCCGGCACTCCCTTTTTCATCTCCAAACAAATCTTTAATAATGCTTTGATGATACCGAATTATTTCCTGCTGCTTCTGCTGACACAAATCCAGGTCCCGGTTAAAATAATACCGGGTCAATTCTTCAAAGGCATTGGTCATTTTGCCCATCGCAGAAATGACCACCACCAGTGGCTGGGTGGATTTCCTGACAATACCGGTCACATTTTGCACCCCTTGGGCATCCTTAACCGATGCACCGCCAAATTTATAGACACTTATCATACCAAATCAATCTAATTGAAAATGAACACTACCGGGCTGTATAAATTTTTCAGGACAACGCGGAACGTTGATCGTCGAGTGACCAAGCCCATCAACAATTCCTGCTATTAAGCCAGAGGCAAAATAAACGTATTTCAAGTCAAAAACCTTACTTTTGCAAAAAAAAGATGAGCTCAACTCCCGCTCCGGCACAAAAATATTTACAACACCCGCAAATTTCAATCATCCAGGATTGGCTCCTCAAGCCAGATGCACCCATTCATATTAAAGGACTGTCGGGTTCTTCGCCTGCCCTGCTTATAACAGCGCTTAAGGAAAACCATCCCCATCTTTTTGTGGCTGCTGACAAAGAAAGTGCCGCCTACCTTTACCATGATTTAATACAAATCAATGATGAGTCGGATGTCTTTTTTTTACCATCCAGCTATAAGAGATCACCTGAATTTGGTCAACCCGAAAGCAGCCAGTTGATATTACGCACCGAAGCCCTCCAACAGCTGCGACAGGCTAAAGCCCAACAGTTTTTCATCACCTATACAGAAGCTCTCCTGGAAAAAGTTCCGGGCGGTTCTGTCATTGAAGAACAAACACTTACGATTGGGATAAACGAACGAATCGACCTTTTCTTTGTGGTCGATTTTTTAAAAGAGCTGGGCTTTCAAAAAGCCGATTTCGTCTATGAACCAGGCTATTATTCGGTTCGTGGATCCATTCTGGACATTTACAGTTTTTCCCATGAAGAGCCTTTTCGTATCGACTTTTTTGGTGATGAGATAGAAAGCATCCGCTCATTCGACATAGAAAACCAGCTCTCAAAAAGCAGCTTTGACGAAATCACCATCATTCCGGAGTTGGTAGCCACCGGTTCGGCAGACTATTTGCCACTCACGCAATCCATCACCAACGATATTGTTATCTGGATGGATTCACCAGCCCTTGTGCAGTCCAGAATGAATGCCATTTTTGAAAAAGTGACAGAGCGCTTCGATGCAGGCAAGGCAGAAGAAGTTCTGGAACTAAAAATCCCGGAGCCCGGTCAATTGGTCGATGGCGACCAATTGATGCAACACCTGTCCGACAAACCGCTCGTCATCCTGAATTCCTCTCAAGCTTCACCCCTTCTCAAACCCTTCCGTTTAACACTTCCCCACAACCCCTGTTTCACAAAAACTTCGACATGGTGGAAGCCAATATTCTGGAGCGACAGCAGGAGGGTTATCAAATCATCATTTTATCGGATAACGATCGCCAGCTGGAACGCCTGCGTCAAATATTTAAAGATCGCGGGGCCAAAATCAGCTACGAGGAGCTCCAGCATGCTCTGCATGAAGCTTTGTCGACCATGACCTAAAACTATGCATGTATACCGATCATCAGATTTTTGACCGCTATCACAAGTTTTCTCTCAAGACCGACAAAAGCCGGTCGGCCCGACAATCCATCACCATCAAAGAGCTCACCCGGCTTAACCCGGGTGATTACGTGGTGCATGTGGACCATGGTATCGGACGCTTTGGCGGACTGGTTACTGTTGAAGAGAACGGCCACAAGCAGGAAGTCATTCAACTGGTTTACCGTGACAACGATGTGCTCATGGTCAACATCCACTCTTTGCACCGGATCAGTAAATATAAAGGGCAGGAAGGTGAACCTCCGAAAATTCATAAATTGGGACATGCCACCTGGTCCAAAATGAAGGAGAAGACCAAAAAGAAAGTGAAAGATATTGCCCGGGAGCTGATTGCGCTGTACGCCAAGCGAAAAGCGGAGCCGGGTTTTGCCTTTTCGCCCGACTCCTACCTGCAAACAGAATTGGAAGCCTCCTTTATTTATGAGGATACCCCGGACCAGGTAAAATCGACTCTGGCCGTGAAGCAGGACATGGAGGAGAAAACGCCGATGGACCGACTGGTCTGTGGAGACGTCGGTTTCGGCAAAACAGAAATTGCCATTCGAGCAGCCTTTAAAGCTGTTACCGACAATAAACAGGTGGCCATTCTGGTGCCAACCACCATCCTGGCCTTACAACATTACCACACCTTCCGGGAAAGACTGGCCGACTTCCCCGTTCGCATCGAACATGTCAGCCGATTGCGCAAATCGGCAGAGGTACGCCAGGTACTGAAAGACACGCAGGCCGGAAAGGTTAATATTCTTATCGGCACCCACCGCCTCATTGGCAAGGATGTTGAATTTCAAGATATGGGCTTGCTCATTATTGATGAGGAACAAAGATTCGGTGTGGCCGTGAAAGAAAAACTGAAACGCCTGAAAGTCAATGTGGACACCTTAACGCTCACAGCCACACCCATTCCACGAACGCTTCAGTTCTCCCTCATGGGTGCCCGTGATTTATCCATACTCAATACACCACCGGCCAACCGTCACCCCATTTTTACGGAACTGCACACTTTTAATCAGGAAATTATTAAAGAAGCTATTCTGTATGAGGTGCAGCGCAACGGACAAGTCTTCTTTATCAATAACAGAGTCCAGAATATTCTGGAAATTGAGAGCCTCCTAAACCGCATTTTACCCGACATCAAAACAGTGGTGGCACACGGGCAAATGGACGGTGCAGCACTGGAAAAAATCATGTTCGACTTCATTAATGGCGATTTCGATGTACTCATTGCCACCACCATTATTGAATCGGGACTGGATATTCCCAATGCCAACACCATCATCATCAACAATGCCCACCAGTTCGGCCTCAGTGAACTTCACCAGTTGCGGGGCCGCGTAGGCCGCTCTAACAAAAAAGCCTTTTGCTATTTATTAGCACCTCCCATAACCACACTGACCAACGATGCCCGTCGTCGATTAAAAATATTGGAGGAGTTTTCCGATTTGGGAAGTGGCTTTCAAATAGCCATGCAGGATTTGGACATCAGAGGAGCCGGAAACCTTTTGGGTGGTGAGCAAAGCGGCTTTATTGCCGACATTGGCTATGAAACCTACCAGCGCATTCTGGAGGAAGCCCTTCTGGAGCTACGGGAATCAGAATTTCCTGAGCTCATTAAAGAACAGCCCCCTCAAAGCCCGGAAAATGTTCAATTCGTCAGTGATTGCCAGATTGAAACAGATATTGATGTCAGGTTTCCGGATGACTACATCACCAACATCGCTGAGCGGATGGATTTATACCGCGAACTGGATAATATAAAGGCCTTTTCGAAACTGGAGGAATTCCATAAAAACCTGGACGATCGTTTTGGTAGCTTACCTACTGAAGCATTGAGTTTATTAAATATTGTAAGAATCAGGATCAATGCCTTACAATTGGGTATCGAAAAGCTGTCGTATAAAAACAGGCAGATCCGCATCAACTTTGTCAGCAACCAAAGCTCACCCTATTACCAGTCGGCCACCTTTAGCAACGTTTTACAATGGCTGCAACGCCATCAAAAAACGGCCAGAATGGAAGAAAAAAACGGCAAACTTTGGTTAAAGATACCCAAAGTCGCCAGGATGGACGACATTCTCACCATTTTAACAGACATGCGGGGAGCAGAAAGCGGTTAATCCAACCGGACAATGACTTCCCGGTCGTCAAACCCTTTTCGCCCAATGATGGTGGCAGTACATTTATACGACTTTTGCTTATACTGAATGATAAAAGACTCTGAAATCTCCTCTTCACATTCAAGCATTTTTTGAATCACCATTTCATCCATATCCAGATCCTTAAGCCCCGGTAACTCTCCCTCTAATCCGATACAGCTTCTGAACCCGGCAGTGACGCCTGCTATATTCAATGCATTATCGATAATCATCACGCCCTTGCCCCCGTTGAACAAAGCCTGGCGCAGCGCCTTGCTGTCTCTCAATGCGGATTTTTCAACGGTAATATCATTCAAAATCAACTGCATGGCCTTCTTGCCGTTAAAAGTCACCCATGAACCACTCACAGCCACATCCAAAGGTTTGCCATGTAAACCAGTCACACGGATACCATTCATGTGTTGCTTAATCTTTCCCAACCCCTCATCGTTGTTGAGAAAGGCACCCAACTCTTCTCTGGATGATGCTTCCACAAAATCTAAAAACGGAAGTCCGATCATATCCTCTATATAATGGGTATGAAACAAATCCAGGGCCTCCATATTCAGATATTGAATGCGGCCTTCCTGCAGAATCATAATGGGCACGGGGGCCTCCGATAAGAACCTTCGGAAACTCTCTTCCCGCCGCTTTTGATCAAGAACCGCTTTATGCTTATAATAAGCCAGGTCGATAGAAATCGCCAATTCCTTTTTTTGAACAGGCTTCACCAAATAGCCATATGAATTAGACACAATGGCCCGTTCAACAACCGTAGAACTGGTATCACTGGAAACAAATATGACCGGAATCTCCAGATCCCGCTGAATCCTTTCAGCAGTTTGAATGCCATCCATCTCTCCCTCCAAATGTATATCCATTAAAACCACATCGGGTCTAACCTCATTACATTTTTCCAATGCCTCCGGACCACTTTGGCAACGACCAGCCAATTCATGCCCCATATCCTTGATGAACAGCGCAAAAATAGCTGACAAAAACTTATCATCTTCAACAATTAAGACCTTGCGCATACTCAGAAAATATCAATTTTTAAATGAATACTAAGAACCCAGAAAGCTGTCTAAATTTTGGTTTTAGAAAAACTTAAACAGTTTCTAAAGGTTAGGATAAATTTTGGTTAAAAAGGCATCATTTTAAGCAACTTAAATTAAATTTGCATCCTTAAGCCTGCTTTAAAATTAAAATAAAATAATGGTTAAAATAGTCATTGACAAAGGAAACAGCTCAATTAAATTCGGGGTTTTTGATAAATACACACTATTGACAGTTGATTATGCTTCTCACGATGACCAAAGTTCTTTGATTAAAGCCATCCGTCAATTTCATCCGGAAGCGGCCATCGTTTCCTCTGTGGTGGCCCATGATGACTTCACAGAAATTCAAAAACACATTTCCCGATGCCTTGTGATGGACAGTCGGACCCCTCTGCCCTTTTCCAGTCTTTACAAAACGCCTGAGACCATTGGCATTGACAGACTTGCAGCCGTAGCAGGGGCCCAATCACTATATCCGGATGCTTCCTTGATGATTATTGACGCAGGAACAGCCATTACCTATGAAATATTACTGGACGGAAAAACCTATATAGGGGGCAATATTGCACCCGGATTGGAAATGCGTTTCAAGGCACTCAACACCTTTACCAGCAAGCTTCCCATGGTTTCTAAACTCGAAAACCATGCTTTCCGGGCCTTTCTACCAATGAAGCCATTGCTTCAGGAGTGATAAATGGAATGGTTTTTGAAATGGAGGGGTATCGAGCCATTTGTCAGGAAAAATGGGCCATCAATAAAACAATAATCACTGGCGGCGACTCAGATTTTTTTGCCAGAAAATTAAAAAAGCCCATCTTTGCAAATCAAAACTTAGTGTTATTAGGACTAAACCGAATACTGGACTACAATGCATAGAACTTTAAAGCTATTGCTTACAGCATTATTAATAGTATCTTCTGTGAGCATTCTTCATGCTCAAAACAGGACTTTTTCTCCATTTTCACGTTACGGATTGGGGGAGTTAAACCCACAGGGTTTTGGCCGGAATACCGCGATGGGTAGAACCGGTATCGGTATTCGCACGTCCCAATATCTCAACAATATGAACCCGGCTGCTTACTCGGCCATCGATTCGATGTCCTTCTTTTTCGAAGCTGGCCTGGAAGCCAAAATACAGCGAATTTCAAGCGGTCAGGCCGAACAGGATTTTTCAGATATTAATTTTGATCATTTCGCTTTTGGCTTTGGGGTCGGACCCAAAATGGGTATTTCCTTTGGGGTGCGGCCCGCTACAAAGGCCGGATATATGTTTGAAACATTGCAACAAGAAGCCACCACCCCACATATTTTGCGGGTACAGGGCTCCGGAAACATTACCAACTTATACGGTGGCCTAGCCTATCAGTTGTTGCCTCAGTTGTCTCTGGGAATTAATGCCGACTTCTGGTTTGGGGATGTCACCCATACTTCTTACCAGGAGTTTATTGAAAACCCGGGCGACTATAAATTTGGCTTATTAAAAGAACACCGAATCAGCAATGTCATGTTTGATTTTGGTTTACAAAACACCACCCGGCTGGGAGAAAACAAACAATTGGTAGTCGGAGCCATATTTCGCCCTAAAACCGGCATCAACGGAGAGACGAATACGGTAGAAGCCCAAGGCTACAATTATGATCCGGAAGGCAATTTATTTACAACCTCCATCATTCTTTCAGAAGAAAACAACCAATGGAGCAGCAGTATGTTTGAAATGCCCATGAAACTTGGATTAGGTGTTTCCTATTCCCTCATAGACAAACTTACAGTGGCAGCAGACTACTCCACAGAACGCTGGGCGGATTCTAAGTTTCCGGATGAGAGCACCGAAACGGCCAATACCACCTATTTGTCATTTGGCGCCGAATTCATTCCCAATGAAAGAACGGCTGGCAATTACCTCCAGCGCATCAGGTACCGGGCTGGCATTCATTACAATGAAGATTACATCATGCTCAATGATTACCAGTTGCGCGACTTTGGCATGAGTTTTGGATTAGGATTACCACTGGGACGAAGCAACACGTCGGTCAACCTGGGCTTTGAATACGGTAATATAGGCACAGAGGAACCCAACCAAATAAAAGAAACCTATGGCCGGTTTACCTTAAGTTTTACCATGCACGAGTATTGGTTCATGAAGCGTAAATTTGATTAAGAAACAATTACAAACCAAGAAAAGAACAACCACCGTTGCCAAAACCCACAAAACGTTGTAGTGGATGGAAGTTCATTCATACCTTAAATTAAATAATGAAGCAATGAAAGCAATTAAACTAATAGTTATTGGATTAATTATATCCATAGCGCAAGCAAACGCCCAGACCGGTTTAGAATCAGGGACTAAATACGGAATAGGGGAAGACAGCATCCGATGTGTCAAAAATCTATCCTTGTACAACGAAGATTTTAGAAATAAAAACTACGATGCCGCCTTTCCATCCTGGGAAATAGTCTTCAAAGAATGTCCGGCTGCCACAGTCAACATTTACCTGGACGGTGCCACCATGTTGAAAGATAAAATTTCAAAGAATAGGGATGCCGCAAAATTTGAGGAATTATATGCCTATTTAATGAAGGTCCATGATCAGCGCATGCAATTCTTTGGCAACCACCCACGGACACCAACACCTGCCATTAAGGGATACAAGGCGGTTGACATGCTCAATTATAAGCGGGACAACAGCGAAGTGGTGGCCGAGGCCTACCAACTGCTTAAGGACGCCATTACCGGATTGAAAAATTCATCCAGCCAGCCTTTTTGGCCACCTATATGGGCACCTCGGTGAACATGTACAACATGGGACAAATTGATGCCGAAGAAGTGGTGAACAACTACACAACCATTAGTGACATTGTGGACCATACGCTGAAAGACCAAAGCAAATCACGTTACCACGGAGTATACGAACAGGTTAAAGGTGGTGTTGAAAGCATGTTTGCCAATAGCGGCGTGGCTACCTGTGATGTCATCATCAAGATTTATGAGCCCCAGTTAGAAGAAAACAAATTCGACCTGGCCTGGTTAAAGCGTGTTAGTCAGCTTCTGGCACGTGGCCTTTGCGAGGATGCCGAATTACTGTACAAGGTGTCGGAATACCAACACAACATTGAGCCTTCCGGTGCATCGGCCTTTGGATTGGCCAGAATGTACCTTAAAGCAGAGGATATTGACAGAGCCCTTGAGTTCTACGCTCAGGCTGTGGAATTAACAGAAAATGCGGAGCAAAAAGGGGAATACCTGAATCAAATGGCCACCTTGCACCTGTCTCAGGACAATCTGACACAGGCACGCAACCATGCACTGAGAGCGATTGAAGTGCGACCCGACTGGGGAGCCCCTTACATCCTGATAGGGAAAGCTTACGCGCTTTCAGCCAATTCCATTGGCAGTAAGGAACTGGAAAAGAAATCCGCATATTGGGCGGCCGTTGACAAGTTCATGAAAGCCAAATCAGTAGATCCAAGTTTCGCCGATGAAGCCAATGAGCAAATCCGGATATACTCAGCTCACTTCCCTGCCAAAGACGAAGTCTTTTTTGAAGGTTTAGAGGTAGGATCTACCTATACCGTAGGTGGATGGATAAATGAAAGAACCACGGTCCGAACCAAATAAAACAACCAAGCATTGAAACCAGGTTCGAGAACATTCTCATTTTTAACAACGGCAGGCAGTATTTTCATACTGCTTGCCATTGTTGTTTCATTGCTCGCCTGCCAACCCAACAAACCAGAAGAAATTAAGGAACTGACCAACCGGGAGGAATTACCCAGTCTCACTCTTAAAGAACTCACCTCAACCATCACCGATTCCGGGAAAGTCAAATATCGGTTTATCACCCTGAGATGCAGCAGTTCGACCAACGCAAAGAACCCACCATCGAATTCCCAAAAGGCTTACACCTCTATATATTCAACGATCTGGAAGAAATTGATGCGCAAATCAAATGCAAGGAAGCCATCTATTATCAAAACGATGACTTATGGGAACTCCGCAATGATGTTGAAGCGGTGAACACCAACGCCGAAATAATCAATACAGAACTTCTGTTCTGGGATGCGGAAAACAAAACCATTTATTCAGATCAGTTTATAAAAATTACCACCGAAACGGAGATCATCACCGGCCATGGTTTTGAGTCGGATGAGCGCATGGAAAACTACAAAATCAAAAACATCAGCGGAATTCTTCAGGTTGAAGAAGCCCAACTGGATTCCGGACAACCTGAAAACGAAACATCGGATCAGGATACAATCGCACCTTCCATCAACAGATGATTCAAATGTATTTTTCACTATCTTTATAAGCAAAAAGAAACGACAACGATGGACCAAATCTCAGTCATTCTGCTTACACTTATTTTATCAGCTGTATTTTCAGGAAGCGAAATGGCCTTTCTTTCCACCAACAAACTGATGATTGAGTTGAACCGTAAAAAACATCCCCGACTCAGTAAAATATCAGACATCTTCCATAACAATCCCGGACTTTTCATATCCACCATTCTCATTGGTAATAATATCTCATTGGTGATTTATGGTAAATATATGGCCCAATTAATGGAACATCCCATAAGCAGGTTCACCGATTCCAGCGTTTCCATACTGCTTATCCAAACCATTATCAGCACCCTGCTCATTCTGATTATAGCCGAATTTTTGCCCAAGATCCTCTTCCGCATTAACCCGGCCGTTTCGCTCAATCTGGTTTCAATGCCTTTGAGAATCATCTACATCCTATTTTATCCCATATCCAAACTCACCCTTAGTTTTTCCAACTTCTTCATCCACAAAATAATCCGTGTTCGTGACCAACCTTTGAGAGACAGCCTGGTTATTGGACGCATCGATCTGGATCATTTACTCATGGCCAGACAGGATAAAGGCCATGAGCATGAAGAAATTGCTGAGGAGATGAAGTTCTTCAAAAACGCGCTCGACTTCTCCACAGTAAAGGTCCGTGAGTGCTCCGTTCCCCGAACAGAGCTGGAAGCCGTGGACATTGACGAAGAAATGGAAGTCCTTCAAAAAAAATTCATTGAAACAGGGCTCTCCAAGATTTTAGTTTATCGGGAAAGCATTGATAATGTGGTGGGTTACGTGCATGTATCGGCCATGTTTCGCAACCCCAAACGCCTGCGAAATGTCATCAGCCCTATTTCCGTGGTACCCGAATCCATGCCGGCCAGCAAACTACTGGAAATTTTCACCAAAGAACACAAAAGTATTGTTTTGGTGGTGGATGAATTTGGTGGCACTTCCGGCATCGTTACCCTGGAGGACATCCTGGAGGAAATTTTTGGGGAAATAGATGATGAGCACGATATTTCGGACCTGATTGAAGCCCAGATATCTGAAACCACCTACAACTTTTCAGGACGTTTTGAAATAGACTACCTCAACGAAAAATACAACCTCGAACTTCCCGTTAGTGAAGATTATGAAACCCTGGCGGGTCTCATCCTCGTCCACAATGAAGCCATACCTGAGGTCAATGAGGAATTGGAAATTGAGAATTTCCAATTCAAAATACTGGAAGCCTCCAAATCTAAAATAGAATTGGTACAAATAACTTTACCTTCCCGGTAATCCACCATCATTGCCAGATTATAAATACAATCAAAGTGTTGTTTACAATGTAGTAATACAATTTTTTGTATATTCGTAGCCTGTTAAAAACGCTAAATAATAAATCTGTTTTTCGAATGGCAACTTTAGAAAAAATACGTAGTAAAGGAGGAGTTCTTGTAGCCATAGCTGTTGGCTTAGCACTTTTTGCCTTCATCATGATGGACTTCATGAGTTCAGGAGGTTCCATGTTTTCAGGTAACCAAATGGAAGTAGCCAACATCAATGGTACATCCATAAACATTCAGGAATTCCAGAACAAGGTTTCTGAAATGGAAGAATTCAACAAACTCAACCAGGGTGCCTCCACTCTATCAGAAGAAGAGGCTTACCGCTTACGTGAGCAAACCTGGAATCAGTTAGTCAACCAAACATTGCTGGAAGAGCAATACGAACAAATCGGGATCAATGTCACATCTGATGAGTTGATGGATATGGTTACAGGACAAAACATCCATCCGGCCATTCAACAGCATCCTTTATTTGCCAACCAACAAACCGGAGTCTTTGACCAGCAACAAGTGGTCAACTTTTTACTATCCAAAAATCAGGATCCGACGGCCTACTTCTATTGGATGGTTATGGAAGAGCAATTGATGAATGAAAGGTTATACAATAAGTACAGTACGCTTCTAAAAAAAGGCATGTATATTCCTGAAATCTGGAAAGAAAGTGAAATTAAAGCCAGAAGTCAACAAGCAGATTTTGATTTTGTAGTTGCCCGTTTCACATCCGTTCCGGACAGTGTTGTCAGCGTATCCGAGAGTGAAATCAAGACTTATTATAATAATAACCCGCATTTATTCGAACAGGAAGCATCCAGGGATATTGAGTACATCACATTCAATATTGAACCAACGGAAGCCGATCGTCAGGCGGCCAGTGACTGGATAGATGAAATGATTCAGGATTTTGAAAACCCCGACATTGATCCCATTCAGTTTGTCAACCTAAATTCAGACGAACCCTTTACAGGTCGCAATCAGCGTCCCGCAGAACTAAGTTCTCAAATTGCGGCTTTTGTCTCCAACGCAGAAGAGGGAGATGTATATGGCCCCTACTTTGAAAGCGAAAGCTATAAAGCCACACGTCTGGTAGCGATCAACAACCTGCCGGATTCCGTGAGAGCACGTCATATTCTGATCCGGGCAGACGGCGCTGAAGGGGGCGATGACCTAGCTGACAGTTTGCTTAATCTGGCCCGAAACGGCGCTGACTTTGCAGATTTGGCGCGTCGCTACTCAGAAGATCAGGGATCCGCGATTAACGGTGGTGATTTGGGATGGTTTGGAGAAGGCATGATGGTTAAACCATTTAATGATGCCGTATTTCAAAACGAAACAGGTGATATTTTAAAAGTTGAAAGCCAATTTGGCATTCACATAGTGCATGTTCAACAACAGAGTGCACCCACACCAAAATACCAGGTAGCCACGCTGGCCCGGGAAATTTCCTACAGTTCAAAAACCTATCAGGATGTTTATAGCCAAGCTACCAAGTTTGCTGCCTTAAACAACTCTCCTGAGAAATTCAATGAGGCCATTGAAGAGCAAAATCTCACCAAGAGATTTGGCCGTTCAATCGGCGAGAACGATCGTTCCGTCGGTGGTCTTGAATCGTCAAGAGAACTGGTTCGCTGGGCTTATGAGTCCAATGTCGGAACCCTTTCTCCCGTATTTGAATTCGGCGACCGTTTTGTGGTGGCCCACCTTATTGAGGCCAACGAAGAAGGTGTGCGTCCGCTAGAAGCCGCCAAACCTCAGATAGAGCGAGAATTGATCGCTGATAAAAAAGCCGAACAGCTTTTGGCTCAAATGCGTGAAAAGGTAACGGCCGGTACTGATTTAGAAACCATTGCCCAACAGATGAATGCATCCGTTCAAAGTGCGCAAAACATCACTTTTGCCTCCTCTCAGGTTCCCGGAGCAGGTGTAGAACCTGCACTGGTTGCAGCTGCTGTTAATACCCCTGTCAATCAAATCTCCCAACCAATCAAGGGAAACAATGGCATTTATGTGGTCAAAGTCAATAACATCGAAGAAATAGAAGTAGCCTCCGAGAACGTTGTTAACGAACTGAATCAGAATCTCACCATGAAAGTGGACTACCAGCTGGTAGAGACCATGAGAGATAATGCTAAAATCGTGGACAGAAGAGCTCAGTTCTATTAGAGAAGGGTAGAAGGTAGAATGGGTTCAACGGGTAAGAAGGGGCAGTGAAGTTGAAATACCGGGAATCGTTTACCTTCTAGTCGGAGATACTTCAGAAAAACACAAAGGGGATGGTCCAAAAAGACCATCCCCTTTGTGTTTTCTATACATCGCTCAAGCCAACATGACTATTATTCTTATGGAATGAACGCCCAATAACCTACAGAATTTTCGCAAAGGCCAAAGGCCCTAAAACATATAGGGATTTCTGAATGACCAGAAATCCCTATACATATAATCCATTATCCGGTAAACTCGCTGGGCTTTAATGAAGGCAGGTCGTGAAGGCAGACCCCCATTTACGACAAAAGCCTTTTGACCATCTGAGAAATGTCCTTGCCATCTGCTTTCCCTGCCAACTGAGAGGAGGCAGCGGCCATAACCTTGCCCATATCCTTCATGGATGTGGCATTTTCTGAAGCAATAATCTTTTTAACCGCAGACTCCAGTTCTTCAAACGTGAGCTGTTTCGGCAAATAGGCCCCAATAATATCCGCCTCCATCAATTCCTTCTCGGATAAATCCGCACGCCCCTGGGCATTGTAAATATCAGCCGAATCCCGTCGCTGCTTAACCATTTTCTGAAGCAATTTGATCTCATTCTCCTCCGAGACCTCTCCACCCGCATTCTTAGCAGTACGCGCCTCCAGAAGCTCCTTTTTAATCGCCCGAAGCGTCTCCAAACGAAGCGCATCCCTGGCCTTCATCGCCGCCTTAATCTCTTCTCCCAAATTTCCTAAAACCGACATATATCTTTCTTTTTATTTCATTTAACCCCACCAACCCCAATCTCCCTTTCTCCCCCTCTCAACCTATTGACCTATTGACCTAATACCCCATCAACCCTTCTCACCCACTCAACCCCATCTACCCTTTTTCACCCTATCGACCTATCAACCTATCATCCCGCTTCGCGGGACCTCAAGCCGCAGGCGCAGTTCCGATCTATCGGAAGCGCTTCGCTTGCCTCCCAACCCCATCGCCCCTTTTTCACCCTATCAACCTCTCGACCTAATACCCCATCAACCCTTCTCACCCTCTCACCCTCATAACCCATCATACCCCCTTCTCACCCACTCAACCCCTTCTACCCTTTTTCACCCTCTCGACCCCATCTACCCTTCCTACCCTCTCAACCTAATCCCCTATCCCCCTACTCAATCCACATTATCATGCAAATACCTATTATTCGGACCAATCTTCGGCTTTCCCTTAGCATCTTCTGAAATAGAGAAACGCGAAACCTTGGTTTCCGTTTTCACAGCCGTTTCGGTTCCCATTTTTACATTTCGTCGCTTATAAGCAGGCACATTTTCCATCTCCTCAATGCGACGTTCATCCAGAAGGTCGTCCGGATCTACCTGTATACGGGAGCCATCCGGTTTCCGTATAAACAACTGAGGCTCGGCATCCGCATCCAGATCAAATATAGAGTCCTTCTGCTCCTTTTCTTCAACCTTGTCGGGACCATACAACAACTCTATTTTGCGTTGTTTTTCCTCGTCCACCTCACTAAAAGTCACCACCCGTGGTGGCAAGTCATTCATATCAAACTCCTCTTCAAAAGACTCACCTACCTCTTCATCCGCCGTCTGCAGGTTGCCATCCTCATCCATTTCCAGGCGGGTCACCTTCTTCTCTGACGATTTGGGTGCAGGCTCCACCATATTGCTATAGGCAAAGCCGGTGGCAATAATTGTTACCACCACCTCATTCTGCAAGGTATCATCCGTGCCGGTACCCCAAATAATGGAAGCCGAATGACCGACAACATCCTGCACGTAATCGGTAATTTGCCCCACCTCATCCATGGTGATCTCATCCGCACCCGAAGTGATGTTTAAAAGGATGTTTCCGGCACCTGAAATATTATTATTATTCAGCAAAGGTGATTCCAATGCGGCCTGAATGGCATCAATGGAGCGAAATTCACCCACACCCAGACCGGAACCCATAATCGAAACACCACTGTCCTTCATCACCGTTTCAACATCCGCAAAATCAACATTGATATATCCATGCACCGTAATAATCTCTGCGATTCCTTTGGCAGCCGTGGCCAAAACGTTATCAGCCTTAGAAAAGGCATTGCTTAACTTAAGGTCACCGTACATATCACGTAGCTTTTCATTGTTGATAATCAACAATGAGTCCACATTCTTTTCCATCTCAGAAATACCATCAATGGCCTGATTGATGCGCACCTTTCCTTCAAACTTAAAAGGTATGGTAACAATGCCCACTGTAAGAATACCCATATCCTTGGCAGTTTTGGCAATAATGGGCGCAGCTCCGGTACCGGTGCCCCCTCCCATACCGGCTGTAATAAACACCATTCTGGTATTGTCTTGCAGCACCTTGGTCATTTCACCAATACTCTCGATGGCCGACTGCCGGCCTTTATCCGGTTTGTTACCGGCACCCCGGCCTTCGGTGAGCGATTCGCCCAACTGGACTTTGGTGGGTACCGGGCTATTGGTCAAGGCCTGTGCATCTGTGTTACATACCACAAAACTCACATCTCTTATGCCAAGGCCGTACATATAATTAACCGCATTGCTTCCGCCTCCTCCAACACCAATCACTTTAATGATGGAAGAGTGGTGGCTCGGTATTTCAAAATTCATTAGATCATCAGTCATACAACTGTCTCCTCAACATCGTTAATCAAATACAATTTCCCTCAGGGAGCGTTCAGAATACCCTTTCAGACACTACTACATCTCCACATCCTTGTCGTCAAAAATGCCTGCAATTCTGTTCTTAAGACTGCCGAAAAGATCACCTGTAATATGACTGGCTTCTTTCGCCATCCGTGACCTTCCCGTCTTTTGTTTGGAAACCACTTTTCTTGAGGCTGCTTCAGCTCGAACGGGCTGCTCTTCTTCCGGACTTTCAAACAGTTTTTGCTCCACCACCCTTTGGGTCGCATACATAGAGGAACTGACCAAAAGTCCTACAGAAGTAGAATAAAGCGGCATTTCCCCCTCATTCACCAGGTCCTCATTCATATAACGGTCGGGTTGGCCCATTCGTACATCCAGTCCCGTTTTTAATCGGATCAAATGGGCAATATTTTTCAGCAAAGCTCCGCCACCGGTAATAACAATGCCTGCGCCCAATTTATCGTAGTAGCCGGAAGTATCAATATGGTGGGCCACATATTCAATGATTTCCTCCATTCGCGCCTGAATAATGCTGGACAGATTCTTAAACGAAATCTCTTTCGACTCCCATCCGGGCATTCCCGGTATGGCCACCACCATGTCCTCACGGGCCATGCTGCCCATGGCCGATCCAAATTGCACCTTCAGGGTTTCTGCCTGCTTAAACAAAACAGAGCAACCCTCCTTGATGTCATTGGTCACCACATTGCCGCCAAAAGGAATTACCGCTGTGTGACGAATAATGCCATCATAAAACAGCGCAAAATCGGTCGTTCCGCCACCAATATCAATCATCACCACCCCTGCTTCCATCTCTTCTTCGGTCAACACAGCATGTGCCGAAGCGAGTGGTTCCAGAACCACGCCATTCAACTGTAAACCGGCACGGTGCACACATTTTTCAATGTTCTTTACCGAAGCCATGCGACCAATAACCACGTGAAAGTTTCCTTCTAAGCGCTGTCCCGACATGCCCACGGGATTCTTTTCACCCTGCTCATTATCCACACTATAATCCTGTGGAATAACATGGATGATTTTCTCACCGGGATCCAAAGAAATCCGATGACTGTCCCGCAACAATTGCTCCAGATCAAAAGTCGATATTTCATCATTCGGATCAATGAAGCGATAACAGCGGTTGGTTAGACTTTTCATGGAGTAGCCGGCCATGCCGACAAAAACCTCAGCAATACGAATATCAAAACGTGCCTCCAATGCCGAAACAGCCTGTTTAATAGCCGAAACCGTCTCGTCAATATTCAGGACGACCCCCCGTTTCACACCGGTCGACTGGGCTTTTTCCACACCCAGCACCTGTATATGTCCGTCGGGATACTTCCTGCCTGCTACGGCTACCACTTTAGTCGTTCCAATATCTATGGCGGCAATTAATTTTGATTCCTGATTCATTCTCTTTTGGGTTTTATTCTGATTCTGCGCTTACATGCTTATTATCAAAGTGAGCGGTTACGGGAACAGATGATCTGATTCTCATACTTCAGATTAATCACCTGATATTCATTCCATTCCTTGGGATCCAAACCGCTCGTATATAACTCTTTTAAATTTCTCAATTTTTTTTCCACATTTTCGGGTTGACCTAACAATATGAGGTGATCGCCCACCCGCGGAACCAGAATATACTCATTATTCCTGCGAATATAAATCTGTTCCATCTGGGCCGTCCAAAACGGATCTCCGGTAATCATCCCGGCCACCTTAACCAAGGTGCTCCTGTCTTTTGGAACTGTGCCGTTGACCACCAGTACATGGGCCGAAAAATGCGAAGAAACGGGCACCTGACGCCCTGTCTCATCCAGATAAAACGTCCCTTCCGCCGCAAAAACCCTTACAATGGTTCATGTTGAGCCACCTTCACATTTAGCACACCTGAACCCGAGTTATAAACCTGTGTGGAACGAATGGCACTGTGTTCATTCACAAAAGCCTCCATCTCATCAAAGTTTATTTGCGCCACAGGCCCCCCTAACAAATCCGGGTAGGCATCGAGAATGGACTTCCGAACATCTTCGGCACTGACAAAACGGGCCTGTGCACTATCACTCACAATCACATTCACATCCGAACAGACAACCGATTGGTGGCTGACTGAAACAAAGGCCAGCATGACCGGGAAATAGCCCAGCAGCAGCACCCATTTCAATATACCCACCAACTTATCCATATCTCTCTATTAAAAAGTTCATTAACCCGCATAAATATAATCCTTTTCACCTCAACCCCCTAAACATACATCCCTTTATTTATCAACAACTTCCCAGTTGTTTTTAACAGGTCTTATTTGTTGACAAAAGTTCCCAGATGCTTTGTGAGTGTGGGCACCAGACGATCAATATCACCAGCCCCCATGGTGATGACGACTTGTGGCACAACCAATGATTCCAATTGCTGGATCAAATTTTCTTTGGTGGCATAGCTACCGGAATATCTTTTATCTGTTCACCAATCATTTGCGCATCCACCCCTGGAATCGGAAATTCGCGGGCCGGATAAATATCCAGCAATATAAGGGCATCCAGACGGGACAAAGAAGCCGCAAAAGCTTCGGCAAAATCTCTGGTCCGACTATACAAATGGGGCTGAAAAATACCCGTCACCTTATGGTTGGGGTACATCGCGCGAACACTTTCCAGCGTGGCATGTATCTCTTCCGGATGGTGGGCATAGTCGTCGATATACACCATTTCAGGGGAATGAACATGTATATCAAACCTGCGGGCAATCCCCTCAAAGGAAGGCAGGGCTGCACGTATTTCTTCGACCGTTACCCCATTCAGCAAAGCCAGCGCCATAGCACCCACCGCATTTTCTATATTTAACAGCCCGGGTACCCCCAAAGTCAGATTTTCAATAAGTCCCTGAGGCGTCACCAAATCAAAGCCATACAAATCATTCGCCAATTTTATGCCTGAGGCATAAAAATCCGACGCCGGCGATTGCAGCGAATAGGTAAAAACCTTCACCCCTTGCTGTCCACCTTCCCGAATCGCCACCCCTTCTTTCAACAATAAAAAGCCGTCACCCGACACCCTTTGTGCAAAATCTGAAAAAGCAGCTTCCACCTTCTCCTTGTCGCCATAAACATCCAGATGATCGGCATCGGTGGATGAAATTAGCGCCGATTGCGGATTCAACCATAAAAACGAACGATCAAACTCATCGGCTTCCAACACCACAAAAGGAGAGGCTTCATCCCACCAGAAATTGGTGCCATAATTTTTGGATATACCTCCCAGAAAAGCGGTACATCCAATACGGCTCCGCTTAAAAAGATGGGCGACCATTGTAGAAATGGTTGTTTTACCATGCGTGCCGGCGATGCAAATACTTTGGCTGCCGGAAGAAATCAAACCCAAAACCTGTGCCCGCTTTAACACTTCAAAGTGTCTTTCACGAAACCAGGTCAACTGTCGCTGAGAAGCCTCTACCGCCGGCGTATATATCACCAAAGTATCCTCTTTGCTGCGGTAAACAGGGGCAATCAGCTCCGGATCACCATCAAAGAAAACTTCAATACCTTCCTTCTTCAGCGCATCGGTCACCAAAGACGGCGTCCGATCGTATCCGGCCACCGGCATACCTCTGTGATGAAAATAGCGTGCCAAAGCACTCATGCCAATGCCCCCTATTCCAATCAGCCAAACCTGCTTTATTTTTTCCGGATTGTTCATCATCTTTCCCCTCCCATTTTAAAAACCGCCTAATTCCAGCACCCTCTGCGCAATGTCTTTATCGGCATTTGGTCGTGCAAAATGCCGGATATTCTCAGACAGCCTCCGGCACCGTTCATCATCGGCCAACAGCTCCAGTGCCATGGCAAGCAAAACATCCGGCGCTTCCACATCCCTGACCAGAACAGCGGCCTCTTTACTGACCAGCGCCATGGCATTCTTGGTCTGGTGGTCTTCCGACACATTGGGCGAAGGCACCAGTACGGATGCCTTGCCCAGCAAAGCCAACTCACTGATGGTTCCGGCACCGGCACGCGACACCACCATATCCGCCAGGCCATAGGCCCAATCCATTCTTTGTATAAATGGCAAAGCCCGCACATTTTCCAAAGCCAAAGACTCAAGAGCCCCACCAATTTTCTCATAATAATTTTTCCCTGTCTGCCACAGTATCTGAACCGGTTCATTTTTCATGCGCGCAATACCATTCAGGATGCCCTTGTTCACGCTTCCGGCACCCAGACTGCCGCCCACCACTAATATGGTTTTCATATCAGCCTTCAGACCAAAAGCCGCATGGGCCTCGGAAAGTCCAATGGGGTTCAAAAGGTGACTGCGAATCGGATTCCCCGTAAAAAATATTTTTTCGGACGGAAAAAACCGTTCCATGTCGGGATAAGCCACACAAATGGCCGCCGCCTTTTTGGCCAGAAGGCGATTGGTCACCCCCGGAAAGCTATTCTGCTCCTGAAGCAAGGTCGGAATACCCCGGGAAGCCGCAGCTCTTAATACCGGACCACTGGCATAACCGCCCACGCCAATGACCACATGCGGCTGAAAGGTCCTGATGACTTTCCGCGCCTTTAACATACTGGCCGCCAGCTTAAAAAAGAAGGTGACATTTTTCCAGGTCAGCCGTCGCTGAAAACCAGCCACGGGCAGCCCCACAATGGGGTAACCGGCAGCGGGCACTTTCTCCATTTCCATACGTCCCAGAGCTCCCACAAATAGTATTTCACAATGGGGCAATGCCCCCCTAAGGGCATCCGCAATAGAAATGGCCGGGAAGATATGACCTCCCGTACCTCCGCCGCTGATGATAAATTTTGGTGTCATCCCAAATCTTTTTAATTCTTTATATAATGATGCATCCCTCTCTGAGACCATTTTATGGGCAGCATCCCTTTCCCTTCTAATTTGGCACATCCGCAACGGCCACTGCTTCTTTCTCCTTCTCCAGCTTTCGTTGCTCTATGTTGTGCCGACTAACGCCCAGTATCATGCCAAAAGCCATGCAGGTAAATAAAACCGAGGTGGTTCCCAGACTGACCAGAGGCAAGGGCTGACCCGTTACCGGAAAGATACCAACGGCCACCCCCATATTCACAAATGCCTGGGAAGTCAGCATCAAACCCAAACCCAAAGCCAGAAAGGCCGGGAAAGTCCGGTTGCTGGCCCTCACAATCACCCCGATACGCCCCAGCAAAAACACATAGGCCATCAGCACCAGAAAGGGACCCAGGAAACCATACTCTTCCGCAATAATCGCAAAAATAAAATCACTGTAGGGGTGGGGGATAAAATTCCGTTGCACACTGTTGCCGGGACCTTTACCAATGAGTCCACCCGAGGCTATGGCAATCTTGCTTTGGTCCGACTGATACGTTAAGGACTTGTCCGCCTTTTCCGGGTCCATGAACTGTTCCACACGCGAAGCCCAGGTTTGCGCCCGAGGCAAAAATGTTACTTTCGGTGCCAGAAAAAGCAGTAACACAATGAGGCCAATCGCCACCAACCCGGTTCCGGCCAGATATTTCATCGGTACTCTGCCCACAAACATCATGGCCACACTAACCGCCACAACCAGCAGAGCAGTGGAAAAGTTTTCCCTAAAAATGAGTCCCGCCACCACCATAACATAAATCATGATGGGCTTAAAAGCTTCCCGGGCCGATTCTTCTTCCTTCTGATATTGCGCCAGTATTTTGGCCACATACACAATGAGGGCCAGTTTGGCCATTTCAGAAGGTTGAAAAGTGATACCAATGCCCGGAATGGTCAACCACCGGGAGGCCATGTTTAAATTCACCCCGGAGACCAGCGTGATGGCCAGTAGGGCAATAGCTACATACAGGGCAATCAGACTAAAGCGGGCTATCCACTTATAGGAAATATGGTGGACCAGGATAATGATGGCAAAGCCAAAACTAAGCGAGAAAAACTGCTTAAACATATAATAGGAGGTATTGCCCCCCTGGTGCTTGTATGCCAAAAATCCCGTAGCACTGTAAACCGATAACAATGAGGCGATGGAGAGAAAAATTATAATTCCCCAGATCACCTTATCGCCTTTGACATATTTCCGTATCCAATCTCCCATAATCAATCTGTTACCGAAACCATCTGCCGAAACAGATCACCCCGGTGTTCGTAATTCTTAAACAGGTCAAAACTGGCACAAGCCGGCGACAGCAAAACCACATCTCCCGGTGAAGCCAGTCGCCGGGCTGCGCCCAGCGCAGCCTCCATACTTGCCGTGCTTTCCACCTCCGGCACCAGTCCGCTAAAGGCCTTAATTAATTTTTCATTATCCACCCCCATGCAAATCAGTGCCTTCACTTTTTCAGTGACCAATGGATGCAGCGCCTCATATTCATTGCCCTTGTCGGTCCCCCCTGCAATCCAGATAACCGGTCGCGTCATGCTTTCCAGAGCATACCAGGTTGAATCAACATTCGTCGCCTTGGAATCATTTATGTAGAGCACCCCGTCCACCTCGCCGCAATGCTCCAAACGATGCGCCACCCCCTTGAAGGAGCTCAGACCATCCACAATGGCCTCCACGGGGGCCCCGGCCGTCAGAGCCGCCAGCGCAACCGCCATGGCATTGTATAAATTATGCTGGCCCTGCAATGCCAGGTCCTCCACCGGCATCCTTAAGGTGTTTGCCCCTGAAGTCGCCACCAACTGTCCCCCTTCCACATAAGCCGCTGCCACCCTGTTCTTCGAAAAAGACAGGGAGCGTGCAGGCGTGATATTGGGTTTCAAAAATTCATTCAGAACAGGATCTTCCTGCCACCAGATAAAAGCACCTTTGGCATCCTGATTTTGCAAAATGCGCAGCTTCGCCTGCACATAATTCTCAAATTGATAATGGTACCTGTCCAAATGGTCAGGGGTGATATTGGTAATAATGGCCGTATCCACCTTAAATTGATACATCCGGTCGAGCTGAAAACTGCTCAGTTCCATGACAAAAATGGCCGGATCACGCCGGGCCAGCTCGCGGCAGGGACTCACACCCACGTTGCCCGACAAGACGGCATCCATTCCGGCCCCCATTAACACATGGTGTAACCACAAGGTCGTGGTTGTTTTGCCATTGCTGCCGGTAATGCCAATAATATGGGCCCGGGTATAACGTCCGGCCAGTTCAATGTCCGAAATAACAGGTATACCGGCCGCCTCAAGGGCTTGAATCAATGGCGCAGTATCGGGAATGCCCGGACTTTTAACGACTTCTCCGGCCTGCAACACACGGCTTTGGGTATGTCCACCCTCCTCAAAAGGAATTTGACCGCTGGCCAGCTCCTCTTTAAAACGCGGGGCAATCGGGCCATTGTCCGACACAAAAACCGGAATTCCCTTGGCCCGAGCCAAAAGCGCTGCCCCCACCCCACTTTCACCGGCACCTAATATCACCAACTCCTTTTGCATATCGCTTAACGAATTTTCAAAGTAACAATGGTTAACACGGCCAGAATAATGCTCACAATCCAGAAGCGCGTCACAATTTTTGATTCGGTGTAGCCCTTCATCTGATAGTGGTGGTGCAAGGGCGCCATTTTGAACACCCGCCTGCCCTCACCATACCTTCGTTTGGTGTATTTGAACCAGCCCACCTGAATCATCACCGAGACATTCTCTACCAAAAAGACGCCACAAAGAATGGGAATCAACAACTCAATACGCACCAAAATGGCAAATACCGCAATGATGCCGCCCAGGGTCAAACTACCCGTATCCCCCATAAACACCTGGGCCGGGAAAGAATTGTACCACAAGAACCCGATGCCAGCCCCGATAAAGGCACTCATAAACACCACCAGCTCCTGAGAGTGCGGGATAAACATGATGTTTAGATAGTCGGCGTATATGGCGTGGCCCGACAAGTACGCAAATATTCCCAGGGTCACCCCAATGATGGAGGAAACCCCCGTGGCCAAGCCATCCAGCCCATCGGTCATGTTGGCCCCGTTCGACACCGCCGTAATAATAAATATCACCACCAGCGCAAAGACCAGCCAGCCCCATGAGGCGGCCTTATCTCCTAAAAATCCCACCAGTGAGGTATAATCAATCCGGTTATTCTTAAAAAAAGGCACATTGGTCACCGGAGCTTTAATCGTTTCCACAGCCATGGCCTGCGTAACAGCACCATCCGCCGCCTCCACATACTGGTCGGGCACAGGCGTTTTTATCCGCGCCACCACATCGTCATTAAAATAGAGCGTTAAAGCAACAATAATGCCGAGGCCCACCTGACCAATAATTTTAAAGCGTCCGGCCAGTCCCTCCTTATTCTTTTTAAACACCTTGATATAATCATCCAGGAATCCGATAATCCCCAGCCAGACCGTCGTCACAAGCATCAGAATAACATACACGTTATTGAGTCGCCCAAACAACAACACCGGAACCAGAATGGAAACAATGATGATCAGTCCCCCCATGGTGGGCGTTCCCTTTTTCTGGTATTGGCCTTCCAGACCCAAATCGCGCACTACTTCGCCAATCTGCTGTTTCTGAAGCATCTTGATGACCCGTTTTCCGATAAAAGTGGCCATCAGCAATGAAAAAATCACTGCCATGCCCGAACGAAAAGTAATGTACTGAAACATCCCTACGCCGGGAAAATTAATGGATTGAAGATACTCGTAGAGATAAAATAACATGTCCCTGGTTTTAGTAAATATTTAGGCTTACAATTGCTCAAAAAATTCCCGGATAATCTCCCGGTCATCAAAATGAGACCGAACCCCCTTCACCTCCTGGTAGGTTTCATGGCCTTTGCCGGCTACCAAAATAACATCCCCCTTTTTGGCCATGGAACAGGCCGTTCGTATGGCTTCTCTCCTATTGGTAATGGAAATAACCTTTATCCGGTCTTTAAAATCCACCCCTTCCATCATCTGGCCGATTATGGTCTCCGGATCCTCACTGCGCGGATTATCAGATGTCAAAATAACCTTGGTACTGCTCTTCACAGCCTCTGCAGCCATAATGGGCCGCTTGAAAGGATCCCGGTCGCCGCCCGTTCCCACAACGGTAATCAGATCATTCTGTGCTTGCCGAATCTGGTTCAAAGCCTCCAGCACATTTTGCAAGGCATCGGGGGTATGCGCATAATCCACCACGGCCGTAATGCCGGTACGTGAACGAATGGTTTCAAAGCGCCCGTCCACCGGCAACAATTTACTCAGAGCCGTCAGCACCTCCTCCTGATCCCAATTCAACAGCAAAGCAGCCCCATAAACGGCCACCAGATTGGCCGCATTAAAGCGGCCGATAAACGGGGTCCAAAGCTCCTTACCATTGATTTCGAGATGCATGCCTTCAAAGAGACTTTCAATGACCCGCACACGGTAATCCGCCATCTCACGCAAAGAAAAAGTTTTGTGAACCGCTTTGCAATTCTGCAACATCACCGAACCGTTTTTATCGTCGGCATTGGCCAGAGCAAATGCGTCTTTTTCAAGACCATCAAAGAAGCCCTTTTTAGCCTTCAGATAAGCATCAAAGGTCAGGTGGTAGTCCAGATGATCATGCGTGATATTGGTAAAAACACCACCGGCAAACCGAAGACCCGCAATACGGTTTTGCACCACCGCGTGAGAGCTGACCTCCATGAAACAATAACCACAACCGGCATCCACCATTTGCCGGAGCATACCCTGAAGGGTTAAGGCATCAGGCGTTGTATGGGTAGCAGCTATAACCGTTTGATCCACGAAATTGGCCACCGTAGAGCACAATCCTGACTTATACCCCAATTCACCAGCCAATCGGTACAGCAAGGTGACAATAGTGGTTTTACCATTGGTGCCCGTGACGCCCACCAATTGGAGTTGCTGCGACGGATAGTCGTAGTGACAGGCAGCCAACCAGCCGAGGGACCTGGCGGTATCCGCCACCCGAATATAGATCACCCCATCCGGTGTTTCGACAGGGATTTCTTCACACACCACCACCTGGCAACCGGCAGCGATTGCTTTGGGAATAAAAGTATGCCCATCGACCTTCGTACCGCGCATGGCCACAAAAATAAATCCATCAGCAGCCTGTCGCGAATCAAATGTCAGGGCTGAGATCTCCGGATCTCCCGTTCCAACCATCTCCAAGACATCCAGATCCTTTAAATATTCATTTAGCTGCTTCATATATCCTAGTTTTTGCCCCCTATGCGGGGCATGATTAACCCAATCTAATAAAAATAGTACTTCCCTTGCGAACGGCACTTCCGGCCTGTTGCGACTGGGAAACAACGCGTCCCACCCCCTGTAGATGAACTTTTAAGCCAATATTCTCCAGAACAGCCACCGCATCTTTAGCGCCCATGCCAATAACGGCAGGGACCAAACCCACAGGTATCGGTTTGGGCCGAAAGACCACCCCTGTATCAGAAGCCAGTGTCGACACCCAATCGTTGATGGGATGACGTTCATACACCGGGTAATTCAGTTCTTCAAAAACAGTGACCAGGTCGCCCATCGGTCCACCTTTCGAATAGGGGAAAACCCCATAATTCTCGGCCCTTTCCCATTCGGCCTTCTCCACAAAGTCAAAACCCGTGGCATACACCCTGTCCGCAATTTCCCGAAACACAGAGCCGGCTACCACGTTTCCATAATAAACATTGTTAGAGGGGGCCGTCACCACTACTATACAAGAATACCGGGGGCGATCGGCCGGAAAGTAACCCACAAAAGAAGCCTGGTACTCCACACCACCACTTTTATAACCCTGTGACCCTTTGGCCACCTGAGCGGTACCCGTTTTTCCGGCAATGGAATAATTGCTGTTTCGAATGTTACGAGCCGTGCCCCGCTCCACCACACCGACCAGCAATTGATGGGCTGTTTCAATGGTTTCACGCGAAGCTATGGAAGAATTCAATACCACCGGCGCAAAACGCTCCACCATTTTCCCATGCCGGCTCAAGCCTTTGGCAAACATGGGCTTTACCATTTGGCCTTTATTGGCCACAGCATTGTAAAAAGAAAGGGTTTGTAGGGGCGTCATCTGCACCTCGTAACCAATGGACATCCATGGCAGAGTGACGCCCGACCAGGAATTATCGCCCGGATATTTGATCACGGGGCGTCCCTCCCCTTTTATCTCAATCCCTAATTGTTTGTTCAATCCCATATTATACAGCCGGTCAACAAAGCGCCTGGGATTGTCCTTATAATTATCATAAATAATACGGGAGATACCGATATTGGAAGATTTTTCAAAAACCTCTCCGACACTGAGCATTCCGTAACCACCATGATGGCTGTCCCGCATAATCCGGTCGAAGTACCGGTAGGCACCATTCCCGGTATCAATGGAATCGCCAATCCGCACCACGCCGTCTTCCAAAGCAGCCATTAAGGTGGCCAGTTTAAAAGTAGATCCCGGCTCCGTGGATTCCCCGATGGCATAATTGAAATAATCCTCGATGTACACCCCGGGTCGTTGGCGGTGCAAATTGACCAGCGCCTTAATGGCACCGGTCTCCACCTCCATTAAAATAGCCACCCCATGCTGGGCGTTGTGCAAGGCCAACTGTGTGCGCAAGGCGTGTTCAGCCACATCCTGAATACCAATATCCAAAGCGGTTACCACATCCAGACCATCCACAGGGGGAGTCACAACCTCCGGCACCCATCTGCCCGAAATGCGTTTCATCACACTGGTACCGGGCGTTCCCCGCAGCACATCATCATAGGCCCTCTCCAGGCCCACCATGCCACCCTTGGAACTTTCACCATAAAGTTTCCCGATGGTGCGGGAAGCCAGCGAACCAAAAGGCTGTTTACGCTGGTCGTACTGTTCCGGAATAAACCCGCCCTTATTGGGTCCCTCCCTAAACAGCGGAAAATGGTTCACTATTTGTAATTCGGTATAGGAAATGCGACGCGGATGCACCATGTAATAGCGACGCCCCTTTTGTCGCGCCACCCGCAAATCCCGCTTATAGGCCGCAGCGCTTTTATCTCTGAAAAAGCGCGAAAGCTGTATCGACAACGAATCAATATGGGCATTAAATTTGGCATCGGTTAACCCTTCGGCCAACAAATCCATGTACAAACGGTAATTGGGAACCGAACAGGCCAGCTTCATACCATGAACATCCAGGATATCCCCCCGGTTGGGCTCCACCACATTCTCGCTACGCTCTACCTCACGCGCCATCGACTTCCACTTTTCAGAATTGAAAAGTTTCAGTGACAACAATTCAACCAATAACCACAAAGCAAGCCCCAGGAAAAAAAGGTACACAACCCCCACCCTGAACATGATGCTTTTTTTAATGGTCATATTATCTCTCCTCTATTTTTTGGTTTTCAATATTCTGGGGGGTGTTTTAAGCACTTCCAGCCCCAGTCCGGCATCATTTACTCTGGACACGACCTCTGATTGGCGACTCATTTGCATCAATTCCGAAGAAGTGGTAATGGCCTCATATTTAAGATCCTTTAATTCACGGTTCAAAGCCACCTGCTCTTTCAACAACTTTTCAACCGAATAATGATTGTTGATATAAATAAAAGCCAAAATAACCAGAAACAAAAAATAAGGCCATTGGCGTGAAATGGAACTGCTGCTAAAAAACTCGCCATTGATGAAGTCCTTAAAGGTATAGCCCTTAATGTCCTGTATGACCTCTTGGCCCGATTCAAAATCCTTATATCTTTTACTACGCTTCCACATTATTCTGTCTTTTGAGCAATCCGCAATTTGGCACTCCGGGCCCGGGGGTTCTTTTCTATCTCTTCTTCCGAAGGCACGATCACCTTCCGGGTAATCAATTCAAAAGGCACCGAGGCGTGGCCATAAATATCCCTTTCCACTTCCGACTGATCCATATCTCCGGTTCTGAAAAAATTCTTCACCAGTCGGTCTTCCAGCGAGTGGTACGACATGATTACCAGACGCCCACCTGGTTTCAAGACTTCCACGGTATGCCTGAGCATTTCCCGCAAGACCTCCATCTCACCATTTACCTCAATGCGTAAGGCCTGAAAGACCTGTCCCATAAAACGCGCGGCGTCCTTGCGGGGTGCCAGCTTTGCCGCTAAATCTTTCAGCTCACTGGTTGTTTCAAAAGGCTTAGCCCCTCTAAAACCGGCAATTTCGTTCACCAGTCGCCGGGCCGAAGAAATCTCCCCATACAATTTAAAAATCCGTATCAAATCTTCCTCACTGTAGCTATTAAGCACCTCGGCCGCTGTAATACCAGTCTGCCGGTTCATACGCATGTCCAGATCCCCTTCAAAGCGAAAAGAAAAGCCCCTGTCCGGCGAATCAAAATGGTGCGACGACACCCCAAGGTCTGCTAAAATACCATCCAGAGGCGTCGCATCCAAATATTTAGCAAACTGATACAAATACCGGAAATTGTGACGGACAAAAGTGACCCGGCTGTCCTCAATCCTGTTATCCCAGGCATCCTCATCCTGATCAAAAACAATCAATCGACTCGGGACCCAATTTTTCAAGAATGGCTCTGCTATGTCCGCCACCCCCAAAAGTTAAATCACAATAAGTGCCATCGGGCTTTATATTCAAGCCCTCCATACAAGGTTGCAAAAGTACCGGTGTGTGATAGGTGGCGTTCATCAAAATGGGATTTCGTTCAAAAATGGAAAAAACGGTTTAATCGGTCTTCGGGTTACCCAGCAAGGCTTCAGCCTGTCCGGCCAAAACATCCGGATTATCAGACATGGTCAAATAAACCTCGCGCGACCAAAGCTCAATATATCGGTCCACCCCGACCAGCATGACCTCCCGGTTGGCCTCCACCTGATCCATCAAGCGCCGGGGAATTAAAAAGCGGCCGTTACCATCCAGACTGATTTCAGCCGAAGCCCTGAAAAAATCGCGCAAAAATTGTTTGTGTTCACGTTTGTAGGGATTCAGCTTTTGTCGTAAATTCACCAATTCTTCCTCCCAATAGGCATAGGGGTACAACACCAGACATTTTTCAAATAAATCCTTTCGCACCACAAAACGCCATTCCTCCTGTCCCACTGATTTTTTAAAGGCAGCAGGAAGCACTATGCGACCTTTCGCATCGGCTTTACATTCAAAATCGCCTATAAATGTGACCATTACAATTTTACACTTTTACCCGTAAAGGTATGATATTTTTATCCCACAATCAACCACTTTACCCCACTTTATTTTAGCTTTTTTTAGGCACCCGAAACCATTTGCCCGATTTTTTCGTATCATTGGACTCTCTTTAGAGAAGTATTTTTAAATAAGTATTCCAGTGACGAGCCAAACAACGATAAGAAACCCGAAAGAGGGAGAAGAGTTACTCATTGATATAGAGCAGGTTTTTGCCAACAAAAACCCCGCATTGTTAAAAACAATTCCCGGTTTCATCATCCGTTATCTGAAAAGGATTACCCATCAGGATGGCGTAAACCGGATCATTACACAAAACAACCACATTAAGGGACTTCCTTTTTCACAGGCCATTCTGGATGATTTTGGCGTAAAATTTAACACCATCGGCCTTGAAAACATTCCGGAAGATGGCCGCTATCTGTTTGCCTCCAACCACCCCTTGGGCGGCATGGATGGCATTGCTTTTTTAACTGCCACCGGCCAAAGATTTCCCAATATCAAATTTCCGGTGAACGACATCCTCATGCACATCAAGGGCCTCAACAACATCTTTTTGCCGGTCAATAAGCATGGTGGCCACTCCCGTGAGGCTGCCAGGGTATTGGAAGAAACCTACCAGAGCGATGCCCAAATTTTATTTTTCCCGGCGGGACTGGTCAGCCGTAAACAACAAGGCGGCATTATCAAAGACCTGGAATGGAAAAGAAATTTCATCAAAAAGGCCATTCAGCACCAGCGAGACGTTGTGCCCGTCCATATTTCGGGTCACAACACCCCTTTCTTCTACAATTTGGCCAAATGGCGCAAACGCCTGGGGATTAAAGCCAACATAGAAATGCTTTATCTGGCTGATGAAATGTTTAAACAAAAAGGGGAAAACCTCACCATTCGCTACGGTCAGCCCGTCCCCTGGCAATCCCTTAAAAATGAAAAGGATGCAGCCAAATCGGCCGAAAAAATAAAAGAAATGGTATATGCCTTAGCGAAAAACGACTAATTTTGTATCAAAATAAATTTTGAATTTAATGGAATCCATCAAACCAGTAATTTCCCCTGTGCCTACTCACATACTGGAGGCAGAACTTACAAAAGAGATATTTGTAAGAAAGACCAACAAAGGGGACAACCGCATCTATGACTTTGCAGCCCATCAAGCCCCCCATCTTTTGAAAGAAGTAGGACGTTTAAGGGAGCTGACTTTCAGAGCTGCCGGCGGCGGTACAGGTAAAGAGATTGACCTCGACAGTTACGACACGAGTGAGGTTCCTTATCGCCAACTAATTGTATGGGATCCTTCCGAAAAAGAAATACTTGGCGGCTATCGTTACATCATGGGCGACCAGCTGCACACCAATGCCAAAGGAGAAATTGAAATAGCCACCGCCAAAATGTTTCATTTCTCAGAGGATTTCATCGAGAACTATCTGCCCTACACCATAGAGTTGGGCCGATCCTTTGTACAACCCCATTACCAGTCGAGCAAGATGGGCTCCAAAAGTCTGTTTGCCCTCGACAACCTGTGGGACGGACTGGGTTCATTGATGGTCAACAACCCCCACATGAAATACTTTTTTGGCAAAGTAACCATGTACACCCAGTCGAACCAGGAAGCCCGCGATTTAATCCGCTCATTTATGGGCATTTATTTCCGGGACAAGAACAATCTGGTGTACCCTAAGAACCCGGTCGAATCCACCATTCGGCCCGAAGTCGTGGCAGAATTATTTGGCGGTCAGTCGTACGCCGATGACTACAAGATATTGAGCAAGAAAGTCCGGGAACTGGGCGAAAACATCCCTCCGCTGATCAACGCCTACATGAACCTGTCCCCTTCCATGAAGACTTTTGGAACGGCGGTGAACGACGGATTTGGCGGCGTAGAGGAAACGGGTATCATCATTACCATCAAGGAGCTTTATGAAGCCAAAATCAACCGGCACGTGGACAGTTACAACCGCAACGATCCACACGATTAATCGGACAAAATTCAATAAAACAAAAAGCCGCATGGAAAAAGAAGAATTCTCCCATGCGGCTTTGTTGTTTTTTCCTTACTTTTAAGAATTAACAAAACCATCTTAGACAAAGCTTGTTCCATTAGTAGGCCGGAAAGGCCTTTCTAATATGTTTTTTCATAAAAAGCGCATCGACCATAATATGAAGCATTTTGATCTGGTGATAGTAGGCAGCGGACCTGCCGGTTTCTCAGCCGCCGTGCGCGGCGTCGATTTTGGCATGAAAGTCTGTTTGATAGAAGGCTCCCACCTGGGCGGGGCCGGCATCATGAACGGGGCACTGACCTCTAAAACCATGTATGAATTATCGCTCGATTACTCCATCGCCGCGCGGGTAGACCGGGGTTATCGGGCCAGCGGGCTCTCTGTGGATTACAAAAAAGTGCTCAACACCGTTATGCAAGCCGCCAAAGAGAAGCAATACCAGATGCGCAGTCAGATCGAAACCTTTGCCCGCTCCAAAGACCTCAAAGGCGGCATCACGCTGATGCAGGGCATGGCCTCCTTCATCAACAACCGATCGATGCGGGTGGTATCGGACGAAAAAGAAGAGGTGGTCACCGGTACCAATTTTCTCATCGCCACAGGCTCCAAACCCCGGGAATATCCCGGATTGGAGGTGGATGGACAAAGAATCATTGACTCCAACGGCGTACTGGCCCTCAAGCAGTTCCCGGAAAGAATCCTCATTATCGGCTCAGGCATCATTGGTTGTGAGTTCGCCACCATCTTCTCCAACTTTAAGCAAACCGAAGTGCACCTCCTGGACCGCTCCAACCGGGTACTTCCCTATGAGGATGATGATGTCAGCGACTACGTGGCCGACAACCTGGCGATTAACGGGGTAACCATTCATCACACGGCCCAGTTAAGAACCGTCAAAAAACACCCCGGCCACCTCGAAGTCATTCTTGATTATGACGATGGACACAGTAAAGTATTGGAAGTGGACGTGGCCCTCATTTCCATCGGCCGGGTCAGCCATCTGGAATCGCTCCAACCGCAGAATGCCGGACTGCAACCCACTGAGCGGGGCACACTCACCATCAATGACAACTGCCAGGTGATGATCAATGGAAAACCGTCTCATATATATGCCGCAGGAGATGTTTCAGGCCATTCACAACTTTACAGCGTGGCCGAATTGCAAGGAAGAAAGGCCGTCGAAAAAATGGTGGGGAAAGCGGGATATCCGCTGGATTATTCGCACATGAGCACCCTGATGTTTTTTAAGCCGGAAGTAGCGGCCGTCGGCGCCAACGAAAAATCTCTGCAGAAACAGGGCATTCCCTATAGGGCAGCTATTATTCCAACAAACTCATCAACCGGGCCATTGCCATGCGCAGCACCACCGGCTTTATCAAAATACTGGTCAGCAACGACGACACCCAACGCATTCTGGGCATGCGGGCCTCAGGCCCGCAAGCCTCTGCCTACATCGTGTCTGTGGCGCACCTCATCAATCAGGGCAACAGTCTGCGCGAAGTACTCAAGATTTTCTATCCACACCCAAGCGTTTCAGAAGGCATACAGGAGTGTTTGAGGACAATAGGCGGACGGTCCATTTACAAACCAGTGGCCTTCCCCGATGACATCTATATCCGGGAATGGAAACCTGAAGATAAACCCACCAACGATGGCGCACCCAAAATCGAGATTTAAAAAATGGCAAGGCATCGTTCTGGTGCTTCTTTTGATCACCGGACTGGCATGGGTACTGACGCCGGCTTTTCTTAAAAAAGCCCTTATTCATCAGCTGCCGGGCATTCACGACCATCAAATATTTCCCAACAGAACAGTTGAAACCGGCCAGCCGCAGCCCTGGCCGGCATCGTCCCGTTATAACCAGATAAGACCTGAGGCCGTACAACTGGATTCACTGGCCCTCATGCAAACCACCGCCTTTCTGGTCGTCCAAAACGATTCCATCCTGTTTGAATACTACGCCGATGGAGTAAAGCGCACCGACATCAGCAACTCCTTTTCAGCTGCCAAAAGCATTGTGAGCCTGTTAATTGGCTGTGCCATGGACGATGGCTTCATTAAAAGTGTGGATCAGTCTGTCGATGCGTTGCTGCCCGACTATCCCAACCTTCATCATAAAGGATTAAAGCTAAAGCACCTGTTGACCATGAGTTCGGGAAGCAACTGGGACGAAGCCTACAGCACGGCCTTTTCCATTACCACCAAAGCCTATTATGGCAACAACCTGCCCAGTTTGATGAAAGAGGTACAAATGGCAGAGACGCGGGAGAGACTTTCAGTTACCGAAGCGGTGACACCCAGTTACTGGCACTGATATTGACCAGAGTGACCGGCCAAACCCTTTCGGACTATGCCGCTGAAAAACTATGGCAGCCGATGGGTGCCGAAACAGAAGCCCTTTGGTCATTGGATAGAAAAAACGGTATGGAGAAAGCCTACTGCTGCTTCAACAGTCATGCGCGCGACTTCGCGCGCCTGGGACAGCTCGTGCTGAATAAAGGCCATTGGAAAGGCAGGCAACTGATTTCCGAAGAATACCTTGAAGCCGCGACTCATCCGGCCACCCATCTAAAAGACAGCAAAGGCAAGTCCGTCACCTATTACGGCTATCAATGGTGGCTCATGGACCACCAGCAGGAAATCATCCCCTATGCCCGGGGCATATTGGGACAATACATCTTCATCATCCCCTCGCAAAAGGCCGTCATTGTAAGGCTCGGGCATTTACGCAGCGATACCCGTATCGGAGAGCACCCCACGGATGCCTATACCTGGGTAAACATGGGCCGGGACCTACTGGATCAGCAATAGGCCCGTTCGTTACGTCCCTCTACAAAATTAATAAAGGCCGTATTAACCACTTTGTTACCGCCAGGGGTGGGATAATTCCCCGTAAAATACCAGTCGCCGTTGTCGTTGGGACAAGCCACGTGCAAATTGTCCACCGTCTGATAAACGATTTCAACCTCCGCATCAATACCCTCAGGCTTAAGCATTTCGGCAATTTTGACCGACACCTGCTCATCCGTAAAGGGGCGGTAAATGTCTTTCACATAATTGACCATTTCCTCCTTGGGCAAATTGCGCTGTGACTTGCATTTTTGGTACACCTCATCAATAAGGTCCGCCTTGCCATGGTCCTTCAACAATTCAATGGCCGCAGAAAAAGCACAAAAATCGCCCAGCTTAGCCATGTCAATACCGTAGCAGTCGGGATACCTGATTTGCGGCGCAGAAGAAACGATGATGATCTTTTTGGGATGCAGACGGTCCAGAATCTTCAGAATGCTTTTCTTCAAAGTTGTTCCGCGCACAATGGAATCATCAATAATGACCAGGGTATCCACCTGGTTTTTGACAATGCCATAGGTCACATCATATACGTGGGCCACCATGTCGTCCCGGGAGGTATCGGCCGTAATAAAAGTACGCATCTTAACGTCCTTAATGGCAATTTTTTCCACCCTCGGCTCCAGCGACAGCACCTCTTCCAGTCTTTGGGCATCCGGCTCAGGCCCCATGCTCTCACCTGCTGCAGGCGCCAGTTAACCAAATAACTGCGTACGCCCTCAATCATACCATAAAAGGCCGTTTCAGCGGTATTCGGAATGTAGGAGAAAACGGTATCCTTCAAGTTGTGATCCACCATCTCCAGCACCTTAGGGGCCAGCAAGCGACCCAGTTCTTTACGCTCCAGATAAATGGACTTGTCACTGCCCCTCGAAAAATAAATCCGCTCAAAAGAACAGGAACGACGTTCATGCGGCACGTTCACCATTTCTTCAGAGATGCGGCCATCCTTTTTGATAATCAGGGCATGGCCCGGCTTGAGCTCCTGCACCTGACAAGCCCGAACATTCAGGGCCGTTTGAATCACCGGACGCTCCGAAGCAACCACGACAATCTCATCGTCATAATAATAGGAAGCCGGACGAATACCATTGGGATCGCGGGCTACAAAAGCATCGCCGTGCCCAAACAGACCGGCAATCACATAACCGCCATCCCACTTTTTGCTGGAGCGCTCCAGAATTTTTTGGACATCCAGATCACGTTCAATAAAGGATGAAATTTCACGGTTTTTAAAACCTTCGTTCTTAAACTGACGGAACAAAAGCTGGTTCTCTTCATCCAGAAAATGTCCCACATTTTCAAGAATGGAAACCGTATCTGAATAATCTTTCGGATGCTGTCCCAATTCCACCAGAGCATCGTATATTTCATCGGTGTTGGTCAGGTTAAAATTACCTGCCAGCACCAGGTTGCGCGACCGCCAATTGTTCTCGCGCATCACCGGATGCACGTAATCCAGAGAGTCATTGCCGAAGGTACCATAGCGCAAGTGTCCCAAATAGAGCTCACCGGCAAAGGGCAAATGCCCTTTGGCCCACTCCGAATCACAAAACTGCTCATGGTTGTGATCGTCATCGTATTCAAAGTGCTTAAAAATTCTGGCAAAGACATCCTGAATGGGATTGTCCAGATTGGACCGCTCTCTGAAAAGGTATTTTTTACCCACCGGCTGATCTATTTTTAGATTAACAACCCCGGCGCCATCCTGTCCCCGGTTGTGTTGTTTCTCCATTAGCAAATAGAGTTTATTCAAACCATATCGCCAGGTTCCATATTTCTGCTTATAGTATTCCAAAGGCTTCAAAAGCCTTATCAAAACAATGCCACACTCGTGTTTAACCTGATCACTCATAATAATAAACTGACGCTTCGATGAAAAAAAATAAGGGCTGAACCTCTCCTAAAGGCAAAAGCCCATCCTTGTTAGAGATGGGCCTTGCTTAAAACTCTCTGAATGATATGGATGCATCCCGCACAATATAGCAGGAGGGAAAGCTTGTTTTTAGTTTCGAGAGCAAGGGTAAGGCCTCATGTTTATGGCGAAAGGCCCCGACTCTCACGCGCATAAAAGGCGCATTGTACTCCACAAAAACATTTTCGTTGGGGAAAAGACTCAACAACTTGGTCCGCACATCCTGTGCTTCCTGTTTCGTATTATTTCCGGTGCCGGAATAAAGCTGAATGCGATAGCCCTCAACACCTGAACTGGATTTGTTGGAACGCACAAAATCCGTCATCAGTTTTTCGATGGCCGGCGATTGTTTGATGTTCACCTGTCCCTCGCCCATACTGCGCGATGTCACCTTATCAAACAAATCAGACTGTCCGCTGACGCTTACCGTCCCCAACACAAACATCAAAAGAAATAAAAATCTCATGTTTTGGCTTTTAACTTCCTGAAAAATCCTGATGCAAAAATAGTGATTTTTATTAGATTTTAATCCCTATCCAAAAATATCAGGCACAAAAGCCCCTACCAAAATCATGCCTTTTTATTCATGCTCAGGAACAGCCAAAATGGGCAAATCAGACATGTTCAACAACTCATTGGCGAACGGAAAAAACACACTTTCAAAAGGATTCAGCGTCTTTTTAACGGGCAAGGCAATGACGGTGGCCCCATTGGCATGCGCATAATCAAGTAATTCCTGAGGTCCTTCAGAACCATCAACAATGGCAGAATCAAAAGGTATAAAAGCAGCCTTTTTCAAAAAACGCTCCACCTGGTGCACATAAGCATTGATTCGTCCGGGGATGGCCCACTTGGTTCTTTTGGTAATCCCAACCACCAAGACCTTGGCATCTAACACCTTGGCAAAACCGGCTACCTGCGGAACGATGCGCCGGCTCACTTTCTCGGTATCTATGGGCAATAAAATTTTCTGCTCATGATTAAAAGTCATTTGCTTGCGAACGGCCAGCACCGGGCAGGGTGCATGCGACACCAGTCGGTACGCATTACTGCCGATCCAACGGTCTTCAAAGCCTGACACTCCATGGGTTCCAATAACAATAATCACCGAATCATCGTAATGCGCCTGATTCTTAATTTCCCGGACCACATTACCTTCCCGAAACTTCGCATCCACCTCGCCGTTATCCACCTTATAAGCAACTCTGGCCCTGTCCACCAAATATTCCATATAAGCTGTATCCTTATCATCAATAATAAAGTGGGGGTTGTCTTTGGCAAATTCAGGATGGTATTTTTTGCCTGTTCTGACATGCATCAAACGCAACTTGGCTTTTAATGAATTGGCTATCTGAACACCAACATCAACAGCGAAAACGGCATCTTCCGAAAAATCGACGGGGACTAAAATTCTTTTCATGTGGTTAAAATTTACTTGTTAAGGCTACCGGACATTTTTTTCAAAACGCCGACTCAGGCTTTATGCATGCTTTAAAAAACATTAAAATTTTATAACTTTTACGGCGTGCTCATAAAAAAGTTGTAGAAATGACCCAAATAATCGTTTGTCACCATAATCTGTTAAATTTGCAGCCGCATTAAACGACTAAAAACAGGATAACATGAGTGATCAAATCAATGAATTCAGAGCTTACCGGTCAAAAATGAACGAGCGCATTCTTTCGGCCGACAACCTGGTGATCAAACGTCTCTTTAACCTCGACACCAACACCTATGCCGAAGGGGCCCTGCCAACAAGGACCAAAGAAATGCTGGGACTGGTCAGTTCCATGGTCCTGCGCTGCGACGATTGCGTGAAATACCACCTGGAAAAATGCCATGAACAGGGCATCAGCACACCAGAGGTTCTTGAAGTCTTTGCTGTTGCCAACATCGTCGGTGGAACCATTGTTATTCCGCACACCCGCCGGGCCATGGAATACTGGGATGAACTACAGAAAAACACCTGATCCTTATCAAACAGCACCTAATATTAAAACATCAGCCTTTTTTTAATACCCAAGGCCGGGGCTTGAATATTCATCTCTGAGATTCAAAACATTAACCTTTCGAACGCCTTTTATTAATGTCATAAATTTCATAAACTTAATTGTTTGATGTAATTTTGCCATAAACCATCAAAAGAAGAAATGGTGCAAGAACAGCAATTGGACTATGAATCTATCAGACCATACGAGGATCATGAGATTCAGACAGTATTCAATCGTCTTAAAAATGAAGCTTTTTTTCTAAGACTCCTGGGTTTTCTGTACCCACAGGTTCCCCCTGAACAGTTCATGGAAAAACTGATGCACATGACCTCCATCCGGCAGTTTCAGGAAGAGGTTATTTCAGCATACGTTAGAGATGTTCTGAAAAAAACCACCAACGGCGTAACGGTTGAGGGACTTGACAAGCTCAATCCCAATGAATCCTACCTTTTCATATCCAATCACAGAGACATCGTGCTGGATCCGGCCATCCTCAATGTATTGCTGGTGGAAGAGGGGTTCAACACCACCGAAATTGCCATTGGTGACAATCTGTTGATCTATCCCTGGATAACCGATCTGGTTAAGCTCAACCGTACTTTTATCGTTAAGCGCAATCTGCCCATGAAACAGATGATGGAAAATTCCCGTCTGCTTTCGCAGTACATTCGCTTCACCCTGACGGATAAGAAGCACAGCATCTGGATTGCCCAGCGGGAAGGCCGCTCCAAAGACGGCAACGACCGCACGCAAATCAGTCTGCTTAAAATGCTCAATATCAGCGGAGAAAACAGTCTGACCGAAAACTTCAAAGAACTCAAACTGGTGCCGGTGTCCATTTCTTACGAATTTGACCCCTGCGATTACCTCAAAGCCAGAGAGTTTCAGCTAAAGCGCGACGATCCCGACTATCAAAAAACGAAAGATGACGATCTGATGCACATGGGCACCGGACTGCGGGGACGCAAAGGTCGCGTGCACTTCGCCTTTGGCCAGCCCTTACAACAAGAACTCAATCCCATTGATGCACTCACCGTTAAAAACGACCAGTTTTCGACACTGGCCGACTTAATAGACAAGCACGTACACCAGAATTACAAACTCTGGCCGGCCAACTACATTGCCTGGGACATCCTCAACAACTGCACAGATCACCAGTCGCACTACACCTCAGAGGACAAAAAGATATTTATGGATTACATTCAGGAGCACATTAGCAGACTCACCGATTGTGATAATGATTTCATCTTTACCACACTGATGGAGATGTATGCCAATCCGCTGGTCAATCAAAAGTCGTACAATGCTGAATTGATTTAAGGGCAATAGGTTTTTAGGTTGTTAGGTTATTAGGTCGATAGGGTAATAGGTTGATAGGGTAAATTAAATTCATAATATTCAGCAAGTTGAGCATCCGCAAGTACAAGATATTTAAAATCTGTTATTTACGAGACAATAACAAGCTATTAATACTAAATAGGAAGTATAAAAAAAGCCCGGTTCAGACCGGGCTTTTTCA
>NZ_BAZW01000034.1 GCF_000974365.1 Geofilum rubicundum JCM 15548
AGTATATAATTAACGGACCACGATGCCTTCCTGACCCAGATAGGTTTTCAGCTGGGGTACGGAAATTTCGTTGTAATGAAAAACGCTGGCGGCCAATGCGGCATCTGCTTTACCTTCAACAAAGGCGTCGCGGAAATGTTCCATGTTGCCTGCACCGCCCGAGGCGATAATGGGGATGGACAAGCTCTGGCTCAGTTGAGCCAGGGCTTTGTTGGCAAAGCCTTGTTTAACGCCATCGTGATCCATGCTGGTGAAAAGGATTTCTCCGGCCCCACGCGCTTCTGCTTCTTTGGCCCAGGAGAACAGTCTTTTTTCGGTAAACACGCGCCCGCCGTTCACGGTGACTGCCCAGTCTTGTCCTTCCGACTCTTTTTTGGCATCAATGGCCACGACGACAAACTGGCTGCCGAAGTTTTTGGCCATGTCATCAATGAGCTGTGGGTTGCGGACGGCAGATGAGTTGATGCTGATTTTATCGGCACCGGCGTTGAGTAAGGCTTCAGCGTCTTTCAGTTCACTGATGCCTCCCCCAACGGTAAAAGGGATGTTGATGTGCCGGGCAATGCGATGTACCAATTCGACAAAGGTTTTGCGCCCTTCATGGGAGGCGGTTATGTCCAGAAATACCAACTCATCGGCTCCCTGCTCCGCATAGGCCGCAGCCAGCTCAACCGGGTCGCCTACGGTCTTTATTTCTAAAAACTTAATCCCCTTTACCGTCATTCCGTCTTTGATGTCGAGACAGGGGATGATTCGCTTTGCTAGCATGTTTATAATGTTTTAATTGGTTCTAATGGTCGCTTTGGTCACAACGGCTTTAATTAGCGGAGCAGTTTTTCAATGTCGGTCATGCGGATTCTTCCTTCATAAATGGCTTTTCCAAAAATCACCGCAGGAACTCCCGCTTCCTGAAGGGCTTCTATGTCCCGCATATGGCTCACCCCACCGCTGGCAATGAGGTATAGATCCGGAAAGCGGGCCAGGATCTCCTGGTACAAGGGAATGGAGGGACCGGCGAGCATGCCGTCCTTGCTGATATCGGTGCAAATGGTTTGGGTAATGCCTTTGGACTGGTAGTCGTTTAGAAACTCAAAAAGGTCCAGTTCTGAAGTCTCCAGCCAGCCTGAAATGGCTATGTTTCTGTCTTTGACATCGGATCCTAAAATGATTTTATCAGAACCATATTGGTCTATCCAACTGGTGAATTCATCCGGGTTTTTAACCGCAATACTTCCGCCCGTCACCATTTGGGCACCACTTTCAAAGGCGATTTTTAAATCCGATGTACTTTTTAATCCGCCGCCAAAATCGATGGTCAGACTGGTCTTTGTAGCCAGCTTTTCCAATACCCGATGATTGATGATGCGCCCGGCTTTTGCGCCGTCCAAATCCACCACATGCAGCCGTTGAATGCCGTGGTGCTCAAATTCAAGGGCGACTTCGAGGGGGTTTTCATTGTAAATCTTTTTGGTGTCATAGTCGCCTTTGCTCAATCGCACGCATTGGCCATCGATGATGTCGATGGCGGGAATCAACTCTATCTTCTTGCTTGGGGGAGTCATGCTTTTATAATTTTAAAAAACGTTCCAGGATGCGCTGCCCTACCGGACCGCTTTTTTCGGGGTGAAACTGGGTGGCAAAAAAATTGTCGCGCTGCAAGGCCGAGCTGTAATTCAGCAGGTAGTCGGTGGTGGCAGCTGTATGTTCACCCAGGGCGACATAATAACTGTGCACAAAATACACATACTGGCCTTCCAGTGAGGGGTCGAAGAGATCGCTTTTCAAATCGAATATGCGGTTCCATCCCATCTGGGGGATTTTGAGGTTGGCCGGATTGGGTGCTGGTAAGGCGAATTTTCGGATGGGCTCATCAAAGATGTTCAAACAATCTACCCCTCCTTCTTCACTGTGACTACCCATGAGCTGCATGCCCAGGCAAATGCCCAGGGTCGGTTGCGTCAGCGACCGGATGACTTCTGATAGTCCCGTTTCGTTGAGATAGCGCATGGTGGTACTGGCTTCCCCTACACCTGGAAAAATAACCTTATCTGCCTTCCTGATTTTTTCAGGATCGGCCGTTATTTCGGCTTCCTGATTAAGTCGGGTTAACGCATTGTTGACAGAGCGGATATTCCCTGCGTTGTATTTAATGATGACTATTTTTTGTGGAGCCATTATTTATTGGAATATGACGGTTTTGTTTTTGTAAACCAGCGTTTTTCGATCAACATGGGCCATGACAGCTCTGGAAAGAACGATCTTTTCCACATCACGTCCTTTTTGTATGAGTTTTTCCACATTGTCGTGGTGCGTAATGCGTGCCACATCCTGATCGATGATGGGGCCGGCATCCAGGTCGGTGGTGACATAGTGACTGGTGGCACCAATGATTTTTACGCCCCTGGCATGCGCAGCATGGTAGGGTTTTGCACCGACAAAGGCCGGTAAAAAGGAATGATGGATATTGATGACCCGCTCGGGATAATTATCCACAAAGGATTGGGAGAGTATTTGCATGTATCTGGCCAAAACGATAAAATCGATTTGGTGCTCCCGGAGTATTTCCAGCTCCTTTTGTTCCTGCTCTTGCTTAGTGGCTGCTGTTATGGGGATGTGTATGAACTTTATGCCAAATTTATTCACCACCTCTTCCAGGTCTCTGTGGTTGCTGATGACCAGGGGGATCTCTACCTTCATTTCTCCACTTTGGTAGCGGGCCAGAATGTCGTACAAACAGTGCGACATTTTGCTGACAAACAGGGCCATGCGGGGTGTGTAGTCAGAAAAATGAAGTTTCCACGTCATTTTACATGGGTTGGCAATGGCAAATTCAAAGGCCGGTTGAATTTGATCCCGCGCCAATTCGAAATTTTGCAGCTCCCACTCAACCCGCATGAAAAAACGTTCCTCGTTCCGGTCGGTATGCTGATCCAATGCCACGATGTTACCGTTGTTGCGATGGATGAAATCGGTGACCCTTGCTACTATTCCCCGTTGGTCGGGACAATGGATGCGTAGAATGGCTGTTTCGCTGTGATTTTTGCTCATTATATAAGAAGTTGTACGCAAAATTAACTAAAAATATTGGGGTGTGTAAGTTAAAGGCGTTAAAAAATAGCAAACTGAAAGTCTATTCGATGTAATAGAGAAGGGTTTTTAAAAACAATTCCGGTTGCTCGGCATGCAGCCAGTGACCGGCATCCGGGATGGTTACGAGTTGTGATCCGGGGAAGAATTTATTGATGACCAGGACGTCTTCATCCTTGATATAGGGGGATTTTTCGCCGCGGATGAAAACGGTGGGAATGCCTGTGACGGATGGATGGTCCTCCAGGTGGGAGAAGCCGTCCATGAGCTCGGGCAAGTTGTTCAACAGGGCTTCCAGGTTTAACTGCCAATGGTAGCGGCCGTTTTTTTGGCGCTTGACGTTTTTCAGCAAAAACTGACGCAAGGTTTTGACCGGGAATTGCTTTTTGAGCGCGGCGTCCATTTCGCTTCGGCTCTCCATGGTTTCGGGATGCAAAGACTGCAGGGCTTTGAGAATGTTCTCGTGATTGGCTGTGGTCTCTGCATAATTGGCAAAACGGCCGTAATCCTTGGGGGCAATGTCTGCTATCACTAGCTGACGGACCATTTCGGGATGCTTCATGGTCATCCGCATGGCGGTTTTGCCGCCCATGGAATGTCCCAGCAGTATCACTTTTTCTTCTTTTACCTTTTTCCGGAGGGTTTCATACAAATCATCGGCCATGGCTTCATAGGTGTGTGTAGCACTGTGGTCGCTCTGCCCATGGTTCCGCTGGTCGGGCAGGATGATTCGGTACTTGTCTTCTAATTTAGAGGCGATGGACAGCCAGTTGTCGGACGCCCCATATAAGCCATGAACAATGACGATGGTGGTCTCTCCCTGGCCCAATTCTCTGCAATACAGCTCCATTTTATTTCTCCTTTACCAATTGGTCTTTATAAAGGGCAATCGTCTTTTCGAGACCCAGGTAGAGTGCATCGGCAATGAGGGCATGTCCGATGGATACCTCCTTTAAAAAGGGAATGCGTTCGTTGAAAAATCTCAGGTTTTCCAGACTTAAATCGTGGCCGGCATTGATTTTTAAACCGACTTTGTTGGCCAGGTTGGCCGCTTCCACAAAGGGGGCAATGGCCTTTTCTCTGTCGATGGGATAATGGGTGGCATAGGGTTCGGTGTATAATTCAACCCGGTCGGTATTGGTTTCAGAGGCTTTGATGATCATTTCGGCATCGGTGCCAATGAAAATAGAAGTTCGTATCCCATACTCTTTCAACTCTGCAATGACATCCTGAAGAAATGAGAGGTGTTGAATGGTATCCCACCCCGCATTAGAGGTAATGGCTTCCGGCGGGTCCGGTACCAGAGTCACCTGATGGGGTTTGACGCTTTTTACCAGGTTCAAAAAATCTGGTGAAGGGTAACCTTCGATATTGAATTCAGTTTTAATAACACCTTTAATATCATAAACGTCTTTTCGTCGGATATGACGTTCGTCCGGCCGGGGATGAACGGTGACACCGTCCGCCCCAAAATCCTGAACGTCTACCGCTGCTTTTTGCACGTCGGGCATATTTCCCCCGCGTGAATTGCGCAGTGTGGCTATTTTATTTATGTTTACACTGAGTTTTGTCATTTTCGGTATCCTATTTGTAGGTTCTTTAAAGGTATTAAAACTGTAATGGTTGCTATTTGTTTAGTGAAAAGCAGTATATTACCGTTGGTCTTCATCGACAAAGTTAGAAAGTATTTTTTTATTCTTAATTTATGCTGGCAAAAGATTTGATTTCTGATGTTATTCCTGCATTGAAAACATCTGACACCGGGCTGGATGCTCTCAATTGGATGGAAGCCTTTAGGGTTTCTCATCTGCCCATTGTGAACAATCATATTTTTTTGGGCTTGATTTCAGATACCGATATATATGACTTGAATTCCGCCAAAGAGCCCCTGGGGAATCACCGATTGTCGCTGATGAAACCCTATGTTATTAGTCATCAGCATATTTATGATGTGATTGAGATCGCTGCACGTTTAAAGTTGAGTATCGTACCGGTTTTGGATGCTGAAAAGGAATTTTTGGGTGTTATCACACAACATGATTTAATGCATCGTTTTAGTGAACTCATTGCCGCTCATACGCCTGGAGGAATCATTCAGATTGAGGTGGGAACGCGTGATTATGCCTTGTCAGAAATTGCCCGGATTGTGGAAGATTCCGATAGCAAAATTTTGAGTCTTTACGCCTCTCAAAGTCCGGATGGTGGCCAGTTGTTTATTACCCTTAAATTGAACCGAACCGATTTACAGTCCGTTATCAACGGTTTTGAGCGTTATGGTTATAATATCCGGGCTGAATATGGTGCCGTTGTGCAGGTAGATGAGACTGCGCGCCGGAATTATGAATCGCTTATCAAATATTTAAGCGTTTAACCGATTTCTAAATCAGGGCGGAATGGGGATTCAGAAGGTCTTGCAGGTACTTTTGTTGGTGATGGTTATAATGGCCGGATCCGTGCTTCCGCTCAAGGCCTTTGAACCGGAACCTGTATTGCAGGGCTGGTTAACCGTTCAGGATATCACCATTGAAGGTAATCTGAGAACACGACGAAAGGTCATTCTTTCTGAATTGCCGTTTTCCATTGGCTCAACAGTTAACATCAATGAACTTATTGGTCAAATAGAGAGGGGAAAGGAGAATCTGATGAATACTTCCCTCTTTAATTTGGTGGAAATTGAATTCGCCTATACGGACCGACGCCGGATCATTTTTAATATCACCGTCAAGGAACGATGGTATTTGTGGGCTTTCCCCATATTTGAGCAGGAGGGTCGGAACTTTAGTGATTTTCTGCGTTTGAACGACGGGTCTTATTTTAATTATGGCTTGTATGTCAAACATGATAATTTTCGGGGAAGAAGGGAAACCCTTCGGCTGAGAATGGTGACGGGGTATAAGAAGGAATTTAGGTTTGATTATCAAAAGCCCGGCCTGAATCAACAATCGGGTTGGGGGATCAATTTTAATTGGTTGTGGAATGATCAGGTATCCTATACCACACAAAATGACAAGCAGGTATTTCTAAAAACCCTGGGGAGTCGGTTGCTGACCAAATCAGATGTAGAGGCGTCCTATTACTACCGTCATAATCTGGATCATCACCACCGGGTCTTTTTGGGATACGAGAATGTCGATGCCGCGGATACGCTCATGGTCAGTAATCCCGGGTTTTTGTCGGGCGGACAAAACCGGAGTGAGACTTTAGAGTTGGGCTATCAATATACTTATGACCGACGGGATTCAAAGGTTTATCCACTGAGCGGTCAATATTTTGATGTGGAATTCGCCCGCCGGGGATTTGGTGTGATGTCAGAATACACCGGTTTTTTTCAACTGTCCGCCACCGCGTCCTATCAGCGCCCCTTATTGAATCGCTTATATTCCAATACGAGAGGTTTTATGTCGGCCATAGATACCGGAGAGGCACCGTATTATTTTCGGACCGGATTAGGGTACCAGGATTTCTTAAATGGTTTTGAGTTCTACGTCATTGACGGGTCGTCCTATGGTGGTGTGCAGAATAAATTACTCTATGAATTAATTCCCCGACGCAATAAAACGCTTCAATGGATCCCCCTGGAGCAGTTTTCACAATTCCACTATGCTTTTTATTTGAAGTTGCATTTTGATGCCGGTTATGTGCTCAATGACAATCGTTTACCTGGCAATCGAATGGCCAACACCTTGCTTTTGGGGTACGGACTGGGAATTGACATGGTGACTTTTTACGATAAAGTTTTGAGTCTGAATTATTCTTTTAATAATTTCGCCGAACACGGCTTCTTTTTTCAATTCAATTTATCGTTGTAAATAACTTTTGTATGCGCATAGCAATTTTTGGTAAACAATTCGGGGAGGTGTTTTATGAGCGTTGCAGCACCTTGCTGAAGCATTTGGCGCTGGCGAAGGCTGAAATGATTATACATAAACCCTTTTATGATTTTTTAGTAGGTCCTGTTGGATTAAATCCGAAGGTGGCAGGCTTTTTTAAGGACCATGACGACTTGCCTGACTGCGAAATGATGTTTAGTATTGGAGGTGATGGTACCTTCCTGGATGCTGTAACCATGGTGCGTAACCGGCAAATTCCCATTGTGGGCATCAACAGTGGTCGTCTGGGGTTTTTGGCGGATATATCTCAGGAGGAGTTGCCCCTGGCTGTGGCCGAAATTATGGAGGGGCAGTTTGTGGTCAGGGAATTGGATTTGCTGAAATTGGAGACCAGCATTCCCTGCTTCGGTGATCTTGATTTTGCCCTCAATGAAATGGCTGTTCAAAAGCGAGACAGCTCTTCCATGATCACGATTCATACTTATCTGAACGGGGACTTCTTAAACTCTTATTGGGCAGATGGTTTGATTGTGTCCACATCCACAGGCTCTACAGCTTATTCGCTCAGTGTGGGAGGACCCATTATGCATCCTGCTTCACAGAACTTTATTATTAACCCGATTGCGCCCCATAATTTGACCGTACGTCCCCTGGTGGTGCCCAATAGCTTCGAATTGAAGCTTCGAATTGAGGCCCGAGGCGGTAAGTTTTTGGCATCCCTGGATTCCCGCAGCTGTATTCTGGACGAGTCGGTGGAATTAAAAGTGCGCAAGGCCGATTTCTCCGTGCCTGTTGTCGAAAGAATTGGGAAAACCTTTTATTCTACATTACGGTCCAAATTGATGTGGGGCGCCGATAAGCGGAATTAGACATAAACAATAAATTGTGGGCGGAAACGTTCATTTAGGACACATTCATAACTAAACATCAATGCCTAAGATCAACTTGATTTTCCTTGTTTTTGTAGCTTTTTTATTTAGCCGTCCATCCGCACCGGCACAGACAAAACTGGAGGGAGGACCCTATGTTGGCGTTTCCTGGTATAACGGAGACTTGAATCCTGGTCGACAATTTTATCGCATCCAGCCATCTTTCGGCGCCATTATCAGGTATTCGGTCAACGACCGGATTTCCTTTCGGGGAGGAGCTCTTCTTGCCGGAATGAGTGGTGTATACCCGCAAAAGAATGTTTATCTGCCCGTTGACTCTGAGGAGCCTTATCAGTTTTCAAGAGAAGTGCTGGACCTGACGGCCATGTTGGAAGTTAACTTTTTTTCATTTGATCATCCCACCAACAAAGAATCGGTATTTACGCCTTACTTTACGCTGGGTGCAGGGTCGGTTTTTTATAAAAGATATTCAGAAGATAATGGTAATCACAATGAAAAACCGACTTTTGTATTATCTTTGCCGTTCGGTGCCGGAGTGAAATGGAAGGCGAACGATTGGTTGAATCTGGGGGCAGAATGGACGCTGCGAAAGACTTTTGTTGATGATTTGGATGTGGTTGGCCATGATATGTCTATCGATGCATCAAATCCTCTCGGATTTCAAAAAACGACCTTTAGTCACAACAATGACTGGTATTCGGTGGTGGCTGTTTATGCTACCTTTAATTTATATAGCAGGCGCGACAAGTGTCGCGACGGATTTTAGAAACGAGTAATCAGGCAGCTATGTCAGTCAAGGATCTTTTGATACCAGATCGGTTGCCACGCCATGTGGCAGTAATTATGGATGGAAATGGACGGTGGGCCAAACAACGTGGTACTGCGCGTGTATTCGGGCATAAAAATGGCGTGAAAGCTGTTCGGGAAGTGACGGAGGCGGCCGCTGAATTGGGAATTGAATTTCTTACACTATATGCTTTTTCTACTGAAAACTGGAATCGTCCCAAGAATGAGGTAGATGCGCTTATGTCCTTATTGGTTTCAACCATTGCTTCGGAAGCTAAAACCTTGATGAAGAATAATGTTCAATTAAAAACCATTGGCTGTAGGGAAAGTTTGCCTTTAAAGGTGCAGGAAAAACTGACTTCCTGTATGGAAAAAACAGCGGGTAATACCGGTTTGACGCTCGTTCTCGCTTTAAGCTATAGCTCCCGGTGGGAAATTACCAAGGGGGTTCAGAAGATAGCTGAGGATGTTAAAAAAGGACTGCTGAATGTTTCTGATATTGATGGTCAGGTTTTTAGTCGGTATTTGGAAACTTGTAATATGCCTGACCCTGAGCTTCTTATACGAACCAGTGGTGAGTTTAGAATAAGTAATTTTCTGCTTTGGCAAATTGCTTATTCAGAATTATATTTTTCCAGCATATTATGGCCTGATTTTCGCAAGGAACATTTTTACGAAGCGCTTATTGATTTTCAAAAACGTGAAAGACGGTTCGGGAAAACCAGTGACCAGTTAATTTTAAAAAAATAAAAATGTTGCAACGATTATCGATCCTGTTTGTTCTTTTATTCATATCCGTTCATCTACTGTTGGGACAAACATCTACTCCGGAAATTTCATATACAGGTAAGCCCAAAGAATATGTTATTGCAGAGATTGAGGTAACAGGAGACCTCAATAATGATCCCAAAATATTGGCCAATTTATCGGGGCTGCGTGTGGGGCAGACCATCACCGTTCCGGGTGATGATATCACCGCCGCTATTAAAAAATACTGGGAGTATGGTTTGTTTTCTGATGTAAAAGTCTCTGCTTCAAAAGTTGAAGGTTCAAATATATACCTGAACATATATCTTCAGGAGCGCCCGCGTCTCTCCAGTATGAATTATCTGGGACTGAAAAAATCTGAAATTGAGGCGGTCAATGATAAGGTGGCTATGATGCGGGGGAGTCAGGTGACCCCCTATTTGGTTACCAGGGCGGAGCGCTTTATCAAAGAACATTTTGTTGAGAAAGGGTTTTATAACACCGAGGTGGATATTGTTCAACGGGATGATACCTCGCGTGTCAATCACGTCATTTTAGATGTGCATGTGGATAAGAAGGAGAAGGTTAAGGTCAATTATCTGGGATTTGAGGGTAATGAGGCCTTTACCGATAATCGCCTGAATCGTATCATGAAGAAAACCAATGAACGAAAAAAGTTGCGCAATTTCTTTCGCACCAAGAAGTTCGTTGAAGAGGAGTATCACAATGATTTGGATGCCATCATTGAAAAGTATAATGAGGAGGGCTACAGGGATGCCTACATTGTTTCTGATTCCATTGCACGTAATGATGACAATACGGTAGATATTGAAATAACCCTGGAAGAAGGAAGCCAATACTATTTTGGAGAAATCACCTGGGTGGGCAACAGTATCTATCCGGGTGAATACCTGAGTCATAATCTGAGAATTCAGAAGGGGGATATTTTTAATCAGACCTTGCTGGATGAGCGGCTTTTTATGGATGATGATGCGGTTCATAACTTGTACATGAACAATGGTTATTTGTTTAGCCGGATTATTCCGGTGGATGTTAAAATTTCCAACGACACGGTAGATCTGGAAATGCGCGTTTATGAAGCGATCAGGCCACCATTGACCGGGTTATCATAAAGGGGAATACCAAAACCCATGAACATGTGGTACGACGCGAATTGAGAACCAAGCCCGGAGAGTTGTTTAACAAGGCGGCATTGATTCGGACCGTACGTGAATTGGCCCAACTGGGCCATTTCGATCCTGAAAAAATCAATCCGGTTCCCATTCCTGATCCGGACAAAGGCACGGTTAATTTAGAATATAATCTGGAAGAGAAAGCCAACGACCAGGTGGAACTCTCCGGCGGCTGGGGCGCAGGAATGTTTGTGGGTTCACTGGGGTTGAAGTTCTCCAATTTCTCGGTTCGGAATTTTTTCAATAAAGAGGCTTGGCGACCTTTGCCTACCGGTGATGGACAAACCTTGTCGGTCAGAGCGCAGACCAACGGAAAATACTACCAGTCGTACAGCCTGAGTTTTGTGGAACCATGGCTGGGCGGTAAAAAGCCCAACTCGTTGAGCGTGAATATTTATCGTTCTATTCAGACAGGTGTAAGCCGAAATTATATGCCCAATAGTTATTATGGCTACAGTAGTTATGGTTCCGGTTACAATGATCCTTATGCCTTCCAGGGAGACGACTCGAAGCATTTTAAGGTTTTTGGCGGTTCTGTTGGATTGGGCAGAAGACTCAGCTGGCCGGATGATTATTTTACCCTGTACAACGAATTGAGTTATCAGTATTATGATTTGAAAGATTGGTATTTTTTAATGAACGATGGCTACTCTCATAACCTTCGGTTCAAGGTCATGCTTTCCCGTCGTTCTATCGATAATCCTCTGTATACACGTACCGGCTCTGATTTTACGATAGGTGTGGAAGTCACCCCGCCCTATTCGCTTATTACCGGTAAGGATTACTCAGATGTGACCGATCAGCAGGAGCTTTATAAGATGATTGAATATCATAAGTGGACCTTTAAGGGCGCGATGTTTAAACCACTGGATGCCGGGGATAAACTGGTGCTCATGAGTAAAGTCGAAGGCGGATTTCTGGGTTATTACAACAAGTATCTGAAATCGCCCTTTGAGAAGTACACGCTTGGTGGTGACGGCATGTCAGGCTACAGTTATTATGGCAGTGAGACGGTTGGCTTAAGAGGATACGAGAACAATACCCTGACGGCCATGAGCTATGTGTATGACGAAGAGGGTGAGAGAAGCAGTGCGGCCCAGGATGCCAATATGTATACCAAACTGACCATGGAGTTGCGGTACCCATTAACTCTGCAACCTTCCGCCACGGTTTATGGCCTTCTCTTTTTGGAAGCTGGTAATTCCTGGTCGGAGTTCAGAGACTATTCACCTTTTGATTTGCACCGTTCGGCCGGTGTGGGCGTGAGAATATTCCTGCCCATGTTCGGACTAATGGGCATCGACTGGGGATATGGATTTGATGAGGTGCCCGGATACCCAAGTGCAGCAGGAAGTAACTTCCATTTTGTGATGGGGCAGAATTTCTAAGGGCCAGGCTTGTTGATTTAATTGTGGTTCGATTTTTGAAATAATCATATTGTGCCGACATTTTCGGTGGCAGGTTATTTTTACTAAAAATTAGGGTTATGAAAAAAACAATTTTAATTTTGCTGTTGGGTGTATTTGGCTTGCAAATGTCAATGGTGGCCCAGAGATACGCTTTTGTTGATACGGATTATGTGCTTCGGAATATTCCAGCCTATCAGGCTTCACAGGAACAGCTGAATCAGTTGTCCCAGCAATGGCAAGGTGAAATTGAAGCCCGGTATCAGGAGGTGGCTCAATTGTATCAGGATTTTCAGACGGAAAGTGTGTTTTTATCCAATGAAATGCGCATCGGCAGAGAAGAGGCCATTATAGAAAAGGAAAAGGAAGCCAAGGCTTTGCAACACAAGTATTTTGGTCCGGAAGGTGAAATGGCCAAACGCCAGGAGAGTTTAATTCAACCCATTCAGGAGCAAATAGCTACTGTGATACAGGAAATGGCCAGGGAAGAAGATTTAGCTGCTGTTTTTGACAAATCCACTGGTGTTTTGTATCTCGACCCACGGCATGACAGAAGCGATCAGATTTTAGAACGATTAGGACATAAATAATAATTAAGTAAACAGGAAACAATGCAAATAAGAACGCTAATTTTTTCAGTCTTTCTGATGCTCTTTTTTACAGCTGCATCCCAGGCCCAGGATTTGAAGTTCGGGCATGTCAATGTAGCAGATGTAGTACTTCTTATGCCAGAATATAAGAATATTACCACAGAAATGGAGGCTGAAACCAAAAAGCTTGAAGCGCAGTTAACCTCTATGAGGGAGGAGCTTCAAAAAATTGAATTAGAGTACGAGAATAGCTATGAAACTTATACTGAGCAACAGCGTGCCGCCAAGGAGGAAGAGTATGCGGCCATGCAACAGCGGGTACAGGAGTTTTATGCAGGTGCTCAGCAAAGTCTTCAAACCAAGCAACAAGAGTTGCAGGTGCCTGTCCTTGATAAACTGAGGGCGGCCATAGAAGCCGTTGGAGAAGAAAAGGGGTATCTTTATATCTTTGAAGTGAACTCCGGATTGACTTTGTTTCAGTCGGAAAAAAGTGAGGATATAACCGCCTTTGTTAAAACAAAATTGGTATATAGATTTAATGGTATAAGTTGAATTTTTAATAAAACAATGATATGAAGCTAGTTAATTTATTTTTAATAGTTGGTTTATTTTTGATATCCTCAGTGGCAACGGCTCAGGATCTGAAATTTGGACATGTTAATATGCAGGAGCTTATCATGGAGTTACCTGAAAAGGCAGAGGCCGACCAGAAATTGCAAGCGGAAGCCAAAACGCTTCAGGATAGAATGAGAATGATGAGCGAAGAGCATGAGAAAAAATTCAGGGACTACATTGCTGAGCGTGAAACAATGCCTGAGTTAATTCGGACAACCACGGAAAAGGAGATTCAGGAAATTGAGCAGCGCCTGCAGAATTATCAGAATATGGCCCAACAATCCCTTTCCAAAAAAGAGCAGGAACTTTATCAGCCCATCCTCGAAAAGGTGCAACAGGCTGTTGATGCCGTGGGACAAGAGCAGGGCTTTATTTATATTTTTGATTTGAGCTCTCAGGTTGTTCTTTATCATTCGGATCAAAGTGTGGATTGCGGTCCTTTGGTTAAGGCCAAGTTAGGTTTGAACTAACAACGCGCCAACACCCATTGAAATATTAGAAGGATGATGCCATGGCATCATCCTTTTTTTTATCTTTATTATATCTCAATTCCTCATTATGCATAAAAGTGGTCCAATTGCCGTTTTTGATTCGGGTTATGGGGGCTTAACCGTCCTTCATGATCTCCTTCAGGCTTTCCCTGAATATGATTTTATTTATTATGGTGATAATGCACGCGCTCCTTATGGCAACCGCTCATTTGATGTGGTATATAAATATACGCTGGAAGCAGTGATGAAACTTTTTAAGATGGGTGCTCCTTTGGTGATATTGGCTTGCAATACGGCTTCTGCCAAAGCCTTGCGTAGCATCCAGCAGCTGGATTTGCCGCTGATGGATCCGGCCTTGCGTGTCTTGGGGGTTATCCGGCCCTGCGTTGAAGAGCTGGGGGATATGAGCGCATCCGGTTCGGTTGGTGTGTTGGGAACTTTGGGTACCGTTTTATCTGATTCTTATCCCCTGGAAATAAAAAAGCTATACCCTCAGCTGAAGGTGACGCAAGAGGCCTGCCCCATGTGGGTTCCCTTGGTTGAAAACGGAGAAATGGATTCCGATGGTGCACGTTTTTTTGTGAAGAAGAATCTGGATCAATTGTTTAAGAAGGCACCGGAAACGGACACCATCATATTGGGTTGCACGCACTATCCATTGCTGTTGCCTGTTATTAAGTTGTTTATCCCAGAACATGTCAAGGTCTTATCCCAGGGGCCTATCGTGGCCAATAGTCTAAAGGATTACCTGAATAGGCACCCCGCAATGAATCAAAGTTTATCGCGGGGTGCCGAAGTAAAGTTTTATACCACCGAATATCCTGAGCGCTTTAATGAATCCGCTTCTCTATTTCTAGGCAGACCAGTGAGTGCCATACATGTAGAAACCGGCCATTGACAAAAAAAGGTTGTTGGTTCTGCGTTTTTGATAAGAAAAGGTCAACAACTATTTGTACCAACTGGCATACATCATGTAGTTATTGGCAATTTTATGGATCATTTCTGATGTTTGATCGGGTTCGATGTCCTTCACTTTTTTGGCAGGTACACCGGCGTAAACGCTGTTGGGTTCCACAATGGTTCCAGTCAGAACCAATGAATTGGCAGCAATAATTGAGTTGCTGCCAATGACGGCATGATCCAGAATGGTGGCGCCTATGCCAACGAGCACATTGTCCTCTATTTTTGCACCGTGAATGGTCACATTATGGCCCACGGATACATTGTCCCCTATTTCGACCACTGATTTTTGGTAAAGCGTGTGTAATACGCTGCCGTCCTGAATGTTAACCTTGTTTCCAATGCGTATGGAGTTAACATCTCCACGCAATACGGCGTTGTACCATATACTGCAATCATCCCCCATTTCAACATCGCCGATAATGGTGGCGTTCTCAGCCAAAAAAACGTTGTTGCCAAATCGAGGTGTGAATCCTCTGACTTCTTTTATGAGTGCCATATCTTTTTATTTGAAGTTGCATTTTTGTTGTTCCCTGCAAAGTTAACAGTGTGCCGGATAATAATATGTTTTTTGCAGAAATTCTATAACAGATGTTTTTGTTAATTAACAAATGTTTGGATAATTTAGAGGTCTGCTAGCCGGTTCGGCTGCAAAGAGCTGATTGGTGTTTATTAATCATGTAAAGTATTAATGGTCAGATGGGAAAAAGTTCAAAAGTTATCGAGGTCGATAAGATATCCGTTAGGTTTTCAGGGGATTCGGGAGATGGTATGCAACTTACGGGGAATCTTTTTTCACAAACGTCCGCTGTTTACGGAAATGACATCTCTACCTTCCCGGATTATCCGGCTGATATCAGGGCGCCACAAGGAACCATTGGGGGGGTCTCCGGTTTTCAGGTGAATTTTGGTCAGGGCGTGACCACGCCCGGTGATTTAACCGATGTTTTGGTGGCGATGAACCCGGCTGCGTTGAAAGCCAATGCGGTGTTTATGAAGCCTGGAGGAACCATTATTATTGATGTGGACAGTTTTGAAGCCAAGGGTTTGGAGAAAGCCGGTTACCAAACAGATGATCCTGTTTTTGAGGATAAACTGGAAGGGTTCAATATTATAAAAGCCCCCATAAGTTCTTTAACCCGAGAAAGTGTTAAAGACCTGGCTTTGGATAATAAAAGCGTGCTCAGGAGTAAGAACATGTTTGCGTTGGGATTGGTTTTTTGGCTGTTTGACCGCCCCATTGAGCATACACAGGCTTTTATTAAAAATAAGTTTGGCAGTAAACCATTGATCATGGAGGCCAATTTGAAGGTTTTGCAAGCCGGACATGATTATGGCTATACCATACAGGCGGTTACGCCTTCTTATCACATTAATCCGACCGAATCGCGGAAAGGGATCTATCGGAATTTAAATGGCAACAAGGCGGCGGCCTGGGGTTTTTTGCTGGCAGCTGAAAAAAGCGGATTGTCCTTGTTTCTTGGCTCATACCCTATTACACCAGCCACTGAAATTCTTCAGGAACTGGCTGCACGCAAAGACTTGGGTGTTAAAGTTTTTCAGGCGGAAGATGAAATTGCGGGCGTTTGTACGGCCATTGGGGCCAGTTTTTCCGGAGCCCTGGGGATTACTTCCACTTCTGGTCCGGGTTTGGCGCTCAAAACCGAAGCCATTGGACTGGCGGTTATGTCGGAGCTTCCGCTCGTTGTTGTTAATGTGCAGCGGGGCGGACCTTCTACTGGTCTGCCGACTAAAACCGAACAGGCTGATTTGCTGCAGGCCCTCTTTGGAAGAAATGGGGAAAGCCCGGTGGTTGTGATGGCGGCAAGCACCCCGGTTAATTGTTTTGATTATGCCTTTTATGCATCGAAGATTGCCATTGAGCATATGACGCCTGTCATTTTACTGACCGATGCTTTTTGGCCAATGGTACGCAACAATGGCGGGTTCCTGATGATGATGAGTTTCCGGTTATCTCTGTCCCGACCTCACACCAGAAGCCGGGTGAATTTCAGCCTTATTTGCGCAATGAAGAACGATTGAGCCGCGATTGGGTGTTTCCTGGCACCAAGGGGTTTGAGCACCGCATTGGCGGTTTGGAAAAGGATGTGAAAAGCGGAAATATTTCTCACGATGGACCCAATCACCAATTAATGGTGAACCTGAGACAGGAAAAGTTGGCCAGGGTGGCTGATTTTATTCCTGAGCTGGAGGTGATTGGAGAGGTTTCGGCAGAATTGCTGGTTGTGGGCTGGGGGGGCACGTATGGCCATCTTTTCACCGCTATTGAGGAAATGAACCAAGCGGGCTTTAAGGTGGCACTGGCCCACTTTAATTACATCAACCCTCTGCCCAAAAATACCCAGGAGGTATTGTCCCGTTATAAGAAAATGGTGATTTGCGAATTGAATCTGGCCAATTCGCCGGGTTTTTACGCATGAAATTCCCTCAGTTTTCTTACCATCAATTTAATAAGGTCCAGGGACTGCCTTTTACCGTACAGGAGTTGAAGAACCAGTTTGTTGAACTATTGGAATCCTAGTTGCTATGAGTGATTTAAAGCAATATACTTTTGTCGATTATAAAAGCAGTATGAATGTGCGCTGGTGCCCCGGTTGTGGTGACCATGCCATTCTTAATACGGTTCAAAAAGCGATGGCGGAGTTGCATCTCAGGCCGGAGGAGGTCGTGGTGATTTCCGGTATTGGTTGCTCCTCTCGTTTTACTTACTATATGAATACTTACGGCTTTCACACCATTCATGGACGGGGATCGGCCATTGCTTCCGGTGTAAAAGTGGCCAATCCTAAATTAAAGGTCTGGCAGATCACCGGGGATGGAGATGCTCTGGCCATTGGAGGCAATCATTTTATTCATACGGTGAGACGGAATATGGATCTGAATATTATCCTGTTTAATAATCAGATTTATGGTCTGACAAAGGGCCAGTATTCCCCAACTTCCAAGCATGGATTCATTTCAAAAACGTCTCCTTTTGGAACGGTTGAGGAACCTTTCCGGCCCGGTGAATTAACCATTGGCGCACGTGGGCATTTCTTTGCACGCAGTATTGACAAGGAATTGAAACTGTGTGTGGAAGTTTTTAAGGAAGCTGCCAATTTTGAGGGCGCCGCAGTGGTTGAGATTTTACAGAATTGCGTGATATATAATGATCAAACGCATCAGGCTATCACGGATAAGGAGCATAAGGAAGACCGGACAATTGTATTGGAGCATGGCCAAGCGATGATTTTTGGTAAAAGCAAAAACAAGGGCTTGATGCTCGAGGGCTTGATGCTTAAGGTGGTTGAAATTGGTAAAGGAGGTATTACTTTAGACGATATTCTAATTCATGATGCTGAATGTATGGACAGCACCATGCATCTTAAACTGGCCAATATGGAGTATCCGGAATATCCGGTGGCCCTTGGGGTTATCCGTAAAGTGAAAGGAGAGGTGTATGATCAGCAGGTGGAACGTCAGATTGAGCGAGTTCAAAAGGATAACCCCATTAAACTTTCCGGGATTTGGCCACCCATGGCGATGTTTGGGAAGTTAAGTGAGTTACAATTTAAAGCCTGTTACGAATCAAGGCATGAGATTTGTATTTGAGTTGTGGATTTTTCAATATCTTTGCCTTGCATGAGAATAATTCTGATATCTACATACCTTCTTCTCGCGTGTTCATGGATCATGAATGCGCAAAGAATTTCTGAAAGAACTCTGGATAATAGTGCCTCTCAGAGTGGCAGAACGCAGGACCCATCCGGGTCCAGCAGGGCCGCCGATGAGGCAGGGTCTGAAGCACCAGTTAAAGCCATACCCCATGAAGTAAAGAATTGGTTTTTGGTAGATTTAGGTACCAGAGCGGATACGGTACCCATCGATACGCTTTCACAGGGTTTCCAAGTGCATATGCCTGCTTATCGTGCATCCATGGCCAATGTTCGCCTGGGCAACCTGGGAGCTCCCTGGCAAGCGGCCATGGTGTCTGAAATGGCTCTGGCCCGCGAATTTGTTTTTGCAGAAAACCTGAGTTATTTTTTCAAAAGACCGGAGCAATGGCGGTACTATAATACCCGCACCCCTTATACCAATCTCTATTATCAGTACGGGGGACCAAAGCGACGCTCCGAAGAGGCCGTGGGGGTGCTTTTTACGCAAAATATCAATAAGGAATGGAATGCGGGATTCGATTATCAGCTCATCTCCTCCATAGGGCGCTATGATGCCCAACAGGTAGAGAACCGACATTTTAGATTCTTCTCCTCCTATTCGGGCGAAAAGTATGAGATTCACGGGTCTTACGTGTATAATAAAACCGACCAATTGGAAAATGGCGGCATCATTGACGAGGATTATATTTTTAATCCGGAGGAGTATGAATATGGCCAGACCGAGAACATACCGGTCAATTTTTATTCGGCTTCCAACCGAATTGACAACCATCAATTGTACATCAGTCAAGCGTTAAAAATCGGAAACATTTTGGTGAGCCAAAGAGAGGAGGAATCCGTGAAGTTGCCCCTGGGGACAGCGCTGCATACTTTGCACGTTGATCGTAAGCGGCGTGTTCATCGGATTGACAATCTGAACCGGTATTTAAATGAGAACCCGGAAACTTTTTTCTATCCAAATATTTATGCCGATTCAACGGCTACCCGCGACTCTGTTTATTATACATCTATAAAGAATACGTTTCAACTTAAGTTTAATGAGGAAGCCAATGCACTGCTTCGTTTTGGCTTAAGGGCCTTTATTACCAATGAAATTGAGCAATACCGTTTTCCTGTACCCCCTCGTGAATTAGGTACTTATAGTGAGCCGCCGGTCTACCTGCAGGGTGATTCTGCCTTTTCCACCACCTTGATTGGGGGACAAATTTTTAAGAATTTGGGCGAGCAGTTTAGATGGAATGCCGGCATGCGTTTCTATTTTCAGGGGTACCGATCCGGCGACAGTGAGCTCACCGGAGCTTTAAACAGTCAGTTCCGTGTACTGGCTGATACCGCGCAGTTGTTTGCCGATGGAGGTCTTTATCTGACTTCTCCCACTTATTTTGAGAGCCGTTATTACTCCAATCATTTTCAGTGGGCGAATGGTTTTGATAAAGTTCAAACGATGCGGCTCAGAGGCGGTGCTCACATTCCTACACGCCGCCTGGAGCGTCGGTAGAAGGACGGTTTATCAATGATTATGTTTTTTGGAACCGGCAGGCTTTGCCAGAGCAAACCAGTGCCTTTTTATCATTGATTGAATTTAAGTTGTCCAAGCACTTTTCATTGGGGGGTTTTCATAGTCGCAATACCTTGCTTTATCAGGTGAGTAGTCATCAGGATATTATTCCTTTACCCGAATGGTCGGTATTTAGCTCCAATTATTATCAGAATAAACTGTTTAAGGTCTTGTTTTTTCAGCTGGGCTTTGATTTAAGATACAGTTCCCCCTGGTATGCGCCGGCTTATATGCCTGCCACCGGTCAGTTTTATGCCCAAAATTACCGGCAGGTGGGCGATTATCCTTTTGTGGATGTTTTTCTTAATATGCAGTTGAAGCGGGCCCGCATATTTATAAAAATGGATCATGTGAATCAGGGGACGCCTTCCAATGATTATTTTTTGACACCCTTTTATCCGGCAAACCCTTCCGGACTGCGATTTGGCGTGTCGTGGAATTTTTATGATTAATTGGACAGGTTGCTGGTACCAAATTTCTGCTTAAATTTGGAATCTGCATTTGATGGCAGGGAGATGTTTTATTTAAAACACAGATATGGGAAAAATCTACTATGCAGTTCTTTTTTTGTTGGTGTTGGGAGTAGTTGGTTGCAAGCAGTCGGGGGATAGAAAAAAGACACAGGATGAGATCCTTATTGAAGTGCCTGATTTGCCGAAGATTCTGGAAAGTGGAAAAATTCGGGTCGTGACCAATTATAATTCAACCAATTACTTTGTCTATAAAGGGCAACCAATGGGGTATCAATTTGAAATGCTTCAGGAGTTTGCCAATTTTATGGATGTCAAACTGGAAGTGACCGTTAGCAATGACTTGCAAGCTAATTTTGAGGCACTTCAGAATGGTCAACTCGATATTATTGCCAGCAGTCTGGCTGTAACCAGAGAAACGGAGAATCATGTGGCCTTTACGGAACCACATAGTTTTAGTCGCCAGGTACTGGTGCAGCAAGCTTATACGCCTGACCAGAAAGGGGATATGAATATTAAGTTCAATTCCCTGATTCGCAATCAGCTGGATTTGGCCGGAAAGAGCATCTATGTGCAAAAGGGATCTGCCTTTGTGCAAAGACTAAGGAATTTGGCAGACGAAATCGGCGACAGTATTCATATTGTGGAGATCCCGGATTATGAGGTGGAACAACTCATCGAATTGGTCGCTGAGGGTGAAATTCCTTACACGGTATGCGATGAGAGTCTGGCCAAGGTCAATCTTAATTTTTATCCGAATCTGGATGTGGCCACGGCGATTAGTTTTCCTCAGAAACAGGCCTGGGCTGTCAATAAAAATGCCCCTGAATTGCTTAATGCGGTCAATAACTGGATGGTTGGATTTACCAAAACAGCTCGTTACCGTCGCATTTATCAGAAATATTTTCTCAATAAACGATCCATCCATTTGGTGGATGCCGGCTTTCATTCCATTAAGGGTGGACAGGTTTCGATCTATGATGAATTGATTCGGGAAGAAAGTGAAACCTATGATTGGGATTGGCGACTGATTGCCTCTATTATTTATCAGGAATCCCGTTTCATACCCGATGCCGAGAGCTGGGCGGGGGCCTTGGGACTCATGCAATTGATGCCGCAGACGGCCAATAGATTTGGGGTGGAGGCCATCACTTCCCCGCGGGAGAATATCCGGGGAGGTATGCAACTTTTGCAATGGCTGGATGGTCGCATGGCGCTGCGTATTGAAGATCCGGAGGAGCGTTTAAAGTTTGTCTTAGCTTCTTACAACGTGGGTATCGGGCATGTTTTGGATGCCATGAGATTGGCTGAAAAAAATGGAAAAGATGCCAAGGTCTGGGATGACAATGTGGATTATTTTATTCTTAATAAGTCCAATCCCAAGTACTACAATGATCCCGTGGTTGAATTTGGTTACTGCCGTGGAGAGGAGCCTTATCACTATGTCAGAGAGATTCTGGAGAGGTATGAGCATTACAAGAACGTAATGCGTTAGCCCAAAAGGGGGCTCTGGCCTTAAAGACTTCAATTAATTCACTTAATATCATGGCAGTGGCACCCCAAATGTGCTTGCCATGGACATCATAATAGGGGGCTTCGATGGTTATGCCTTGTATGTGATGAATTTTTTTGGTTTGGAAAGGCTGTGTCAATAGTTGATGGGCGCTGGCTCGATGACTTCGGAAACTTCAAAGGGACTGGGATTGAATCGCAAATTCTTGTGGATGTAACCCACCTGGGGGGACACATGAAAGTGGCTGTTGGGGATGTAGATTTGTGTGAGTTCCCCGATGTATTCCACCGATTCCGTGCTGATGCCCAGTTCTTCACGGGTTTCTCGTAAAGCGGTATCCCAATTATCTTTATCTGTTTTCTCCCGTTTTCCGCCAGGCAAACTGATTTGCCCGCTGTGCGGGCCCTGGTAGAGGGGACGTTGAATAAAGGGGATTTTGAGCCCCTGATCCGATGGGTATAACAGGATGAGCACGCTGCTTTGAATGGCTTCGGAAGTGTCACTCGAATTGTAGCGCTTTAAGCGCTCTGATGGTGCCATTTTCTCCTGTGCCTTTAGGCCCGGCAGTGGAGGCTGAAGTGCATTTCGTAAGGATGTTTTCCATGACAACATATCAACTGCTTTTCCTTGGTTAAAATTTATAGTGTTTCCCAGTGTAAATTTAAGGATTTCGATGCATAGTTGTAGCCCGGAGTAAATAAAAAAGCCACTCTTCACGTTTGAAGATGTGGCTTTTTTGTCCCATTACTAATCTAAACCTATACTTACTATTATAAAAAGCATGCCATAAATGCCTTTTTCCCGGGCGCTGGGGCAGATATTTTTTGTGTTTTTGGAATATTGTTTTTTAAGTGGTTGGTTTTTAGAGGTCTGTGTAGGTTTCCTGGCTTCGGGATGTGGCCTCCGGTCATGGGCGAAACTTCCCGTTTTAAAAAGACAGAATGGAGGTTTCATGAATTGCGTTCGATATCGGACAGTAGCTGTTCGATATCAGTCAGCTTACTCAAATTGTATGGCTTTGACAGGAGAAATGCGGGCGGCCAGATAGGACGGCCCAATCATCATTAAAAAGATGACCAGGACGGCCCCCAGATTAAGCAACAAAAGATGAAGCGGGGTGAGCATGATGGGAACAGTGCTGAGGAAATAGTTGGCCGGATCCAGCTCGAATACACCAAATTGCTTTTGTACGACTGCAATGGAAATGCCAATAATGTTCCCCCAAATGAGCCCTCTGGCAGCGATGCGGGTGGCTAAGTAAAGAAAAATTCGGCGTAGGGGCCAGTCGGCCATTCCAAGGGCCTTAAGAATACCAATCATATTGGTGCGCTCCAGAATGAGAATCAGAAGTCCGGAAATCATATTGAATCCCGCTACCAGCACAATGAGCAGAATAATAACTGCAATATTCATATCGAGTAAATCGAGCCAGCCAAAAATTTGAGGTTGGGTCTGTCGAATGGTTTGTGTGCGCAATAAATGGCCATCCGGCGAAATGTAATCTGCCGTCACATCGTAAACAGCGATCCCTTTTTGGTCGGTCTGGTCAAAATCATCAATAATGATCTCGTACCCGGCAATTTGCGCGTCGCTCCAATTGTTAAGGCCTTGAATTTGTCGAATGTCTGCTATGACGTAGAGTTTGTCCAAATCGGGCAGGTGACTGTTGTAAATGCCGGAAATGGTATAACGCCTGGCTCTGATTTGATCCTGGAAAAAGTACATGAAGATGTCGTCACCCACCTCAATGCCTAACATCTGTGAGAGGGTTTCAGAAATTAAAATATGCGTAGAAGGCTGGTCGCTTAGGATGTCCGGCAGTTGGCCACGGGTGAGTATGGACTCCAGGAAGGAGGCGTTGTAATCTGAACCGATTCCTTTTAAAACAACCCCTTGCATTTCATCATCCGTTTTGATAAGTCCCGGCTTGGTAGCAAAGCGTTGCACATTTAAAACACCGGAAATGTCTTTAATGGATTCCACCAATTGGGCATCGTGTATGATGGGGTTGGATTCATAACTGAAGTTAAAGTCATAGTTGACCACCTGAATGTGGCTGCCAAAACCAATGATTTTTTCGCGTATCTCCTTCTTAAAACCGTTGCCAATGGCCAGTGACAGAATCATGACGACCATGCCTATAATGATTCCGGCTACAGCGACTTTTAATACGGGACCCGCAAAGTTTTTTCCTGATACACCACCGGAATTGATCTTGCCTGCTATGAAATATTCTGGTTTCAACTTCTTTGGTTTTGGGCAAAGGTATTAAAATTTTTGGTGATGCTTGAGTGTCTTCGGTCGCGGTAACCGAACAAGGTCATTTTATTGGAAGGCTTGCTTTATTGTCCGGCATCGTAATAAAGCACTTCCACTTCTTCAATGGTAATGATGCCTCCCGCCCCCGCTTTTTTCATGAGTTTGCTGATGATGCCGGCAAAGTCCGTTAGGCGGTCACGGTAGTCAATCAGCTCTATAACCATGGGCTGGTCATTTGAAAGTGCAAAAATCTTGACGCTTTGGTGGATGCTCTGTGCGCCATAATTTAAAACGCCTTTTGTAACAGTGGCGCCACTGATTTTATATTTTTTGGCGGCAAAAACGATGGCTTCATGCAAAGGACGTTGGTATACCAGATCGTTTTCGCCAACAATGATTTTTAATTTGGCGGCCTTACCTAATAAGTGCATAGTTGGTAGATTAGTTTCTTCCTCAATTTAGTAAGAACCTGCCATATATTCAACAGACAAAATGAAATTTAATGTTTGAGTTGTAAAACATAAAAATATTCAAAAAAAGTCAAGCAACTTTAACGCTTCCTTACTTGTATCTTTAGAGAATATTATTAATTTTGGAGGTGTGCCCTTATTATTAGAGTTTTACTGACATTCATTTATTAACCTTTTTAAATGTTTTACCATGAAGGTATATCTAAGCGATCAAATCAAAAATATCTCACTCCTTGGTAGTAGCGGCTCGGGAAAAACCACCCTGGCCGAATCAATGCTTTTCGAGGGTGGGGTGGTTAGCCGGAGAGGCGATGTTGATAGTAAGAACACAGTGTCCGATTATAACCGGGTAGAGCATGAATACGGCTACTCGGTTTTTTCGTCTGTTTTGTATACTGAATGGTTGGGTAAGAAACTGAATTTTATTGACTGTCCCGGTGCGGATGATTTTATAAATGGTGCCATTACTTCATTAAATGTGACAGATACTGCACTGATGTTGCTCAATGCTACGCGTGGGGTGGAGGTAGGTACCCAGAACCTGTTTCGCTATACCGAAAAATACAATAAGCCTGTCATTTTCGTGGCCAACCAATTGGATCATGAAAAGGCCAATTTTGAATCTACGATCGAATCTGTTTATGAATCTTTCGGCAAAAAGGCCGTTCTGGTTCAGTACCCTGTGAATGCCGGACCCGATTTTAATGCGGTAGTGGATGTACTAAAAATGAAAATGTATCAGTGGGGACCCAATGGTGGTGAACCTCAGGTTTTGGATATTCCTGACAGTGAAAAGGAGAAGGCAGATGAACTGCACAACGCTTTGGTGGAGTCCGCTGCTGAGAACGATGAAAACTTAATGGAGCTCTTCTTTGAAAAAGGGTCGTTGGATGAGGAAGAAATGCGAAGGGGTATAAGAAAAGGTATGGTGGCCCGTGATTTGTTTCCGGTTTTTTGTGTTTCGGCAGAAAAAGACATGGGGGTTCGTCGCTTAATGGAATTTTTGGGGAATATTGTGCCATTTGTTTCTGAAATGCCCAAGCCGGTAACGAAGGACAATGTTGAGGTGGCACCCGATGCCGATGGCCCGGCTTCTATTTTTGTGTTCAAAACCAGTATTGAACCGCATTTGGGTGAGGTGAGTTATTTCAAGGTGATGTCGGGTAAAGTCAAAGAGGGCGATGATCTGGTTAATATGAACAGGGATGCCAAGGAGCGCTTGTCCCAATTGTATTGTGTGGCCGGTAATAACCGCCAGAAGGTTTCTGAATTGGTGGCCGGGGATATTGGTGCCACCGTTAAATTAAAGGAAACAAAAACCAATCACACACTCAATGTCAAAGGTTGTAACTACATCTTTGACGCCATTAAGTATCCCGACCCGAAGTACCGTATAGCTATTAAACCCGAGAATGAGGGGGACGAAGAGAAGTTGGGCGAAATATTGACCCGCATTCATGAGGAAGATCCGACCATTCTGGTGGAGTATTCTAAGGAATTGAAGCAGATCATTGTTCACGGACAGGGAGAGTTTCATCTGAACACCATGAAGTGGCGGATTGAAAACAACGACAAACTGAATTTGACTTTTCATAATCCGAAAATTCCTTATCGGGAAACCATCACCAAACAGGCGCGAGCGATTACCGCCATAAGAAGCAATCCGGCGGTGCCGGGCAATTCGGTGAGGTGCACATGGTTATTGAGCCTTATCACGAGGGGATGCCTGCACCCACGGTTTATAAGTTTAACGGACAGGAATTTAAAATGAGCGTTCGGGGAACGGAGGAAGTTAATTTGCCCTGGGTGGGAAACTGATTTTCTGCAACTGTATTGTCGGTGGTTCCATTGACACACGTTTCTTGCCGGCCATTTTGAAAGGCTTAATGGAGAAGATGGAAGAAGGCCCTTTAACCGGCTCTTATGCACGTGATATCCGGGTATGTGTGTATGATGGCAAGATGCACCCGGTTGATTCCAATGAAATTTCGTTTAAGTTGGCCGGACGAAATGCCTTCCGGACTGCGTTTAAAGAGGCCGGGCCCAAAATTCTGGAGCCGGTTTATGAGGTGGAAGTGCGCGTGCCTGGTGATCGCATGGGGGACGTTATGAGTGATTTGCAGGGACGCCGGGCCATTATTGAGGGTATGAGCAGTGAAAAGGGTTTTGAGGTTATCAAGCCAAAGTGCCGCTTAAGGAAATGAATAAGTACTCGACTTCTTTAAGTTCCATTACCGGTGGTCGTGCTTCTTACACCATGAAATATGCCAGCTACGAAAAAGTGCCGCCTGAAGTACAGGAGCAGTTACTGGCAGCCTATGAGTCTGAGCAGAATGAAGATTAGTATTTGTTTGAGGTTTGTTAAATATCAAGTAAAACGGCTGCCTTTAATGGGCAGCCGTTTTTGTCAATAAGCTTTATGCTACATCATCGGTCTGGATTATTCAATTATCAGCCCTTGATGGAAGCGACAAAGTTTTTAATGTCGACCGTGAGATCCTTGCTTTCTTCCAGCATTTTGATGAAGGCGCTTCCAATAATGGCCCCATTGGCGTATTGACAAACCTGCCGGTAACTGCTGCGGTCGCTGATGCCAAAACCCACCATTTTGGGTGAGTTGAGTTTCATGGCATTGATTCGGTTGAAGTAATCCAGCTGGAACTGATTCAGGCCGGTGGTAGCGCCTGTTACTGCCGCCGAGGAAACCATGTATAAAAACCCTTTGGCATTTTGATCCAGCATTTGGACACGCTCGGAAGGTGTTTGCGGAGTTATCAAAAAGGTGTTGCTGATGTTGCGGGCTTCAAAGAGGTCGCGGTATTTTTCATGGTAGAGTTCATAGGGTAAATCCGGAAGGATGAGTCCATCCACCCCCACTTCTGCGCATTGGTCGATGAAGCGCTCCATGCCAAATTTTAATACCGGATTGAGGTAGCCCATCAAAATGACCGGCATGGTAATGCTTTGTCGCATGTCGGCCAATTGCTGAAACAGGACCTGAAGGCTCATGCCGTTGGCCAATGCCTGTGTGCTGCTCTTCTGAATGACAGGGCCATCCGCCAGCGGGTCCGAAAAAGGCATGCCAATCTCTACAAAATCGACCCCTGCTTTTTGAAGGGCCTGGAGAATGGTATTGGTATCGTTCAATTGTGGAAAGCCTGCCGTGAAATAGATCGAAAGCAGATCTTTCTTTGTATCCAAAAGTGTTTTGAGTCGGTTCATTATTCAGTTAGTTTGAAATATTCCATATAGGCCTTCATGTCTTTGTCGCCACGTCCCGAAACGGTCACGACCACCTGGTCGCCTGGTTTAAAATTCATTTTGGGTAACACCGCCAGGGCATGCGCCGATTCCAGGGCGGGTATAATGCCTTCCAATCTGGTTAGTTCTAAGGCGGCTTGCAACGATTCTTCGTCGGTCACCGGCATATAGGTGGCCCTGCCACTGTCTTTTAAATGGGCGTGCAGGGGACCAATACCCGGATAGTCCAGTCCCGCTGAAATGGAATAGGGCTCCGTGATCTGCCCGTCTTCGTTTTGCATCAGGTAGGTCATGCTGCCATGAATGATCCCAATATCTCCGCAGGCCATAGAAGCAGCTGTCTCTCCCGAGTCAACCCCCAGTCCGGCCGCCTCCGTGCCAATCAGCCGGACGGACGCATCTTCCAAAAAGTGGTAGAAACTGCCTGCTGCGTTGGAGCCGCCACCTACACAGGCAATGACATAGTCGGGCAGTTCTGTCCCGACTTTCTGCTTAAGCTGCTGCTTGATTTCCAGACTGATAATGGCCTGTAAGCGCGCCACCATATCGGGGTAGGGATGTGGACCCACCACTGAGCCTATCAGGTAAAAGGTGTCGGTAGGATTGGCAATCCAGTCGCGCAGGGCTTCGTTGGTCGCATCCTTGAGGGTACGGTTGCCCGATAGGGCCGGACGTACTTCTGCCCCCAGCATGCGCATGCGTGCCACATTGGGCGCCTGGCGTTCCATGTCGGTCTGCCCCATGTATACGATGCACTGCAGGCCCATGAGGGCGCATACGGTGGCCGTGGCCACACCATGCTGTCCGGCCCCGGTTTCAGCAATGATCCGCTGCCGGCCCATCTTTTTGGCCAGCAGTATCTGTCCAATGGTATTGTTAAGTTTGTGGCTGCCGGTATGGTTGAGGTCCTCACGCTTGAGCCAGATGTTGGTGTTGTACTTGTCCGACAAGCGCTGAGCCTTAAACAAGGGCGAAGGACGCCCGGCATAGTCGTTCAACAGCAGGTGATACTCTTTCTGAAAGGTTTCGGATTCAAGTATCTCCAGATAATTCTTTTTAAGTTCCTCTATGTTGGGGATGAGCATTTCCGGAATGTAGGCCCCGCCATATTGACCGTAAAATCCTTTTTCGTTGGGATGAAACATGGGTGTGATATATTTGGTTTATTTTATATTTAGTTTATTTGGGAAGCTCTAATTGTTCTATAAACGTTTGAATGGCCCCGATGTTCTTAAGTCCGGGTTCCCGTTCAAAGCGGCTGTTGATATCGATGCCCATGGGCTGAATGGTTGATAGGTTTTTAAGGGTTTTCGCGTCATCCGGACCAATGCCCCCGCTTAAAAAATAGGGGCAGGTGCCTTGGTAAGCCTCCAACAGTTGCCAACTGAATTTCTGACCGGTTCCGCCATGTGCCGAGGAGGGGGTGTCAAACAGAAAAAAATCGCAGGCACCTTCATATGGGGAAGTGGCCGCCATATCGTTTTCATTTTTCAGGTGAAAAGCTTTGAGCACGATATAGCCCAAGTCTTTGAGGTCCTGGCACAAGGTCGGCGACTCCTGTCCGTGCAGCTGAATGGCATCGAGTTGATACAAATCGGCCATGGCTAGAATTTCTTCTTGGGTGGCATTGACAAATACGCCGGTCTTTTTAATGGGCTTTGGAATATCTGAAACAACAGCCGGGGGTAATAGGCCATGCACGTAACGGGGCGATTTTTTATAGAAAATGAATCCCATAAAGTCCGGCTTCAACGGACTTAGCAGAGCTATATTGGCTGCATATTTCATGCCGCAAACTTTTATCAGCATATTTACAGGGTTGATGTTTTTTCTTTGATTTTTTCACAGAAGGTCTGACAGGCGGCTGCCGGATTTTTTTCCTTCATAAAGTACTCGCCCATCAAAAATCCCTTAAAACCAGCGCTTCGCAAGTGGAAATAGGCTTCGGCCGAGCCGATGCCGCTTTCGGCAATGGGAACCATATCGCCTGGTAATTGGGCGGCCAGGCGAATGGATTGCTCCAGATCCACTTCAAAAGTTTTGAGGTTACGGTTGTTGATGCCCACTAACTGTATGTAGCTGTTGAGCAGTTCGAGTTCTGCTTCGTCGTGAATTTCAAAGAGCACTTCCATCTCCAGTGAATTGGCCAGAGAGGCCAATTCTAAAGCCTGCTGGCGGTTAAGGATGGCGCCAATCAGCAAAATGGCACTGGCGCCAATGGCTTTGGCTTCGTAAACCTGGTAGGGGTCAATGATGAATTCCTTGCGAATAATGGGCAACTGACACAGGTCGCGCCCCCTGGTTAAGTCGTTGTTGTGGCCCCCGAAAAAGTCGGTGTCGGTGAGTATGGAAATGCCTGAAACACCGGCTTTGGCATAGCCCGGAATGATGTCGTCAACAGTGGCGCCGGCATGGATAGCGCCTTTGGAGGGCGACTGGCGCTTAAACTCGGCAATAATACCGTTGCTCCCTGCACTTAAAATGCTTTCGCGGAAGGAGGGCACTTTATCGTGGTAGTGCCTGTAGTATTGCAGTTGCTTCAAAGAAACCTTTTCTTTGGCGGCCTCCACCTCTTCTTTTTTTCGGGCCACGATTTTTTCCAGTATGTTCATGGTTGGTTTTGCTTAATTATTGAATGCTGGTTTTTAGTTCTGAGTGGCCAAAAGGGTCTTTAAGGTTTCTTTGGCCTTGCCCGATTCAAGTGATTCGCGGGCCATGGACAGGCAGTCTTCCAGACTGTTTTGGGGTTGATTGCTCTGAATGGCAAAGGCGGCATTGGCAATCACGGCATTTTTTTGCGATGCGGTGCCGCGCCCTTCAATAATATCGGAGAATATTTTGGCCGCTTCCTCTACCTCGTGTCCCCCGGCAATGGACTCCGGTGTGTTGGCGGGTAGTCCCAACTCTTTGGCGGTCATGAGCTTTTCACCACTCTGGGTGATGACCTTAAAGGGGGCCGTCAGTGAAATCTCATCGTAGCCATCGGTACTGTGAATGATGGCAAAGTGTTTATTGTCTTGTTGAAAAAGGTATTGGTAGATACGTGCCAGCTCCAGGTCAAATACGCCCACCAGCTGACTGGTCGGATTGGACGGGTTAACCAGAGGTCCCAGCATATTAAAAAAGGTCTTGATGCCCAATTCCCGTCGAATGGGAGCGACCGCCTTCATAGCCGGGTGAAACAGGGGGGCGTGTAAAAAACAAATGCCCGCCTTGTCGAGTTGCTTTCGCAACAGATCGTTGTTGGTGGTGAATTGATAGCCCAGTGATTCCAGCATGTTGGAGGAGCCGCATCCCGAGCTGACGCCATAGTTACCGTGCTTGGCCACTTTAATGCCGGCACCGGCCACAATAAAGGAGGCCAAAGTGGAAATGTTGAAAGTGTTTTTGCCGTCACCTCCGGTTCCGCATAAATCAACCGTGTTGTAACCCGATAGGTCCACCGGCTTTCTCAGTTCCCATAGTCCGTCCCGAAAGCCGGACAGTTCTTCAACGGTTACGGATCGCATCATAAAGACCGATAGAAATGCGACGACTTCTGATTTGGTGTAAACATCATTGGTGATGTTGACCAATATTTCGCGCGCCTGTTCGCGGGTCAGGGTTTGATAGTCGAACAGGGTTTTTAGTGTGGGTTGCAGCATATCTTTGTAGATTAATATTTTATAATGGATGGTTAGAATAATTATCCGTTTAACCAGTTTTGAATCATTTTTTTTCCATGCTCTGTTAATATGGATTCCGGGTGGAATTGTACCCCGCGCACGTCATATTCGGTGTGCCGGATGCCCATTATTTGTGCCTGCTCATCGTAGGCCGTTATTTTCAGACAAGCTGGCAGGTCTTTTTCATTCACCACCCAGGAATGGTAGCGTCCTGCCAAAAAGTTGTCGGGCAGCCCTTTGAAAAGAATTTCTGATTCATCCTTTACCATTACCGGGGTCGCCACGCCATGATAGACTTTGGAGAGGTTTAGAATGGAGCCGCCAAACACTTCAGCGATGGCTTGACAGCCCAAGCAAACACCCAGAATGCTGTGTGTGGGGGCCAGTTTTTCAATGAGTGACTTTAAAATGCCTGCTTCACTGGGGATGCCCGGACCGGGTGAAAGAACTATTTTATCGTAGGCAGCTGCCTGATCCACGGTTATCTGGTCGTTGCGGAAGACTTCTACTTGTATCTCTGTCAGTTCTTCCAGGTAATGTACCAGATTGTAGGTGAAGGAGTCGTAATTATCGAGGACTAATATTTTCATTTGAGAATAAATTATTTAAGTTTTAGGTCTGTTGTTCGAGTGGCTTACGCTATCCGTTTTTTTTCTATACAATTTGGATGGTGGGTTTTAAAAATCTTTGGCCAGCTCAATGGCCTTTTTTAGGGCGCCCAGTTTGTTGTTGACTTCATTCAATTCATTCTCGTCGACCGATTCAGAAACAACGCCTGCACCTGCCTGATAAAACAGGGTGTTGTTTTTACTCAGAAAAGTCCGTATAGCAATGGCCTGATTGAAGCTGCCATCCAGTCCGAGCTGTCCGATACAACCCCCATAGTACCCTCTTTGCTGGGGCTCATACTTGTTGATCAGTTCCATGGCCCTGTATTTGGGCGCACCTGAAAGGGTGCCTGCCGGGAAGGTGTCGCCCATGACCCGAGGCGTGGTCGATTCCGGTTTTAATTGGCCGTTGACCTCCGAAACCATGTGCAATACATGGCTGTAATACTGAATCTCCTTATAGGTTTTAACTTTGACCTGGGTGCAGTTGCGTCCTAAGTCGTTTCGGGCCAGATCAACCAACATCACGTGCTCTGCATTTTCTTTGGGATCTGCCGCCAATTCCTCCGCCAGTTTTAGGTCTTTCATATCATCCCCTGTTCTTTTGAAGGTGCCCGCTATGGGATTGATAGTGGCAACGCCTTATCGACGACTAGCTGACTCTCGGGTGAGGAGCCAAACAGGCGGTAATTCCCGTAGTCAAAGAAAAACAGGTAGGGAGAAGGGTTGACGTGTCGCAAGGCTCTGTAAACATTAAACTCATCCCCTTTAAAAGGTTGCGCAAACTGGCGGGAAAGAACTATTTGGAAAACATCTCCTCTAAAGCAGTGCTCTTTGCCTTTATTGACCATTTGCTTGTAATCTTCATTGCTCAGCGATGAGGTTTCTTCGCTGATGGGCGAGAATCTGAAAGAAGGAACCGTTCTGTTTTTAAGGATGTTGAGGAGGGTGTCTGCCTGACTGTTTTCGCCTTCCATCAGGTGTTCTACCAAATAGAGCTGGTTGGTGAAGTGGTTAAAGGCGATGACGGAGCGGTAGAGGTGGTAGCGGACATCGGGAATGGCGTGAGGTGCGTTGGGGTCGATATCCAGTTTCAAATCTTCAAAATACCTGACGGCATCATAGGTGGTATAACCATACAGTCCGGAAGCCGATACCGGACAGTCGCTTTTTTCGGTCTTTAGCCGGTCAATAAATTGTTGCATGAGATCTACCAGGGGCCGACTGGCGGGAAGTTGGGTGGTTTCCAGACTGTTGTCCGGAAAGCGACAGGTCACGGTTTCGTTTTCTACCAAAAAATCGGCCATCGGATCAAAACAGATGTAGGACAGGGAATTGGTACTTCCGTGGTAATCGGAGCTTTCCAGAAGAATGGTATTGGGGTACAAGTCGCGTAAGGTCAGATAGATGCTGACTGGTGTTACCACGTCTCCAATATGGGGTGGTATGCGCTGGCAATGTACTTGAATGGGATATGTTTTCATGGTTGTTATGGTTTATAATATAATGGTTGCTGTTTGGGGTAAAACAAAAAAGGCTTGTCGGGAGTCCGACAAGCCTTTCTTTTATTTTCTGCTTCGCAACAGAACAAAAGAGCATCGCTTCATCTCCCGTATGTAAGGACTGAAGTGTGCCACCACCAATTGTTGTTGCGAATGATTTGTACCATGTTTCTTCTCTAATTGTCTTGCAATTTTACGTAATGCAATTATAAATTCCAAGCGTTTTTTTAATATTTTTTTTAGGCTGTGTGTTTAAAATTCAGATATACAGCTGTTTGTTGCATTTTTAACGGGTGATAAAAATCAGGTTTTAAAAGGTGCTTCTATTTTCCTAATGCTATTTATAGTGTCAATAAGAAAACTGCTAAAATTTCCGTCTATGGTAAGAAGGCGCCAAAGACATGGCTTTCAAAGTTTTGAAACCAAGAATTTCGAACGAAGTGAGATTCCGATGCCAAAACTTATTTGTTTCGGAATAAAATTTTCGTAAATGACTGTTTCAAAAACGAGAGTAACGCAGTGTTTGGCGTTTTATTACCCTAGACTAAATGGCTTTCAGGCTTAGATCTAAACTCTTTATGTGATGCGTTAATGCGCCCACCGAAATGTAATCGACACCGGTTTCGGCGTAGTCGCGCAAGGTCTCAAGCGTAATGCCTCCCGACGATTCGGTTTCGAAGGCCCCATTAATGGTTTTTAAAGCTTCACGGGTCTCTTCGGGACTGAAATTGTCGAGCATGATTCGGTGAATACCCCCCACCCGCATCACTTCCCGGAGTTCATCCATGCTGCGCACTTCTACTTCAATTGGGAGGTTCTTCCCCAGCTTTTTAAGATAGGCCTGAACGGCCAATATGGCTTTTTCAATCCCTCCGGCAAAATCAATGTGGTTATCCTTTAACATAATCATGTCGTACAAGCCCATGCGGTGATTGACCCCTCCACCTATGCGTACGGCTTCTTTTTCAAGCATGCGCATCCCGGGTGTGGTCTTGCGGGTGTCCAGAATTTTAGTCGGTAAGCCCTTCAATCGGTCTGTATATTCCCTGGTGCGCGTGGCAATACCGCTCATTCGTTGCATTACATTCAAAACCAAGCGTTCTGTTTTGAGCAAAGTTCTGGTTGTACCTTCCACGGTAAAAGCGACATCACCGGGTTGTATGTCGGCCCCATCCTTTATCAACTGTTCTGTTTTAATACCCGGTTCAATTTCTCTGAATATGGCTATGGCGACTTCAACACCCGCCAATACGCCGGGTTCTTTGACCAGTAACTGAGCTTTTCCGGTGGCGTTTTCAGGAATGCAGGCCATGGATGAGTGGTCGCCGTCTCCTATGTCTTCTCTTAATGCGTTTTCAACAAATGTTTTGAGTAAGTCTCTATTCATCTTGCTTTTCAACTCTTAATTGATGGATGAGTGTTTCGTGACCATTGTTTTTGGTTAAAAACAAGAGTCGGTATTGGCCTTGGTTATAATTATACCGACCAATGGCAAAGGTAGCATTTTCTCTTTCGCCCTGGTGAATAATTTGAAAGGAGGTAGGCGGATGCTTGTCAAAAAAATCTTTGATCAGAAATTGGGCCTGTTCTCTGCTGAATACACCCGACTTGTCAGGCAATACCAATTCAATTTTGGCATTAAAATAGGCGGCTAAAGCATGGCATCTCCGTTGCGTGTCGCATTGCTTATCGCCTCAGGCAGCTTGCCTTCGTTTTGCGCCATGCCTGAGGTGAGCGACATGACCATGAATACACTGCTTAGCAAAATTAATTTAAAGGTCTTCATGACAATAAGGTTTAGTGTCGGTTGTAAAAGTTAAATATCATATGGTTAATTTGTTGAAAATGAACACTTGTGCATGGGTTGACTGGCTTCTTTGCTTATCAATCTACAAAAACTGCACCATTAATTTGGAACGGGTGGCTTAATTTCGTTTTTTGCAGACTTTAAACATTTATACGAGATGAAGACCTATTTGGTTATGATTGGCCGTACCGATAATGCCTGGCTGAATGCCGGAGTGGAGGAATATTATAAGCGTATTGCGCGCTATGCGCCATTTGAACCCATTGTCATTCAGGATATCAGGCGGGGAGCGTCTATGCCTGAGAAGGTTTTGAAAGATAAAGAGGGAGCGTTAATTTTAAAGCAATTATCCGGGGGTGATATTCTGGTTTTGCTAGATGAAAAGGGGCGTCAAATGAGCTCACGGGAATTTTCTGTTTTTGTCCAAAAACAGATGCTGGCAGGCATTCGGCGGTTGTTTTTTATTATTGGAGGCGCTTATGGATTTTCTGATGCCGTTTATCAACGGGCAGATTATCAAATCAGTCTATCCAAAATGACCTATTCCCACCAGATGGTCCGGTTGATTTTTGCGGAACAGCTTTACAGGCCCATTCTATTTTGAACAATGAGCCCTATCACCACGATTGATATTTTTAAACGGAGGGGCCAATTCGGTCCATGGATGATCAGGCGTGCTTATTTTCCGTTCGTATTTTAGCACAATTATTGCAAGGGGATGCCTTAAATTCGATATATTACACTTTTAATATGCTTTAATGGTTAAGTCGCTCAGATATTCGATTCTGCAATTGGTCCTTTTTATTCTTCTTCTGGGTTCTGGTTTTTTGGCGCGTCATGTTTCAATAAATCAGCCGGAACGAGGATTTTCAGTTTCAAATGTTGAAAAAGCCATACAAAGTGTACGCCAAAGCATGCAGGCCTATGTGGATGAGATGCCCGTGGCTTCTTTTATTTCTCATGAGCACTTGTGGCAAAGCCTGGACTCTTTAAAAGGGACGGATTTCGACTTGTTGGTTTTTCAGGGATATGAGCTGGTCGGCTGGAATAACCACCTGTTACCGATCAATGGGATTAATCCGCAGTATTTTAAACAAGCCCTGGTCCGACTCGAAAATGGGTGGTATTTGACGGCTTCCCGACAGGAAGGGGATATTTTACTGGTCGCCTTTAGTCCCCTCAAACAAGAATATTTGTATCAAAATAAATTTTTAAAGAATGGCTTTCCAGAGCCTTTTGATTTGGCCCCGGGGGTATTGATTAGCAGGGAGCCCTCTGATGAAAGTGTCGAGATCAATGATGCCGAAGGGAATTATTTATTCAGTTTTATATCGGCCAGCAGCCATTCACGGGTCAGCATGATGGCCCCATTGAGCAATTTGTTTTTGCTCTTGTCTTTGGTGGTCCTTTGGATTTGGTTGTACCATTTTCAGCAAACATTTTTTAGAAGCAGGTGGGGCAATCTTATCTGGTTGTTTTCATCCTTCATTTTTGCCCTCTTTTTTTATGGTTTAATTTGGGAAGCAGGCATTAGTGGAATGGGAGATTGTGAACTTTTTTCTCCCATGCATTTTGCCATGTCCGACTTTCTGCCTTCTATCGGACATTTTTTATTGTTCTCGTTTTTTTTATTTACGATTCTGTTCTGGTTCTTTAAGTTTTTCCGACTTCCGCCCGTCTTTAATCATGTGGGGTCATCGAAGGTCAGGCATTCTGTGGCTTTGGGTTTTTTTCTGTTGATTACTACCTGGTATTTGATATTTATCAATCACCTCTTTTATTTGCTGGCAGAGCATTCCTCGGGTGGTTTGGTCCTCATAAGGGTCATTGATTTAGATATCGTGATTGTGGCCAGATATTTTTTGGTCGGCTTCTTGTTGCTGTCTTTTCTGTTTTTGATGGAGCGGGTCTGCCTGATGTTTTTGGTCCATTTTAAGCGTTGGAAGATTTTTGCTTGGATGGTTTTGGTGGCCTTTCTAAATGGACTGTTGTTTGGAGGCGTTGGTATCGGAGACAGCGATTGGGCTTTTCTCTTTTTTCTCGCCATGGGCGGGCTGCTCGTTTTTTCGGGACGTAATCTGGAACATGGCTTGTCTTACACCACTTTTTTATGGGTGGCAGCCTTTTTCGCCCTATATGTGGGCATGGTCATGATGGACATGACCATAAAGAAGGAGGAGTCCAACCGGGAGTTGCTTATTGAGAATTTGTCGTTTCAATTGATGCGTGATGAGGATCCTATGGCTGAAATTTATTTGGCGGAGATAGAAAAGCAGTTGTCCAACGATGTCACGCTCATGCGCTTGCTGGCCCAACCGGAAATCGATGCCGATATTGTTCGCAATCATCTGGTTAAGTTTTATTTTTATGGATATTGGGGACGATTTGATTTGCAGATTATTCCTTGTTGGCCTCAGGGTGATTTATACATTGAAGATACCCAGGATGTAAGGAATTGCTACAGCTATTTTTTTGAGATGCTGGATACCTATGGTTATGCCATTTCGGGAAGTGATCATTTTCACTATCTGGACAATCAAAATGGACGGGTGTCGTATTTTGGGATTTTTCGTTTCTTCCCCAACGACCCGAAAAGGGAAACATCACTTTTTATAGAGTTGAATTCCAAACCTTTCTTCGAAGGTTTGGGGTATCCGGAATTGCTGGTTAGTGACCGGGACAGGGCTCGTATGCGCCTTTTGGAGGGTTACTCTCATGCCAAGTATTTGAATGGCCGACTGGTCAAACGATCCGGTGATTACCATTATAAAAATGAATCCCACTTTTATCAACCGGTACTGAACAGCAAAGTTTTTTTTAAGGAAGGGCAGTACGCGCATTTGGTGTATCAGCCTGAGCCAAACGTTACCATTGTCTTAAGCAAGCAGGATTATGAGGTCTCCGATATTTTAATGACCTTCTCCCTCCTTTTTATCTTCTTTTTTCTTTTTGGCGCCCTTCTGATTTTGTGGATGAAATGGCGTTCTGCCGGATTCTCCTTTAATGTGTCCATTCAAAAGCGCATTCAGGTGGTGTTTGTGCTCTTATTATTGGTGCTGCTAATTATTGTCGCCATCGGAACCGTTTATTACACGGTTCAGCAATTTGAAAAAAAGCATCTTGAATTGCTGGAAAATAAAGCGCAGTCCATAATGCTGGAATTGGAATATAAAATTGGACTGGACGGACCGGTGACTTCCAGTCCGGACGATTATCTTAACTATCAGCTCCAGATGATTTCCAATGTGTTTTATTCTGACATTAATCTTTATGGCGTGGATGGGATGTTATTGGGATCCTCACGACCAGAGTTGTTCAGGAATGGTTTAGCCGGTTATCAGATGAATCCGCGTGCTTATTATAATCTGGCCTATACCGATGCTGTCAGGTATCTGGATGAAGAGCGGATAGGAGAGTTGGATTACATCTCTTTTTATGTGCCGCTCCTGGATGGGGATAACCGACTCTCAGGCTTTGTTAATCTACCCTATTTTGTCGGGAATAATGAATTGCGTGATGAGATCTCCTCGGTGATTGTTACCGTGGTTAATTTTTATCTGATTTTCACCTTCCTGGTCATTAGTATAGCGGTATTTCTTTCCCGGCAAATTACCCGTCCTTTGCTTTTGTTACAAAGCAAGATTTCTCAGATTAAATTAGATCGGTTTAATGATAAAATTGATTATAAAGGGGAAGATGAGATTGGTGGATTGGTGGCTGAATACAACAGAATGGTGGATGAACTCGCTGTCAGTGCCGGGAAGTTGGCCAAGACGGAACGTGAATTGGCCTGGCGTGAAATGGCGAAACAAATAGCCCATGAGATTAAGAACCCCTTGACCCCCATGAAGCTAAACATCCAGTTTCTGCAGCGTGCATGGAACGATAAGGTAGAGGATTTTGATGGTTATATGAATCGTGTGACAGGCACTTTGATCGAGCAAATTAATAGCCTTTCAAGCATCGCCTCTGAGTTCAGCAAGTTTGCGCAAATGCCCACTGCTAAATCGGAAGCGGTGAATATTATTGATAAAATAGAGACCAGTCGCACCCTGTTTGGTGATTCAGGAAATGTTCCCATTCATCTCATTAATCATGCCGGGGAGCATGTCATGGTCAGGGCAGATGGAGAGCAACTACTGGGCGTGTTTAATAATCTGATTAAGAATGCCATTCAATCCATCCCGGCAGTCCGGGATGGCCTCGTTGAAATTGACGTCCGACGGATGGATGATAAAGTGGTGGTAGGAATTAAAGACAATGGAAAGGGTGTTCCTGATGCTATTCGGGACAACTTGTTTGTTCCCAGCTTTACCACAAAGACGGGCGGAATGGGGCTTGGGCTGGCCATATCGAGGCGGGTCATTGAAAATGCCGGTGGTCGTATCTGGTTTGAAACGGAGGAGGGACTTGGATCTGTGTTTTATGTGGAGCTTCCGTCCATCCCTTCAGAGTCATCGTCCTTAACATGACGCACCACCGTGGTTTCTGCCCATTTATCGGCCAGTCGATAGCCCTTGGTCAGGAAATACCAGATGTCAATAATGTTTAGGATGGGAATCATCATCACCAACCCTCTGATGATGGACTTTTCGGGATACCGGGTCAGGGAGGTTTTTTGTGGCAGAGCAATGACTTTTATCTGCATGAGATGTTTGCCAAAACTTTGTCCGTACAAAAAAGGCATCGAGTCTCGGGTCAAGTGGTAAATAATGCCTATCATCCAGCCAACACGCGGAAAAAAGCAGAGCCCGATTACAATAATGATATCAATGAACGCGGCGATAATACGTTCGGTGAACGGGGCAGTAGCTGATTCCGTAAGTCTGGTAGTGGACATAAAATGATTTTGGTTTATTCCTGACTGCTAAGATATGTCTTCCATATTAATTATCCCATTTAGAATGGCATAAACTGTGAGGCCGGAAACACTCTTTATATCCAGTTTTCGGGTAATGTTTTTTCGGTGAGAAATAACTGTATGGGCGCTGATAAACAGAACAGCAGCAATTTCTTTGTTGGTTTGACCCAGTGCAACATGTTTGAGAATAAGTTTTTCACGAGGCGTTAATTCTTCCGATTCTTCCATGTTTTTGGTCTCGCTGATCGCCTTGATCGTATTCGATATTTTATCGGTCAGGCTGACTTTTGAGTCATAGATCGACAGTTGATTATCGGGTGCACCCGGTGGAAGTAAGGTGTTGATGATGTGGAGCACATGGCAGGTGTCAGGTAGTTGCCGGCTTAATGCTTCCTCATTCGATGAAGCGGCAATGCTTGAATTGATGATGAGTAAATCGGGTTCAAAATGATGGATCACCTCCTCAATCCCCAGGTGAGAGCCCAGGATTTCAATTTCCCCTACCTCCGGGAATTGCCTTAATATATGTGTCAATCCTTTCCTGAGAAGATAGGATTGCTCCGCTACTAAGATTCTAACCATGAGGTACTGCTTATTGGTTGAATGATTTGGTTTTAAGCTCCTTCTCCATTTGCCTGGCCTTCGGAATCAACACGTTTTCTTCCAGCAGGGTATGGTCTTTTAAATCATTGCCCAATCGGTTGATTTCTAAAAGCAAGTTGGTGAAATGACAATTGTTGGAAGGGGGCGGTAAATGCTTCAGGAGAATGCTTTGTAAATCAAAAATCTTCTCCTCTAAATCACTGTGATGATCCAGATATTTATCAATGGAATATTTTTGGTAACGCAGGTTAAACGCTTTTTGGTCCATTTGCCCCGAAAGGGTTTTTGAAAGCGCTAAAATGTAGGGAAAGGTTGTGTTTTCTTCGTCCTCAATGTGGGCCGTGAATTCCCGCATGTATTCCCTGAAAAAATTAACCATCAGGTGGGCCGACTGGTCTGACAGACCAGGCAGCTGCTCCAAATCCTCAATCTCCTTCTCAATTCGGGGAATTTGGTAGTGCAAATAACATTGGTGCGTATGGTGCAAATAGTTGACCAGCCATTCTGCCTTGCCTTGCATCAATTGCTCCTGCGGAAAATTCTCACGCTCATTGAACCATTGGACCAATTGTAAAAAGAATTCTACATGGATGTTGTTGTCTTCGCAAATGGTTTGAACCGATTTGTCTTTGAAGCCAAAAGGGATTTGGAGACGCTGAATAACAGCTAAAACCTCAAAATTGAGGTGCACCAAATCGGCCATTTTCATATGGGCATGTATCCTCATAATTATCCTTATTTAGAATTAGTAAAAATAAGAAAAAATAGTGATAGTCTGGCTATTTTTTGCGCATGAAAATATTGATGGGTACCCCGGTCAAATCCCATTTGGCTCTGATTTTATTCTCTAAAAAGCGCTTGTAGGGCTCTTTAACATACTGCGGTAAGTTGCAAAAGAAGGCAATCGAAGGGGGATTGGAGGGCAATTGGGTAACAAATTTTATTTTAATGTATTTCCCTTTGGTGGCCGGCGGCGGAATACTGGCAATGAGGGGCAGCATAAATTCGTTCAGTTGAGAAGTTGAAATGCGTCGTGTCCGGTTTTCGTTGACGCGCACGGCTTCCTCGAGCGCTTTGAAAAGACGTTGCTTGGTTAAGGCCGAAGTAAAGATGATGGGATAGTCCACGTAGGGCGCTGTCTTTTCTCTAATGTCTGCTTCAAAGGCTTTGGTGGTATTGTTATCTTTCTCCACCAAATCCCATTTGTTGACAACGACGACGATCCCTTTTCGGTTGCGCTCTATGAGGCCGAAGATCTTCTGATCCTGTCCTTCAAAACCACGCACGGCATCAATCATGAGGATGCAAACATCCGAATTTTCAATGGCACGGACGGCGCGCATCACCGAATAGAACTCCAGATTCTCGTGTACTTTGGTCTTTTTTCTGATACCGGCGGTATCCACCAGCAAAAAGTCGTGTCCAAACTTATTGAATCGTGTATATATACTGTCGCGCGTCGTACCCGATACAGGTGTTACGATATTACGGTCCTCGCCCGTTAAGGCATTTACCAAAGATGATTTACCTGCGTTGGGCCGTCCCACAATGGCGATACGTGGCAATTGCAGTTCTTCCTCTTCCAGAGATATGGTCGTTTTTTCAGGTAGCATCCCGACCAATGCATCCAGCAAGTCACCGGTTCCGGAGCCGTTGATGGAGGAGATGCTGAAAAGATCGCCCAGTCCCAGAGAGTAAAAATAGGCCGATTCCGGCTCCCGGTCGTTGGTGTCCACTTTGTTGACCACCACAATGGCTTTTTTTCGGGATCTTCTGATGACTTCGGCCACCATTTCGTCATAGTCGGTTACTCCGGTGGTGACATCTACCACAAACAATAGAATGTCGGCCTCTTCAATGGCAATCATGACTTGCTCCCTGATGGCCTCTTCAAAAATATCTTCTGAATTGATGGCATAGCTCCGGTATCAATGACCGAAAAGTCGATGCCATTCCAGTGTGCTTTTCCATATAAGCGGTCGCGGGTTACCCCGCTCATCTCATCCACAATAGCGTGGCGCTGACCCGTAAGACGATTAAACAGTGTAGATTTTCCAACATTCGGACGTCCTACGATTGCGACTATATTTCCCATTTTGTTCTTGAATTTCTAATTGAAAGTTTGTTGTTGCTTCAAATACGTTTTGGCACTTCCTGGTGCGTTTGTTATTGATCGTATCCGAAGTTCTTTAAAAAGTTGTCCTGGTTCCGCCAATCCTTGGAGACTTTTACAAACAGCTGTAAAAATACTTTTTTGGCCAGAAAGGTCTCGATGTCCCGTCTGGCTTCAGTTCCCAATTTCTTAAGCGCTTTGCCCTGATGGCCGATGATAATGCCCTTTTGTGAATCCCGGGCCACATGAATAATGGCATGTATATCAACCCGGCTACCCTTGTCTTTGAATTCCTCCACGACGACTTCAACGGAATAGGGGATTTCTTTCTGGTAGTAGCGAAGTATTTTTTCCCGAATTATTTCGGAGACGAAAAATCGCTCTGTTTTGTCCGTCAGGGCTTCCTTGTCGAAAAACGGGGGTGATTCGGGGATGAGCTCAATGATTCTTTGGTTTAAACGGTCCACATTAAATTTGCGCAGGGCCGAAATAGGGAAAATTTCCGCTGCAGGTAATAATCCCTGCCAGGTGGCTACCAGTTTTTCCAACTGCACCTGTTCGGTCAAATCTACTTTGTTAATGGCGACCAAGACTGGCACCTTCGCGTTTTTGACCTCATTAATAAAAGATTCATTTTTTATGGAGGTCTCCACCGTGTCTGTCAGGTATAATATAACATCGGCATCCACCAATGCCGATTTGCTGTACTTCAACATAGACTCCTGAAGCTTGTAGTTGGGCTCCAATACGCCTGGCGTGTCAGAAAAAACGATCTGGTATGCTTCTTTATTGACGATGCCCAGTATTTTATGGCGGGTCGTTTGTGCTTTGGCGGTAATAATGGACAAGCGTTCACCTACCAATAAATTCATCAAGGTAGATTTACCCACATTGGGGTTGCCTACGATACTAACAAAGCCGGATTTATGATTCATGAAATGCTGTTTTCAATTAAATGGATGATTGGGCAGGCTTCAAATTGAAGCAAATGCGGCACAAAGGTACTATAAATGATGATAAATTGGGAACTTTTGGCATAAAGTTGAGTGGTGTTTTACGGTTTATTGGCTATGATAATCAGTCGGTTTACATTTTTTAATACAATGGATTGCAGAAAATGCTTGGAGATGGAAAAAAATAGCACTTATTTTGCACCCGCTTTACGAACGAGGAAAGCGTGATTAATAAAGAATGTCCAAGGATGTTCGGGTTATTCAAAACAAGGCAAAAATCGCCAGGAAATTTTTTTGAAAAATTGGCGAATTGATTTGGAGGTTTGGAAAGCAGTATATATCTTTGCAAACTCTTACGCCAAAAATGTTTTGAGCAACGAGAGAATAAATGGTGTTAAAGCCGTTTACAATCCAGAATACAGAAAGAAAAAGTTCTTTGAAAATATTGATGCAATACCAAAAAATAAAGGTAGAATTAAAATTTAGGCAACATCCCTGAGAAATTGGATTTAAAGAGCCACAGGAAATTTGGTCTGA
>NZ_BAZW01000033.1 GCF_000974365.1 Geofilum rubicundum JCM 15548
TGGAGTGGGTGGGTAATTGGGGTGGTTTGAGTGAAGGGGAGATGGGGGGAATTGGGTGGGGCGCTTTTTAAATTTGGTATTTATTTATTATCTTTCCTATTCACTTTATATGGGCGTAGATGACGGTAATAGGTCAATAGGTCAATAGGCGCAGCGTAGCGAAGTCCCGCGAAGCGGGATCATTAGGTTGGGAGGCGCAGCGTAGGGCTTCCGAAAATTCGGAACTGCGCCTGCGGCTTGAGGTCCCGCGAAGCGGGATCAATAGGTAATTAGGTTGAGAGGGGTAGGAAGGATGGAGATGGGTTGGAAGGGTTGAGAGGGTTGATGGGGTTGTTAGGTTATTTGGTGGAGAGGCAAAAGAAAATTCATGATATTCAGTAAGTTATATTTAAGCAATCAACAAGCAGAAGTTGTTTAAAATCAGAGATTTACAAAACAATAAGAAACGATTATGACCATTAAGGCACAAAAGATAAGATTGGGAATATTCATTGTATTCAGTGCGGCCATTCTGATTTTTCTCATTGCTTTTTTTACAGCCAGAGAAATATTCCAGAAATCAGACACCTATTATGTGTCGTTTAAAGACGTTTCTGTTAGCGGAATGGAGGTAGGGAGCTCTGTCAAATACCTTGGTATTAAAGTGGGTACCATTGCCGATATTGAAATCAACCCCGAAGATGTCACCAGCATCATTGTCACCCTCACGCTCAAGCAAGGCACGCCCATTAAAGAAGATTCAAAAGCAGAAATCACCACCCTGGGAATAACAGGCTTAAAAGCCATAGAAATAAGAGATGGCACCAATGAAGCCCCCATGTTACCACCGGGCGAATTTATTCCGGCAGGAAGTTCCATTACGGATGACATTACCGGTAAAGCAGAGGTCATTGCAGAAAAGGCAGAGCAGGTCATCAACAACCTTTTGCGATTAACGCACAAGGATAATGAGGCCAAAATCATGGCTCTGGTAGACCAATACCATACCCTGGCTCAGAATACCGATCAGGCAGTCATCCGGATTGATTCCATGCTCAATGAAAACAGAGAAGACGTCAACACAACCATTCGATCGGCCAGTGAGGTGGCTCAAAGTCTTTTGGTCTCTTCGGAAGCACTCCAACAAACCATCCACCGGATCAACACCATTGTTGACAACGATACCATCAATCAAATTGTGGCCAATGTTTGGGATGTTACCGAAACCATAAAGGAATCCAACATCAAACAGCTGATCGATGAGTTGGCCATGGCTGCCTCACAAACCCAACAACTACTGATAAAAGTAGATGATGACATTAACAAAGGAAGCCGGGATTTGCTTGAAAGTCAGCAATTGATCAATTCAACCCTGCGCAATCTAAATGAAGCATCCCGCAAAATCAATGACAATCCATCGGTCCTGATTCGTGGATCCAGGACTAAAAACCTTCCTGACAACCAATTAAAAAACAATTAGCATGAGCAATAAGTTACTGATAATGGCCCTCCTTCTCCTTACTGCATCGGGGTGTGGTTCTAATAAAACGGTACTCAAAAAATACTATCTCATTGAACCCACCAGTGAGGCCGGGCCTTCCGCCGCTACTCCCGTCATAGATGTGCTGTGCGAAGTTGCCGATGTTAAAATCGCTCCTGCTTTTGCCACCACACAAATTGCCCTGAGAGATGAATCCCATCAAATTCAATATTTTGGCCAGCATGAATGGGCCGTTCGACCAGAGGAGGCGCTATTACCCCTTATACTGAATCATTTTTCAGACCGTCAAACCTTTAAACGTGTGGCCAATCGGTTTTGGAATACCCCGCCGACTTTTACCCTCAACACGAAACTGCACCACATAGAGGTACTTCAAAAAGAAAAAGCTTTTTATGCGCATCTGAACATTGAATTTTCCTTGGTGGAAACGGAAACCGACAGAGTTATTCTCAAACATAAAGCGAACCAGGAGCGCAGACTCGACGAAAAGGATTTAAACCTGATGGCGCAAACCATCAGTAACCTCCTATCTGAGGAACTGGTCAAACTCACTACTTTGATAGAGGAAGAAATGTCTGATTATAAACCAGAGTAAACCAACCATAGTGACATTGAGCAACCCTGTTGAATCGGAGCAGTTTAGCTTCTCAAATAACACATTTTACATAAAGGATACTTTAAAAATGGCCAACACAGGCCATTTTGTTAAGGCCTATAGTCAGATAGTGCCCAACATTTCCGCCCGGGAAATAACCATTGATCTGAGTGGCCTCGAGCATATCGACAGTGCAGGAACCACAGCCATTCACCATCTGACACGGCAACTCAGTCAAAAGAATATAGAGGTCATAACAAAAGGCGCCAATGCATCCGTTAAAGAAAAGTTGGAATTATTTACCTTACCCGACGAGATCAATGAAAAGCCCAAAGCAGATGGTGGCTTTTTATATACCATTGGTGAAAATACGATTGAATTCTTCAAAACCTATATTAGGGACTTTATCCTGTTAATGGCCGATGTTTTTTACTGGTCGATGGTCGATTTGTTTAACCGCCGACAGCGACGAAAGGGAGCCTTTGTGAATCAGGCCATCACTATTGGCGTAAACGCTGTACCCATTGTGGTAGCCCTGTCCTTCATCATCGGATTGGTTCTGGCACTGCAATCAGCTGCGCAATTACAAAACTTTGGCGCCAACATTTTTATTGTGGATCTGATCGTCATCTCCATGATGGGTGAAATGGGACCATTGATAACAGCCATTCTGGTCGCAGGTCGCAGCGGGTCAGCCATTGCAGCTGAAATAGCCACCATGAAGGTGACCTCCGAAACAGACGCCTTGCAGACCATGGGATTGAATCCGATTCGCTTTGTGGTGGTTCCCAAAATATATGGTAGTTTATTAACCATGCCCTTTTTAACCGTTCTGGCCAATGTTTTCGGCATCATGGGCGGTATGCTGGCGGCCTATTTATATCTGGATATTACCCCGGAAGTCTTTTTCAACCGAATGCCGGACGCGCTCTATCAGAAGGATATTCTCACCGGCATCATCAAAAGTCTGGTTTTTGGTGCCATAGTCGTACTCACCGGCACCTTTTTTGGATCCAATGTAGAGAATGGCGCAGAAGGGTTGGTAAAGCCACCACCAAATCAGTCGTGGCCGCCATAGCCATGGTGATTGTGGCCGATATGGTGCTGGGCTTAATTTTTTATTAAAAACCCATCAACCAAATAACCCTATCGACCCCATCAACCCCATCAACCTATTGACCTATCAACCTATCGACCTATCGACCTAACAAAAAATAAGCAGCATGGACAAGACAAGCAACATCATAGAAGTACAAAACTTATCAGTCGCTTTTGATGAGCGCGAGGTGCTGACCGATGTGTCTTTCACCGTCCAACCGGAACAAATAACGGTCATTCTGGGAGGTAGCGGATCTGGAAAAACCACCATTTTGAAGCACCTTCTCAACCTCTATCCTTCACCGGAAAACACCACTTTTGTATTCAATAAAGATGTGGCCGGATTGAGCGAAGAAGAACAAACGGAATTCTACCTCAACATGGGCGTATTCTACCAAAATGGGGCGCTAATTAATTCGCTGACAGTCATTGAAAATGTGGCGCTGCCTTTGGAACAGCATACCACTTTGCCCGATAACATCATCCGGCAGATGGTCTTAATGAAGCTGGGACTGGTCAACCTGAAGGAGGCTGCCCACCTTTACCCGGCTCAACTCAGTGGTGGCATGCTTAAAAGGGCTGCTTTGGCGCGGGCCATTATTATGGATCCACCCTTGTTGTTTTGCGACGAACCCGGAGCTGGTCTGGACCCGGTATCTCTGGCTTCTCTCGATCAGTTGATCCTTGATTTAAGGGAGCAGCTGGGAATGACCATTGTGATGGTAACCCACGAAGTTTCGAGCATCCTGAGGGTGGCCGACAAAATCATTTTTCTGGAAAAAGGCCAAATCATTTTTGAGGGTGCCAAAAAAGAGGCCCTTGAATCGGACATCGAATCGGTTCAGGAGTTCTTTGGCAAAGGCACCGGAAAATAAGTACTACGCCCATTCACTCAATTCGATCCATCTGTTTTCAGACTGATCCAAATCCTTCAATAATTCACCCAATCGATTAGAGGCGGCTACAAGCGCATCCGGTGCCAGGCTCCCTGAGTTAAGACTGTTTTCCAATTCCACCTTTTCGTCCTCCAATTCGGCAATGCGCTTCTCCAGCATTTCAAATTCCTGCTTCTCTTTAAAGGTGAGGCGACGGGGCTTGTCCGATGCTTTCTTAGGCTTCTCAACCATTGCCTTTTTCTCTTTGACAGGTGCCGGCTTCTCCTGCTTCTTAAGGTATTCCTGGTATTGGGTATAATTGCCCGGAAAAGCTTTGATCTGACCGCCCCCTTCAAAGACGAACAATTGATCCACTACCCTGTCTAGGAAATACCTGTCGTGAGACACCACCAAAACACAACCACCAAACAGCGCGAGGTATTCTTCCAAAACACCCAGCGTAAAGATATCCAAATCATTGGTCGGCTCATCCAGAATCAAAAAGTTGGGATTCTTCATTAAAACGGTCATCAGATAGAGCCGCTTCTTCTCCCCGCCACTGAGTTTACTCACCAAAACATAATGCATTTCATTGGTGAACAAGAAGTAGCGCAAAAACTGTGCAGCATTCATACTGCCCCCATTGCCGGTATAAATAACCTCCGCTATTTCAGAAATCACCTCGATGACCTTCTTATTTTCATCCAACTGAATGCCTTCCTGACGGTAATAGCCGAAGACCACGGTTTCACCGAGGTCTATTTCACCTGAATCAGGCTGGAGGGTTCCGGTCAGCATATTGAGTAAGGTACTTTTTCCGGTACCATTCTTCCCCAAAATACCAATGCGTTCCCCCTTTACAAACTTGTGCGAAAAGGCATCCACTAATAAATTACCATCAAAGGACTTGCTAACAGCATCCAGATGCAACACCTTGCTTCCCAGTCGGGCCGACTGGATATCCAATGACATGCTGGCTTCTTCGGTCTTTTGACCGGCGACATCTTTCAAATCATAAAAGGCATCTATCCGGTACTTGGCTTTGGTGGCACGGGCTTGCGGCATGCGGTTCATCCAATCCTGCTCTTTGCGCAGCAGATTACGGGCTCTTTCAATTTCCTGGTTGCGTTGCTCTATGCGTTCGTCGCGCTTCTCCAAAAAATAGGTATAGTTGCCGTGATAGCGGTAAAGGGATTCATTGTCCATTTCAAAAATGGTATTACACACCCGGTCCAGAAAGAATCGATCATGAGTCACCATCAGCAAAGTGGCCCGGTTTCGGCTCAGAAACTCTTCCAGCCAGTCCACCATATCCAAGTCCAGGTGGTTGGTGGGCTCATCCAGAATGAGAAAGTCAGGCTCCTCAACCAGCACAGCGGCCAGTGCCACTCTTTTTAGTTGCCCACCCGACAATTGCTCTACAGGCTGACTGAGCTGGGTAATATTTAACTGGTTAAGGATTTGCTTGACCCGGGTTTCATAATCCCAGGCATTGAGGGCATCCATTTTCTCAATCAATTGGCTTATTTCCGGTTGATCGTTGGCTTCGAGGGCCGACTCGTACTTACGTACCAAATCAACCAGTTCGTTCTCACCACTAAAAACAGCCTCTTTCACCGTCAGTCCATCCGGATAGGACGGTTCCTGGGTCAAATAGCCCACTTTAATGCCGTTTCGGATGGTCACATTTCCACCATCTGCCTGGAACAATCCTGCCAGAATATTTAACAAAGTGGTTTTTCCGGTACCGTTGCGCGCAATCAAGGCCGCCTTGTCCCCTTCCTCCAATCCGAAATTCAGATGGTCAAATAAGCGAACATCGCCATAGTGGTGCGTTAAATTTTCAACAGATAATATATTTGCCATACAAGTTGTCTCATCTAATAGGCCACAAAGATAACAGGTCGCAGGCAATTACTCGCCATGCGACCTGAAAAGAATATTTTATACACACGGAACATACAGTGGCCCTACATCATAACAGGCCCTGCAGTGCGGTCAATAACATCGAGCTCTCCCTGATTAAAGAGGGTGTTTTTGGTGGCATAAAGATTATCTTTTAATTGCTGAACGGAACTGGCACCTATCAGGACAGAGGTCACCCGTGCATCTTTCAGCAACCAGGCAATCGACATTTGAGCCAGTGTTTGTCCGCGGTTGGCGGCAATATCATTGAGACTCCTCAAAGCTTGCAAACGCTCCTCTGTCAGCGTTTCCTTTTTTAAAAAGCCATGCGACTTGGCAATGCGTGAATCCGCCGGGATATCCTTTAAATAACGGCTGGTAAGCAGCCCCTGTGCCAGAGGCGAAAAGGCTATGCAGCCAATCCCACGCTTGCCCAGCACATCCAGCAGGCCCTTCTCCGACCAGCGATCTAAAAGACTGTAACGGGGTTGATGTATCAGACAGGGGGTGCCCAGATCATTCAATATGGCCTCGGCACGCTGGGTTTGCTCGGCCGAATAGTTAGAGATGCCCACATAAAGTGCTTTGCCCTGCCGGACCACCTGATCCAGCGCGGCCATGGTTTCTTCAAGCGGCGTATCCGGATCCGGACGGTGACTGTAAAAAATATCTACGTAATCGACCCCCATGCGCTTAAGACTCTGGTTCAGGCTGGCTATCATGTATTTTTTAGAACCCCACTCACCGTATGGTCCGGGCCACATGTGGTAGCCCGCTTTGGTCGAAATGATCATCTCGTCCCGGTAGGGCTTAAAATCACTGGCCAATACCCTTCCAAAATTCTCCTCCGCAGAGCCGGGCGCAGGACCATAGTTATTGGCCAGATCAAAATGTGTTATCCCATTGTCAAAAGCATACCTGAGTATTTCCTTCTGAGTGGACAGGGGATCCACAGACCCGAAATTATGCCATAGTCCAAGAGAAATGGCCGGTAATTGCAGTCCACTTTGTCCACACCGCCGATACGTCATGGAGTCGTACCTTGTATCATTCGCTAAGTAATGCATCCGTATTTATTTTGAAATTACTATTTAGTTGGATTCCAATCTAATCGCCCCGGCCGGGGGCATGAAATAATATTTTTCTGGTAAGCACCTCCGTACACACCTCACAAAACCCTGCCGCCTCATTGGTGCGCATGCGGCAATTGATGGCGGGGCGGTAAACGCCTTTGCGCACATAACCCCCTCCCTCAAAAACACCAGTGGTGTTTTTATACATGGGACGGATGGGAGTTGGTACCGGCACATCCTTAGCTACGAGGTGTTTCCACTTACGGTCAAAATCGACCAAAGTAGTAAGATTGGGCTGCCAGGGCTCAATCTCCGGATTAATAAAATCATTGTAAGACACATCTGCCCCAAAGTACTCGTCGCCCAAACCTCCGAACCCATGACCCAATTCATGAATAAGAACGGTTCCCGAGTTACGATGACCGGCCGTCACCACTGAAAAATGATTATAGATACCTCCACCCCCGTATTTGTCACTGTTCACCAGCACGATGATGTGATCGTGCGGCGCCTGGGCAGCCAAATCATAAACTTTCCAGGTGGCTTCCGTTTCCAGATAACGATCCACCCCAAAAGTATTGAAGGTGCTCTCCATGATGGTGTTTCGCCACTCATCGGACCGTGGATCATCGGGACCTGATTGAACAGAAGGGGCGGCTATCGCCCGGATGGCCATGCGGTCTTTTAGTGATTGATAAGGCTCAGTGGCCAATAACTGGCCGCTTAAATCCTCCACCTGATCAAAGAAAAGATCTGCCTCATTGGCCTGATATCCCTCAGCCAAAAAGAGAACATCAAAATTTTGCTGAGAGTCGTTGCTGCCATGAATCATTTTTATTGGAAAGTCGAATGGCTGGAACCGGACAACAGAGAGCTCGTCCGGCACCACCTCGTCCTGAAACAGGCCGACAAATTTCCCGTTGCGGAGGCGACTTTCTACGACCAATTTAACCGGTATCAAAGGCATAGGCATTTCTATGCTTTGCTGAAAAGCACGTTCTTTGTCCCTGGCCTCATCAATGGTTCGCCACTCTTCAAACAAAGTCGAAAAACCCCGCTTAAAAAGCGTATCACCCTTTTCGGGGGCTATAAGAAAATAGCGGTATTCACCATAATCAAAGGGAGAAATCATTTGATTGGAACCGGCAAAAACGCCATCGAAAGTGGTAATTTTTGAGACATAAGCATTTTGATAGTGAAGATTACCCACCAATACGAAATCAACACGAAGCGTTCGATCCCAGTCAAAAAGCTCATTCTGTGCCTGCGCAAATGAAGCAAAATAACATAATACCACAACGACCCCTGATATTAGTCTAAAATTCCATCTCATAGCTGAGTTCTTGTTCTACCTGACTTTGCAAGATAACAATTGTTTATTAGTTTTGATGCGGATAATTTCAAATAATACCACCACTATGTTCGATAACCTCATTAAAAAATCAGACGACCTTAGAAAATGGTTGACAGACCTGCTGGAAACAACCATTCTGCCCGAATGGACTTTTGCCCTGATTGATTTAGGGTTGCGTGCCCTCATTCTATTTATACTAAGTTTTTTGGTTTACTACGTAGCCAAGAAAATTTTACTTTTTTACACCATTAAGCTGGTTCGAAAAACCAAATCCAGATATGACGACTACCTGGTCCACAGAAGGGTTTTTCACCGCATATCACACATTGCGCCTGCCATTGTTATATATGCCCTGGATGAAAGTTTCTTTGGCATTTACCCCAGTATCCTAAAAATCACACACACACTGGCCATCATTTATATGATTGGGATTGTGTTTTGGACCCTTCAGGCAGCCTTATCGGTACTGGAGGACATCTACAACACCAAGCCCTATGCCATAGAACGCCCCATCAGAAGCTATATACAATTGCTCAATCTCATTACCATTATAGTCGGCGCTCTTTTAATAATTACCTATTTAACCGGAGTGGATGTTGCCAAAATATTTGCAGGGCTGGGTGCCATGGCAGCAATATTGTTGTTGATTTTTAAGGATACCATCCTTGGATTTGTGGCCGGCATTCAGCTATCGGCCAACAAAATGATGCGGGTCGGCGACTGGATATCCATGCTACCCATAACGCAGATGGAACGGTTTTAGAAGTGACGCTCAACACAGTAAAAGTCCAGAATTGGGACCGCACCATCACCACCATCCCGACTTACGCCCTGGTGGCCAGTCCCTTCATGAACTGGCGCGGCATGGAAGAATCCGGAGGACGGCGCATCATGCGCTCCATTAATGTGGATATGCGCAGCGTTAAATTCTGCACGCCTGAGATGCTGGCCAAATACAAGAAAATTCACCACCTCAAAGATTACATTGAACAGCGACAAACGGAAATAGAGAATTACAACAAGGAGTTGGGTGTGGATGAATCTGTTACGGTCAATGGCCGCAGAATGACCAATCTGGGTGTCTTTAGAAAATACCTGGAGAATTACTGCATCCGTCATCCCCGGCTGAATACCGACATGACTTTCCTGATCCGTCACTTGCAACCCTCTGAAAAAGGTATTCCCATTCAGGTGTATGTTTTCAGTAAGGAAAAAGCCTGGGCGGTTTATGAAGAGATACAGGCCGATATTTTTGATCACATACTGGCCATCATTCCGGAATTCGGCCTTCGTGTTTTTCAGGAACCTTCCGGGGATGACCTGCAAACGGCCATCAGCGGTCTGGGCGACCTGCTGCAAAACAAATAACTGCGACAAAAAAAAGCTGCCCAAAGGCAGCTTTTTGTTTTTGTCTTAAATAAAATCCGTTGCTGTTAATTTTTTCCGAGGTATTCAGAAATACCTTCCTGGGTTGCTTTCAAACCAGTGGAACCTTTATGCCAGTTGGCGGGACAAACTTCGCCGTTTTCTTCGAAAAACTGAAGGGCGTCCACCATACGAAGTGTTTCGTCCACGCTACGTCCCAGCGGCATATCATTCACCACCTGGTGACGAACCACACCTTCCTTATCAATCAGAAAAAGGCCTCTATAGGCAGCAGGTTCACCTTTGAACTCAAGCATACCTTCTTCGTTAAAATCATACTCCCCGGCCAAAACATCATAGCTATCAGAGATGGTCATACTGCCATCGGCCACCAAAGGAAATTTAACACCTTTAATACCGCCCTCTTTTTTGTCGGTTTGCAACCACTTCCAATGAGAAAATTCTGAATCGGTGGAGACACCAACAACCGCCACATTGCGACTTTCAAATTCAGCTATTTTTTCCTGAAAGGCAATTATTTCGGTGGGACAAACAAAGGTAAAATCCTTCGGATAAAAGAAAAACACCACATATTTTTTACCGACATACTGCTCTAAAGAGAAGTTTTCAACAATCTCATGACCATTGACCACGGCTTTGGTTGAAAACGAAGGGGCTTTCTTTCCTACTAATACTGACATACTTACAATTTTTAGGTTAATTTATTAGATTATCTTTAATATTCCTTACAAACCAATGCTATATAAAACATTACACTTGCAAATTTAAAGAAAACCTGTCGCCCCACAAAGCTATCAGGTATATTTTTACCTGAATAAAAACAATGAGATATAAACCATATTTATAACTTTCCTAACGGTCTATTTCCTGTATTCAGGCACCATTTGGGCAATTTGCAGAATGACCTCAACCGCTTTTTGCATACTTTGAACCGGAACAAATTCAAAACGCCCGTGAAAATTGTGACCACCTGCAAATATATTGGGTGTCGGCAATTCCATATAGGAAAGCCGGGCACCGTCGGTGCCTCCCCTGATGGGCAATACATTAGGCTTCACGCCGGCTCTTTCCATGGCTTCACGGGCCAGTTCCACAATGTACATGACCGGCTCTATCTTTTCCCGCATATTGTAATACTGGTCGACCATATCCAACTCAACCGTCCCCTCGCCAAATTCCGCATTGATCTTATTTACCAGATGCTGCATTTCGCGCTTACGATTTTCAAAGCGGGATTGGTCAAAGTCTCTGATAATAAAAACCATCTCTGTTTTTTCCACGTCGCCGTTGAAGGACATCAAATGGTAAAAGCCTTCGTACCCATCCGTGTGTTCGGGGGTTTCATGTCGCGGTAACATGGCCACCAGCTGATTGGCAATGCGCATAGAATTGCGCATTTTATGACGGGCATAACCGGGGTGCACATTACGTCCGTGTACCACTATCTTAGCCATGGCGGCATTGAAATTTTCATACTCCAGTTCGCCAATTTCACCACCATCCAAAGTGTAAGCAAAGGAAGCACCAAAGGCAGGCACGTCAAAATGATCGGCACCCTGACCAATTTCTTCATCTGGTGTGAAACCAATGCGGATTTTCCCATGTTTGATCTCGGGATGGGCCAATAAATATTCCATAGCCGTGACAATCTCTGCCACTCCTGCTTTGTCATCAGCACCCAACAGCGTGTGCCCGTCTGTGGTGATTAAGTCCTGGCCCACATAATTCTTCAATTCAGGGAACTCAGAAGGCTTTAAAAAAATCCCCTCTTCAGCATCCAGGGCAATATCACCACCATCATAGTTTTTCACAATGTTTGGCTTTACATGCTTACCGGAAAAATCGGGACTGGTATCCAAATGGGCAATAAAGCCAACCACCGGATAATCGCCCTCGATGTTCGCCGGCAAGGTAGCTGTCAGGTAACCGTTGTCATCCACCTGGACTTCCGAGAGGCCAATGCGCTTTAATTCATCCAACAGAAACCGGGCAAAAAACATTTGGCCGGGGGTACTGGGTGTCAATCCCGTATTCATATCTGACTGTGTATCAAATGATACATATTCCAAAAAACGTTCTACTAAAGTCATATGGTTGAATTTTAGATTTTTATTGCTTCACATCATCCGAATTAAACACAAAACCCAATCGCTTACCGGTGCGCATGCGCGACTGCATAATCTCTTCATTGAGCTGGGCCATGGTAAGCATGCTCATGTTTTCGTAGGGTGGCACCAACAAATCAAATTCCAAAGAATAAAGCATGGCGGTCTCCACAATTTTTTGCCAGTTATCAATGTCCAGTTTATTGGTTCCAAAACCACTGACGCCCATCGCCCGCTGCCTTTTCCCCTCCACAAAAAAAGCATTTTCCCGATTGACAAAGACCCGTGCCACCATGTATCCTAAATCGTCGGGGCGGCCATACCGAAAAGAGTCGTACAAAAAGTTATAGATATTAATAACCCCTGTATAGCATCTGGCCATGTTCTCTTTCGCGTAGGGTTGTTCCCAAATTTTATGTTCGCGATCGAACATAAAAGCGTTGGTATGCATAAAAAAGACCAGCACATCGCCGGCCACTTTCAACTTGGCCACAAAATTTCCAACCTCTTCATATTGGAGCTGCAGCCGGGCATCTTTATCCGTTAATTGCGGGTTAAATACCTCAGGCAAAACCTTCAGCACTTCCTTCAGCTGATCAAAAGCACTCAGCGTAGTATCAAAAACGCCTTGTTTTAAGGCAGCCCGGGTCAGTAACTGTTCTGAAATTTTATCCTGAAGTGACTTTTTCATTGGTCGGGTAGTTTAAGTACAGCTACGAAAATACAAGATTTGTGGTAAAAGTATAGTAGAGTCGGGTCATTTTCTCAATGCAAGAGAAGTATTTTATTAGCGTTTGGATCTTACACATCCGTAAATCATGGCTCCTGATCTATTGACAAGTTCCGTGAAATAATTAAATTTGTAGCAAATAGCTAAAAATGAAAGCAAAAATGAGCAGTGCCTATTGGATAATGGCCCTTATTTTCCTGGTTTTTCAGGGTGTAAAGGCATTGACGGACGTGATGGCCTCGATGGACGTGATGGTTTTGACGGAGTGGACGGAGCATCTGCTGACATCTATTATTCGGAATGGCTTACCCCATCAGAATGGTCAGGTGAATCAGGCGATTGGTATTTCATTGTGGAGGCCCCTGATTTAACCGAAGACATTGTAGAACGTGGCGTAATCCTCGCCTACGCGTGGCTCAATGGTGATATTTATGATTCGAATGCCATGCGTCCTTTGCCGACTTATGCGGTGGATGCCAACTGGAGTTTCTTAATTTCCGAATACCAGACCATAGAATTCACAACGGATTTGCTTTCAGTGCCCCTGCCAGATCATTTTTTTCGCTTCATTGCCATTCCGGGCAACATCGAAACGCTCAAATCGGCATCCAGGGAAAACATTCCTATAGAAGAGCTTAAAAGCATGCCCTACAAAGACGTTTGCCAATTATTCAACATACCGGAATAGCGCCAGTCCAATGCCTCCATTAACGGCTCAACAGCCTATTGAACGACCACCGTCGTTGATCAATTGATATCCCATTAATGAAGAGAAAATTGGAATTACTGGCACCTGGCGGAGATGTGGATGCCATTAAGGCTGCCATTCTGGCCGGGGCTGATGCCGTTTACTGCGGTTTGAATAAGTTCAATGCCAGAAACCGGGCCGCCAATATCAGTTTTGAGGATCTCCAAGGCCTTTTAAGGTTGGCTCATGCCCACCATTGCGAAGTATTTCTCACCCTTAATATTGTTTTTGTTGACCCTGAAATTCCGGCACTTTTTAAGTTGCTCAACAAATTGGTTAACACCCGTATTGATGGCCTAATTGTTCAGGATTTGGGATTATTCTATCTCATATCCAGGTATTTCAAAACCATCAAAGTTCATGCATCCACCCAATTAACCACGCATAATGCTGGTCAAATTCAATTTTTATCAGAATTAAATGCCCAAAGGGTCAACTTATCAAGAGAGTTAAGCATTAAGGAAATCAAAGCGTTAACGTTAGTGGCGCAAAAAAACAGCATCCTGACCGAAGTTTTTGTTCATGGCTCCTATTGCATCTCCTTTTCTGGCCTCTGTTACATGAGTTCGGTTCATGGCGGCAACTCGGGCAACCGGGGCAGGTGCAGCCAACCATGCAGAGACCAATATGAAACGACACCGGCAGGAAAAAACTACCCCCTCCATCTGAAAGACAATTCGGCCTTTTTTGATTTAAAAGAACTGTACGACGCCGGGGTTGACTCTCTTAAAATCGAAGGTCGAATGAAGGGCTTTGAATACGTCTACACGGTGGTTAAGACCTGGAAAAAACAGCTGCGCAGTTTTTATAAAAATGGCGAGCCTACCAATGATGACAGGGATCTTCACAAGGTGTTCAACCGCCATTTTTCAAACGCTTTTTTAAGGGGGAAAATCACTCAAGACCTCTTTATTGATAATCCCATGAGCCGTTCAACCCAACACCTCTTAGCGGCTTCTGATGCGGACCTAAAAACCAAAACGACAAAAGATCAAATGGCCTTTTATGAGGAAAAAGATCAACTCAAAACAGACATAAAGAAGGAAATAGAGCGCTTGAGCATCGCAAAAACTCCGCTATCCATTGTTGTTTCAGGACAATGTGGTACCCCCCTGAAAGTGAGCCTGAAAATGCCGGATGCTTCCTTTGAAGTGCACTCAGAAACCAACATGAGCGATAAGGGGACGGAGCCTTTGGACGACAAGGCGCTCTTAAGCAGACTAAAAGCCATAAATGATACAGCCTACTTTATCGATCACACAACTTTTACTCTGAAACCCGGTCTCTGCCTGCCCTTTAAAGAACTGACCACCATTAAAAAGAAAATTCTCTTTGTATTGAATGGCTCAAGGGAAGCAGTGCCTGCTGTTAATTGGCCCGTTCTAAAAAAGCATAGCACCCCCATTGAGAAGCCGGCGCTTTCGGTTTTAATAGATTCGATTGAGGATATAGATTTGAGTAACGACCCAACCTTAAGCGTCTATTTTCAGCTACCAAATGGTTTCAAAAATGCGAAGGACGGGCTTACCGACCTGTTTTTAAAAAACAGACCGTTAATACCCTGGTTTCCTTCCATTTTAATTGGTGAGGACTATAAAGCGGCCGTTGATTGGCTCGGCCATCTTTGGCCCCAATTCATCGTCACCAATAATTCGGGAATCGCCTTTGAAGCCTTTAAAAAAGGCATCCCATGGATAGCTGGCCCCTTCTTAAACCTGACCAACTCCTATGCTTTACTTGGTTTAAAAGAAAAGTTCAACTGCTTTGGTGCCTTTCTTTCCAACGAAATAAGTGAACAGCAAATCAGGGCCATCAGAAAGCCGGCCGACTTCCACCTCTATTACAGCATTTACCATCCTGTTGTTCTAATGACCAGCAGACAATGCCTCTTTCATCCAATTACCGGATGCCCCAAAAAACACATAGACGATCACTGCCTTCAGGATTGTGAGAAACAGGCCCGCATCACCCCTTTGAAAAAAAATCCATTTATCGTTGAAAAAGCCAAAGGCAACTATCATACGGTCTATAATGCCACCAATTTTCTTAACACAGCCATTGCTAAGGATTTTCCGCATCTTTTTTCAGGTTTCATGATAGATTTACGGGCTATTAAAACAGATACGAAAAGGGCGTTGGATAAAAAAGAATTGATTCAACTTTTTAAAAACCATCTTTCCTTGGATGCAGATGCAGCAGAGCAACTCCATCAATCGGTACAGCCAACCATCCATACCCAATACAAACAAGGTATCTAGTCTTCGGTAAGTGTTGAAGAGGGTTGTCAGGAGTGGGTTTAAACCAACTCATGACAACCCTTCAATATTGAAATATCTCGTCTTAATAAGATCTGGCAAACACCACCCTTTTATTGGAGGGTTGGCCGGTCACCATGCACTGTCCCGCTTCATCAGGCGCATCCAAAGGAATACAACGAATGGTAGCTTTGGTTTCGTTTTTAATCAACTCCTCTGTTTCAGAGGTGCCATCCCAGTGACATAGAAAGAAGCCACCTTTTTCATCCAAAAGACGTTTAAATTCTTCGTAATCATCCACCTTGGTGGTTTTTGACGTGCGAAAATCAAGCGCCTTCTTGTATATGCTTGCCTGAATATCGTCCAACAAGGCTTGAATTTTGTTCTCCAGTCCTTCCAAAGGCATGGTCTCTTTGCTCATGTTATCTCTTCGGGCCACTTCAAACGTACCGTTTTCGAGGTCGCGGGGACCAATGGCCAGACGAACAGGAACGCCTTTCAATTCATACTCGGCAAACTTCCATCCGGGTTTGCGGTTATCGTCGTTATCGTATTTAACAGAAATGCCCAGCCCTTTAAGCTTTGCCACCAAACCATTGACCACCTCATCAATCCGTTCAAGCTCTTCTGCTTTTTTGTAAATGGGAACGATCACCACCTGGATAGGGGCCAGTTTGGGCGGCAACACCAAGCCGTTGTCGTCTGAATGTGCCATAACCAAAGCACCCATAAGTCGCGTGGATACCCCCCAGGAAGTAGCCCATACATGCTCTAACTTTCCTTCCTTATTGGCAAAAGTCACATCAAAGGCCTTGGCAAAATTCTGACCCAAAAAGTGAGAGGTTCCAGATTGCAATGCCTTACCATCCTGCATCAATGCTTCAATGGTCATGGTTTCCAAGGCACCGGCAAAACGCTCATTGGCCGATTTGTAGCTTGAACAACAGGCATGGCCATCCACTCTTCCGCAAATTTTGCATAAACGCCCAACATGGTTTCCGTCTCCTGAATGGCCTCGGCTTTGGTGGCATGGGCCGTATGCCCCTCTTGCCACAAAAACTCAGCCGTTCGTAAAAACAAACGCGTGCGCATTTCCCAACGGACCACATTCGCCCATTGGTTGATTAACAAGGGCAGGTCGCGGTACGACTGAATCCAGTTTTTATAGGTACTCCAGATAATGGTTTCCGAGGTGGGACGGACAATGAGCTCTTCTTCCAGTTTGGCATCGGGATCAACAATTACACCTTTACCATCCGGATCATTTTTAAGGCGGTAATGGGTGACCACCGCGCACTCTTTTGCAAAACCATCTACGTGAGCGGCCTCCTTGCTAAAAAATGATTTTGGTATAAACAAAGGGAAATAGGCATTTTGGTGTCCGGTTTCCTTGAACATATCATCCAAAGCCCGCTGCATTTTTTCCCAAATGGCATAACCATAGCTTAATCACCATACAACCTCTGACTGCAGAGTTCTCAGCTAAATCGGCCTTTATAACCAAATCATTATACCATTGGGCATAACTCTCTTCGCGACTCGTTAATACTTTTGCCATAAATTAGAAACTATAGTTTGATCCGAACGGAAATATTTAAATTAGAGTATTATTCAATACTTTGGTGTGAATTTATAAGCGCCACAAAAATAATAATAATCAACAGAAATCATGGCATAACTGTTGCATTGTTTTATTTCGCTGAAACCCTTATAGATTTGGGCCGTAAATGTGCTACCCAAGGTCCGATTTACATTTTTTGTATTTTATTGATGTTTTTTGAGCAAAATAACATCTCAAACAATTTTATGGTACAGATTTTGCTATTTACAAAGTGTACTAACCAACGAGGAGGATAAGCCATGAGAGCAATTATTTTAACATCCACAATGGTACTGGTAATACTGGGAGGCTGTAGCACAAGCAGAGTCGCAGGCCCCGGCGTTTATTATGACGACATTTACTATGTACCGGCGTAAGCCGAGAGAACGTCCATGATGCATTTTCACCAGTGCCATCATTGACCAGGGAACAAGAAAAAGAACAAGGCAGAGCTTTGGCAGCCCAGCAAAGCAATTATAATAACAGTGAAAGAGCTTATGCTCAAGAGGACATGCGTGACTTTTCCGGTGTCCAGGAGGAGTATGCAGAGATTCTAACCGACGAAAACATTCAGGACACGGATACCCTGTTGTATTACAACGAAGAAACAGGATATTGGGTGGATGATTTCCAGGGTTCATCCATGGATCGGGATTATGCCGAAAGGCTGATTCGTTTTCACAGTCCTGCCGTTAGAATACCTTACTATTCACCTTTTTACAGTGAAGTAGTTTACTACAACAACTACGATTGGAATGTGTATGTGGATGGCAACTATGCTTATGCTTTCCCAACCTGGACCAATCGCTGGTACAACTATTCTTACTACAACAGCTGGCACAGGCCGTACAATAATTTCCACTTTGGCTGGGGATATGGCGGCTACCCCTATTATGGTGGCTACTACGGTAGCTATTACGGATATGGTTGGAATCATTATGGCGCCTATTACGGTTACAACAACTGGTATAACCCGTATTATTACGGCTACAACAGCTACCATAACCACAACCACTATTATGGCAGCAGCGGCTACTATAACAACGCATCACGCCAACGGGGACCAAGAACCGGTTTAAGTTCTAATGCCCGACCATCCGGCAGAACCAATGGAACGGACTCCAGGTTGGCGAATTCTCAGTCAAGAGGCGTTTCTTCCAGTGTCAACGCAGGTACCAACCAACCCAGATCGCAAAGTACAGCACCCAGAAGTACCCGCACAAGGACTTCTGACGATTTAAAAACGACCAGAAGTGCGACTTCTACAAGCACCAGCAGATCTCAGGCAACAAGAAATTCTGCGAATTCTGTTAACAGCAGAAGCCAGACAACCAGAGGCACTGCCACATCGGTTAACAGCAGAAGTCAAACAACCCGAAGAAGCTACACGCCTACCTATTCACAAACGGAGGGTAGTACAAGGCCTGTTTATAACAGAGCGACTTATACCAGAGTAAGCAATAGTCCGAGACCGGCCCAAAGCACCGGAACGGTGCAGAGTGGTACCAGATCAACGTCAACCAGCGGAACTACCCGCAGGGTGCAAACAACATCCGGTACGCCAAGCAGACAGGTGGCCCCGTCCTCAACACCATCGAGAAGTACAACACCTGCAGTGCAGCGCAGCAGACCTGTACCGCAAAGAAGTACGACCACTCAACCCTCATCACCAAGAACCACACGCCCCGCTGCTACTTACCAAAGAGGTAGTAGTACAACACCCAGCAGATCTTCCACCAGAAGTTCTTCAACGCCGAGCAGAAGCTATAGTGCGCCTTCCAGAAGTAGTTCGTCCAGTAGCTATTCTGCTCCAAGCAGAAGTTCTTCCAGCAGTTCTTCTTACTCATCCGGAAGCTCCAGCTCAAGGAGTTCATCCAGCAGCAGCTCGTCCCGCAGCAGTTCTTCCGGCGGTGGAAGAAGAAGATAGAAATACTTCACTGCCCCCATCAGACCATTGTCTGGTGGGGAAGTGAACCAATTGTAAAAATCAATTGCATCCTCAATATAAATCCTGTATCATGAGAAAAATAGCCTTAGCATTCATTATAATTGTCCAATCAGGATGGCTATACGCCCAAACGACAGATGATGCACTTCGTCTCTCTTTTGACCGAAATAGCGGAACCGCCCGAAGTTTATCTCTCAGCAATGCTATGGGGGCCTTAGGTGGAGATTATTCAAGTATCGGAATAAATCCTGCCGGAATAGCTGTTTACCGAAGTAGTGAGTTTTCTTTTACGCCCTCATTACACATCAACTCGACCAATAGTGATTATTATGGCACTGCCGCCAACGATGAAAAGATGAGCTTTCCACTTCAGCAAGTCGGATTCGTGGGCACCTACAAGCCCGTCCGGGAGACCACCGACGGCCTGGTAAGCACACATTTTGCCATCGGCTATAACCGAAGCAATTCCTTCAACAAAACAACCTTTTTCCAGCACAATGGTGTTGAGTCGTCCCTTCTGGATGAATTTGTATATCAAGCGGATGGCTTAAGCACTTCCCAACTGGACTGGTCACCAAGATTAAGAGTGGCTTATGACTCCTTTCTTTTCGACCCGCTAAACGAAGCAGCCAAAACGGATGAGAACCTTCCAACAGCCTATTATCATGCCTTTGAGGATTTGGATGAAGCAGGAGAGCCCTTCTGGGGATTAGACAACGGTGGGCTGAACCAAAGAAGACTGTTAACTGAAAAAGGGTATGCCGGGGACTTCCACATTTCTGGTGGAGCCAACTTCAGCAACTCGTTTTATATTGGCGGGACTTTAGGCGTTGCCACACATAACTACAGCAAAGAAGTGCAACATTCCGAGGAGGTAAATCCAGGCAATACCCATTGGGATTATTTAAATAACTACACTTTTGATGAAAGTCTGTCCACCAATGCCATTGGTGTCAATCTTAAAGTGGGTACCATATTCAAACCCACCAACGCACTGCGTCTGGGTTTTGCTTTTCACTCGCCCACCATGTATGCCATTGATGAAGAATTTGAATATGCCACCCACCTGGAGCCCGGCTTTGCCGATTACAACTCCTATTACAGTGTTATTCAGGAATTCTCCTACAACCTGAGGACCCCCTATAAACTGATAGGTAGTTTTGCCTATATTTTTGGCGCCTCCGGCTTAATCAGTCTCGACTATGAATTCACAGACTATACCAGCATGCGCTTTAAAAGCAGCTCATCCAACTCGGTGGACGATGTAGAGTTTTTTAGCGACCTTAACAATCAGGTTCAGGAAACCTTCACCAGTACGCATAATCTTAGAATTGGCGCAGAAGTTAAACCCACAGAAGTTCTTTCATTAAGAGGTGGTGCGGCCTTGTACCAGAGTCCCTACAACTCAAACTATTTAAATAGCAACGACACCTTCTACTCCTTTTCAGGTGGTTTAGGGTACAGAATGAACAACATGTATATTGATTTGGCCTATATGTTGCGCCGGGAAAAATACATTCAATCCCTGTATTATTCAGGTTTTGTTGCAAACATCGAACAAGATATTTATAACGAAACCGGCGAATTGGTAGAATTCCAAAAACCGGCAGAAGTTGTCTCAAACAATCACCAAGTGGCCGTTACCTTAGGATGGCGGTTTTAATCAGAAAAAACAAACTTAAAAAAAAGGGCTGTCTGGATTTTCCAGGCAGCCCCTTTTTTTAAATCGAATCTTCAATGTTCCAGACAAAGGCACGTAAGCCCTGCATTTCTGTTTTTTCATCCAGATGCCGCAATCGCTCCAGCAAATCCTTGACCCCCTCATCCGGCACAATGGCCAGAATAGTTTCATTCAGCGCCGGCCAGGTATGGGTTCCCATGTGGGGCTCGCCCTGTTGACTGCCCCTGCCCTGCACCTGATTCCAGCGGGTAAATCCCCGAATATCGAGTTTATCCAAAATAAACTCAATCTTTTCGGTGAGGGCCTGGTTATAAACGATAAATACTGACTTCATTGTTTTATTTTTTTATGATGTGATTGAACGAATAATGGAAGACCACTAAAGCCCCATTTCATCCTCCATTTGCGCCGTGCGCTTTTTTTCGCGACGCATGCGATTGGCTCCGAACAAAGTATAAACAACCGGAATCAAAACCAGAGTAATCATGGTTGAAAACATCAGACCACCAATGATACTTACCCCCATGGGCTGCCAAATTTCTGCGCCCTCGCCCACACCCATGGCCAGAGGAATCATGGCCAGTGCAGTGGTCAGGGTGGTCATCAGCACCGGACGTAAACGTGATTTGCCGGAGACAACAACTGCTTGCACCAATGACAAACCGCGATCACGCATCAGATTGGTATAATCCACGAGTACAATGCCGTTCTTAACCACTATACCCACCAACATAACAGAACCAATCAGGGAAATAAGATTGAGGGTGTGACCGGTAATCAGCAGCGATAAAAAGACACCGGGTAATGCAAAGGGCAAAGTTAGCATGATAATAAATGGCGACCGCAGAGATTCAAACTGCGAAGCATGACAATGTACACCAACATCACCACCAGGGCCAACAGTGTAAAGATATCTGCAAAGGCTTCCTGCTGTTCCTCTACCGTACCTCCTATTTCCATCGCTATGCCGGGAGGCACTTCCAATTGGTCGAAACCCTTTTGGATGTCTACAACCACATCACGAATGGAAGCTTCATACAGCGAAGCGGTCACTTTAACGATCCTCTGCCGGTTTTCCCGTTCAATGGACGGGGGGGAATAATATTCGGCCACGCGACCAATTTCACTCAAACGAATAAACTGTCCCTGACTATTAGGAACCAAAATATTTTCCACGTCCGACAAGGATTCCCGAAAGGCTTCATCGTAACGCACCACAATGTTGTATTCCTCACCATCCTCGCGGTATTGAGCGGCCGTGAGTCCGGTAATCCTGTTACGCAGGGCGGTAGCAACCAATGAGGTATTTAAACCATGGATGCCCATTTTCTCCCGATCAAGCACCAGCTGGTATTCAACGGCCGACTTGTCCCGGCTGATTTCAACATCCCTTAGACCACCCATGTTACGCATCCAATCGGCCATTTCAGTGGCCAGTCGACCGGTCACATCCAAATCGTAACCGGAAATAATGACCTCTACATTACTGGCACCACTTCCCATGGCACCCCCTCCTCCACCGGGATCTACCCGGTAGTCTTCTATTTCAGGAACATGGTCCAAATCTTCCCGCATCAGGTCACTGATCAAATAAATATCCCGCTCACGCTCAATGCTGCTGCTCAGACGCAAATTGAAATTAATGATATGCGATCCGTTATCACCAAATGCTGCCCAGATATTACCCTCCTCGGCCGATCCCGCACTGGTAGATACCAACTCAATTTCCGGATACTTTTCCATAAAGGTAGCTTCAAGTCGGCGGGCCACTTCCTTGGTATTATCAATATTAACCCCCTGTGACAACTCAGCCATCACAGCGATACGGGAATTGTCGGCAGGCGGAAAAAATTCTGTACCTACCAAAGGAATCAGAAAAAGACTGCCCACAAACAAACCAAGTGCCACCAACAGCACAATTACCCGATGGCGAACGGCATAGACCAGACTGGATTCATAGATATTGTCCATGCCAGCCAGAAAACGGTCAATACCATCAAACAGCCATTTGACAAAACCTGATTTCCGGGGTGCACTCTTGCGCATCATTTGCGAAGCCAGCATAGGGGTAAGTGTCAATGCCGCAATGGTGGAAACCACAACTACTAAGGTCACAATCCATCCCAATTGCTGGAACATGATGCCACTCAAACCCTGAATCAAAGTCAGCGGAAAAAACACCGCCACCACGGTCAGGGTAGTCGCCACAACCGCCAGTCCCACCTCATTGGTACCATAAATGGCCGCTTCGCGTGGCGAAGCGCCCTTTTCTATATGTGAGGTTATATTTTCCAATACCACGATGGCATCATCTACCACCATCCCAATGGCAATGGAAAGGGAGGATAAGGAGATGATGTTAATGGTATTACCGGTGACGTACAAATAAATGAAGGACACAATCAGCGAAACCGGAATCGTGAGAATAATGATGAAAGTAGCCCGCCACCTACCTAAAAAGAAAAGAACCACCAGCACCACAAAGATACCGGCATACAGGATGGTGGTGGCCAGACTGCCGATGGAGCTTTCGATAAACTCAGAAGTATCAAAAATCGTTTCCATACCGACATCCGGAGGCAAATTCTGCATCAGCTGCGGCAACATCTTTTGCACCTCCCTGGCAATTTGGACCGAATTGGCCCCCGACTGTTTTTGAATAATAATCCGGGCGGCGGTAGCGCCATTGGCGCGTTCGTCAAAGGTGATTTCTGCGATGGTGTCTTTCACCACCGCCACATCCGACAGTTTGACCACTCTTCCCTGAAAGTTACCAACCACCAGGTTGTTAAGCTCTTCACTGTTTTTGTATTCGCCCTCCACGCGAATGGGATAGGTATGACTGCCAATATCCAACATACCACCCGGAAGATTCATGTTCTCCTGTCCGATGACGGCTCCCAGTTGCTCGACCGACAAGCGGTAGGCTTCGAGTTTATGCGGATCGACATTGACCTGAATCTCACGCTTGGGTCCGCCCGAAACGGATACAGCCCCGACCCCTTCAATCCGGTTCAAGGGATTGACAATGGCTTCATCCAGGATTTTTCCGAGAGCCGGATAACTTTCATTGGCGGTGGCCGACAGCATCAATATGGGAATCATATTGGTGCTGAACTTAAATATAATGGGCTTTTCCACATCTTCCGGCAGAAAAGACTCCGTTCTGCCCAGTACATCCCGGATATCATTGGTGGCTTCATCCAAATTGGATCCCCACTCAAACTCAAGAGTCAGAAGCGAAAAGTTATCTCTTGAAACCGAGGTCAGCTTTTTTAAATCATTGACCGTGTTCAGCTGGTCCTCCAACACCCGGGTGATATTGGTTTCAATATCCATGGCACCCGCCCCTTGATAAAAGGTGTATATGGTCACCATGGGCGGGTCAATTTCCGGATAAAGATCGATGGGCAAATAACGCACCGAGAAAAGGCCGAAAACAATAACCCCGATAAATATTAATATGGTCGTGATCGGCTTTTTGACAGCCGTTTCGTATATTCTCATGGTATCAGAATTTTTATATTATTTTTGGACTTCCACTTCGGTACCATCCAGAAGTCTTGACTGTCCGGCCACTACCACTTCCTCACCACCATTAAGTCCCTCAATAACCTCGTAGTGATTACCGATTAAACGACCGGTTTTAATGGTACGTCGAACGGCCCGACCGTTCTCCACGACAAACACGTAGTTTTCATTAATGCCTTGTTGGCGAACCACTGCCAAATCGGGCACCACCACTCTTTCCAATTCCCCAAAAACCAGGGTCACCCGACCAAACATACCGGGACGAATCAAACCTTCCTGATTCGGAAATGTCATTTCCACGGTAAAGGTGCGGGTATTGACATCAATGGTTGGATATTTGATATGAACTGAACCTTCAAAGGTTTTGCCGGAATAGACATCCAAAGCCAGGGACACCTCAATATCTTTATCTATTCTGGGAAAATACTGCTCTCCCATATTAACCGTGACCTTGACAGGGTCAATAACTTCCACGGTTAAGATGGCCGACCGGCCATTGGCCACGGGCGTCATGCTAAACATTTCGCCATCTTCATAGAAGCGGCCGGTGACAATGCCTGAAATGGGAGACCGCAATTGGGTATTCTCTACCAGGTTGGCATAGGAATTCCGTGCCACATCCAACTGGGATTTAAGCTGGTCGAGTTGTTGCAGGGAAACGCTTCCGACTGCATAAAGTGTATCCATCCGCGCATACTCCTTTTCGAGCATTTCCAACTGTGTTTGGGCCTGACGAAAATTGGAGGCATCCATTTGCACCAATACATCATTTTTTCGCACATAGTCGCCCACCTCCTTCATGATTCGTTCGATGCGCACAGGCTGTGCGGAACTAATATAGGCCTTTTCAAAAGCTTCTATGCTGGCTGAAAAGGTGGCCAACTGCTCCACCTGCTCTTCAGCCACCAGAGCGGTCTTCACAAGGGCTTTTTCCGCGACCTCTTCCGTATTCGTCTCACTTTTACCTGAACAGGCAGAAAACAGGGCGATCCCTGACAGCATGAGCGTTCCTGTTATAACGCCCGATATTTTTCGCTTCATATCTATATACATTTATTACTTCCTAATAACCTCTTAACCTAATAATCTCATCCAACCCCCATCACCCCTTTCCACCCTTTCTACCCCTCTTACCCCTCTTACCCTTCCTACCCTTCTTACCCTCTCAACCCTTCCTTCCCTTCCTACCCTCTCAACCCTTCTTACCCCTCTCAACCCATTGATCCCGCTTCGCGGGACTTCGCTACGCTGCGCCTCTCGACCTAATAACCTATTGACCTATCGATGGCAAATCCTGCCCCAATATCTTTAGGTACTCCGTTTCAGCCGCCAGATAATCATACATGGCCTGGTTCAGATTCAGTTTGGCCTGGGTTAAGGCCATTTCTGCATCATTCAATTCCAAAAAGGTGCCCGATCCGGTATTGTAACGGGTTTGTGCAATACTAAATCCGCGTTCGGCCTGCTTAACACCTTCTCTATTAGAGTCAATTTGCTCCAGCGCTTTCATCATATTGGTATATACATTGCGCGTTTGCAAAGTCAGATTGCGTTCCGTATATTCTCTTTGAATTTGCATCTGCTCCATGCCTATGCGACCTGCTTTTCCTGATGATGTATGGAAAAGCCGTTGAAAATGGGAATGCTCAATTGCAGCCCCATTGAAAAGGGATTGGCCCACCGGTACTCCGAAAATTGAAAATCGTTGGCCTGGCTGACTGCCTGATAATTGATAAATCCGGCCAGATTGGGATAGCGCTGGGAGCGCACCAGATTATATTGGGTCTGCATTTTATCCAGCTGAAGTTCTAACTGAACCAAATCCGTATTGCCAGATAAATCGACATCTCCGGAAGTCGTTGCCGCCCCAACCCTGTTCTCAAAATCAAACAACTCTTCCATTACCTTAATCTCAATTTCTTGTCGCACCCCCAACAGAACCCGGAGCATCATTTCGGATAAGCGAACGCCATTTTCTGCCTGAACCAACGAAGGACGCAAATTGCGCACCTGCACTTCGCTACGGATAACATCGTACTCCGCCACCATGCCCTGATCAAACATGTTCTTTACATTGACCAGATTCTGTTCGGCGTTCTCTATGCTTTTTTGCATTACGGCATAGGAGTCGTTGGCCAGGAGTAAGCCATAATAGGCATTTCGCACCTCGGCTGCCATGTTAATGCGGGAGGCTCTGGCCGACTCAAACGCCGCTTTTACTTCATGTTCTGAAATTTTGATGTTCTGATACAGAGAATAGGAAAACAAGGGCATGGAAGCTGTTACAGACCCTGTAAAGCTGTTTTTGAATCCCATTTCCATGCTCCGCCTGTGCCAGGACCAAATACCCCATCCGGTAAAAACAGCACCTGTAGTTTCATATTACGGGTATAGGACCCATCCGCTGAAATAGCCGGAAACAGGGAACTCCATGCTTCCTTTTTGGCATAGTCCACCCTTTCAATTTCCTTATTGGCCATATGAATGGTGGGATTATCCGTTAAGGCCAACTCAATGGCTTTATTCAAGGTCAGCTCAAGTGTATCGGCAGAAGCATCCAATTCTTGGGAACTGGCAAAAGGGCCCCACAACCAAAGGACAGATACCAAAAACAGGCCCCGATTCATTCGAAATATTTTTCTTACTTGCATATTGATCTTTTTGTATGTCTTTTTCATCCAAAATTCTATTCTTCCCATTTCCTGCTTTCAAGCAAAACTTCCAACACCCTAATGCCTTCCATGGTTGAAATACCTCTGATAAAATTCAGAAACAAAGTTTCAAATACTTCAGCTGCCGGGAAAAGATCAGGTGGGAAGACCTCTTTCCGGCTCATGGCATTCATCTGTTCGATAAATATCGTAGCCACCAATTTCACATTCAAGCCTTCCCGAAAATAGCCTTCCTTGATACCTCTGTTTACCAAAGCCTGAAAATCCTGATAGGACTCCTCCCGCTTGTAATTAACAATCTCCTGCCAAAGAACCGGATAGTGTACCTCCAGATCTTCAAAATAAACGGGACTAATCTCTTTTATGGCCTTAGAGCCATAAACCAAAGCACCTATCACCACTTCCAAAACGTTGGAGGACTTGTTTTGCACCTCTTCGATGCGGGCATCGTTCTCCTGCATGATGTGTTGAAGACAAGCCTTAAGCAGTTCCGTCTTATCCGTAAAAAGCTCATATATAGTCCGTTTGGACACGCCCAGCTTCCGGGCAATGTAATCCATGGTTACTCTTCTGATGCCCTCCTTGATAAAAAGTTGCCCGGCACCCTCCAATATTCTTTGTTTCACGTCCATATGACTGATCATTTCGAGGAAACAAACTTACGCTGAAAACCAAATAAACCAAAATAGTTTTATGGTTTTAACCTTCCTTAACGTCATCCATCCAAGGCCTAAAGACATCCCTATCTGCTTCGAAAGTGCCGGAGGTCATGCCCCCTTTAACACAACTTTCAACAAATCAATGCGCGACAAATACGCATCTTAATGCCCACATTTACGTATACTTACAGCTTTTGCTTCCCTAAAATGACCCTATTCAAGGGCAGATATTGTATATTTGCAGCGTAAAACAATTGAAAGAAATGAGAAAAAAAATTCTCTTTATTATAAATCCGGTTTCCGGCATTGGCAGACAAAAATCCATTGAAGGTTTAATCCTCAATGATATGGATAAGCAACAGTGGCAAACCGAAATTATATTCACCACCCATAAAGGCCATGCTTATGAATTAAGCATTAGGGCGGCCGGATTTTATAACATCGTGGTGGCCGTAGGCGGCGATGGTACCGTCAACGAAGTGGGCAGGGGACTGATTGGCAGTAAAACGGCTTTGGGTATTATTCCAACGGGATCGGGCAACGGACTGGCCCGGCATCTGGAAATCCCTTTTAAAATTAACCGGGCGCTAAAGGCATTGAACAACCCCATTATTAAGCCCATTGATGTCATTAAAATCAATGATTATTACTCCCTCAATGTGGCAGGTATTGGTTTTGATGCCTTTATCAGTCACAAATTTGCCACCAAAAAGAACAGAGGCCCTCTGGCTACATGCAACTCATAACCAGAGAGTTTACCAACTACAAATCGGCTCAATACCAAGTAACGATTGGTCAAAAAACGCAGGAGTGGGATGCCTTTTTAATCAGTTTTGCCAATTCCACGCAATACGGCAACAATTTTCACATTGCTCCCCAGGCAAGGATTGACGATGGACTGATAGATGTTTGTCTCATCAGGGATTTTCCAAAAGTGACGGCACCTGCCCTACTCATCAGTATGCTGGATCAAAGCATCGACAAGAACAAATACGATGTAATCATTAAGGCCTCAGAGGTACTAATAGAGCATGAAGAGGAACTGCTTGGACATGTGGACGGCGAGCCGGTTCATTTGGGCAAAAAAGCGCAGGTGAGCATCCTGCCGCTGGCCTTAAATGTCGCGGCACCTCCAGCCAATCTCAAACAAACACAAAACATTCTCTCCCCGCTTATTGAGATGTTGCCGGCCATGACCAGAAATTAGACGAAGAATTAAGGCTGTTTGCCTAAACCCCGCGAACTCGCTGCGCTCAAACAGCGCGGGCTTCTTTACGGCATCCAACCTTAATTTCTTAACGATTTTTATCGATAAAAAAACTTATTTTTTTTACGGAAATTTTTGATTGCTTCTTCCTCTTTTTTGCCTCAAAGAACTAACGTTTCTCTGAGGCGAAATAAAGACTCGATGCCATTAGGAAATTTTACAATATTTGGCAATAAAGCGTCAAAGACAAGGCTTTCGAAGTTTTTGAAACCAAGGAGTTCGAACGAAGTGAGATTCCGATGCCTAAAGCTTAATTGTTTCGGAATAAGCATTTCGTAAATGACTGTTTCAAAAACAAGAATAACGCAGTACTTGGCGCTTTATTTTCAAATATTAGATGATCATGCCGGCAGCGACCGTCTCATTGGTACCCTCATCAATCAAAATAACGCTTCCCGTAAACCGGTTCACATTGTAGGCATCGAAAAACAACGGTTTGGTGGTACGTACAGAAATGCGGGCGATATCATTCATGCCTACTTCCAGATTTTCATGTTTCTTCTCCAAAGCGTTGACATCCACTTTATAAATCACCTCTTTTACCATGCAGCGAACTTCCGATGAAGTATGCTTTAGAGCGTACTTTCCACCCACCACCATCGGTTTATCATTGAACCAACAAACCATCATATCCACATTCTGGTCGGTTCGCGGCGTACGGCCATTGGACTCTTTAACAATCATATCACCCCTGCTGATATCAATGTCGTCTTCGAGGGTAATGGTCACCGATTGAGGGGCAAAGGTGCGCTGCAGGGATTCGTTAAACAGGTCGATGGACTTGACCTTGGACGAGAAACCGGATGGCAATACGGTCACCTTATCACCTACATTGACCACTCCACTGGCAACGCGACCGCCATAGCCGCGGTAATCCGGCCAGTCCTTAGACTGTGGTCGAATGACATACTGCACAGGAAAACGAAAGTCGTCCCGATTGATATCACTGCCAATATGGATATTCTCCAACAAGTACATCAAGGTAGGTCCCTGATACCAATCCATATTTGAACTACGGGTGACCACATTATCACCTTCCAGAGCACTGATGGGCACAAAGCGCACATCTTTAACCGACAAGATGGAAGCGATGGCCTCAAAATCGGTCACAATTTCTTCAAAAACAGACTGGCTGTAATCCACCAAATCCATTTTATTGACACAAACAATAATGTGTGGAATTTGCAACAGAGAAGCAATATAGGCATGCCGACGGGTTTGTTCCAACACACCCTGCCGGGCATCAATCAAAATCAAAGCGGCGTTGGCCGTGCTGGCACCGGTCACCATATTACGGGTATATTGAATGTGCCCCGGGGTATCAGCAATAATAAATTTTCGCTTGGGTGTGGCAAAATAGCGGTAAGCCACATCAATGGTAATGCCCTGTTCACGCTCAGCCCTCAACCCATCGGTTAACAAAGCCAGATTGACCTGTTCTCCTCCGGCGCGGACGCTGGCTCTTTCAATGGCCTCCATCTGATCTTCAAAAATCGCCTTTGAATCGTATAACAAGCGCCCTATTAAAGTACTTTTACCATCATCTACACTGCCTGCAGTTGTAAACCTCAGCAGCTCCATATCTAAATATCCGGATTCTTTTCCGCTCATGATAATCTTTTTTAAGAGATTTAAAAATAACCTTCTTTTTTACGGTCTTCCATTGCAGCGTCAGAGCGCTTATCATCGGCTCTTCCACCCCGCTCGGTCACACGCGACGCCGCCACTTCCTGAATAATATCTTCCAGAGAATTGGCTTCAGAAAGTGTTAAACCGGTACAGGTAATGTCACCGATGGTCCGACAGCGTACCTGCATCATTTTCGGCTTTTCATTCTCTCTTAATTTCATAAACGGTGCCGTGGCCATTAACACACCATCCCGTTCAAAAACTTCCCTTTGGTGGGTGTAGTATAAGGATGGCAACTCAATATTTTCCATATAAATATATTGCCAGACATCCATCTCGGTCCAGTTGCTAATGGGGAAAACCCGGAAATGCTCGCCCATATTTTTGCGGCCATTAAACAGGTTCCATAACTCAGGTCGCTGGTTCTTGGGGTCCCACTGGCCAAACTCATCTCTGTGTGAGAAAAAACGTTCTTTCGCACGGGCTTTTTCTTCGTCACGACGACCGCCGCCCATGGCCGCATCAAACTTCAATTCTGCCAAAGAATCCAAAAGGGTGATGGTTTGAAGCTTATTGCGACTGGCATTATAACCACTCTCCTCCTGAGCCCGGCCCTTGTCGATAGAATCCTGCACCAATCGAACAATACATTTGGTGCCGGTTTTTTCCATCAACTGATCGCGGTAGTCCAGTGTTTCCTGAAAGTTATGCCCGGTATCGATGTGCATTAGGGGAAATGGGACGCGGGCAGGAAAAAACGCCTTACGTGCCAAATGAAACATCACAATGGAATCTTTCCCGCCAGAAAAAAGCATGACAGGATTTTCGAACTGTGCAGCCACTTCCCGAATAACGAAAATGGATTCAGCCTCCAATTCCTTTAAGTGATTAACTTGATACTTATCCATGAGTTATTGTTTACATCATTAATTCAATCATAAAAAAAGCGTCTTTTTAAAAACGCAGGTGGCCGGGATGCAACGGCAAACTTAGACGCTTCCATTAAAAGCACTACAAATTTAACGCTTTAAATGGATATTTAGAAATTATCCGATGGCCTGTAAAAAAAAGGCCGCCTAAATCAGGCGGCCTTTACATCTCTTAGAACCCTGTATCATTCATTATACAAGAGTTCGTAAACCCATTATATCAATAGGAATAAAACGATTACAGAAAGATATTTGCGTATTAATACGCATTGGCTTTAATCAAGATCCTGAATCAGGTCTTCGTCAAAACTCTTGTTGTATTGCTCCATGGCACGTAAACTCATTCCCATACTGGAGAAACCGCCATCATGAAACAGGTTCTGCATGGTCACTTTTTTGGTCAGGTCTGAAAACATGGCCACACAATAGCTCGCGCAATCATCGGCATCCGCATTGCCCAGAGGCGACATACGATCTGAAAAATCGATCAAACCATCGATGCCTTTGACTCCACTACCAGCGGTGGTGACGGTGGGCGACTGACTAATGGTGTTCACCCGAACCTTTTTCTCACGACCATAAATGTAACCAAAACTACGGGCAATGGACTCCAGCAAAGCCTTCGCATCTGCCATGTCATTGTATCCGTAAAGGGTACGTTGGGCTGCCACATAAGACAAGGCCACAATGGATCCCCAATCATTCATCGCATCCATTTTAAAGGCGGTCTGGATAAGCTTGTGAAACGAAATAGCAGAAATATCGAGTGTTTTGGCCAAATAATTATAGTCCAGGTCGTTATAAACCCGCTTTTTTCTCACGTTGAGCGACATACCAATGGAATGCAGAACGAAATCAATTTTTCCGCCCAAAACTTCCTGTGAGGTCTTGATCACATTTTGCAAGTCCTCAATATTGGTAGCATCCGCAGGTATAACTTCTGCACCGGTCTTTTCAGCCAGTTCCATTACGCTACCCATCCTGCATGCAACGTGGGTATTAGAGAGTGTAAATTGAGCGCCTTCAGCATGTGCCATCTCCGCCACTTTCCAGGCGATAGACATGTCATTAAGGGCACCAAAAATAATCCCTCTTTTTCCTTTTAAAAGATTATATCCCATTTTAGTTTTGATTTTTGAAGCTACAAATATAAGGTATAATCGGGCAGAAATAAAAAGAATACATTCTTTTATCTTTATTAAATCTATTTAAGGATTAGCGCATCAGGTCTTTGGCGTTGCTCAAAGCGGCCTCAGAAAGCTCCGAACCACTCAGCATACCAGCTATTTCCAACACCCGTCCTTCCTCATCCAGTGGTCTGATTTCGGAGATGGTTTGGTGGTCGGTATCTCTTTTAAAAACCTTAAAATGATGTTGACCTTTACCGGCTATCTGAGGCAAATGGGTAATACTGATCACCTGAATGTGTTGGGCCATTTCCTGCATAATGCGGCCCATTCGGTCGGCAATCTCCCCCGAAACGCCGGTATCAATTTCATCAAAAATGATGGTCGGCAAGCCTTTGGCAGACGACAAAAGCGACTTGATGCACAGCATCAAGCGTGACATTTCACCTCCTGAAACCACCTTTGGAATATCACACAGCTCTCCGTTTTTATTCGCTGAGAATAAAAACTGAATAAGGTCTGCCCCATCCTCCCTAAACTCATCGGACAAAAGATGGGATACCTTAAATCGGGCATTGGGCATTCCCAGGCCCGCCAATTGGGTCTCGATGGTTTTTTGAATGGTCCCAAAAACTTTCAGACGGCTCTCGCTCAGGGTGGATGCCAACTTCTTAAGGGTTTGTTCCTTTTCAGAAATGGCCACATTTAAGGCATTTAATTCGTCGTCAAAAGCATCCAGACCGGTGAGCTTTTCATTCAGATCCGCCAATAAATCGAGTAAGTCCTTGTTGGTGTCCACATGATGTTTCTGCTGCAAAGAGTAAATCAAATCCAGGCGATCCTGAACCATGCGAATGCGCTGGGGATCAAATTCCAGGCCCAGGGCCTTTTCGCCAATTTCACGGGCAATGTCCTTCAACTCGATATAGGTCGACTGCAAGCGATCCGAAAGTTCTCCGGCCCCTTCTAAATAAGTGCTGATTTTAACGATCTCCTGGTGAATTTGATGCAGACCATCCAAAACAGGCATTTCATGCTCCACCAAAAGCAAATTGGCGGAAGCCAGCCCCATTTTAATTTCCTCTACATGCGAGAGCTGCTCCAGTTCCTGCTCCAGACTTTCCTGTTCCGTTTCCTGAAGTTGGGCTTCCTGCAGTTGATCACGCTGAAACTCCCAATAGTCCCGATCCGCCTGTTGTTTCGTATGGCGTTCAACCAGGCGATTCCTTTCCTTCAAAAGTCGCCTCCACTCTTTAAATTCGCGGCTGTAGGCAGCCCTTTCCCGACCATTGTTGGCCACCGTATCGACCACCGTTAACTGGAAATCATAATTTCCCAATAACAGGTTCTGATGCTGCGAATGTATATCGATGAGTTTTTGCGACAGTTCTTTAAGAAAATTCAGGGTGACAGGCGTATCATTGACGAAAGCACGGGATTTGCCCGAAGGCAGAATTTCACGCCGTATCACCGTTTCGTGATCGTAATCCACATCCTCCTGCTCAAAAAGCCCTTGCAGTCCGTAACCACCCAGATTAAAGCCCGCTTCCACGACGCACTTCTGCTCCTTATCTCTGATGACGGAAGTGTCACTACGTTGTCCCAATATCAGCGAAAGTGCGCCCAGCATGATGGATTTTCCGGCGCCGGTTTCCCCCGTAATAACGGTAAAGCCAGGGTTAAAGTCTATCTGAGCCGCATCAATCAAAGCATAATTGGTGATGGAAAGATGATATAACATAGTCAATTCTTTACCAGCAAATGTAATAATTTTAAAAAAGAAAATGACCGGTGAAAAGGCGATCAGCGACCATCATTCTTTAAAAGGTCCTGGTACTTGTCGGCGTTGGCCGGATCAACCTCCTTAAGTGTGTTCACCACACGCCCCTTTTCCATGGATGGTGCATTGGCGAAAACATTGAGCAACTCCTCCGTTTTAGCATCAAAGAAAAAACCCAAAGCAAAGGAATTGGGACGCTGGCGGTAAACCTTCTTTAGCATTTCCAATGCCGAACCCAGATTGGAACGACCCTCCTCCGGCTTTTCAGCCATAAGATCCATACCCCTTCGATGATACTGATAAAAACAGGTACGTAAGGGCGAATGATCCTCACTCAAAATATTTTCCATCAACCAATACCTGTTGCGGGTACTCTCAAAAGATTTCCACCCACTCTCCCGGGCATTTTGTGACATGTTTACGATGTTTTGCGCCTGCTGGAAATAAGGGGTACCCCCATTGGCGCTATAGGAATCATAATCGTAACCTAAAATTACATAAGCATAATAGGCCAAAATGGCCACCAGGTTAGATTCCATGGTATTGGGATTGTAAATCAGGGGCTCAAATTCCACGTACCTGAAGTGAAGATTCTGATCCAGGTAATTCACCAACGGAGAATTGTAAGATGAATTATAAACCGGTCGACGGGCCTGGACCTGAATGGTGCCTTTAAATTCATCACTACCAATCACTTCACGAATATTGATAAGGATGGAACAATCAATGCGCTCCTCTGATTTATAAATATGCTCCGTCCACCGTTGACCATTCATAAATTCCATGATGGATGTCTGCAAGGTCTCAAAAGCCCCCCGATTGGTTCCCTGAACCCCGGGCGCCACCACCTGAACCATACAGCGTAATTCCTGAGCCTTCAGGCGGGTTCCGGTCATCATGGTTAAAAAAACCAGTAAAAAAACTATTTTGTTTCGCATTGTCATTCAACTATTCATGAATGGGATGACTAAACGGTTACCGTCTCCCTTTTTTTTAATACGGCCTCCAAATAATCCACAATATCTTTGGCCACTTCTGCTTTACTCTTTAACGGAAAATCTTCTTTTTTATTTTCACGATCGATAATGGAGACCTGATTGGTATCGGCCATAAAACCAGCACCTGGCACGGCCAGTGAGTTGAGAACAATAAAATCCAAATTCTTAGCCACCAGCTTCTTAGCCGCATTGGCAGCTTCGTTATTGGTTTCCAAGGCAAAACCGGCCAGCACCTGTCCGGCATGCTTCATCCGCCCCATTTCCATGGCGATATCCGGATTGGGCACCAGATTCAGGGAGAAATGATCACCCGACCGCTTAATTTTTAATTCACTGGGATGTTCCGGTCTGTAATCGCTCACGGCCGCCGACATGATAGCTGCCTGGCAATGGGGAAAGCTTTCCATGCAGGCTTCGAACATCTCCTGAGCATTGGTCACGTCGATTCTGTTGATCAAGGGATGATGGGCTGTCAAATGAACAGGTCCGGCAATTAACTCGACTTGAGCACCCCGTTCCGCCAATTCCTCTGCCAGGGCAAAACCCATTTTACCGGATGAATAATTACCCACAAAACGAACCGGATCGATGGCTTCATAGGTGGGACCAGCCGTCAACATCACCTTTTTACCGGTCAACGATTTATTTTTCTCCGCATTCATGAAAAACCTCTCCAGGCATTCCACAATGGCTTCAGGTTCCTCCATTCTTCCCTTTCCCAGCAGACCACTGGCCAATTCGCCGCTGGTCGGTTCAATCACCTCACACCCCCAGCTTTTGAGGGTTTCCATATTGCGTACCGTTGACGGATGCTGAAACATATCCAAATCCATGGCCGGTGCAATAAAAACCGGACAACGAGCCGACATGTAAGTGGTTATCAGTAAATTGTCGCATATTCCCCCGACCATTTTCCCCATGGTGCTGGCCGTTGCCGGTGCAATAAGCATAAGGTCTGCCCACAAGCCCAGGTCCACATGACTGTTCCAGCTTCCATCCTTATTTTCGAAAAAATCGCCCAATACGGGCTTACCCGACAAGGCCGATAAAGTGACCGGTGTGATAAACTCCTTGCCGGCCGAGGTGATTAGAACCTGCACCTCGGCACCCTGTTTTACCAGCAAGCGCAAAAGAATGGCCGACTTATAAGCAGCAATGCTACCGGTAACGCCCAAAACAATTTTCTTTCCCTTTAACATCTTTATAAAGTTAGATCACAAGATATAAAACCCTGCAGGTATCAACAAAAAAAAGATAAAAGAAACTGCGTTTTCTTTTATCTTTTTAATAATAACTTTTAAGGCATGGCATTTCTTGTTAAGGTATGAACATCCCCATCAATTACGCCCTGTCAAAAGGCTTATATAATATCGGTACTTTCCTCTTTACCAGGATTACGGAAATAGACATTTCCATCCATGAATTCCGTAACGGCCAAAGCAGATGCTTTGGGCAGGCGCTCATAAAAACGTGAAATTTCTATTTGCTCACGGTTCTCAAAGACCTCTTCCAAATTATCCGTATAAGAGGCAAACTCCTGAAGTTTACGATTAAGTTCTTCTTTCATTTCCACACTTATCTGATTGGCTCGCTTGCCCACAATCATCACTGATTCATAAACATTACCTGTTGAGGCAGATAATTTTTGCGTATCCCAGGTAATGGTATTGTTCGGGGCTTTTGACTTTTTATAATCCATAATTATCAATTAATAAGAACCTGTTAATATTAATTCAACAATGCCGTTGTTACTTCGAATATTTTGTTGGCGTTACTTAAATATTCACTTTCAGGATACTCATTGATAAAAGAGTAGTACTCATCCAGTGTATTGCGCAAACGCTCTTCCTGCTTTTCTTCCACACTATTGATGGCCTCCAGATATTTGGCATCCAGAATCAAAAAGGACAACTCCTCGCGATATTGGGTATCCGGATAATCGTCCAGTGTATTCCGGGCGGCAATGACGGCCGACTGGTAATTATTACCCATATAATTGCCCAGATTATAATACAATTTGGCATTCAGATAGGCCTTATATACCAGTTTATCCCGCAGTTCATCCATTAAAATGGTAGCCTCTTTAGCCCTTTCACTGTTGGGATAAAGGTTGATGAACAGCTGAAAACCATCCAAAGCCTTATAGGTGGCCGATTGATCCAAACGGGGGTTTGGTGAAAGCTCATAGCTACAAAAAGCGGCCATAAATTGGGCATCTTCCGTCCGATCGCTGGTTGGATAGTTTTGAACAAACATGCTGAAATAATGTTCGGCCATCAGATAGTCCTTCATGTTATATAAGCAATCGGCGTATATATAATGTGAGGTTTCTGATTTTTCTGTGCCCCGGTAAATTCCAATCAACTCACTAAAGAGTGTGGATGCACGCAAATAATCCCCTTGCTCGTAATAAACCAAGGCCTTTTCGTACTTCAAATCATGGTCTGTACTCTTCAAAAGCTTTTGATATTCGCTGCAAGAGGCAAGGACAAAAAGCATCGTCACAAAAACTAAACTCCTAACTATCAAGTTGTTTCTCATAATTAAATCACATTGTTTCTACTCACAGACCTCGTCCGGAAACATCCTGCAAAGATAGATATTTCCGCACAATTCCCTAATTATTAAACCCCTATTTTTGCTGGTAATCACTAGTTGGTACAATTTATTACCAGACCTCTGGCCATGAGCAAATATCAGACCAAAGAAAGAACCATCCACCATCCGTTCAACAATAAAACACCCCTTCCACTGCGCGTCAGGAAAATAATTTCCTGACGGATAATGGGGGGAATATCCAAAAAAGATTACCTTTGCCCGGGAAATAATTTAAAACTTATTAACGTGGATTTATTTAATAAGATAAACACCAGCATGGGGCCCTTGGGCCAATACGGTAAAGAAGCCCATGGTTATTTCATGTTCCCTAAACTGGAAGGGGAAATCAGTGCGAAGATGAAATTTCGCGGTAAGGAAGTGCTGACCTGGAGTTTAAACAACTATCTGGGTCTGGCCAACCATCCTGAAGTACGCAAGGCAGACGCCGAAGGCGCAAAGGACTGGGGATTAGGCTATCCGATGGGTGCCCGTATGATGTCGGGACACACCAGTAAACACGAAGAACTGGAAGCCCAATTGGCCGAGTTTGTTAAAAAAGATGATGCCTACCTGCTCAATTTTGGTTACCAGGGCATGGTGTCCATCATTGATACTTTGGTGAACCGCAACGATGTGATCGTTTACGATTCAGAATCGCACGCTTGTATTCTGGACGGATTGCGCTTGCACATGGGCAAACGCTATGTATTCCCTCACAACAATATAGAAAACCTCAGAAAACAGCTCGAGCGAGCTACGGCACTGGCTGCCAAGCAAGGAGGCGGAGTACTGGTGATTACTGAAGGGGTATTCGGCATGGCCGGAGACCTGGGTAAACTGGACGAAATTGTGGCTTTGAAATCAGAATTCGATTTTCGTATTCTGGTGGATGATGCACACGGATTTGGTACCATGGGTAAAACCGGAGCAGGGGTAGCTGAGCATTTTGGCGTAGAAGATCAAATAGACCTGATCTTTGGAACCTTTGCCAAGTCAATGGCCGGAATAGGCGCTTTTATAGCCGGACGCGAGGATGTAGTGAGTTATTTGCGCTACAATATGCGTTCACAGATTTTTGCCAAGTCACTGCCCATGCCTATGGTGATTGGAGCATTGAAGCGACTGGAACTGTTAAGAACCCAACCTGAGCTAAAGGAAAAACTCTGGACAGTGGTCCACGCCCTTCAAAAAGGCCTGCGCGAAAAAGGATTTAATTTGGGTCATACCGAAAGTCCGGTAACCCCCATATACCTGGATGGTTCCGTACCTGAAGCGACTGAGCTGACCATGGATCTGAGAGAAAATTACAACATTTTCTGTTCCATTGTGGCCTATCCGGTCATACCCAAAGGACAAATTATGCTACGCATTATTCCTACCGCCGTCCACACACTGGAGGATGTAGAATATACCATCAAAGCCTTTGCAGAAATTAAAGAAAAACTGGAAGCCGGCAAATACAAAAGTGATAAAATTGCCAGCCTTTAGTTACCATAGATCATTAGAATATATCCATGATATTCAGCAATTCATTCGCTGAATTTGGTGCATAATTATCAAAGTCTAAACATTTAAAGCCCGCTTTCTGAGGAATCAGAAAGCGGGCTTTCGCTTTGAGAAAGTCCCGGTTAATATTTTTTAACTAAACTCTTAGTCACTTTTTTATCATTTTACTTGACCGACTAAATTCTTAGTCGTAAGTTTGTTTGGAAGGATTGATAAAAACAACAGACATGCAACTAACAAAAGCAGAAGAACAGGTCATGCAAATACTTTGGCAACTGGAAGAAGGCCCGGTTCGCGACATCAGGGAACAGTTCCCGGATCCAAAACCGGCCAGAAATACAGTTTCAACCATCGTTCGCATTTTAGAAAAGAAAGGCTATGTAGATCATAAAACCTACGGCAACGTACATGTTTATTATCCACTGGTGCAAAAAGAGACCTATTCGAAAAGTCAATTGTTCGGACTGATCAAAAACTATTTCAACAATTCATTCCCGGCCATGGCCTCCTTTTTCGCTAAAGAAAAAGACCTGTCCATTCAGGAGCTGGAAGAACTGTTGGAGGCCACCAAAAAGGAACTGGCTGCAAAAAAAAAGAACATCTAACTCAAAATTAATGATATGGAACCTTTTTTATTGTACCTCATCAAATCCAATCTTTGGTTGAGCTGTTTTGCATTGGTCTATTACCTCTTTTTGCGCAACGAGCGCTTCTTTCTGCTCAACCGAATTTACCTGTCCACCGCTGCCTTGGCAGTACTGCTTTTGCCGCTATTAGATTTAAGTTATACAGACTTTCAACTTTCAACCAACAGAGAAAGTGCCATCCTGGTTGATGCCCCCATCATCAATGGTGTTGTAGCCATGGATGAATCGGTTCCCTTGAACTGGCAAGGCCTGGCACTTATCCTGCTCATCATTGGAAGTCTGGTAATACTTACAAAGCTTGTGCTTCAAATTTCCCATATCGTTTCACTCATTCAACATTCAAAAGTTGAAAAGCGGTCGTCCCTGTTTGTGGTCCGGTCACCCAGAATCAAAGTCCCGTTTTCATTTTTCTCTTACGTGTTTGTCAATCCTTCCAATTCACCAACCGAAATGAGAGAAATTCTGAAACACGAGGCGGAGCACATCCGCCAGCAACACTGTAGATTTGCTGTTGTCCGAATTGCTGGTCCTTGTTATGTGGTACAATCCACTGGTCTGGCTATTTGGACACTTCATCCGACAAAACCATGAATACCTGGCCGATGAAATGGTACTCAGGAACACGACCAACCCCGGTGCATACAAAGCCGTACTCATCAACCAAATATTTGGAGGCGAGGTCATCAGACTGGGGCACATGTTCAGTTATTCACTTAATAAAAAAAGATTCGCCATGATGACATTACAAACAAGCCATACCATCAAAAAGCTCAAATTCCTATGGGTTATTCCCGGTGTAATAATTATTGCACTGGCCTGCTCAGAACTGGATGAGCAATACGCGGAAACAGATGCCTCAGCATCTGCCGAAATGACCATTCCCGAACGGGAGGACGGCATGATTTACGTCATTGACGGAAAAATTCATGAAGTCCATGAAAAGGTCATCCATGAAGTGCTTCAACCGGAAGCCATTCAATCCATACACGTTTTCAAAGGTCAGCAGGCGCTTGAGAGGTATGGCAACCTGGGCAAAAACGGGGTGATTGAGATTGTCACAAAATCCAAGGATTTTGGTGAACGCCTGACCACCTATCACAAAAACAATCAGGGAAATATTCCTTCTGAACCACAAACAGACAGTGAAGGTCGTGCCGTATTTATGGTGGTGGAACAAATGCCCGAGTTCCCGGGTGGACAGCAGGAACTGATGAATTATTTGGCGACCAGCATTGTGTATCCGGAACAAGCCATAAAAGAAGGCATCCAGGGACGGGTTTACATTCAGTTCATCATTAACACGGAGGGCCGGACCGAACAGGCTAAAATTTTGAGAGGGGTTCATCCACTTCTGGATAATGAAGCTCTCAGAGTGGTTCAGGAGATGCCCACATGGCAGCCCGGCAAACAAAAAGGACGAGCTGTAAGCGTATCCTACACAGTGCCAATTAACTTCAAATTGCAGGACGAATAATCATTTCCTTTAACCCAATCATTCTTTTTAACTTCATCCGGAGGACCTGATCTTCCGGATGAAGTGCGTTTAATTCCCGTCCAAACAATTTCATTGGCAGATTGTTAACCAGCATACAAACCATAAAATATTATTTCCATGAAACGATTATTTACCGCAATCCTGTTGATGGCCCTTACAGCACCTTTATCTATGGCGCAAATTCAAAAAGACACTTTCACCACCAATCAGGGAGAACTGGAAATCTGGCACATTGGACACGGAACGCTGATGTTTAAATTCGGGGAAAATATCATTCACGTCGATCCTTATAGCAAGCTGACCGACTATAACCGCTTGCCTAAAGCCGACCTGATTCTCATTACCCATGAACATGGAGACCATCTGGACACAGCCGCCATCAACGCCATCAGAAAACCATCCAGTGATATTATTCTGACGAGCGTTTGTCGGGAAATCATTAGAGAGGGACAGACCATAGCCAACCATGAAACAACCACCTGGAACAACTTGCTCATCGAAGCCGTACCCGCATACAATCTGGTGCATAAACGTGACAACGGGGAATTTTATCATCCCAAGGGACGAGGAAACGGCTATATTCTGAACTTTGGTGACAAGCGGGTATATGTGGCCGGGGACACCGAGAACATTCCTGAAATGAAAGCGATTCAAAACATTGACATCGCCTTTTTACCGATGAACCTTCCCTATACCATGACACCGGAAATGACCGCAAAGGCTGCGAAGCTGTTCAATCCAGCCATTTTGTATCCCTACCACTACGGCGATACCGACACCAACATTTTGGTTAAGTTGATGAAGGACAACGGAAAAACGGAAGTCCGCATCAGGTAGTTTGGATAAGGTGATTCGGATTGGGTGATTAGGAAGGGATGTGCCCAAAAAGAGACAATAGTTCTCTGATTTCCTCTACCTTATCAGGCTGGTTGCTGCTTTCAAAGGCATACAATAAATTGTTCAGCATGCGCTGAACAATATCTTTATTGCTGCAAGGCAAAAAGTAGGAAACATCGGGTTCCAGTTTTTGCTGATGGACAAAAAACTCAATTTCCTTGCGGCCTAAAACGGCGCCCTTGTTGATGGCATTGATATAAAACAAAATAGAAATTTCTTCTCCTTTACCTACGGCAGCCAAATCGCCGGCTTCATCCAGATAAGCCAAAACAAAATTCTTGGGTAAATTAACGCCCAGAATGGGCAATCCCAATCGTTGTGCGACCACCGAATAAATAACTGATAAGGATATGGGGTTCCCCTTCCGGGTATCCAGCACATCACAAATCAAGGTATTTTGCGCCGCCATAAAATTGGTATTATTGCGCGTAAATCCATGAACATCAAAGAGAATGTGATTGATGATACGCACCTTTTCAAGAGCTGTTAAATGATCGTTGAGTTCCAGCCAGATATCCTTACGAATTTGATTGATTTTATTGTTGACATCCTCATACCTGAGCTCCGGATACTGGTATTTTGAAACCAGATAAGCCCCATACAGCAAGTCATCATCTGAGCTGGACAGCCATTGGCGCAGACCGGTTTTCACATCTTTGAACTGAAGTGTGTGAATTAAATTTTCAAGCCTTCGCTGGTAGGTGGAATCCAAAGTAGACTCCCAGGCCTTTTCCAGGTCGGGCACAATGCCAACCTCCTCTTTCAACAACTCACCTTCAACCGTACTAAAGACCTCATCGCTGGGGTCGTCCAGCAAACTGATTAAGGCAAGAATCTTGTTCTTTTCCATACATTCTGTTAATGAGAGTGAACACTATAATTCGTTAACAACTCAATTATTATTAGTTGATGGAAATCAACGATTCAAATTATTCAAAACATACTCAACCAACAGCTTGACCTGTTGCTTGTAATCCTTACTATAGGTGCCCGCCAAACGGTTGGCAATTATCACACAAACGGTAGCCGCCTGATGTCCCAGTAAAGCTGAGAGCCCGTATATGGCCGAACACTCCATCTCATAATTGGTCACCCGTCGATCCGCCCAACTGAAAGCCGTAATTTTTTCATTAATATCCGGCATGGCAATCGGCAAGCGAACGACTCTGCCTTGTGGACCATAAAATCCGGGTGCAGAAATGGTTACGCCCTTATGCACCTGATCTCCATTCAATGCCTGCAACAATGAAGCGTCGGCATTGATCACATAAGGGGCCGTCAAACTTGAGAGCCACCCGGTGGAGGCAACAAAAGCGGACTCAAAATCAGCATCACATACTTCCTTGCGTCCTTCATAGAAATTCAGTAACCCGTCAAAACCGATCGCCTTCTCACTCAACAACCAGCTATCCGTCGGCAGATCTTTCTGCAACGAACCGGATGTGCCAATACGAACAATTTTCAAAGTCTTATGTTCCTGTCTGGGTACGCGGGTCTCAAAATCAATATTGACCAGTGCATCCAATTCATTCAGAACAATATCTATATTATCCGTACCAATTCCAGTTGACACTACCGTAAATGCTGTTCCCTTAAAAAGACCGGTTTTCCAGACAAACTCCCGATTAGCTCCCTCGTGTAAAATTTGCTCAAAGAAGCCGGCAACCATATCGACGCGACCTGGATCACCAACCAGAATAATCCTTTCGGCTAACTCTTTGGGTTTTATATGGAGATGAAAAATACTTCCATCCGGGTTGATAATTAATTCTGATTCAGGAATACGGATCATTTACCTTGATTTAATTTTCCAACAGCTCTGCCAAACAACATAAACCATTGACCTGTGAACACAAAAATTGAAGAATGAATTCAAGTCAATACGCTTATATAAAATAAGCCTTTGTCCTAAGAGCTATTATTACTCAAATTAATAAAAAAATATTGAATATCCAACAATATTATTATCAACACCCCTGTTAATAATTTGACTATCAAATGCCTCTTAAACCAGAAACGAATCATAATAATAAATACAAAAATAAGCCCGGCACAAAGTTATCAATTACCGCCACCTCTTATTCATTTAAAAACAAAGCTATAACACTAATTAGGCATTATTGTTTTTATTTAATCGACCAACCAACTTGACTTGCTTGCCAATATCCGGCCTGACTACCGATTTATATTAAAGAAGTTCGTTGCAACTGTCAGCCAACACCTCCAAAAACTTATCCTTCAAAAACCCCTCCCCTTTTATCCGCTATTAAGCAGTTTCTTGCTATTTTTGCAAAAAAAGAAAAACCATGATACAAAGAATTCAATCCGTTTACCTGTTTTTGGCATTGATCATTACCGGGAGTCTCTTCTACTTGGATCTGGCTGACCTGGCCTCACCTGAAAACGCTTACACGCTGACCTATAAAGGACTGATAACAACAGGAGAAGCCTCAACCATGGCCATGCCTGCCATGGCCCTGAACATTCTGTTATTGCTCGCCGTTGCACTAACGGCTGTTACCATATTCCTTTACAAAAAGCGCATGATTCAAATACGACTTTGTGCCTTAAATATGGCTTACATGCCGGTATATCCATTATGATTTTCTATTTTGGAAAAATGGCCGCCAAAGAATTCCAGACAGAACTCAGCTTCAACTGGCC
>NZ_BAZW01000032.1 GCF_000974365.1 Geofilum rubicundum JCM 15548
AGATGGGGTAGAAAGGGATGATTGGGTCGATGGGGTGGTAGGGACAGGAAAAATGTTGTAAATTAGCTGAAACGTTTATTATTCTGTGTTATGAGCCGATGGATTTTATTGCTTCCACTGATGATTGTGGTTTCCTGCCAGGGAAGGGCTTCTTCCAACGAGGAGAATGTGGAGGGCCCGACACTGCAACAGGGTCAATTTGTGGCTACGGCATCTGATTCTCTGTTTTATGATGAGGTGATGAAGGAGGTGTTGACGCCGATGGACACTGCTGTGGCCCTTAATGAACGCATTATAGCAACGGCAAAGGCTTTTGTGGGAACCCCCTACGTGGCTGCCACACTTGAGCGGGAAGGAGCGGAGGAATTGGTGGTCAATCTCAGGAATGTGGATTGCACCACTTTTGTAGAGTATGTCCTGGCCATGGTTCAGGTGTCCCTGGATGGAGGGACTGATTTTGGCCGGATGGCTTATGAACTGCAGCGCTTGCGCTATCGTGACGGGGTGGTGAAGGGTTATCCCTCGCGTCTGCATTATTTTACGGACTGGCTAAAAAACAATGAGCGTCGGGGTTTTTTGACCCTCATCAGCGATAGCATAGGAAACGCTTCCATGGATATGGGGCTTGATTTTATGTCGGCCCACCCCGGATTTTACCCGCAGTTGGAGAAAAATCCCGCCTTGGTGGAAAAAATAAGATTGCATGAAGAAGATCTGGCCAACACTGAAATGGCCTACATCACCAAGGACAGCATCCAGGATAGGGAGCATCTGATTGTGGATGGGGATATCATCGCCTTTGTCACCACCATTGAGGGCCTGGATGTATCGCACACCGGCTTTGCCTGTTTTCAAGGGGAGCGCTTATATCTTTTGCACGCCTCCACCCGCACCAATCTGGTCGAGATTTCTCCTGTCCCCCTCAGCCAATACCTGCAGAATATGGCCACCGTTTCCGGTATCCTGGTGGCTCGCCCCCATTTTTAAATGGAATGGCCGTTGACACTCCCTTCAAATCCTGTCTGTTCCGGGTAGTTTTGAGAAGGTCCGCTTTTGTATTTTCGGTCGAAAGAATGATTTACCTATTTATCCACTTCTTGAATTTGGCAGATCGGTCGATACTTACAATGGTATCAAACTCATTATCTGCTTTGGGATGTAACTCAAGTTTTACACGTCCACGTGAATAGCTTATCATTTGCGAAATGGATGTAATGTTGATGACATATTTGCGGTTGATTCTCAGGAATGAATCGGGGTTTAGTAGCTCTTCCAACTTATCCAATGTGAAATCGATGTTATAGGTGCTGCCCGTGCTTGTGCGAAGGTAAACGCCTTTATCCATTACAAAGAAATAGGCAATTTCTTTTACCTCAACCATCTTAATCTTTGGACCAACCGAAATGGACAAACGCTCCCGGTATTTTTTTTCATTGGTGGTTAGCAGATTGTAAAGCGATTGCAGGTCGATGGATTTAGGATGCAAACCGCTAAATTGTTCGTACTTTTTTAATGCAGCAGCCAGTTCCTCGTGAACAATGGGTTTTAAAAGGTAGTCAATGCTTTTAAGCTTAAAAGCCTTTATGGCATATTCATCAAATGCAGTTGTAAAGATTACCGGGCTTGAAATGTTTACTTGATCGAATATGGCAAAACTGAGATCATCCTCAAGATGAATATCGAGAAAAATTAGATCGGGTTCAGGATTCGATTTGAACCATTTTACCGATTCGGCTACCGATTCTAACTCTGCCAGAATTTTTATCTCCGGGTTAAAATCCTGAATCATCTTTTTCAATCGCAAGGCGGCAAAGGCCTCGTCTTCTATTATTACGACATGCATGGTATCTATATTATTCTGTTTCAATTTTATTCGGATTGAGTAAAGGCAGCCGGGCAATAAACTGTTCAGAGGTTTGGGTAAATTCGGGACTTTGATCCGATACCAGGGCATACCTGCGGTGAATATTTTCCAAACCAACTCCAGTTGATACAAATTTTGTTTCCCGTACATTCAGGTTGTTAATGATGTTCAATTGCTGATGGTTATCAACAAAAATTTCGATATTTAAAGGTTGCGCCCTGGAAAACGTATTGTGCTTAATCGCATTCTCAATAATTAGCTGAATAGCAATGGGTAGTATCTGGTAATCGTGGTAGACTTTGTCGATTTTGATATTGATTTTCAGCTTCTTCATAAACCTAATATCCAGCAGAAATAAATAGGCATATAGAAATTCCAGTTCGGTGCTTAGGCTAACCAGATCCTTCTCTTTATTCTCCAATACGTAGCGATAAACTTTCGAGAGCCTTTCTGTGAAAGACTCTGCCAGGTCGGGATCAATTTTTATAAGGGAAGTAAGTACATTCAAACTGTTGAAAAGAAAATGTGGATTAACCTGCTGTTTCAGTACTTCGAATTGAGATTGCAGGTTTTCTTTCTGAACTTTCAGGAGTTGCGTGTTGGCCTCAGTTAGTTGCTTAGTGCGCTCGGCAACGCTTTTCTCCAGCGTATTGTTTATACGCTCCAATTCTTTTTTGGCTTTAATAAGTTTTTCTTCCTGTTTTTTTCTTTCTGATATATCCACAATAATTCCCCTTCGGCCAACAGTCTCTCCATTTCGTACAATGGGATTGCCAAAAACCATAACTGGACAAAGTGATCCGTCTATTTTTATGGCGGTGAACTCTCCTGGTTCAGTGTCAATACCGTGAGCCGACTTTTTGAAATTCTCAATAATTCTTGGTCGGTCCTCAGGAATAAAACAATCAAGCGCGGATTGCCTCCTGTTGGTATCATTTGGCAAAGAACCAAAAAAAGCATCACCTGCCTTGTTGCTCAGCACAACCTCGCCTTGCAGGTTTAGCTCAAAAACGGGCTGTGGCAACAAATTCAATAAGTCCTGGTATTTTTTTTCGCTATCCTTCGCATCCATTTCGGCCTCTTTCCGCCGGGAAATGTCAATGATAATCCCGTCTAAAAATCTTAAGTCTTCACCTTCATCGTAAATGCCTTTTCCGTTCTCGTTGACCCAAACTTCCTGACCATTTTTATGAATGATTCTGTACTCAAACTCGTAATGTCTTTTTTCCATGGAAGCTTGCAGAATCCGATGCCTGCAAAATTCCTGATCGTCAGGGTGAATAATGGAAGCAAAGGTCAGCTGGTCATTTCCAATGAAATCGGAAGCATGATAACCGGTAATGTCATAAATCTTTTCACTGATATACTTCATTGTGTAATGGTCATCCAAATAGCAACGATAGGCGGCACCTGCCAGATTTGTCAGGATGCTGTTAAGCTGCTCACGGCTTTCTTTTAGTTGTCCGGTAATGATTTCGCGCTTTTTTATTTCATCTTCAAGATGTTTATTAAGTCTTTTCTCTTGCTCTAAAAGTTGTTTGGCATATCTGTTCTTTTCCTCTTCCATCCTAATCTGCGCCTCGTATATGATACGATTCTTTTCAGATCTTACTTTTTCCTTGGTGCTGTCATTGAAATAGATCCAAGCTTCAAGTATTGACATAAAGAAGGCATTCACAACACAATAAATCAGCATGTTGTTAAATAGAACATTCTGCAAGCCTTGTGGATAGCTGTTGACCCAATGGGCAAAGGTTGTAAGGATCGACGAAACGGCGGTAGCAATTATAAGCATTGCTGTAAACTGAAGCACTGCCCTTTTTAGTACACCCTTACTCCATTGGAGGCTTTTATTAAGATGTTGTATCACGAAAAGATCGGGGTACGCAATAGCGAATCCCGCAATCATGCTATAAAAAACGCCTCTGACTATTCTTAAAACAAGCGCGTCAAAGCCGTGGAGTTCGTGATATCCGCTAAAATGATTATAGGTTATAATAACCAACTGTAACACCAAAGCCATCCCCAGCACAAGTTTAAATAGCCGGTTGAAAGGAATAAGCTGGTGTATTTGCCGTAAAGTCATTTCAGAGAATTTAGTGAACGATTTAATAAAAGTACTCAAGCTTATTCATAAAGAAAAAAAAATTTCATTGGGGGCAAATAAAAGGAAGCTGAAAGTGTTTTTTGCAGGACTGAATTTGAAACAAAAGCTTTATTTTTCCGGGTCTGTCAGATTGCTACATCCCCGTAAAACATCCTTTTCCAGGATCTCCATAAATCTCTCGGGTTCTTCAAAAAGCGGACCATGAGCTGAATTCTCGAAGGTGTAAAATCCTTTCACCGGAGCATTCAGTTGATTATAGTAATCTTTGGCCAGATTGATATTAACCGTTAAATCATGCTTGCCGCATAGGAAGTATATGGGAAGGTCGATTTTGGGAAAAGTCGCTGGAAAATCGGTGTTTAGGGTTTCGGTTTTCAGGTTTGTTCTAGGAAGAAAGAAAATCTTGGATTTCCAGATCTTGTATTTCTCTCCTAAGCTATAAGCCCTGCAGGTCCAAACTGGTAAAAAGATATCCTTGAAAACCGACTTCATGTTTCGCATAGTACCAATTCCCAGCTCGTGCATGAGATTGTCGCGGGTAGCCGAGTTGTAAAAGGAGATTAAATCGGATTCCGATCGCAAATCCCTGTACTTTTTTAACTTTTTAATGGATGGCCGGTCGTTCAGTTCAGTCAACCGGGTTAGCATATAATCGTAGGCAATTCTTTCCGATCTACGCTGCCTGGTCAATTGTCCCATGGCCATGTAGGCATGAAAAAGTTCAGGAGCTTTCGATATGGCTGGTAAAGCAATGGTGGTTCCCCCCGACCATGCCATGATGTAAATTTTATCCTTTTTGAATTGCTCTCGCAGGTAGTTGCTTACTTCAATGGCATCTAAGGTGAGTTGTTCAAGAGTTATACTTTCAATACTTGTACTTGGTGTGTAAGAGAGCCCACCACCCCTCTGTTCCCAGTAACAGACGGTGAAATAATTCTCAAGTCCGGGTTTGAATTTTTCAAAAAGGAAGTAATTTGGAAAACCTGGCCCACCATGCAAGAAAAGTAGCACAGGGTAATTTATGTTTTTACTACGAATAAACATTCCTTGCTCAACTCCGCCTATGGTTACAAATTTTTTCTCGGAAATACTTCCTTTAAGGATATTTCCCATCTCATCTTTGAAGGCTTCGGGTTTACCCGGACTACTCATTGACAGGTCAACTACCAATGTAATGAATACCGCTAAGATCATTAAGAGTGTGTATATTATGAATTTAATCCACATATCGACAGGTGTTTACCTCTACGGTCTAGAATCTTTTGAGAAAACCGATCCTTATGGATAGGTAGTTGTGGTTAAGACTGGTCGTAAGACCTTCCAAATCAAGGTCTCTCGAGAGGTAGTTGAATTTAAAACCAGGTGTAATACTCCAATTGTTGCCGAGCGTGTAATCTATTCCGGCGGCCAATTGAAAACCCAAACCGTGACCGGTATCGCCAATAATGTTACCATCGGAATTCTCAAGCTCGATGTGATTGAATAAGCCTCCGGCTCTTAAATAATAGGATAGAGGCATAGTTCCAAAGGGGTGCTTGAATTGAAGACCAAATACGTAGCCAGTTTCCTCGAAGCACACATCGGAACCTGCAAATGAGTTGTCGGCACCAAATCGATTCCATCCCCAGCCTGCATAAACACCCGTGTGGGGCATAAAACGGTAATGGAAAATCCCCTCCAATCCAAAGCCTGGATTTAATTGGACATCGCCAGGCTGGCTTGTTGACCATGAGGCTCCTGTGCTAAATTCAAAACCAAATCGTTTTTCCCTTTCCTGGGCTATACTGTTTACCGATAATACTGTAAGAAGGGCCAGTGTTAATAATTCTTTTGTTTTCATGGTTGTTGCTGTTTGAAATGATTAATGATTAAATTTCGGATCAAAATTAAGTAGAGGGTGTTTGACAAAAAATATTAAAGTGCTGAAGGTGTCGATGTTCCAAATGAAGGTGTTTTTGATTCAGTTGAAAGTGTTGCTACTTAAGTCTGATACACCTAGCAATAAAGTCACATTTGAAATAATAGGCGTTAAGGGTTGAAAAAGAAGGTCTTTCAAAAAAAAATATTTATCCTAAAATTGCTATCTTGTACAATGTTAATTATTGACGCGAATTTCCTCTATGGACTATCATAACAAAGCGGTTAATCAAGCCTATGTGGCCTTTCTGGAACATATTGAACCTTTGGTGCTTGAATTTTATGGCAGTCGGATAAAAGAGCAGGCAGCTCTGGTTAAGTCGTACCGGCTGCTATACAAAAAGTTGCCAGATGCCGGGACCAGCATCGATGATTTGCTGACCCATGTGGATCAGCAACACGAGTTCCGCAAGAAATTGTTGGCGCTGCTTGACAAGCATCAGAACGAATTCAGTGCGTCGGCCTATGGCGATTTGGTTTTTCACCTAAAAGCCTCCTTTAACAAATGGTTACAGGCTCAGCCTGAAACCATTGAGGTCAGGGAGCCCTACAAAAAATACCTCTTGGGTGTCTTGCGTAACCCCTTTCTTTATCCTCACGCCGCCTTTCTCAATGTTCGTTATGAGGCAAAAGTCTTTTGGCGACACCTCCGGAACAGCATCAGAAAGGTGTTCCGCAAAAAGCCGCTGGATCCGGTGGTGTATCGAACCAGGCAAGTGCCTTTTCAGGCTTTGCTCAGTGATTATTTTCACCAGCGTTATTTATTATCCAGCCACCAGCCCACCACCGATTTACTGAGCAAGAGCAGTCGTCTGCTCATTCAATTGTGGAAAGTAGATGAGAAGCTGGACGCTTATAATCAGGCCATCTTGCAGAATGAAAAAGTTTCAGAGCTGGATACAGAGGCCATTTCTGAAACCATGGAAACCATCCTTCATGGCCAAAAGGAGGCCATGAAGAGCTTTGAAAAAGAGCTTTCAGAATTAGGGCTGGCCTGCTTCAAAGATATAGATGACCAGTTTCCCCTTGTGGATACCCTTTATGTTCCCTTGAGTCGCTACAAGAAAGAGACGGTAGCTAAAAATGCCCATAAAGCAGACGGACTTACGGCACATTTGCTCGATGGCTGGAGCAGATCTTATAAGGCTTTACTCGACGATTGGGCCCTGGATGTAGAGATTACCCTCCTTTATTTTTCGGTGTTTGATGCCTTTCACGATTTACAGGTGAAAATTGACCGCCATATTGAAACCGATCTGAGTCCCTCCTTTCAATCCATTGAGAAGTTCTTGTCGGACAGTCGCCAACGCATTGAAGCCTGCGGTACCACCAAAAAAAGCATCCGTGAGATGCTGATCAAAGAGCGCTCTGAATCCTCCCGGCAACTCATCGATAAAAGCATTGCCAGTCTGGTCGAAAAACTCACCATCTGTTTCACAACGGATTTTGATAAGCTTTTAAACAAAACCAATACACTGGTCGATAAAGTCTCGGAAAAAAGGGTTTATATCAAAGCAGGAAGGTACGATGAAAGTGTAACCGAGGCTGAGGTCGAACAGATTTCTCCCTCTGAATTGCTTCACTTTGAAGCATTGCCGCGCTTTAAAGAGGTGGTGGAACAAATAAAGCAATTTACCGATAAACAACTCGAGGATGCCCGTGCCATGATATTGGGCATGAGTACCGTGTGGGATTTTAGTCTGGAATCGACCCTGCTCATGCTGGACGAACCACAGGGCAGTCCCAAAAAGGCGGTGCATGGCGCCATGGAAGGCGCCGATAGAGCCATTGAACATCTAAAAGAGGCCCGGAATGCCCTGGGGCATATCCGGGAGACCATCCACAGCGACTTCCATCAGGGCATCATTCGTTTCAATGTGGACATTCAGCGACTTAAGAATACCGAAAATATTTTTGAGCTGAACCTGAAGATCGCGCGCATCAAAGCGCTGGAAAAGTCGCGGCAGCTCCGCCAAAAAGGTATTCAGATGGTTAAGAACCTGATTCCGGTGGTGGTGCATACCGGTAAGGGCTTATACATAGATCTACTTCGGATCGTCAAAGATATTAAAGCGCGGGCAGGCTTTGTGGAGAACCAAAAGTACGTCACTTTTGAGTTGTCGGAGTTTATTAACGAGACCCAGGAAGTCCTCAAAAAACTACCTTTCGTCTACCAGCGCTTATTCCAGCTCACGCCCACCGATGAGTCCCGTTTTTTTGTCAACCGGGAAAAGGAGTTGGGGGAGTTGAAGCAATCATTGGTGAACTGGAAAAAAGACCGTTTTATTTCAGTCGCCTTGATTGGCGATAAGGGCAGCGGCGTGACTTCCTTACTCAACTATTTTTTGGCCAACAATGAGGTGGATTTGCGAATTGACCGACAAACATTGAATGAGAAATTAAATACGGAGCAACAGTATCTGGATTTTTTCAGTGCGCTGTTTGAGCAACCCGCTTTCGAAAGCAATCAGGCCATTATTGAATACCTGAATAATAGCAGTGAGAGTCGCCTCGTTATTTTAGAAAATCTGCATCATTTTTATTTGAAGAAGGTGAATGGATTTGACAACCTTCAACGGTTGTTTGAGTTGATGTCCAATACCATGAAGAAAGTGCTGTGGGTAGGCGCCATAACCAAGCACGTCTGGTCCTATCTGGATAAGACCATTCAAATTTCCAACTATTTTACCAACGAGGTGTTTATTTCCTCCTTGTCGCCCGAAGCCCTCGAAGAAATCATTACCCGAAGAAATAAAATCAGCGGCTTCCGGCTTCATTTTATTCCGGAAGCGGAGGTGCTTGATTCCAAGGCTTTTCGTGCCTTGAGTGAACCAGAAAAACAACCCTTTTTGCGTAAAAACCTCTTCAAGAAATTAAGCCTTTTAAGTTTCGGTAATATTAGTCTGGCCCAACTCTACTGGCTGCGCTTAACGCGGGGCGTCAAAGATAATACCATTAATATTGGCTATATAAAGGAAATCGATTTTTCCTTTATTAAGGAGTTGTCGGCCGCTGAGTTGTTTGTGATGCAAGCCATTATTTTGCACGACGGTCTTATTTTGGAAGACTTTGCCCGGGTGATGGATAAAACAGAGGCGGCCAGTAAAAATGTGCTGGTACCCATGTTGGAAAAGGGCTTATTGATAAGACCGCGACAGAAGTACAATATCAACCCCATTATTTTCAACCCTGTGGTCAGTTATCTGCAATCACGCAATTTTTTAGGGTAGGGAAATTCGGGTTTTGTATATGAAGGAATGTGAGTTGTATGCATAAGAAAATCGACCTATTGATATGTTAATGAAGTCATTGTTATTTCTGTTATTGCTCTTCTGTGGCCTTGCCGGCGCCCAGGTCGGGGAAACTGATTACGAAAGGAACCCGCTCATCTGGCACTCTCAGGTCGACACGCTGGGTGTGAAGGCCGTTGAAATGGCTGAGGATTCGGAGGCGGTGGATGCTGCCATTCCTTCACCTGCGGTCATTGAAAAAAACGACAGCCTTGGGGTCAAGGGCGACACGCTGGTGGTCCGATTGGCCGAGGCGGACAGCCAACTTAAGTCCGCCACCAGGCCCACGGTCGATGACATGAGCAATGCTCCCTCGGATGTATTGCAGGTGATTTCTTTTTCCAAAATATTTTGGACGCTCGTCATTTTGCTCATTGCTTATCTCTTTATTCGGCTTTTAATGACCGTTTTGGAGGCCTTTGCAGAAAAAAGCGCCAAAGCCCGGATAACCATTAAGAGTCTGATTCCCGTAGTCCGCATTTTGATATGGTCGTTCATTCTTTTTGCCATTGTTAAAGGCATTTATAATCCGCCCGTCGAAACCTTGCTGGCACTGGGTGCTTCCGTGGCCATAGCGGTGGGACTGGCAGCGCAGGATTTGTTGAGAAACGTGTTTGGTGGTATCATGCTTTTGTTCGACCGCCCTTTTAAAGTGGGGGATAAAATTCAAATTGGCCAGCATTACGGAGAAGTTCTGGAGATTGGATTACGGGCCACGCGACTGGTAACACCGGATGATTCGGTGGTTTCTGTGCCCAATTTGGAGCTGATGAACGCCTCGGTATCCAATGCCAATTCTGGCGAATTGAATTGTCAGGTGGTGGCCGAAATTATCCTTCCCATCGATGTTGACACCCGAAAAGTACGAAAAATTGCCACCGAGGCTGCGCAGGTCTCAAAGTTTATCTATCTTAACAAGCCCATTGTGGTACTCTTTTTTAATGAAATGCACGAGCGGAAATCCTATCTCAAAATGCGCCTCAAAGCCTATGTGATGGATATCCGGTATGAGTTTCAGTTCAAGAGTGACATGACAGAGATTGTGCTGAAGGAATTGCTGGAGCAGGGTTTGATAAATAAGGACGATCTCGGCTATAAATGATAGGTTGGGAGGCGAAGTGCAACGTAGTCCCGCAAGGCGGGATCGTTAGGTTGTTTAAGCAGCTTTTGATATATAGTATTTGAATTTTTGGTGGAGGCTGGACAGTAAAAGGTATATTTGAAATAGAAATAATATTACAGAAAATAAAATGACTGACAGGGTTTTAATTCAAAAGGCTTCCGGAGAGTTGGTGCCTTTTTCTGCCGAAAAATTGGCAGCATCACTTCAAAGAGTGGGGGCCAGTGAGGACCTGATTCAATTGGTGGTAAATGATATCGTTTCGTGGCTGACCGAAGGTGTGCACACGCGAAAAATATATGCCCGGGCCTTTTCCTTGTTGCGAAAATACAAGCGCAGCGCTGCTGCGCGCTACAGCCTTAAAAAGGCGATTATGGAATTGGGGCCATCGGGCTATCCCTTTGAAAATTTTATTGGCGCGGTATTTCAGGCACAAGGCTTCCAGGTGGAAGTGGGGCAAGAAGTCGAAGGCATGTGTGTTAAGCACGAGGTGGATGTCATCGCCACGAATCATCAGCATCAGCACCTGGTGGAATGTAAGTTTTATAATAGTCCCGGTAAATATGCCAGCGTACAGGTGCCACTCTACATCCGTTCACGGGTCAATGATATTGTTATGAAGCGCCAGTCGCAACCCCAATACGATGGTTTTGAGTTTCATGGCTGGGTGGCCACCAATACACGGTTTACAACGGATGCACTAGCTTTTGGTAATTGTAGTGGACTCAATTTGTTAAGCTGGGATTACCCCGAGGGTAAGAGCCTGAAACACATTGTTGAGGAGAAACACCTTTTTCCGGTGACTGCCTTAACCATGCTGACCAAGGCAGAGAAGCAAAAGTTATTGTCCGATGGCATCGTTTTGTGCCGACAGCTGGCCGATAATCCGGATTTGTTGCACCCGCTTCAAATGAATACGGCCAAGCGGAGAAAAGTATTGACAGAGATAAAAGACCTGGGGAATAAATGATGTTTTGTATTTTTTTTTAACCTTTGTCAACCGCCTTTAAGTAGGCTGTTCATTCAATAGAAAATGGTTAAAGATCTCGCCCTTAAACGAAAATTGTTTGCTGCAGAAATAACCTTCTGCCTTTTGTTATTTTTCTGGCTTCTGGCCGGTTCTGCTCAGGCCGCCTCAGAGCTAAACTTCCGGACGGTGACAGCCACCAACAGTCTGTCACAATCCTCTGTTTTATGCATGGTTCAAGACAGCACGGGCTTTTTATGGGTAGGCACCAAAGACGGACTCAACCGTTTTGATGGTTATGAATTTGTGACTTACAAATATGATATCAATGACCCCAATACCTTGTCCAATAACGAAATCAGCTGTCTGGCCCTTGAAAAAGATGAGTTTTTATGGATTGGTACCCGAAGCGGCGGGATTAACCGGCTGAAATTATCGACCGGGGAAATTACCCGATTTAATCATCTGACCTACGATGATTTAATACGCGAATTGTATTTTGATGAGGAAGGCCGACTGTGGGCGGGTACTTCAGAGGGGCTTTTTTTGTATCAGACAGCTGATGAAACCGGAGAAGACCGCTTTGTGAACCGCTCGCGCAACATGGTCTACCGTCAGGTGACCAACGAGCCATTTAATCCCATCCGGAAAAATATTTCCATTGTTTCCATCTTTCAGCATGAGCCGGGTAAGCTATTGTTGGGTGCAGAGGAGGGATTGTTTGAGTACGATATCCAATCCGGAGACAATTTCAAATCCGTATCGTCCGAGACCATTGGGCAAACGGTTTTTACCAAAATCTGGCGCGATCGCAGAGGTCAGTTATGGGCTTCTTCCTACGATGGTTTAAGCCGACTGGTCAAGCCTTTTGATGCCACCGAATACGATGTGCTTCAGTATGATTCTTCAGCTGAGCCCGACCGGCGATTGCCGGTCGATTGGGTGGAGGATTTTGTGGAAGATTCTAAAGGCGATTTGTGGCTGGCCACCCGCGGTGGCGGGTTGGTTCAGATGTCCAACAACAAAGTTCTGGCCACTTATGGCTATTCGCAGGAAGCGTTTTCGGGCATTCCTGACAATATTATCAATGCTTTGTACATCGACCGGACCGGGGTTTTGTGGGTGGGAACGGAGAGCAATGAGTTGGTATATCTGGATTTATATGCCAAACAATTCAGGACTTTACTACCGGGAAAACCGAATGGCTTGAGTGATAATCTGGTTTCTGCTATTACCGGAAACAGTCATATGCTGGTGGTGGGCACCGCCGCCTCGGGCATAGACCTTTTTAACACCGATGATTCAAAGTTGCAGAAATCCCATAATATTCCGCGTGTTGTATTGGAGGAGGGACAGTGGAAGAGTGAAATTTCGGCCCTTTTGCTCGATCGGGACAGTTTGCTCTGGGTGGGATCTGCCACCAACAGTCTGGCCGTCCATAACCAGGCCGGGCAGTTCGACAGTTACGTGGTGAATGGTTTTATTTTCTCCTTGTTGGAAGATGATCGGGACAATATCTGGTTTGGTACATGGGGGCAGGGCATTGGCTACATCAATAAGTATACCCGCCAAATTGAGCAGTACAACGAAACCCCCGCTCATATGCTCGGCCTCGGAAGCGATAAAGTGCTCACCCTTTTTCAGGATTCCCGCGACTTACTATGGGTAGGCACCAAAGGTGGTGGCTTAAGTGTGGCACCCATCAAAGAGGTCATGCAGCGGCAAGGCACTTTTCAGGTGTTCCGACATCAGGGTGATGCCCCTAATTCTTTGGCATATAATGATGTGTACGACATTCAGGAGGATCGGCATGGTCATATTTGGGTGGCAACCGGTCGGGGATTGAATAAAATTATTCTGGATAAGGATATTTCTGTCAGCGATATAATGGCCGGTGAGGTTTCCTTTGAGCACATCAGTGAGAAGGATGGGCTGCCCGGGGGATTGGTTTATACCATCCGGGAGGACCACAACGGTCATTTATGGTTGGGAACCAATAAGGGTCTGTGCCGGTATATGCCTGAAAGTGGTGTTTTGGTGAGTTACGGCGTCAATGACGGTCTGCCCAGTGATCAATTTAATATAAACAGTGCTTTTAGAGACCGGGAAAGCGGTGAGATGTATTTTGGTGGTGTGGATGGATTGACCATTTTTCATCCGGACAGCATTGACAGCAACCCTTTCAATGCCCGTGTGGCCATTACGGATTTCCGACTGCACAACAGAAGTATTCAGCCTTTTCAAAAGATAAACGGGCGAAGCATCCTGGAGAAGAACATTTCCCATACAGCTGCTTTGGAATTGGCCCATTCCGATAATGAGATCTCCTTTGAATTTTCCGCACTACATTTTTCCAGTCCCGATAAAATCCGCTATGCCTATCGATTGTTGGGATTCAATGATGAGTGGCAGGAGACGGGTAGCTCCAACCGCCGCATCACCTATACCAATTTACGTTTTGGCGATTATACCTTGCAGGTACGTGCTACCAACAACGATGGTATTTGGGCGCCCGAAATCTCTGAATTGAATATGGTTATTGCACCGCCCATTTGGTTGACCGTCTGGGCTTACATCCTGTATGCCGTGGTCTTTCTGTTTCTGCTGATCGTGTTCCGAAAATATTCGCTGATTGCGGTTAAGAAGAAGAACCAACTGATCATTGAAAGTCTGGAACACAAAAAAGAGACGGAAATAGCGGAAGCAAAAATGCGTTTCTTTACCAACGTCTCGCATGAAATCCGAACGCCGCTGACTTTGGTTCATGCCCCCTTGCAACAGTTGATTGAAAAGAATGATACCAGTGAAGAAACCCACCACGTATTGGTGATGATCTTCAGAAATGTGAAACGGCTTCTCAACCAGGTCAATCAACTGCTGGAATTGCGAAAAATGGATAAAGGGCAATTTTCCGTTCGCCCTTCGGTGTTTGAATTGGAAGCGCTCCTACAGGAATCCTTGCTCGATTTTGAACCCGTTTTGAGACAGAATCAGATTGAGGTGAAACTGGCGACAACAGACCAAACCACCATTTGCTCAGATAAGCGATTGATGGATACGATTATACATAATTTATTGTCGAACTCCATCAAATTTTCACCGGCCAACAGTGCATTAAGGATCTCCATTGAACGCCTACAGAATGAAAACCAGGCCGAACGGATCAAGTTGCAGATCAGTGATGCAGGGCCCGGAATTCCGGAAGGAGAAATCGCCAATGTGTTTAATCGTTTTTATCAGTTAAAGAACGAAGGTTTTGAACATTTGGGTGGTTCAGGCATTGGTTTGTCCATTGTAAAAGAGTTTGTGGAGGTACTAAAGGGAGATGTGAATGTTCGCAATTTGCCGGAGGGAGGTTGCCGGTTTGAGGTGACCCTTCCTGTGGGCCCCATAACCGGTGATCAATATACGGCCCATATTGAACCCACGGAGGAGCCTGTCATCCAGGATTCCGTTATTTCTGAAGTCAGCCGTGGAAAGGAGCGGTCGCAGACCATGGTGATCATCGAGGATGATGCAGATCTGTCGGCCTACCTCAAGACGGTGTTCGACCTTCAATATACCACCGTGGTGTTTAACAACGGACGCAAGGCCTGTGATGAAATTCCGGCCATTATGCCCGACCTGATCATCTGTGATGTGATGTTGCCGGGAATGAATGGCATCGAATTGACCAAACATCTGAAGTCGCGCAAGGAAACCTCTCACATTCCGGTCATCATGCTCACCGCCCGTACCGGCGACGAAAACATGGTAGAAGGTCTGCATGTAGGTGCCGATAGTTATATTACCAAGCCGTTTAATATCAATGTTTTGCAAGCGCAGGTAGAATCTGTCGTTAAGTCGCGCGACGCATTCAGAGCCCGCTTCAGCAAGCAGATGGTGCTGGAGCCCACCGAAGAGGCCATCACACCCATGGATGAAAGATTTCTAACCAAACTGATGGAAATCACCGATAAAAAGCTGGCCGACCCTTCTTTTGATGTGTCTTACATCATTGACGAAATGCACATGAGCCATTCCATTATTCTTAAAAAGGTGAAGGCCTTAACAGGCCTGTCTTTGGTGGAGTTTATACGCTCCATGCGCATCAAAAAGGCCGCTCAGATATTCCGGCAGGATAAGCTGTCGGTTTCGGAAGTCGGCTTTATGGTGGGTTTTTCCGATCCGAAGTACTTCAGTAAATGCTTTACCAAAGAAATGGGCATGAAGCTACCGAGTTTATTAAGGAGCATCATGGATGAACAAGGTTGCCCTGATACATTTTAACAGGAGGCAGGATTATTTTTTTAAAACAAACTTTTTCTTTTTAGATGGGGAATAAAAAAATCCCTTTTTGTCTTTTGTCCTGATTCTCATAGTATAGTGTTTTAGAGCGTTCAAAAAGGCTTTGGTATTTCACAAAAAATTCCCCCATTTTCCTATTATTTTACTCTTCTACAAGGTTCGGACTGACTATTTTTGTATTAATGAATTTTAAAATTAATTTTTAAATTGTAAAACGATTACTGTGTCGGGTCCGTTATGAGAGCGTACCTTTTGCTACGGGGATGAGATTTAAAAAATAGAAAGCTCTGTTTTTTTTACCTGGTAGCAGAACAGCACAGAATGTATTTACCCTTTTACCAAATTTTTTATTTTATGAGAAAAACTGATGTGTTTAGAAGAGGTATCTTTCTTACCTTATTTCTTATGCTGTTGTTTCCTTTAACAATGTATCCTCAGGATATTTCTGTTTCAGGAACAGTAGTTGATCAGCAGGGGAATTCCCTGCCGGGGGTCAATATCCTTATTCAGGGAACGTCCCGTGGTGTTATTACTGACCTGGATGGCAAATATCAGATCAATGCCCCGGGAGATGCTGTTTTAATTTTCAATTTTCTTGGATTTGAAGAGCAGATTGTTCCAATTAATAACCAGCGGGATATTGATGTTCAGCTTCAGGAATCTTTCACTGCCCTGAGCGAGGTTGTTGTGGTAGGTTATGGTCAAATGAGAAGAACCGACGTCACCGGTTCAATGGTTTCCGTATCCAGTGACGCCATTGAAAAGTCGGTACCCACCTCCATCGATCAGGTGTTGCAGGGACGTGCTGCAGGTGTGCAGGTGCAGCAAAACTCAGGAACCCCGGGTGGAAGCTCCTCCATTCGGATTCGGGGTATCAACTCACTGAACTCATCCAATGAACCCATTTTTGTCATTGATGGTATTGTCATTGACGGCTCTACCAATTCAAGCAGTGACAATCCATTGGCTTCGATCAATCCGGCCGACATCGTGTCCATGGATGTTTTAAAGGATGCTTCTGCTACAGCTATCTACGGATCCAGGGGTTCCAATGGGGTTATTATGGTGACCACCAAAAGGGGGCAAGCCGGAGAAGCCAGAGCTACCTATGATGGTTACGTGGGGCTTCAGCAGATGCCTACCCAACTGGATTTGTTGAACCTGCAGGAATATGCCATGCACAAAAATGCCCGGGCCGATGCCGGAATTGTGACCCGTGACAACTATTTTGTACGGGCGGATTTATTGGCCAAGGGAACCAACTGGCAGGAGGAATTGTTTCAGACGGCCATGATGCAGAGTCACAATATTGGCGTCTCCGGCGGCAGTGAAAAGGCTGTATACGCCATGGGTATTGGTTACCTCGACCAGGAGGGTATTGCCATTGGTTCGGGCTTTGAACGTATCAATATCCGGGGGAATTTTGATACGCAAGTGAAGGACTGGCTCAAATCAGGTGTCAGTTTTGCCCTGAGTAACACCAAACAAAATTTGACAGTAGAGGGCCAGTCGCTGATTAAAACAGCGATGAAACAAACACCCAACGTGGCTGTACGCAATGCCGACGGTACTTTTGACGGACCGGATACCGACATGTATGTACAGACCAACCCGGTTGGATTGGCCATGTTGCGTGAAAATGAAAATGAAAAACTGGGTATCCGGAGTAATATTTTTCTGGAGGCCGAAATGTTCGACGGTTTAACCATTAAGACGGAATTGTCGAGCGATTTTGGTATTAACAATACCTATCAGTTCAACCCCTCTTACTCATTCGGTGCCATCAGCAATGAGGTAATTCAATCAGAACGTTCCAAATCCTACAACAAGTTTTGGGTTTGGCGGAATGTATTGAACTATACCAAAACATTAGCTGAGGTGCATAATATTAATGCCATGCTGGGACAGGAGATGCAGAACAATCAATGGGAGTATCTCTATGGCTACCGGTCCGGATTCCTGAACAACTCAGCCCGTGACTTGAATGTGGGAGATGGTCAAACCTCCCAGGCCAATGGAAACAGTGGCGAACATGCGCTGCTGTCTTATTTTGGAAGATTGTTCTATTCTTTTGATGAGCGCTATTTATTAACCACAACACTTCGGCGGGATGGTTCCTCCAATTTCGGCGAAGGGTACCGATGGGGAATGTTTCCTTCAGCTGCTTTGGCCTGGCGGGTCTCAAATGAATCCTTTCTAAGGGATCATGCGGTAATCAACAACCTTAAACTGCGTTTTGGTTGGGGTATGGTGGGTAATCAAAATGCTGCGGCCTACGCCTACACCTCAACACTGGCATCTGTTACAACCGTTTGGGGAACCGGACAATTAAGCGGAAATACGGCCAACCCTGAACTTCAGTGGGAATCTACCCAATCAAGCAACATCGGTTTGGACCTGAACCTGTTCCAAAACCGCGTGGAGTTTATTGCGGATTTTTATTATAAACAGACCGATAACTTATTACTTCTGCTGCCTTTGCCCGGATATTTGGGTTCTCAGGGACAGGGAGCTACGTCCCCGCCCTGGGCCAATGTCGGTTCTTTAGAAAACAAAGGGATTGAATTAACCTTGAATACAGTGAATGTGGATCGCGGCGGTTTTCAGTGGCGCTCCAACCTGATTCTATCGATGAACAGAAATAAAGTGGTTGAGTTGGATAGCAAGTCAAGCACACTGGATAATACCATTCAGGAAGGGTCGGAAACAACCATTGTTACGCGGACTTCCGTGGGAAATCCCATCGGTCAGTTCTACGGATACCGGGTTATTGGTCGCTTTGATGAGGCCACGGACTTTTACTACCGGGATGCCGAAGGCAACATTCAGGAAACGGCTCGTCCAAAAGGCTTGCCAATCAGCGAGACAGGCGTTTGGATTGGAGATTATAGGTTTAAGGACGTCAACGGGGATGGTGTTATCGACGAGGAGGATCGGGACTTTATTGGTAATCCCGAACCCAAGTTCACTTTTGGAATTGGTAATACTTTCTCTTATAAAGGCATCGATCTGACCATTTCATTGAACGGTTCCTATGGCAATGATTTAATCAATTACCAGCGCAGGTGGTTAGAAAATCCGCGCGAGAATCACAACCTGCTGCGCACCGCACTGGATTATGCAAGGGTGGAGGTGATTAATCCCAACGGACCGGATAACGATTACCGCAACCTGCGCGTAAATGGTGGTGCAGATGACATGTACCGTTTGTCTGCTTCCTCCTCCAATGCCAATAACCGGTTGAGCGACCGCTATGTAGAAGATGGCTCTTTTCTTAGAATCCAAAATATTTCTCTGGGATATAATTTGCCCAGGAAATGGACCAGTGCTATCGGTTTTGAAAATGTTAAGGTTTATACCAACCTGCAGAATGTATATACTTTTACCAAGTATTCCGGCTACGATCCTGAGGTAGGCTCGTACAATCAGAATGCCTTGATGACTGGAATAGACAATGCGAGGTATCCTTCACCCAGTATCTACACCTTTGGTTTAAATCTTACCTTTTAACCATTAAAAATGTCGATTAATATGAAGATAAAAAATAAGATACAGACCGTAGCGCTTGCTGCCATTTTGGCCATGACTGGTTGTAACGAGGAGTTTTTGGAAATGACGCCCAACAGTCAGATGACTGTGAGCAACTTTTTTCAAAGTAACGCTGAATTACAGGCAGCTACCGCTCCGTTATACAGTAAAGTCTGGTTCGACTTTAATGATAAGTTTTATTATGCACTTGGAGACGGAAGGGGTAATAACCTCTTTGCGCCCTACTCTGATTATATCTATCCCTTTACCAATTTCACGGAAACAGCGCTGACCGGTCCATTGGTATCTGCCTGGCAGTCGCTTTACAATGTAGTGGGACAATCGAATAATACCATTAACAACATAAAGGATTATGCCGTCAACGTCACCGAAGAGCAGAAGAATATCGCCATAGCAGAAGCCCGCTTTATGCGTGGTACTGCCTACTGGTATCTGGCGTCGCTTTGGGGGGATGTTATTCTTCTTGAGAACAACGCTGCCATGGTCAACAATCCTGTTGTGCCCACCAATCCCCGAAATGATGTTTTTGAATTTGCCATTCGCGACCTGGAATTTGCAGCACTGCATTTGCCCGCCACGGTTGGTCAGGCGGGTCGCCTGACCAAGTGGAGCGCTTATGGTATGCTCTCAAGGGTGTACCTGTCGTATGCCGGTCTGCATGATATCAGCGACCGAAATGGAGGGGCCAGAAATGTTCAGTACCTTGAATTGGCGCGCAAAGCTGCAGAAGTGGTGATAGAGGAGAGCGGTCTTGAATTGGCTGAGAGTTATGGTGATTTGTTCACTCTGGGCAACAATAATCATCCTGAGATTTTGTTCGGGCTACAATGGGTAGGCGGATCAACAGAATATGGTATCACCAATACCCAGCAGGCCTACTTTGCCTGGGATTCAGAAATTACCGGAGACGATGCAGCCTGGGGCTATTATACTTTTGCTTCCTGGGATATGATAAGAGAGTACAATCCTGCGGACACCCTGCGCTTACATGCTACTTTTGCCACTTATAATGCGGAATATCCTGAACTGACCAAAGCAGCCGGTGGATACCTTTATGAAACAACCGACCGTTGCAACGTTAAAAAGGGCGTTGTTGGTTCCACGAAGGATACCGATGGCGTGGTGCAAAGAATGAATTCTGGTTTAACCACCAAAATGTTGCGTCTGGCGGAGGTTTATCTGAATTATGCCGAAGCAGCGCTTGGAAACAATGCCACTATCACGGATGAAAAAGCCCTGACTTATTTTAACCGGGTGCGTGAACGTTCGTTAATGCCAGCCAAAACAGCGCTCACGTATGAAGATATCCGTTATGAGCGCCGCATTGAGTTGGCCATGGAAGGTCAATATTGGTATGATTTGGTTCGCCGTTCGTATTACCGTCAACAGGAGGTGCTGAATTATGTAAATGATACACAGGACAGAGCCGTCCAGTATGAATACAACGAGGCAACAGAATCTTATGAGGCTCTGGAGGAAAACACGGCCCAACAGGTGGCTACCGCCACTGCTGCAACCATGTTGCTGCCTTATCCGGAATCTGAACTTGTTCAGAATCCTTTGCTAAGACAGGATCCGGTGCCTTACGTGTTTAATGAGGATCGCATCAATCTGTTTGAATAATCATTGAAAACAATTAAAGTATAGCATATGAAACGAGCCTGAGCGTTATCTCTCACAAAGAAAAGCTTATCCCGGCGAGTTGCATATGACAAAAACAATAAATCATACACATATGAAAATTAAACTAAATATATGGTTATTGCTCGGTGTTCTGCTCATGGCAGCAGCCTTCTCCGGGTGTGACGATGATGATGAGGAGTTGAACAACGACCCGATTGTTGTGAACTCAGTATTCCTCCAGGATGCAGAGTCAACCGTCCCTGATCGTCCGGTCGACTTTATTCGTCTGGGCCAGGTATTGCGGCTTGAAGGTTCCGGTTTTACCGGTATACGGCGCGTATTTGTTAACGGATATAACACTTATTTCAATCCGGTGTATGTCACCGATAACTCCATGCTTTTGCAGGTGAGCAGAGATACCCCTACTTCTGAAGCTGAAGAGGATGTGCGCAATACCATTCGCTTGGTAAAAACGGGAACGGAGAAGGTTATTCCTCTGGAGATCAGAGCAGCTGCGCCATCTGTATCCAGAATATCCCATACCATGCCTTTGCCTGGTGAGTCGATTACCATTTATGGTTCGGGTTTGGTGGAAATTGAAAAAGTGGTTTTCCCCGGTGATGTTGAAGTGACCGAAGGTATTGAATCGGATGAGGATGGCAAATTTGTCACCGTAACAGTGCCCGATGGCGTGTCAGATGAGGGCGGTTCTCTTTTTGTTTTGGGTGCCAATGGAGGTGCTTATTCACCGGCCTATTTTAATTTCAAAGGTGGTGTTATTCTTGATTTTGATGGTCGGGGACAGCAAGGCTTCTGGAGTTGGAGTGAAACAGGGACCATGATCAACGCTGAAGATCTGGAGTCGGAAGTGATAGGAACCGGAAATGTTTCGCAAGGTAATTATGTGGCCCATAGGCCTGCCCGACTGGAATCCTTTAATCCTGCGGCCAATCGCCGCTCTGAAGTGTGGACCGCCGGTAATGATGTGGACGACTGGCGCGGTCAGTTAACCCCGTACATCCCGGCCACAACACCTGTCAATCAGGTGGCTTTTCAGTTCGATGTGTATGTGCCCGAACCATGGGGCGGTACCGGTTTTCTGAAAATTCTGTTGATGAATAACTACAACGGTGGCGAGTGGACTGGTTTTGTTTATAATTACCTGCCCTGGATCGTCAATAAAGAAGTAGTGCCTTTTGAAACGACGGGGTGGACCACTGTAACGGTTCCTTTCAGTCAGTTCTATGGATTTTCGAGCACGGAAACGGACTTCACCTTTGAAGATGTTTTGGCCGCCCGCGAAGCAGCTACTTACAAAAACTTCGGATTCTTTTTTGAAAACTCGGATGTGACCCTTTCTAACGTAAGCGGCAACGCTGCCGATAGCGAGGTAGTGATTGAATCAGCTGTTTTTGACAAGAATGTTTATACCGATAACTGGCGCATTGTTTCTTTGGAAAGGCCTGTTTATTCAGATTTTCCTGAAGAGGAAGCAGCAGCTGAATAACGACTATGAACAAGTATAAGGCCGCGGCCCTTATACCCGTTCTTGAGACTTAATCAAAGCGTGTTAAATAAGCAGTTGTTATACATACGTGTAGTTGGACAATTAATTTAATAAGATACAAGATGAACTATAGAAATATATGCCTGTTGTGGCACTGGCGGCATTGATGTCCACAGGCTGCGACGACAGCAAGATGGAGTGGGAGGAGATGGATCCCAGTCAACAAATTGAAGTAGCTGAAATTCCCTTGCTTTTATCCGAGAAAATTTCGCGCTACGAAGCGCTTAAATCTTATACCGACCTCAATTTGGGCGTTGGCATAGGTTTAGATCTGTACATGAACAGAGAGGGATACGACAGCATCGTCCACGAAAATTTTGATGAGGTGGTGATTGGTTATGCCATGAAGCATGCAGCCATGGTCAGTGGCAGTGGCGTGATTGACTTCTCCGATGTGGATGCCTTTATTCAGAAGGCCAAAGACAATGGGTTGACGACTTACGGTCATACCCTGGTTTGGCACCAAAATCAAAATGCCAGCTATTTGAACAGTCTTATAGCTCCGGAAATCATTCCCGGCCCCGCTGGTAGCAGCGTTTTGGATGTAACTGGTCTGGAAGACGGAACCTTTAGTGGTGGTTGGGCCCGCCAAAACCCCGGCGACGGCATCGAACTGGCCGAAGGTGAAGGTTTGGGAGAAGGTGCAGATGCCATACGTTTGGTTTCCAGTGCCAGTTCATCGGCTGCTTACAACCTGCAACTCATTACGCCTGAAATTCCTGCCATTGAGGGACACACTTACGAGGTCTCTTTTTATATTCGCTCTGACCAACCCGGGCAGGGACGAATTTCATTCGGCGGGCTGGCCAACAACTATCCCTGGAAGGACTGGATGGCCACAGGAAGTGCTACGGAGGCGTTTACCACGACTTCCACCTGGCAACAGGTGAAGTTTACGGTCGATGATTTTACCGGTACATCCTTTACTATGGCCTTTGACCTGGGGTACCTGCCGGGCGTTACTTATTATTTAGACATCAACAACCTGGTAGTTATTGACCTGGATGCTGAGCCAACAGTGATCAACATGTTGGCCAATGGCGATTTTGAAGCAGGTATTGAGGGATGGTCCAAGTGGAATGGACCGGACAACGCATTAACGCATGCTACAGGCGAGGCTGCTTTTCAGGGCGAAGGTGCCATGCGTGTGGAGCATGATATCAGCGATCCGGGAAGCCAGTGGAAAGTTCAAATTCACTCCGACTTTACTTCAGTTCTACCGGAAGGGGACTATAACCTGTCGTTCTATGTTCGTTCAGAAGCTGCCGGAAGTATTCGTTGTTCTACCACCGGTACTGCCAGATATCAGGGTGATCAAAGCACTTCGGGTACCTGGAAATTGATTGAATGGACGTTTACCTCAGATGGGGCCATTGAAGGCTTGAACTTTGATTTGGGTGCCGTTGCCGGTGTTTACTATATCGACAATGTGGTGGTTAGTGCTGTGGAAGCCGCTGGTGCGCCAAAGTTGAAAGCTACAACTGTAACCATTGTAGAGAAAACCGATGAAGAAAAGACTCAGATAATAGGGGATGCCATGGAAAGTTGGATCGGTGCCATGATGACGCATTATAAAGATGATGTTAAGGCCTGGGACGTAGTGAATGAACCTATGAATGAAAATGGCACGCGTCGGGATGGCTCAGTAACCAATCCGGATGTAACCGATGAATTCTTTTGGGTGAAGTATCTGGGTGATGATTTTGCTGTAAAGGCCTTTAATCTGGCTCGTCAGTATGGCAATGCGGACGATATCCTCTTCATCAACGACTATAATCTGGAACACAGTCTGGCCAAATGCGACGGACTCATCGAGTATGTCAGTTATATTGAAAGTCAAGGAGCCACTGTGGACGGCATTGGAACCCAAATGCACATTGGTATTGACACCAATAAGGACAACATTGTGGCCATGTTTGAAAAACTGGCAGCCTCCGGTAAAATGATTAAGGTAACAGAACTGGATGTCCGGGTCAATACAGATGCGCCTTCAGAGGAGCAGTTCATGGCCCAGGCTGAAATGTACCGCTTTGTGGCCGAAAAGTACCTGGAAATTATTCCCGCTGCCCAGCAGTATGGCATTACCATTTGGGGGGTGAGCGATCATGAAGAGGAACATATTTATTGGATTCCGGATGATGCACCTAACTTGTGGGATGCCGATTACCAGCGCAAAGTAGCCTACAAAGGCTTTGCGGATGGTCTGGCAGGACGTGATGTGAGTGAAGATTTCACGGGAGAACTCCAATACTAATTTGGTTTTTTTCATAAAAAGTGATCAAAGGGTGCCCCGTAGGGCACCCTTTTTTAATAAAATTAACTTTTGTAACAAGAATTTGCAATTGGTGTAAAAACATACTCCTTTAGCGCAGTTTTGTACACCATTCATTATAATAATCCTCTTTTTGTGTAGTTTTTTACCCCTCAAAAACAATTCTTAAGTCTAACTTCACATTGTGATAGCCAGTTTATTAGGGCTTTGAAGAGTCATGTTTGGGAATTAATAGTTTCGAAACACTTTTTTACAATTCAATTCACTTTTACCAAAATTTTTTAATCTATGAAAAAAATTGATGTCTTTAAAAAGGAGGTAATATTTACGTTATTCCTCTTTTTGTGCGTGCATTTTGTGGCACTGGCACAAAATGTCTCTGTTTCGGGACAGGTCCTTGACAGCTATGGGGCCTCCTTGCCAGGGGTTAATATCGTGGTAGTGGGTACCACCACCGGTACCATTACCGATATTGATGGTAACTACGTGATTGAAGTACCTGCTGATGCCGTACTTCGATTTAACTTTGTGGGCTTTCAGATGCAGGACATACCGATACAGGGGCGAAGCATAATTAACGTGACAATGGAAGAAGATCTGATGCGATTGGATGAGGTCGTTGTAGTTGGATACGGAACCCAGCGCAGAGAAGCTATAACCGGTTCTGTGGCCTCGGTGCGTGGTGATGAGCTGCGGGAAGTTGCCTCTGCCAACGTAACCCAGGCTTTGCAAGGGCGTGTGTCTGGTGTCGAAATGTCTCAGGTTTCTTCCAAACCCGGCGCTGAAATGCAGATCAGAGTTCGGGGTACGCGTTCGTTGAATGCAAGTAACGATCCCTTGATTGTATTGGATGGGATTCCCTTTGCCGGTAAAATTGGAGATATTAGTCCCAGTGATATCAGGAGTCTCGACATTTTAAAGGATGCTTCTGCTACAGCAATTTATGGTTCTCGTGGTGCCAATGGGGTCATTTTAATTACCACCAACAAAGGACGGAAGGGCCAAGAAGCTCGTGTTTCATACAATGGTTATACAGGCGTTAAAACCCTGTTTTCAGAATATCCCATGATGAACGCAGCTGAGTTCTCAGAATTGCGAGAAGCAGCCGGTTTATTCTCCAACAGTCTGGAAGAATTGAGCACCAACGATACAAATTGGCAAGATTTGATGTACAAAAACAGCATGGTGGCCAGTCACGACCTTAGTGTATCAGGAGGAACTGAAAATGCCAACTACAACTTTGGAATTGGTTACTACCTCGATGAGTCACTTTTGCCAGGGCAAAATTACGATCGTTATTCCATGCGCGCCGCCATTGATCAAAAAGTAGGAGAGTATTTGAATTTCGGCTTTACTTCTAACAGTAGTTTTGCCACTACCAATGGTGCCAACCTTGGACTCTACAGCACCCTTAGTGCTTCCCCGTTGGCAAGCCCCTATGACGAGGACGGTAATTTGAAGCGCATCATTCGGATGCCTCAGGATGACCAATGGGTTTATACACGTGAGACCATTGAAAATCTGGGTGATGGATGGGTTAATCAGACCCGTGCATTTGGTACCTATAACTCTTTTTACGGAGAAGTTGAAGTGCCATGGATAGATGGCCTCAAGTACCGCGTAAACCTTGGTTTGAACTACCGTCAGGAGAATTTTGGCCAATACACTGGAGAAGGCGTCTTTAATGTAACTGCCGACAATCCTTCAACTGCAGCTATTGAAAATGCTCACACGATCAATTGGGTGGTTGAAAATTTGATTACCTACGACAGGAGCTTCGGTAAGCATAATTTGAACTTGGTGGCACTGTATTCTGCAGAGGAAACCCAGTATAATAAATCAAGGCTTTCTGCCCGGGACATTCCCTCCGACCACTTTCAGTTCTACAATTTGGGACAAGCCAATGGTGAATTGACAGTTAATCCCGGTGATCAGGAGTACTATGTCAGCGGACTATCTTCTTACATGGGTCGTGCGATGTATGCCTACGACAATAAGTATATGCTTTCCGTGGCTTTGCGTTCTGATGGTTCTTCACGTCTGGCCCCTGGGCATGAATGGCATACTTATCCTGCTATTTCAGCGGGTTGGAATATCAAGAGTGAACCTTTTATGGACAACGTTGTGTGGTTGAGTCAATTAAAGCTACGTGTAGGTTATGGACAGACCTCTAATCAATCTATTGACCCTTATTCAACTTTAGGCAGGCTGTCTATTCGTCCATACAATTTTGGAAGCGATTTTGCTTCAGGGTTCTATGTGTCTGAGTTGCCAAATGCCCAGTTGGTTGGGAATTTACTGAAACCATGAACTATGGTATTGATTTTTCAGTTTTGAACCATCGTTTAAACGGAACTTTTGAATACTATGAGCAGAATACCAAAGATTTGTTGTTCAGAGTAAGTCTTCCTTCGACCTCTGGTGTGGGAAGTTATATGGCCAATATAGGTGAATCTCAAAACAAGGGATTTGAATTAACCCTAAACGGCACAATCATCGACAACCGTAATGGTTTTAGCTGGGACGCCGGTTTTAACCTTTATGCCAACCGCAATGAATTGACCCAACTAGCTTCTGGTCAGGATCGTGATGAAAGCAACTGGTGGTTTGTTGGCCATCCTATCGATGTGATTTTTGATTATGAGAAGGTGGGGCTGTGGCAGGAAGGTGACCCTCATCTGGATGTTCTTGAAGGAGGAGGTGGCAATGTAGGTATGATTAAAGTCAAGTATACTGGCGAATACGATTCTGCCGGAGTCCCTGTTCGTGCTATTGGTCCCGACGACCGTCAGATTTTAAGTCTTGAGCCTAAGTTTCAAGGTGGTTTCAATACTCGTTTAGCTTATAATAATTGGGATTTGACCATGGTGGGCGTCTTCAAAAAGGATGGCATTTTAATCAGTACCCTTCACTCCTCATCTGGTTACCTAAACATGTTGAGCGGAAGAAGAAACAATGTGAAGGTGGATTATTGGACGCCTGAGAATACTGGCGCCTCTTATCCAAAACCTGGTGGCTCAACGAGCGCTGACAACCCAAAATACGGTACAACCCTGGGATATTTTGATGCAACTTATTTGAAGGTCAGGACCATTAGCCTTGGTTATAACTTTAATAATAATGCTTTCCTTAATAACGTGGGCGTAGAACGCATGAGGGTTTATGCGACGGTTCAGAATCCATTTGTTATGTTTTCACCTTTCAACGACGAAACTGGTCTGGATCCTGAGTCTAACTCTTACGGGGATGAAAATGCTGCGGTTACCACCCAGTATAGAGAGCGTTTGCTAACAGTGGGTACCAACTCACCGGCCACTCGTAATTTCATATTCGGTTTAAACTTGACCTTCTAAATTTGCAATTTCACAAAAAATATATTTTCATGAAAAGAAAGCATTTTAAATCATATATAGGGATTGCGCTGATCGCATTTTCCTTTATGGCTTGCTCCGATGTTTTGGAGGAGCAGCCCCGAAGCATTTACGAACCCGGCTTTTTTCAAACTGAAAAGGGTGTGAATGGGGGTTTGACTTCGCTGTATGCCCATATGCGGTATATTTACGGCCAGGGATATTACTTTAATACTGGTCTTACCGGTACAGATGAATATACTTATGCCCAAAGTGCTGATGGCAACTTTAGAGACATGGACTTGTCGGGCGTGGGAAGTATTACTCCTTCCAGCAGTCGTTCGGATGTGTTATGGGGAGCTGCTTTCCCCAATATAAACACAGCCAGTGGTATCATCGAGAATGCTGAGGCTGTTGGCACCATCTCTGACGCATTGATTGCCGAAGCACGTTTCTTTCGCGCATTTGACTATTTCTTATTGGTACAAACCTTTGGAGGCGTTCCTTTAGATCTGGGAGCCGGGGTCTTGAAATTTAATACCAATCCGGTGCGTGTCTCTGTCCGTAACACCGTTCCTGAAGTATATACGCAAGCCATCTTCCCTGATTTGTTAAAGGCCATTGAAGATTTGCCTGAGAATCCCCGGGTCACCGGTGGGGTTACCAAAAATGTGGCCCGCTTGTTCCTGGCAAAGGCTTATTTGACCTATGCCTGGTGGTTGGAGAATCCCAACAGCATTCCGACTTATCCGGAAGCTGCCCGTCAGGATCCCGAAGGAACAGTTCAGATTGGTATTTCCAGGAGGCTTATGATATAGCTTTGGATGGAATTAACAATCCAGGCCCCTATGCTTTACAAGAGACTTTTTATGATCTGCATTTGGGTGCCAATGATCGCAACAGCGAGATGATGCTGTATGCCGATCACACTGAGGAAAGTGAGTATTACAATGCCGCTAGTTTTAGTTGGAGTAACGGCGCCGCACCTGAGAATTTTGCTGCTTGGTTTGTAACCTGGAACTACACAACCATCCGAAGTGCTAAAGATGCAGCATGGACCGATGAGGTGAGCTCTGTTCAGCGTGAGGCTGCCCAGGCCTATGGTCGTCCATGGACCCGTATGGCGCCTACCATTGGTGCTATCACCAATACTTTTGCCGACAAAACACTCGACTCACGGTACGACGCCACTTTTGTGACTACTTTCCGTGGAAACTGGAAAAAAGGGGGTGTCACTGAAGAGGTTTTGTACAATGCAAACGGACTTCCTGTATCTAACGGAGATGCCATTTTGACTTTCCTGGATGAGGATAATGCCAATGTTGTTTATCCTACTCAAACTAGTAGCAAGGAATTAGCTGGATTTGATTACAGCAATGTAGGGGGTGGAACTTTGTCCGGACGCTCAGATTTTGTTATTGAGCCAAGTGCCATTAGTCGTTTGAGATATCCTACCGTTTGGAAATTGGGGACCTATCGTACCGATAGTGGCGACGGATTGGGACAGCCCAACGGGGCATTAACCCGTCCATTTTACATTGCCAAATTCTCCGAATTCTACTTTATCGCTGCTGAGGCTGCTGTTAAAGGTGCATCGGTGCAGGCTGGCAGTTCGGCCCGTGAACTGATTAATGTGATTCGCGCCCGTGCCGGAAAATGGAATTGGGACAACAATGGCAATGTTGCCAGGGAGGAAGACAATAGTGCAGCTATGATGGCCGCCACTCCAGTGGAGATTACCATTGACTATGTTCTTGCGGAGCGTTCGCGTGAGTATTTTGCTGAAGGCTACCGTTGGTTTGACCTGGTTCGCACTCAGAAGTGGGAAGAATTGGCAGGAAGCTACCAAATTGCTGGTCGCGAACGTTTGGATAGACAAGCACAGACCATTAACCGAACCATTGAAAAGTACCATTATCTGCGCCCAATACCATCGGGACAGATCGACGGACTAGAAATGACGGAGGCTGAAAAAGCGGAATACCAAAATCCTGGATATTAAATGGGTGAAGGTTTGACAATAGGTAGATAATTTTTTAAGGCTGTTCCAATAGAGAAAATAGTCCGTTGTTTTGTGTTAATATGGACAATGAGGATGATGGGTACTATTGGAACAGCTTTTTGTGGTTTCAATGTTAAATTTGTTGATATGGTAGTCAGGATGCTGAAAGGTTGGTGTGGGATTTTGTTGTTGTTGATTGTATTTATGGGGGTTAAAGCTCAAAATGATTTGGGCAGCACCTTTAAAACTCAGCCCTATGTTTCATTTAGTGATGCAAGTGGTGGATTTCCGTTGTTCGGGAATGGTTCAGTTGCACCACTGATTGTGGCAGAAAATGATTATTCCGGAGTGCATCGGGTGGCCGCTCATTTGCAAAAGGACCTTTTGATGGTGACCGGACAAAGACCGGAACTTATTTCAAAGGATTTTTCGGGGTTGAAAAGTGCGGTGATTATAGGCACGCTGGGGCAGAGTTCGCTTATTGACGGACTGGTAACAGCGGGTAAAATAGATGTATCGGATGTGGCTGGACGCTGGGAGGTGTCGCTGATTCAGGTGGTGGAAAACCCTCTGGAGGGCATAGACAGAGCCCTGGTCATTGTGGGCAGTGATAAGCGGGGCACCATGTTTGGCATGTTTGACTTGTCGGCTCAAATAGGGGTCTCACCCTGGTACTGGTGGGCCGATGTGCCGGTTGAAAAACAATCTGAATTATATGTCAAAGCCGGCAGATACAATCTGGGGGAACCCAAAGTGCAGTACCGGGGCATTTTTCTGAACGACGAAGAGCCTGCTTTGGGCGGTTGGGTTCGGGAGAATTTCGGCGATTTCAATGCGGACTTTTATGGACATGTGTATGAACTTCTGCTTCGCATGAAGGGCAATTTTTTGTGGCCGGCCATGTGGGGCAAGGCGCATGCCGACGATGATATCAACAATGCCATTCTGGCCGATGAATACGGCATTGTTATCAGTTATTCGCACCATGAGCCCATGATGCGGGCCCATGTGGAATGGTCGCGTTACGGTGAAGGTCTCTGGGATTATACTAAAAATAAAGAGAAGCTGGATCAGTTTTGGACGGAAGGCGTAGCGCGCAACAATGGCTATGAGAGTTTTATAACCATTGGTATGCGGGGCGATGGCGATGAGGCCATGAGCGACGACAGAAACATTGATTTATTGACCGATATTGTGGCCAATCAGCGAAGAATTATTGAAGAAGTTACTGAAAAACCTGCCGAAGAGGTCCCTCAGGTATGGGCCCTTTATAAGGAAGTGCAGGAATATTATGATATGGGCATGCGCGTGCCGGACGACATTATGCTGTTGTATTGTGACGATAACTGGGGCAATGTGCGACGCATGCCGGATGATAAGGAGCGGGCCCGGGAGGGGGGACTGGGTATGTACTACCATTTCGATTATGTGGGAGGACCCCGTAACTACAAATGGATCAATACCAATCCGCTGCCCAAAATATGGGAGCAAAACAAGCTGACCTACGCGCATGGCGTTAATAAATTATGGGTGGTGAATGTGGGTGATTTGAAGCCCATGGAATTTCCCATCCAGTTTTACCTGGACCTGGCATGGGACCCCGACCGTTTTGAAGCAGAGGATGTGGCCAAATATTCGGAGGTCTGGGCCCGTCAGCAGTTTGGTGAGAACTATGCCAAAGAGATTGCCGGATTTATGGACCATTATGGAAAAATTAACGGCCGTCGCAAGCCGGAGATGCTGGATTGGAATACTTTTTCACTCCTGAATTACCGGGAGTTTGAACGCGTGGCCGATGAGTACAATGCTTTGGCTGCCAAGGCAGCCAAAGTGAATGAGCAAATCCCTGATAACTACCGGGATGCCTATTATCAGTTGGTATTGTATCCCATCGAGCGGCCGCCAACCTCTATCATCTCTATCATGCCACTGCTAAAAATCATCTGTATGCGAGGCAGGGCAGAAGCATGGCCAATCAAATGGCCGATAGCGTGCGCCATTATTATGAGAAGGATTCATTGATGACCCATTATTTTCATACCGGTATGGCAGAAGGGAAATGGAACCACATGATGGCGCAAACCCGTATTGGATATACCTATTGGCAGCAGCCCGAATTCAATGTTGTTCCTAAAACGGAAAGGGTATCTGTGTTAAGCGGTGCTCAGCCTGATATGCAGGTGGAAGGCCATGGTGCTGTTTACTCATCCGAAAGCGATCGCCTGCCTGAATTCGATGTTTTTAACCAGCCGTCTTACTACCTGGAGCTATTCAATAAGGGCGACCAGTCGTTTAAGTACCGACTGACATCCAAACAAAAATGGGTTAAATTCAGCTCTGCCAAAGGCAGCATCGATGATCAGAAGCGGATTTATGTCTCCATCGACTGGGACCAGGCACCTGTCGGACTCAATGAGGCAGTGGTTAACGTTAAGGCCGGTAAGCGGTCCATGGATGTGAAGCTGAGCGCCTGGAATCCCTCCGAGGCTCAAAAAGCGGCCATCAGTGGATTTGTGGAGACCAGGGGGTATGTCTCTATGGAGTCGTCCAATTATTCCAGGGTAAACGAAACGGATGCCATCAGCTGGTTGGTTATTCCTGATATAGGGCGCACTTTAGATGGCATGGTGGCTCAGCCTTATCGGGTAGAAGAGCAGGTCGCCGGTGAAGGCCCCTCCATCGAGTATGAGCTGTATTTACGCACGCCGGGCACGGTTAAGGTACACGCGTACTTTTCTCCAACTTTAAACTATCCGGGAGGTGAGGGCCTGCATTATGGTATCTCTTTTGATGACGATGCACCTGTTGTGATCAATGCCCATGCCGACGCGTCGGACAACGCTTGGTACCAAAAGGTGGGTAACAGCATCATGGTGCATACCAGCGAACACAGCATTGAATCGGCCGGACAACATACGCTCAAGTACCACATGGTTTCGCCCGGTCTGGTGCTTCAAAAAATCGTGGTGGATACCGGTGGACTGAAAAATACCTACCTGGGACCGGAGGAGAGTTTTAAAAAATAGAAATCTCTAACCACTGCAAGGAAACAATCGTTCTTTGATACCTTAAATAGAAAATTAGGACATCGAAAATTTACGTTAAAAAATCAAGTTGATTGGCGTTGTAGACAATTGGATGATATTGAGCACTAGGTATTTTAATTAATATAAAACTATTAATATTGACAAAATGAAGATGAAGTTTATCGCATGGATTTTGGGTATTTTATGGCTATCTGTAAGTGCACAGGCAGAGACGGGTGCCGACTTGTGGCTACGCTACCAGCGTCTGCCGTCAGAGCTTAGCGCCAGCTATTCACAGACCATCCGGTCGGTTCAGTTTGCCGGCAGTGATGCCACCATGGCTGCAGCCAAAGATGAGTTCCTCGCTGCTTTTGAGGGACTGACCGGGAAAGCGGTTCAGCAGGTCCGTCGTCCGGCAGCCGCCACCCTTTTGGTGGGGACTACCAGCGAAAAAGTCATTGCTGATTTGGGTCTGGAGGATGAGCTGAGTCGGGCAGGGGAGGAAGGCTATGTTTTGCGCACCATGGACGTGAAGGGGGGAAGCATGACGGTTGTGGCCGCCAATTCTTCTGCCGGAGCGCTTTATGGCACCTTTGCGCTTCTTCGCCGGATGCAGAGTGGACAGTCCTTAGAAAACCTGGCAGTTGTTGAAAGTCCCAAATACGACCTGCGCCTTTTAAACCACTGGGACAACTTGGATGGCACCGTTGAAAGGGGTTATGCCGGCCATTCTATATTCTGGAACCGAACGGAAGAATTTTCTGAATTGGAGGATTTTTACCGGCAATATGCCCGGGCCAATGCTTCCATTGGCATTAATGGCACCGCCATTAATAATGTCAATGCCAATCCGGATGTGTTGACGGCGGAATACATTCAACAATTTGCCCAACTGGCGGATATTTTCCGACCCTATAACATTCGGATTTATATGTCGGTTAACTTTGCCTCACCCGCCGTCATTGGCGGCTTGGAGAATTCCGATCCGCTGAACCCCGACGTGGAAGCATGGTGGGAAAATAAGGTGGCCGAGATATACCGGGCCATCCCTGATTTCGGCGGTTTTTTGGTCAAGGCCAATTCAGAGGGACAGCCTGGTCCTATGGACTACGGACGTACCCATCAGGATGGGGCCAATATGCTGGCGCGCGTCCTTCAAGCCCACGAGGGCATTGTGATGTGGCGGGCCTTTGTGTACGAGCCGGGTGATGACGACCGGGCACGTCAGGCCTACAATGAATTCATGCCCTTCGACGGGAAATTTGAGGACAATGTGATTGTGCAGGTGAAAAACGGACCGATCGACTTCCAACCCCGCGAACCCTTTAGTCCGCTCTTCGGTGCCATGCAAAAAACACCGGTCATGCTCGAATTTCAAATCACGCAGGAGTATCTGGGGTTTTCCGATCACCTGGCCTACCTGTCCACCATGTGGAAGGAAGTCCTCGATGCCGATACCTGGGCCAAAGGCCCCGGTTCTACCGTGGCCAGAACCACCGATGGCACCCTGTTTCCGCAGACCTTAACCGCTATCGCCGGAGTGGCCAATATTGGCAGGGACACAACGTGGACGGGACACCATTTGATCCAGTCGAACTGGTATGCCTTTGGCCGTTTGGCCTGGGACCATCAATTGAGCAGTGAGGACATTGCCGACGAGTGGATTAAAATGACGCTCTCGCACAACCCGGCATTTGTCGGGCCCCTGACCGATATGATGATGCGCTCGCGTGAAGCGTGGTGGATTATATGACCCCGCTGGGTCTGCACCATCTGATGGGCTGGAGTCACCATTACGGACCAGAGCCGTGGACGGATATTGAAGGGGCGCGGCCCGACTGGCTGCCCCGTTACTATCATAAGGCCAGTGCGTACGGTATTGGTTTCGACCGGAGTGAAACGGGCAGCAATGCGGTAGAACAGTATTTTAGTCCCGTAAAGGAGCTGTATAATTCCCCCGAGACTTGTCCGGAGAATCTCCTCTTGTGGTTCCACCATTTGCCATGGGACTACCGCTTAAAGAGTGGACAAACGCTTTGGAATTCGATCGTTTACAGGTATTATGCCGGTGTTGAAGAGGCCCGTCATTTTCAGAGGGAGTGGGACAGGTTGGAAGGGTTCATCGATGACCAGCGCTTTGCCGACATTCAATTTAAATTTAAGGTGCAAACGCGGGAAGCCATTTGGTGGCGGGATGCGTGCCTGCTTTATTTCCAGACTTATTCCAAAAGACCCATCCCTGCTGAGTTGGAGCGACCTGTCCACGATCTGGATGAGCTCAAGGAAACGAAGTTTGAGATGTTGCATCACAACTAATTAATCATTCAAAAAAAGTACAAATGACTTTTTTAATTTCATAAATTATTTTAACTTTGGAGGGACTCACGGAAGGACGTACGGGCAACATAAATGTTAGGTGTGAAATTGTGTTTACCGATTTTTTAGGTGCTTTGGTCCGTATAAATTCCGTGAGTTTTCCTCCCTTCATCTTTTCTGCTATGAAGTTTATTCTATTCAAAAAACTGCACTTTTTTATTTTGGCCGTGGGTCTGGCTGTGCTTTTTTCTCAATGTCAACAAGCAACCAATACCCCATACGAGCCAACCACCATTGTTAACCCCATACTGCCTGGATTTTATCCCGACCCCAGTGTTTGTGCCGGTGAAGATGGCTACTACATGGTTCACTCTACCTTTGGCTATTTTCCCGGCATTCCCATTTTCTACAGTCCCGATTTGGTGCACTGGGAACAAATAGGGCATGTATTGAACCGCCCTGAACAGGTGCAGTTCGAAGGTCTGGGTCTGGGCAATGAGGCCATTTTTGCCCCCACCATTGAGTACCACAACGGCACCTATTATGTGGCCTGCACCGAAGTCTGGGGGCGCGGTAATTTTGTGGTAAGCGCACAAGACCCATCCGATCCCTGGTCCAACCCGACCTTCTTTCCGGAAGTCTCCGGCATCGATCCCTCTCTGGTTTTCGATGAGGACAAAGTTTACATGGTCTATAACAGCGATGCACCTGACAACACGCCCTTGTATGAAGGACACCGCACCATCCGCCTTTATGAATTGGATATGGATGAGAAAGTGGTCGTTGGCGAGCCCACCATTTTGGTCAACGGTGGCGTGGATATCAGCGAGGAGCCGGTATGGATCGAAGGCCCGCATATCTATCATATCGACGGCATGTATTACTTGTCGGCCGCCGAAGGAGGCACCAGCGTCAACCACCGTCAGGTCATTTTTCGAAGTGAAGATATCAGGGGACCTTACGTCCCCTGGGAGAAGAATCCCATTCTGACCCAGATGCACCTCGATCCCAACCGGCCCAATCCCATCACCAGCACCGGGCATGCCGACCTGATACAGGACTTGGAAGGGAATTGGTGGTCGGTCTTCCTGGCCTGTCGCCCCTACGAGGGCAACCATTACAATACCGGACGCGAGACCTTCATGGCACCCGTTCGCTGGGAAGATGGCTGGCCTGTTATCAATCCCGATTTTGAAGAGGTGCAATACACTTATGCTTTTAATTCGGCCTTGAAGAATCTGGAAGAAATCCGTCCTTTGAACGGTAATTTTACTCTGAGAGATGATTTTACCCGTGATGAGCTGGATATGACCTGGGTGCATATTCGCGTGCCCGACCGCCCATGGTACCAGATCGACGCTCCTGGCGGTGTGCTGAGCATGGAGTTGTTGCCGGGTGAGAAAATGCTTGAAAGCAGTCCCTCCTTTATCGGACGTCGGCAACAGCACCTGGTGAGTTCCGCCACTACGGCCATTGAATTTACACCACAGACAGAAGATCACAAGGCGGGTATTGCCATACTTCAAAAGGAGAACCGTTTTTACTACCTCTGTCAATCCCTCGAAAATGGTCAGCCCGTAGTGCAACTCTTCCGTTCCAATGCCGAAAGTTCGCTCTACGAATTGGAGTTGATGCTTCTGCCTTATTGGAAGGAGACGGCCAGGCGCCACTGCAATTGAGAATTGAATCGGACCACGATACATACACCTTTAGCTTTTCTGAAGATGGGCAGACCTGGTCTACCATCGGCGGAGAGCAGGACGCCCGCTTCCTGAGTACCCAAAGCGCCGGTGGCTTTGTCGGTTGTCTCTATGGCCTGTACACCGTTTCGTTGGGCGACAGCGATGCGGATATCCGTGCCGATTACCACTGGTTTGAGTATAGCGGTGACGATGAGATCTATTAAATTTAGTTCTCTATTCTGATTATGCTGAATGAGTAGGGAGCCAGCTCCACTTCAAAGTCAGAACCCACAACTATTTCATCCTCCACCGGTAAGAGTTTTTTGTCGCCCGGGTGTCCCGTCAAAACGGTGCGTGTCGCCCGGGTGGCAGAAATTTTCAAATCCTCCACCTTTAGCCCGGTTTGCAACGCCACCGGCAGCATGTTGACCAGTTTAATAATCAGCGCCTGCCCCTGGCTGTCCTTAACCACCGATACAGCAACGCGGTTCTCAACGGCTTTTTCATAATCGCCATTCAGGTCGATCCGACTATTTATATACCGGTCTCCCATGTTATGGCCGTACATTTTTTGCACATAATACCCCACAGTTGGCTTCACTTCTGTGTTGTTGAAATAAATCAGATCGGGATTCCACTGGGTAAAACGCTCTTTGGCCAGCAGTGGGGCATAGGAGGTCATTTCTACAACATCGCCATTGCGTTCCACAGCTGTCAGATAGAGCGCTTCGGCCAGTGCTGTTTCGAGATTCGTAGGGCGTCCCGGCAGATGGGCCGCATATTCTCCCAGATAAACCTTAGAGCTGTTGCGGTCGTAATTGTCGTAATAATTCTGGTTGTAAATGAACCAGCCCGGTGGCTGGTAGTAATGCTCATCTACCATGGCCAAATCCAGCTTTCGGGCCAAATCCCAACCCTCGCGGTAGTCGGTTCCTTCAAACCAGGGACCAACCGTTCCAATCACCACAATTTCGGGATGCTTTTCCTGGAGGGCCTCATAAATCATGGTGAAGCGCTCCTCAAAAACATCGGTGATCAAATCTTCATTGCCCACACCCACATACTTGAGGTTAAAAGGCTCAGGATGTCCCGCATCTGCCCTTTTTTTACCCCAGTACGTATCGGGTGAGCCATTGGCCCACTCAATCAAATCCAGCACATCCTGCACGTAATCGTCCATGTGCTCCATGGGAATGCCCCCTTGTTGTCCGGCACCCCCGCACGATGAGTTTTGGCAGGGTACCCCGGCCGCCACAATGGGAATGGGTTCCGCGCCAATATCCATGCAATATTGGAAGTATTCGTAGTAGCCCAGTCCGCCCGACTGGTGATAATTCCAAATGTTGCGCTGTGGCTTGCGGGCTTCCAGCGGACCGATGGTGTTTTTCCAGTGGTAGATGTTGTCCAGACCATCGCCATGGGCTACGCACCCACCGGGAAAGCGTACAAATTTTGGGTTGATGTCCGCGATGGTCTGCGCCAGATCGGCACGCAGTCCGTTTGTTCGACCCCTAAAGGTCTTTTGCGGGAAAAGCGAAATCATGTCCAGTGCCAGAGTGCCTTTCGACTGGGGCAATAGCTCCAGTCTGGCATTGTCAATGGTCTTACTGGCCGTGAGCTCGGCACTGTATTGCTTCCATCCGGAACCAATACGCTTAATTTCGGTTTCAGCCAGCACTTCATTGTCGCCATGCATCAGGCGGACCAGTATTTTACCCTTTCTTCCCTTCATGACCTTGGCAAACATCGAGAAATCATATTTTTCACCCGCTTTTACCGGGATCCCACCAAAGCCTTCATTCACCAAGGCGCCGCCCTTGTCCGCAACCGTTAGCTCCACATAGTGCGGATTGTTAGGATGCAGCGGATTTTCTGTCTTTATACGGTGCGTCATTTGGTCCCCCTTGACCGCCCAGGCCTTAAAGCTGTTCCAGTCGGGGTCGCTGCCTTTTTTATCCGATAAGGCATACTCAAAGCCTCTGTTTTCAATGAGTTCGGCATACAAACCACCATCTGCGGCATAGTTGATATCTTCAAAGAAAATACCAATCAGCTGTTCGGATATCTTCTTGCTTTTGCTTCCCTCAACGCTCAGCGACACTTTAAGGGGCTCCAGACCGGCAAAGCGGGCTGAATCACCTTTGGTGGTTTCGGACCACAGCTTGTTGCGTGCTTCTGTTTTTTGATGCTCGGCAATGAGTTCGATAACCATGGAGTGGGGTACCTTGTGAACGGTTCCCCTTTCCATGTTACCGGATATTTCGATGTCCCTGCGAAGGTCCTGACGCTTGGCTGCCTGTATTTCCTGGGGAGGACTAAAGGTTTTGAAATCATTGGTGGTACTGGCGTAGTAGCTTGAGTCTTCATGGGCCACCGACAGCCAGGTCACTCGATAGTTCTGGTCTTTGTTGGAGAAAGTCACCTCCGGCAGTAAAACATTCCGGCCCTCCACTCCCTGTGGGTAGGATTGACGGCGCCACAGAATCAGGTCGTCCACGGCCGCGTGAGCAAATACATCGTCGTAATGGTTCAGCGACCATATTAAATGCCACAGACCCTGGTTGTCGCGGAAAAGAAAGGGGTCAAACATCTTTTTTTCACCACCCCAGGTGCCGTAATCACTTCTAATAAAAGAATGCTCCGGGCCAACAGGCGCCCACTGTTCTCCGTTGTCGCTCCAGGCAAAATGCAGTCCGTTGTGGTGGTTGTTTTTTTCGGTGGCATAAGCAAAAAGGTACACCGAATCCGGACTCTGTTCTTCTGAGACCATTGGTTGGCTCCAAAAAATGGAAGTGCATAAAAGCAAGGTCAACCGCCTTAGTGTGAGATTTCTTTTCATTTTAAGGTCATCTTTGGGTGAGAATCATCCTATGTTCTGCAAGATACAAAATTCGCCGCTTTTAATACCGCTTGCCCGCCACCATTCAAAGCTAGACAATTGGTCCGTTTTTGACTATCAGAAAATTGAAGGAAGGTAATAAAGAATCGAAAAAGTCAGGCGGTTTACCATCCGTAGCAATCCACCAGCCAGGTCAGAAACAAAGAAATGGAGAAGGCCATAATCGGAGAAATCAACCAAATAATGAAGAATTTATTGACTTCGGTCTTTTTGAAGATGTTTTTCGCCCCAAGCTTGGCCACGCCAATGCCTAAAATGGCGCCGACATTCAATTGTACGAGGGAAGTCGGTACCCCCTTGAAGACAGAGGCCATAAGCAGCAGACTGGCGGTGACGAAGGCGATAATGATGGCTTCTATTTTTCCGAAAAGAATGATCTCTTTGCCCGTGTTCTGCATGATTTTGTTGCCAAAAACCGAACTGCCTATGGCGAAGTTGGGTGCCACAATCAGCGTGGACAGCATCATGATCAGCAGAAAGTTGTGTTCGGTGGGTTCTATGTCCATCTCATTGAGCGTCATGGAGGCAATGGGACCGGCCGCATTGGCCACATTGTTGGCGCCAATGCTAAAGGCCACGTAGAGCGACATACCCACCACCAGGACTTGCAAAATGGGATGGCTATGGGTCTTGGCAGACATCAGATAGCCCCGCTTTCGTATGGGGTGGTAAATGTACTTTCCTATCAAAAAGCAGAGGATAAAGGATATGAGGGGCAGTACAAACCAGGTGGGGAGAATGTCCACCAATAATTTGTTGGTGTTGAGCATGTTGTAATAGAGAGCCGGAGCGGTGATGGCCATGATGGTGGCCTGGCTGGTAGATTGGGGGATCCCCACAATATTGGCAAACAGCAGCGACAAACTAACCGACAGGAGAATGATGGAAACCAGTCCGTAGGTCATCATTTCACTCGGCAGAATGTCCTTTCCCAGTGTTACCGAAGTGTTTTTACCCGCTACAATGGCCCCGATAAACACCATGAGTCCGAACAGTCCGGGAATCAAACTCTTTTTGATCAAATTGGCACCGTAAGCAACTGAAAAAGAGGGACCTGTTCCGCTTCCGCCCATGGTAATGGCCAAAAACATCGCTATCACATAGGGTAAAAGTAAATGACTGTAAATAGGTGATGTCATAATTTGCTTACTTCAGATGCCTTTTTTTGGTGCCTTGAATGGTAAAAATAACTAAAAACTGTAAGACTGCTCAGTGATGGCCTTAAAATGGGTATTTATGCGTAGCGCTACGGTCCCAAAGTAAAGGGAAAAAACAAAGGGGCTTGTCGCACAGACAAGCCCCTTTGTTTTTTTGACGGTAGATATTGTAATCGTTTGCTGTTGTTTTTTAAGTTGCTGATTTTAAATTTTATACAGTCAACTCTTTACAGGCAGAATAAATGCCATCAAACAAGGCTAGAATGTCTTTGACCGCCACTGCTGAGAAAGCAATTCTTAGCAGATTGTTCAGACTGATGGTTCCAATGCTGTACTTTTCTATCAAAAGCCTGCGTACCACATCGGCATCGAGACCATCCTTTAATTCAATACACATAAAATAGCCTGAATTGTAAGGCTTGGCTTTGAAAAATTCGGCGTAGTCCGGATTTTTCATGGCTTGTTTGACCGCTTCATAGCGGCTTTTCAAAATATTGAATTTCTCCTTTTTCTCCTCCTGATAAGTGGGGGAATCAAAAGCCTCGAGCAGCAATGATTGGGAAAGATTGGAGGTGTTGGAGATACTCCCCCGGATGGCTCCTGCTGTTTTGTTTTCCAATGCCGTGTAAAGCGCTTCCGTACCTCCTTTAATTCCGTAGGTCATAAAGCCGACTCTGAATCCCCAAACATAATCTTCTTTGGTGGGGCCGTCCACTTTAACGGCCAAAACATTTTCATGCAAATTGGCCAGCCAGGCAAATGGCGACTGGGCCTCGATGCCCTCTTCAAAAACCAGCCCAAAATAGGCATCGTCACAAATGACCACGATCTTTTTTCCTGCCTTGGCCGCTTGCTCCACAGCAGAAATAATCTCCTTCATTTCACGGACATCCGGAGAATACCCCGTGGGGTTGTTGGGGAAGTTCAAGAGTAAAATCTTTTTGTCGCCCTCGCTCATCAGTTCTGCACCCATGGCAGCCACGTCCAGGCCCTCCCCTTTAAACAGGTTATAAGGCTTTATTTTGGCATCGTAAGCATTGATGAATGACAGGTTGTAGTTGCCCCAAAACAGACTGGGAACAAGGATTTCCTCACCCGGATTGACAAACATATAACCGGCCATGCTGATGCCGTGTGTCAATGCGCTGGTTACAACCGGTAAACCGAGGGATGAAGACTGAGCGCCGGGTTTTTCTCTAATATCATTTCACGCCAGCGGGCACGGATGTCCGGCCTTCCAAAACTGGGTGCATATGGAAAGACTTTTGAGGCCTCCAGGTTGATGTTTTTGCTGATCGATTTCAGGCGCATGGGGCTGTTGTCATCTTCAATGGCAGAACCAATGGTGGCATTAATGGCCGTGCCCTTGGCTTCTGCACTTTGTCCAAGGATACCCTTCTTGGGAAAGAAAATGGATTTTCCCCGTTCAGATAACATTTCAAATAGTGCCGGATTAATATCCTGTATTGTACGGTTAAGTTCCTGTGCCTGAATGTTCATAAAAAAATACGAATTTAATGGTTGTATTAAGAAACTGTTTAAAACGCCCTGTTGAGTGGGATTTTTAAACAGTTTCTATCTGTTTTTTGGTTTCAAAAAGCGGATTTTTTCCTGCTTTGTCTGCAAAAATACTTTTTTAGTGGAATTTCCTGCTTGTTTTTGTATTCGTTAACAGATGTTTTTTGACCAAAGTCGGTTTTTATGGTTTGATGACAGTTTTGGGTTTCTGCTTACAGAGTATTTGAGCAAAACAGTTTTTGAATCTGATCTGTATTTGAATGTGCCTCGATGGCTTACAAATACATTATAGAAAATTGTTGATTTTAACCCCAAACTGCAAAGTACGTGGAGCCGTCGGTCCGTATATATAACCCGGGTCCCGCTCGCCACCTCTGTCAAAATCACTCTGGTAACTATTCAGAATGTTTTTCAAACCTGCAAAAATTTGGAAAGAACCCACGTTGGTGCGGATGTGGTACTTTAGATTGACCGACCAGTCGAAAAAACTGTCCGATGTCCGCAATTCGCCGTCCTCGCCCGCCAGGGGACCAAAATAGGGTACCAGCATTTCGCCGGTGTAGGTGGCATTGGTGTTGAAAGTGATTTTTTCTGATGGATTCCATTCGGTGGACAGGTAACCGTAATGGTTGGGTGTCCGGAGAAAGCGCTTTTCGCCAAACTCCCGGGCCGCTCCAAATTCGCTGCTCTGAACGGTATAGCTGCCATTGATGCGCCATTTGTCCGACGGTATCCAGGTTGCTTCCATATTTACTCCTTTTACCACTGCGCCTGCCGCTTCATTCACCCGTGTGTAAACCACTACCCCCTCTTCATTGGGCTCACCAAATTCATTGTCAAAGGGATTTTGCAGATCGGTATAGAAGAATTCCGCCAACAATTCCAGGTTTTGCTTATCGCTTTGCATTTGATAGCTGACCGATCCCATGTAGCTGTGGCTGGTTTCCTGCTCCAGATCGTTGGCATTGACGTGGGTTACCTGACGGGCTTCAGAGGTTTCGATATGTAAATCTTCATCGAACACCTGAGGGGCCCGGTAACCTTTGGCATAGGAAACCCGGGTCTGTACATGGTTGTTTAAACCATAGAGGATGTTCAATCGGGGGCTGAGCACCGTATTCGAAATGTCTGAATGGGAAATGTGGTCCTCAATGGAATAATGGTCCGCTCTCAGTCCCGCTGAAACCGAAAAGTTCCCCATTTTTCTTTCCCACTGCGAAAAGACACCGCCAACGGTCGACCGTTGGTCGGAAACCAGCGTGTTGGCTTCATCCGACCGGCCCAATTTTTCATCTTCCAATTGGCCGCCATTCACTTCTATACCCATAATCACATTGTTGGCGCCACTGTTAATTTTGTACTGACTGCCGGCTGAATAGGAGAAGTCTTTGGTGGTGCCATAGGCATCCAAAGCTTGTGAGGCGCCATAATAGGAATCGCGGTGGACCGACTGCCCCGCTGCAAAGAAGGACAACTCCTGATCGGGTGCTGTGAACAGGTGCCAGGCCACATTGCCGGAGTTGATTTGATGTTCCGCGGCCTCGGCAATGTTGCTTTCATGCAATGGCTTGTCGAAGGCATCCCCGCCACGGCGTGTTTCACCAATATGGAAATAGTCGGCCGTTATCTTACTTTTATAACCGGGTTTTACCGTGTAGTGCAAGCCCATGGTGCTGTTTTTTATTTTTGACAGTTCCGAGAAGCCATCCCCGTTGGCATCGTAGGGCGAACGGTTCCGATGAAAACCATAAATGGCCAGTCCCTGCTTGCTGTTTTCCGAGGCCAGTGTGGTGTTGAACTGAATGGTGTTGTCCGGCTGGGCGCTGCTGCCCACGCCCACCATGGACGTTTGCAATTGCACCTCATAGCGATTACTGATGGGTTCACGTGTGATCACGTTCACCGTGCCACCAATGGCGTTACTGCCGTAAAGGGCCGATCCGCCACCCCGGATGATCTCCACCCGGTCGATCATATTGGCCGGCAAAAGTTCCAGACCATAAACGGAGGCCAGACCACTGAAAATGGGTCGGCCGTTGATCAATACCTGTGAGTAGGGGCCGTCCAAACCGTTCATGCGTAACTGGTAAGAGCCGCAATTGCCGCAATTGTTTTCCACCCGTAAGCCGGGTGAAAAGGCCAGACCTTCACTTAGGGAGGTGATTTGTAAGTTGCTGAGCATATCAGAACTTAGGGCGTTAACGATGGAAGTGGATTCCTTCCGGCTGCGCTCGTCGCGGTCGGCCGTCACCACTACCTGCTCCAATCGCAGAGCATCTTCCTCCATTTCGATGTTAAAGTTACCGGTAACGGCTTCGGAGGCATCAATGCTTATTTCGGTCGGTTTGTAGCCCATGGCCTGCACCCTTAGCTGATGAGTGCCTTCGGGTAATTCCAGTCGGAAAGCCCCATTGATATCCGTGGCCGTGCCAATGGTGGTGGACTTGATTTGTACCGAGGCATAGGGGACGGGCTCACCTTTGGTCATTATGGTGCCACTGATATTGGCCACAGGCGGCTTGTTGGCATTTAGAATAGAAATAAGTGGGATAAAAAATAAAAGTGTGATGATGGTTATGATGGCTCGCATGTTTGTAGGTTCTAATCTTTTTTATAAATAGATAACTCGTCCTTGTCACATTTTTTCAAAGACTTTTCAATGAGTGATTTTCTGGCAGACACTATTTTACATGGACGCACAACATTAGCCTGTCCGCGCTTTTTTGTGGTAAAAGCACTATATCAGCTCAATGTGAAAAACAGGTAAAATGGAGTGTCTGTGTTATCCTAAAGCGGGAGGTCCACGCAGAAATTGTGGACATTTTTTGAAGTGGAGATCATAAATAACCGGCATTTGGCCGAAGAATGCGGCCGTGTTGAGGGTGAATGTTTGGCCATGTTCCGGAACGTCCAGATAGTCATTTAAATCGGGTAATAGTTGATAAACGCTGCCCGGGTGCTGGTGCATGGGGTCCCCTTCTGCGTCGGAAGCTGTAAAAGGGTGGGAGTGAAGCACCTTCTTTCCATTGTCGAGGGTATGGATATGTAGAAAAAAGGTGTAAGAAAGGGAAATAAACAGGTGCAATAAAAGCAGCAATCCCCCTGTCGGGATGGCTAAATGTTTGGCGATGATATGATTCTTTGGTAGCGTCACCTTTTGTTTATCCTTTTGCTTTGCAAAAATGGACATTTGTAACGGAATACCAAATCCCCACAATTAGGTATTTTCATCCGCCTGCCTTTTTGGCCTTATACCCGTTGGCTGTTAAAAAAGTTAGGATTTTGTCACGGTGATCGCCCTGAATCAGAATTTCTCCATCCTTGGAACTGCCCCCGCTTCCACAGGTGTTTTTGAGTTTCTTTTCGAGCTCTTTGAGGTCATCCGCACCGCCAATAAAGCCGGTAATGAGGGTCACTATTTTTCCTTTACGCTGCTTTTTATCCAGCCAAACCTTCAGGTTTTGCTGAGCCGGCGATAAGGTTTCAGCATCGTTCTCTTCTTCCTCGTAGCTATAATCGGGATTGGTACTGAAAATGATCCCGCCTTTGTTGTTTTTTTTGGACATGGTTTTTTTTTAAGAAGGGTTGAATGGGTAGGATGGGTTGATGGGGTTGATAGGGTATTAGGTCAATAGGTCAATAGGTCAATAGGTTGATGGGGTTGATAGGGTATAAGGTATGATGGGTAAATAGGGTTGATTGGGAAATATGGGTATATGGGTTGATGGGGTAAAAGGTAAAAGGGTTGAATGGGTTAAGGATAGATGG
>NZ_BAZW01000031.1 GCF_000974365.1 Geofilum rubicundum JCM 15548
GGGTTATTAGGGTGAGAATTTAAATTAATTAATTATATAAGTTATGAAGAAGAGTGTATTTTCTGCTACAGGTTTGGCCTCGTTGATGATGATGGCTACTGTGGGTTGTGCAAAGGGCAAGGAGAATTTGCCGGAGCCTGAGGCGGTTATTGAGGTAATGACCAGGGTTAATGACCATTGGCAAAGTGAGCATCCTGAGCACGGACGTGCTTTTTGGGACAATGCTGCCTATCATACCGGTAATATGGAGGCCTATTTTGTTACGGGTAATGAAGAATGGCTGGACTATTCCATTGCCTGGTCGGAGCGCAATCAATGGGAGGGTGCCCGGTCGGATGATCGCAGTGAATGGAAATACAGTTATGGGGAGTCGCACGACTATGTGTTGTTTGGCGATTGGCAAATTTGTTTCCAGACCTACATTGATATTTATAATATTAAGGGGGATGAGCAAATGATTGAACGGGCCATTGAGGTGATGGAATACCAGATGGCTACCGATTCGGTGGACTACTGGTGGTGGGCCGATGGTCTTTATATGGTGATGCCGGTAATGACCAAATTGTATAAAGTGACCGGTGATGAACTGTACCTCGACAAGCTACACGCGTATTTCACTTTTGCCAAGTCCATTATGTACGATGAGGAAACAGGTCTGTTTTTCCGCGATGGCAAGTATGTATATCCCCAACATAAAAGTCTGAATGGCCAAAAAGATTTTTGGGCACGTGGTGATGGCTGGGTATTTGCCGGTCTGGCCAAGGTGCTGGCTGATTTACCCGAAGATCATGAGCACCGGGCCGAGTATCTGGAAATCTACCGGAAAATGGCGCAAACCCTGGCTGAAGCTCAGCAAGAGGGGGGTTACTGGACCCGCAGTCTGCTGGATCCGGAACACGCTCCTGGCTATGAAACCAGCGGAACTGCCTTCTTTACTTATGGTTATTTGTGGGGTATCAACAATGGTTTATTGGATGAGGAAAGCTATTTGCCAGTCGCTCTTAATGCCTGGAATTATTTAACCAACATTGCCGTTCAGGAAAATGGCAAGCTGGGTTACGTGCAACCCATTGGCGAACGCGCCATTCCCGGACAGGTGGTGGATGTCAACTCTACCTCCAATTTTGGGGTGGGTGCTTTCTTGTTGGCCGCCTCTGAAATGTATCGCTACGTCGCAGAATAATCTGATCGTCTTTATGTCGATTACATACAAACAAGGTCAGAGATACAGGATTTATTCCATTCTCTGACCTTTTTTTAAATCACTCAAATAATCATCTTTTAAACCCCCATTTTATGCCAGCTTCCTTTTCCCTTCGTCCATTCCTTTTCGTTTTATTGAGTTGTTTGCTTCTTTCGTTTATCCCCTCCACCAGTGAGTGGCACCATGACATTATTCGAAAACTGTCGGCTCACCAAATAGTTTATCGACAAGAGAAACTGTTTGTGCAGACCGACAGGCCGGTATATGTGGCGGGCGAGAATGTCTGGTTCAGTGCCTTTTTAATGGAGGCTGCTTCGCATCGGCTCAATCAGACCGAAGAGGTGCTTTACGTGGAATTGGTGAAACCCGACGGAGGCATTGCGGCCAAACATGCTTTTAAGTTGGATAAAGGGAGAGCAGAGGGAGCTTTGTTTATCAATGAAAAGATGAAAGGCGGCCATTATCTTTTAATGGCCTATACCAATTGGATGCGCAACGCCGGCAGTGCTTTTTACTTCAGTAAAGGTATCAGCATCGTTGGTCAGGAGGAAATGACAGAAAATGAGGCTGAGTCGCCACAAGGCGGCTTAGAACCTTCAGAAACGGAGAAAGGGGCTAGTCCGGTCGGTGAAGTCCCCTTCGTTCTAAATTTTTATCCCGAAGGCGGACAGGTGGTTGAGGGATTGCCTTGTCGCATGGCGTTTGAAGGGGTCGGATTCAGCAATGGCGGATGGTTTGGTAATGTGGTGGACGATCAGGGGAAGCTGGTCAGTTCATTTACGCCGCTGTGGGGACAAAGAGGCATCCTGGCTTTTGTCCCTGAAGCCGGCCGATCGTATTTTGCGGAAGTCAATACCCCTGATGGGGCGCTGCATAAATTTGCCTTACCGGAGGCACAAAGTGGGGGCCTGACTTTGAGCGTGGAGGATGACCATGGAAGTGGCGACTTAATGGTAACCATTAACGGCACTTCAGAAACGGATGCTGCCCTGCCCTTTTATTTGCTGGGCGTTCAAAGAGGAGTGCCCAAGGCGGGGATCCATGGTACGGTTGAAGACCAACCGGTTGTTTTTAGACTGGAAAAGGCTTCTTTTACGGCGGGGATTGCGCAGCTGACTCTGTTTAGTCGGGGAGGAGTCCCTGTCTGCGAACGTTTGGTCTATATACATGAGGAACCACAGGTAGCTTTGAATGTTCAGGTGGATGAGCTGACGGGAAAAGCCCGCCAGAAAGTGGAGATCGCCTTTGAGACCGTGGATAAAGCGGGCCAAGCGGTGATCTCTGATTTGGCCGTGTCGGTTACCGATGCCCACCGCATTCCGGATGACATTTATGCATCTGAGGATTTAGCCAGATATCTGGCCTTGTCCTCCGATTTGCCCGGTTATAGAGGGGACCCATCTATTTTCTTTGAAAATTCCCGCATGGCGGCCGTCAAAAGAAATTTGGTTTTGATGACCAATGGCTGGCGTCGATACAATTGGGATGAGATTTTGGTGGATAGCCTGGCTATACCCACGCATTTGGAAGACCCGGGACTGTATGTGACCGGAACGGTGTACCGTTCCGGTTCCGATAAACCGGCTCCACCTACCACCGAGGTGACGCTGATTTCAAGTGATTATTCCCAGCTCTTTTTTACGGATATTGGAGAAGACGGTCGCTTTACCTTTTTGTTAAAGGACTTTAAGGGGCCTTTGAAAGCGGTCATACAGACCAAGAACAAACGGAGAAATCCCGTGGATTATGACATCGCCCTGACCACCAATATGCAAAACAGCGGCTCGGGGGCATACACCCGTTTGTATGATGATAGCTACGATACCACGTATGATATGAATCCCATACAGGATTCAGGTGTGACAACAGATAGCCTTATCAGGGAATATTTGGTGGAGGGTATATCCTATCAGGTAGAAGATCAGCTGGAAATATCGACCGATGTCACCTTGAATGAGGTGACGGTGGCCGTTGAGCGCCTGCAATCAAACAAAGAAAAAATGACCGAGCTGTATGGCGAACCTGAGGCCGCAGTCAGTGACCGGCAACTGAGTCAGCTGGTCGATGAAAAGCCCTGGCATTTTGGATTGATGAGCCTTATGATGGATGCTTGCCCCGGCCTATATGTGGATGTGCGCCAGTCCTCCACGGAGTACGTGAGTGGGGGAAGTTTCGGCGGAATGGTCAACGACAACATGTACCATTCAGATGCGGCCTCCGTGCAGTTCAAGTTGGAAAATGAAAGGGCCCATCGTTTTTTTATTTATGTGGACGGTCGCATCGTCGGTGCTTCCAATGAGCGGGGGGTATTGTCTAAAATGTTGAGTTTGTACCAAATCGACGAATTAATATCGATGGATCCGGAGATCGTCGAATCGGTTGAATTGCTGATTCCGGATGCCAACCAAAGCCAGCTTTATAGTCGCGCCCTTTTCTATGCTTTGCAAAACACCTCCGACGATTTAGTGCCTGAAAATGCCTTCAATTACAACAGCTCTGAAGCCGAATTAAGGGACAATGGTCTGGCAGCCTTAGCCGGTGATATGCGGGATTTGGAGACTTCCATGGAGCTCAATTCTGCACCTGTAGCGGTCATTTCCATTTATACCTATAAAGGCACCGGCATGTACACCCGAAAATACACCAAGGGCATCGCCAATGTCACCATTCAGGCTATAGCCTCGATAAAACCTTCTACCATGTGCAGTATGAAGGCAAGGAGTCAGATTCCATACTCCCCGATCGCCGAAACACCCTGGCCTGGTTCCCCTCAGTCAAGACCGATTCACAAGGTAAGGCCAGCGTATCCTTCTTCCAGTCCGATGTCTCCAAAGACATCCGAATCGAAGTAAACGGCCTTTCCAAAGACGGCCATCCCGTATCATTAATTAAAAAATTGGGACCCGAATAGGCTTAAGGCGTTGTTTTAAAGGGATATTTATTCTGAACCGTTGTATATAGAATAAGAAAAGGACTTAAAGCGGAATTCATCCCGCCTTAAGTCCTTTTCTTCAATTTTTGAGCTGGTCAACCCCATCAACTCCAGTGCTATGGGATCTCTTGCCTCAGCTGAAGTCCCAATGGATCAGAATCGCAACCCTATCTACTTCTTACCCCATCAACCCTTCCTATCCTACTCCCTCAACCTCCTCTGCGCATTCTCCAGCGCATTCTTTACCGCGGTGTTGTTGGGGTTAATGGCCAGGGCTTTTTCAAGATAGGGGATGGCCTTGTTGTACTTTGTGCTAATAGCAGCCAGTTTTTTGGTGGTGTTGGAGTAATCTACCCGCGTAGGGTTACTCATGGCTTCGTAACGTCGTTTTTCCCGGTCGTACTCGGCGTCCGTCACCTTGCTTAGAATGAGGCCCATTTGTTCCGTTGCCCTTTGGTGATCCGGATCAATGGCCAGCAATTGCTCACCGGTTGCAAGGGCTTCATTGATTTTGCTCTGCTGGGCAAAAGCCATCATTTTAATGAAGAGTACATGGGTGTCGCCGGGGGCGACCTCCAGGGTTTCATCGGCATATTTAACGGCATTGGCAAAATCACGTCCGTTAAAACTGACGGTGACCAATTTACGATAAGCCGTGTTTTTCTCCTCCGGATAGGACGCTACAACCTTCAAAAGCGCATCACTGCTTTTGTCGAATTGATTGAGTCCGGCATAGCTGTCGCTCATACTCAGGAAGAGATCGGCCGATCCCATATCCTGTGCTTCCAGTTTTTCGAAAAAGGTCAACGCCTTTTGGTACTCCTTGATTCGGTGATAATTAACCCCAGCCCTGTAAACACTGGCCGTATCAAAGCGGTCGGCCGCTTCATAGGCGCCATGGCCGACTCGTACAATTGTGCAGCGGAAGCAAAATCATCGATGCTTTCAGCCATAATGGCATCACTTTTTAAGACATCGGGATCCTGGCCGTTGGCCAGGGCAATGATGCCGAGGAATGCGAAGGTAAATAGAAGCCGTTTCATATGGATATGTTTTTTTATTACGGTCACAGGGAACTCGCCAAGAGAATCCATCTCTTTGGTGAGAGAAATAGCTACTGGCTCGTTTCATGTGGATATGTTTTTTTTTAATATCAAACAGTGTGCCTTAGATGGTAGGTTCAACAACTTTAATGCTGCCATCACTGTTAAAATCCATTTTGTCGATGGCCACTTCGCGGTGGAAGCCGGCATCTGAGCCCATTTTTATGCCGTTAGGACGGCTAAAGCGGTGGTAAACAATGTACCACTCATCCTTGCCGGGCACTTGAATGACTGAGTTGTGACCGGTTCCATAGATGCCTTTTTCGGGGCGCTTGGACAAAATCAGGTTGTTCTCCGGAATGTCAATAGGACCGGTGGGTGATGTGGAGGTTCCATAGCGTACGCGGTAATCTTCATCACGGGTGTCATTTTCTGACCACAGAAAATAGTAGAGACCATTGCGGTAAAATACCTCAACGCCTTCACGGAAGGTATTGTCGGAAGGGGTCATCACGACTTCCGTATTGGGTTTAATCTCGGTCATGTTCTTTTCTAATTCCACCGCCGCTAAGTAGCCATTTCCCCAATAGAGATAAGGCTTTTTGCTTTTGGGATCGATGAAAATGTCGGGATCAATTTCCTGACCGCGATTCACACCCTCGGGCTTGAAATTGATGAGGGGCTTACCTGAGTCCGTAAAGGGTCCGGCCGGATGATCGGCCACGGCCACGCCAATTTTTTGAGCCGCTGTGAAATAATAGTAATACTTGTATTTCTTGCCTTTCCTGACCTCGATGGCACAAGGTGCCCAGGCATTTCTGTCGGCCCATTCCACATCTTTTTTCAGATCCAGAATTACCGCTTCCTCTTCCCAGGTCACCAAATCTTCGGATGAAAAGGTTTTGAAGTAGGTGCCCGACCAGCCATGGTAACCATCACTGGTGGGGTAGAGGAAGTATTTACCATGTTTTTCGGAGTAAATAATCTCCGGATCCGCAAAGTAGCCCTCCAGCACCGGGTTGTTGGGGATGGCCGGAAAACCTTCGGGATGTCCCCACTTATCGGTCAGTCGCATCAACTCCTTCCGTGTGATGGGAATGATGGAGCCGTGGCGTGGATGAAAGTCCATAGAAATTTCATGGTCGATGACCGTGAATTCTTTCAGGTCGGTACTCTCGGTAAACTGATATTTGCCCGCCATGTACATATCGTACATCAGAATATAGGTGTCGGAATTAATGAGTCGGAACAGGGACGATCCTTCCACGGCCTGAGTGGTTTGCTGTTTGTAGTCATCATACTCCTGCCACTTGCCGGATGTGAGTGAGGCAGTGGTCGCCAGTTTAATGCCATTGCCATGCCCCTCGGTCTTGTAAAACATATAATAAAGGCTGTCCTTTAAAACAATATCCCCGTCGATGCAGGATCTGCCCGATTCAGGGAAGAAAAGCTGCTTGGGCTTACCTTCCAGATCGGTAAAATCTGCGTTGGCATAGGCATAGTAAATAATGTCGGGTCCGTCGCCATGCTTCATCGACCAGTAAACCATGTATTTGCCTTCTTCCTTGTCGAAGATGGTTTGGGGGGCCCAGACTCTGAGGAGGTCCTCCTGATGGTCGTATTTTTCCTGGATGTTGATGACGGAAGAACTCCAGTTGACCAGGTCCGTTGATTTGAGCAGTACCATGGCGCGGTTAGAGCTCCAGCCCCTGGCCGATACCATGTCGGTCAGCACCATATAAAAAGTTCCGCCATCTTCCCCCCGCAAAATATGTGGGTCACGCACCCCACCTGTCGAGCTGATTTCCCTGGAGTCAATCACCGGCTCGTTGTCGTTCAGTGTCAAGTAATTAAATCCGTCTGCGCTGATGGCATAACGAACGGCCTCTTCATCCCCGGTATTACCTGTGAAATAGGAAAACAGGTAGGCTACATAATCCTTCTCCCTCACATTGTTGGCACCTGCCTCCAGATGAGGCACTACCAACAGCCCCATTATAAGCGCTGCTGCAATAACCGTTTTGACTTTGTTCATTGTTCGTATGTTTTAATTATTTATGGTTTTTCTGTTTGGCTTTTTTTGTCCTTGGGTTGATTTACTTAGCGGGTATGCCTGCATCATCCACAATCATGGCCTGAACAATTCTGGCATGGTCAATTAAATCCTGAACAGTGCTGACCTCCGAGCGGTAATTGATGCCGGTGGGCCAATAATGAATGGGGTTGTTGTTGTTATCACCTCTCAGGGTGGCGCCTGTTAACTCCTGACACAAGGCCTGTGCTACCGGTCCCTGCCATACACCTCCAACCATCAGGTCTTTCCAGGCTTGCGTAGTACCCGAGCCAAAATAGTGGGCCATTTCATGCATGGTGGTGCCCACCCACATGTAAGTGGTATTGGGACCATAGCCTATGCTGCCTCTGTAACTGGCCTGAGCGGTTGGAATGCCGGCGTTGTAATAGACGTAGATATTGGCTTCAAAAGTCGTGTATTTATTGTAATAGTAACAGGCACTGTCAAGGGCTGTTTTGATCAATTCATAGTAATCCGGATGCACAGCCGGATCCACAGCCAGTGTATAGGTGACATTACCGGTCATGGGCTCCAGCAGTCTGGTATTGCCATAAGCCGTTCCCATACAGTTGGTGGCATAACCCCTCACATAATAGGTCTGTTCAGGGTCCAGATCCGTCAGTCGTCCATAGAATTCACCGGTCGACAGTCCGGCAGAAAACTTACTATCCGCAATGGTTGGATTCTGAGAAGTGGACCATACCACACCTCTTTCCAGAATAAGGCAGTCGCATCATCTGTCACCTCAATGGTGCAATCCGTTTGGTTCGATTCAATGTTGTTATTGACCGAAACGGTAGAGACAGTTGGTAAGGCATAATCCCCTTCCGAGTAGGTCATGCTGTCGATTTCAGCAATCGGAACAGCAACAAGTTCCCCGTCTATTCTTTCAATTTTCAGTAGACTGTCATTGTCGTTGGTGAAAACACGTGCAATCGATTCAACGCGGAAGCGTTGAACCGTTTTGTCGGTTCTGAATATATTAAGTGTGGTTTCGGATGCAAAAATCGCCACTACCAGCAGGAGTCCTATATATGTAAAAAATGTGCGCTTCATGAGTTTCTTTCAATAAATGATGGTTATGTTCTGTGTTAAAAGACTATCTCTTTTGAAATTTGATGGTGTGGCCACCGATTTTCAGGATGTAAATGCCTGTCGGTAAATGGCTTATCTTCATGGATTTCTTTTGCGGGTGAATCATTTCCGTCATGACCAAATGTCCGCTCATTGAATAAACATCGATTTGGGCTGGGTCGTCCGGAAGCGCTTCAAAATAAATGACATCCGAGGTCGGGTTGGGGTAGATGCGCATGTTATTGGCTATCGGTATTCGCGTAACCGGTGTGGTCTGAGAGGCAAACACCAGCCGGTCAACCGATTCAAGGGTGAAGGTGCTAACGGTACCGTCCATCAGGTTGATATGCATGCTCCCGGTCGAAAAAGTCAGATCCTTTATTTCCGGCAGTGCGGTTGGTTGGAAGGAGCCATCGGTTTCATTGACAATCAGACGCGTGGCCTGTGGCCTCAAGCGGGGTTCATGTGGCTGAGACTCTGCCGTTTTACCAGTCCCCTCATAGGCCTTGACCGCTCTTTCCAAACGTGCAATGTTTCTTTCCACATCCAATTCGGAAGTCTTTATTTCATCGCCGGTCAGTGCTCTGCGGTAAACTCTGAAATCGTAAACCTGCGTGTTACGCAAATAAACATCGCCCGTGTAGCAAGAGCGGCCAATCCAGTTGTAAGGCGTTCCGGTCAGGCCACTTTTCACAAGCGCCGAGGCCGGGGTGTGGGTAATGGTTGAAGTAGCCATGGGCACCCCGTCGATATAGATCGTACCTGTATTCCCCTGCTGCGTGTAGGCCATGTGGTGCCAGTTGCCCTTTAGGGCCGGTTTTGAATAGCCTACGGCCTGGTTGCCGGAGGCTTGGGTGTAGTAGCCGGGGGTAATGCTTAGGGATTGTCGTCCCAGACTGCCAATGATGTAGCCGTTCTGATCGGTGGCTGCATTGGTCGAATTGGAAAAATTCCACAGGAAGTTTCCGTTCTGATGCAGGTTCGCATAGTCTTCATCCACCCTAAAGTAAGCCGATACCGTGTAATCTTCCATTTGTACCAGCAGGTTACCCAGCGGGGCGCCCATATCGAAGTAACCCTGGTTGTTGCCCAGACTAAGGACGTTGTAAATGCCTGTTTCGGACGTGCCAATGGTTTGAATGCTCGCCTCGTTTTTCAGGGAGCCTTGCAATTGATACATGGAGGCATCCCTGACCAGGCTGGCATCGGTATCCGAAAAGTCGTATTTTACGATCAGATCGGCCATCGGACTGTCAAGTCCGGATATTTCGTTGATTTCTGTAGAAGTGAGTGCCCGGTTGTATAGGCGAATCTCATCCACAATGCCGTTGAAACCATTGGTTTCAGACGCAAATCGGGAGTAACCGAAGTAATTGTCTGACGTTTGCCCCAGGAAAACGGCTGGATTGGAGGAAATCGCACTTCCGCCGCCTGCTTCCTGACCGTTGATGTAAAAGATGGCGGAGCCTTTGCTGCTGGCTTCATCCCACTCGAAGGTGACAGCAATGTGCGCCCAGGAGCCCACCGGGCATCTTTTGTTGGAAAAAACCATCTCCGTTGAGCCCGATGAAGGTTTGAAGCGCAGTGCCATCATTCTGTTGTCCCCACCATAGCTGGGAATGAAAGCCACAAAATTATTGGTGCCATCGGCACCGTTTCCCCAATCGAAAAATCGGGTGGAGCCTTTCAGAGCATCCAACTTTACCCATGTGGCAAAGGTGAAGGAACTGAGGTTGGTGGAAATGTTCTCAGGTGCTTGGATGTAATCTTCTTTGTTCACCATTTGAAGGCCTTTGCCATCAAAGGCATTCACCAAAGCAGCCTGACCGTTTATCTGGCCCTCATGGTTGTTGTTGGAGGCATCCTGTATCTCTGAGTTGTTGACCGCTTCAAAAGTGTAGTGCAACTCCAGTGCGCTGGCAGGCGTCTGTGCTTGAGCCGTGGGCCATCCCAGCATCAGTCCCAGTCCAAAAATAACCGAAAATCGTAAAAATTGCATGCGTGTATTTGTTAGGTTACTACAATCAATAATTAGTTTCTTACAAATGTTAAAATTAACCAATGCCCGGGTGAAGCATTGTTTCAAAAATTAAAATCTATGCCAATTATTCGACAAGTGGTTTGGAAGGGGCCATTAATAAGGGCTGTCAAATGGATTTATTTGGGATGGATGGTTTAACCGGTTTCGTTTAATCCGGTTTTGAATGTGCTATTAAGCGAGCCTTTTTAGAATTTATGCTAGTGAATTTCATTTTTGAAACAGAGCGTATGCATGGGCGATGTTAATTTTGTATAACGCTAATGAAATTCTGTTGCTCAACAATTATTGGTCGATGGCCATAGGGCAACTATTATAATATTAATACGTTAAAATCAAAGTTATGCAAAAACCGATACTAAGGTTATCACTTAAGAAATGGATGTTGGCCATGGTCGTTTGGCTGATGGGTTCAACCGCCATGCAAGCCCAAGTCGTTGAAACGGTCAGTACCCTTTCCGGGAACCGGAGTCTGGACGCGGCCTATGAATTACACATTACTTCTGCCGATAATCCCATTGACGACGGCGTTGTAGTCTCCCTGAATCATCAGGATGCCTGGGTGTTTTTTGAGAACATCAAACCTTCCTTGGTGTCTGACAACCATCTGGATCATATTCAGGTCAATGGGGTTGCTTTTGAAAATGGAACCAATGGCCGTATCGCCATTTATGCCCACGGAACGGTTTTAATGCCGCATGCCAATTCTTTCAGACCCTTAACGGTTTATACCGAAGAGAATTTTGGCGGGGAGTCGGCTCAATATGCCATCCATACCTACTATAATAATTTAGGGACTTTTAACAACGCGATTAAATCCTTTAAACTTAAAAGAGGTTATCAGGCCACCTTTGCTACCAGTTCTGACGGTAAGGGTTACAGTCGGGTGTTTGTGGCCGACAAGGAAGATTTGGAATTCGAAGTCATGCCTGATTTTCTGGATGGAAACATCTCCTTTATACGTGTGTTTAAGCACCAATGGGTGACAAAAAAAGGTTGGGCCGGTTGGAATTGGAATGAATATCAGATGGTTAATGCAACCTGGTATTACGACTGGAACATCGGAGGCTCCACTTCTTTGAACCTGGAATATGCCACTATTAAGCAGCATGGTGGCTGGCCAAGTTGGAATGATATCAATGGAAAAACGGATGTAAGTCAGTTGTTGGGCTTTAATGAACCGGACAGACCTGATCAGGCCAATATGACTTTTGATGCTGCCTTGAGTCAATGGCCGCAATATATGACTTCAGGTCTAAGGCTGGGTTCTCCGGCTACTTCGGATCCTTTTAATAACTGGTCGCTTTTTAACTTTATCGATAAATGTGATGAGTTGAATTACCGCGTGGATTTTGTAGCCATTCACTGTTATTGGGGCGGCAAAAGTGCCCAGAATTGGTACAACGATTTAAAATACATTCATGAGCGTACCGGTCGACCCATTTGGATCACGGAATGGAACAATGGAGCTAACTGGACCAATGAGACATGGCCGGATGATCCCTCTGAATATACTACAGCCAATGCTCAAAAGCAGCTGAACGACATGATCGCCATTTTAAATGTCTTGGATACGGCCAGTTTTGTGGAGCGCTACTCTATTTATAATTGGGTGGAAGATGCCCGGGCGATGGTCTTGAATGGTGAACTGACCCCGGCCGGGGAGCATTATGCCAATAATAAATCGCAAATGGCCTATAACAAAGATATGGATGTTATTCCGGGATGGAACTATACCCATCCAACTTTGGCGTTACGTCATTTAACGCTGACAAATTCCATTCGCCTAAACTGGAGTGATGCCAATGGTGATTTGTCGAAGGCTTATAAACTTGAGAAAAAGGTGGATAATCAACCTTACGAAGAGATTTATTACAGCAATGACGTTTCTGTTTTGTCTTTCATTGATAATCTGGATCCAGCAGCCTCGGGGTCGGTCACTTACCGATTGAGTCTGGAAACTTTGCCAGGTGAATTTGTAGGCTCCAATGAAGTTTCTTACTACCAAACCGGGGGTGAGAGTGATGTGCAAGCCGGCGTTTTTGGTGTTAATTCGCTCGATTGGTCACAGTCCATATTTGCTAAAAAATATACAGCCAGTCCCAAGGTTATTCTGGGTGTGCCTTCCTTTAGTAATGTGGTACCCATGGCACCACGGGTAAATTCAGCATCCACCACCTCTTTTGTCTTCAAATTGCAGCCCTGGAATTATCTGAACGCGCCTTCACTGAGCAAAGCAGATAACATTTCTGTGCTGGCCATGCCTGCCGGAATCTATAATTTCGGCGGATTAAAAGGTGTTGTTGGAGAGGCTCCGGAGGTGGATAAAAATTGGTTAAGCGTAACTTTTGATGAAGTTTTTGAAACCATTCCGGTTGTTTTCTGTACACAGGTATCTAACCGGAATTCTTTTGCCACTACCGTGGCTGTCAGGAATATAACAGAAACAGGGTTTGAACTGCGATTGAAATCGGAAGAAGCTGTTACCGCCTCGGGTTTTGCCGAGAAGGTAAATTTTTTAGCCATTGAAACAGGATCAGGTAAAATTGACAATTATCGGGTGACCGTGGGACAGACCGCAGCGGGTGAGGAAGTGTCCACTGATGCTATTAAGGTGCCGTACGACAACAGTTATACCAAACCGGTGGTTTTTGCGGGACTGCTCACAGAGTCAAATGCTTTTGCTTCCACCATACGTTACTATTCATCCGGAGCAAATGAGGTGAGTCTGTTCAAACAGCGTGAGATGTCCGGTTCTTTGGCTAAAATGGAGAAGGATCATATGGGATGGATGATCATGGATCTTGGGGCCGATCAGCCCACTTCTGTCAACTCTATAGAAGCCAACAGTGAATTGCCCTTTTATCCCAACCCGGTAACAGATGTGATGCATTTCAATTTTGAGGTGCCGACCCAGGTGGAGATTTTTGATATGTCGGGCATGAAATGGCTTGAGTCAAGTGTGCAACAACAACTGGACGTATCCGCGCTATCCCCCGGTGTTTATTTCATCAAGACGGAACAAGGCGTCGCCAAATTTATCAAGAGATAGATGTGTTGTAGGGACGAATTAAAGAGAGAGAGAGGGATTGAGATGATGAAAATTTGGAAAAAGTGGACGCTTGTTATAGCCTGGGTGGTAATGGCCCCGCTAATGGTCAACGGGCAAAGCATCCCGGAATTGCACTATTCTTTCTCGGAATTATCGCCGGATAATGCATTGGTGATAGATGAGACGGGAAATGGTTATGATGCCAGCCTGGAGAATGGGGCGGTGGTGCGCTTACTGGGCGATTTCAAGGTGCTTGACCTGGGCGATGCCAATGGTTATCTTGATTTAGGCAGTTCCACCGGTGATTTAATGGGTGGTTTGCAGGATTTCTCCATCGCTATGTTTCTCTATTTGGACGCTTCCATAGATTTGAATACGGCAGGTAATTTTGTGTGGTCTTTTGGTAATTCCAACAACATGGCTTCTGACCAAAACGGAGGCATGTTTTTTAGTGCCAATGCCACCCGTTTTGCGATTTCGCTAACGCACTGGACCGGCGAACAAATCGTAAATGCCCGGGATCCCTTCACCAAAGCGCAATGGCGACATGTAGTGTACAGCCAATCGGGCAGTACCGGCAGCATATATGTGGATGGTAATCTGGTGGAGTCCGGGGAAATAACTATTACGCCAGCCGATTTGGGACCTACCCTTTATAATTACCTCGGGCGCTCGCTTTATAGCAGTGATGCCTATTTGCAGAATGCCCAAATGCACGACTTCAGGATTTACAACACTGCGCTTAGTTCTGCTGATATCGCTACCCTATCGTCAGGCACCGTTGCTTTAAATCAGGCTCAAACGGTTCAGGATTTGGAAATTTATGCCGATGAATTAGTGATTTCGGATTTAGACCATGTTATCAGCGATTTGGACCTGCCCTTGCAGGGCGATAATGGCATCTCCATTAGCTGGACCAGCTCCCATCCCGAATTGATAAGTAGCAATGGTGTTGTTGAACGGCCTGCAGTCGGGGAACCCAATGCGATCGTAACTCTGACCGCTGCGTTTGAAAAGAATGGATCCATTCATACCCAAACATTTGAGGCAACGGTTATCGCTTCCCTCGATGATGCCACTTCGGTTGATAAGGATGCCAATAATCTGGAAATAGCAGGGAGTCTTAACCATCGTCGAAGTGATTTGGATTTGCCTGCCACAGGGGGTGAGGGATCCCTTATTTCCTGGTCGTCCGGCAATGAGGCTTTTCTTACTTCTGAAGGGCAACTACTCCAACTATCACCCAATGGCAGTGGGCAGCAGTTGGTGGTACTAACCGCCACCATTACCAAAGGTGAGGCGACAGAGGTGCGGACTTTTGATATTTTCATTGCCGAAGATGAAGGTTTTGACGCCTATTTGTTTGCCTATTTTACCGGCAATAGCGGCGATCAGGAAGCCATTCGCTTTTCGATCAGTGATGATGCCTATAATTATCAGGCGCTTAACAACAATGAGCCGGTGTTGGATTCTAAGGACATCAGTTCAACCGGTGGTGTGCGTGATCCGCATATCTTAAGAGGTGCCGACGGGCGCTTTTATATGGTGGTCACCGATATGGTTTCTGCCAATGGCTGGAATTCCAACAGGGCCATGGTGCTGTTGCGCTCCGATGATTTAATTAACTGGTCGTCCAGCGTCGTTAATATTCAGGAACGATTTACAGGCCACGAGGATTTGTTAAGGGTTTGGGCCCCTCAGGTGATTTTTGACACCAATGTCGGTAAGTACATGGTGTATTGGTCGATGAAACATGGCAACGGACCGGATATTATTTATTACGCTTACGCCAATGCCACTTTTACCGACCTTGAGACGGAACCGGTACAGCTGTTCTATCATCCCACCAACAGTTCCTGTATCGATGGCGACATCATTCAGAAAGATGGACAGTTTCATTTGTTCTTTAAGACGGAGGGATCGGGCAATGGCATTAAAAAGGCCGTTTCTGATCAGCTGACGCAGGGCTATGTGTTGCACGACCAATACTTGCAACAAACCACTCAGGCCGTTGAAGGTTCTTCGGTCTTCCGGTTGATTAACAGTGATACGTATTTTCTGATTTATGACATGTACACTTCCGGTCATTACCAGTTTACCGAGAGTACCGACTTGGTTAATTTCTCCATTATCGATCAATCTGTAACAATGGATTTTCAACCGCGGCACGGCAGTGTAATTCCTATTACTACAGAGGAAAAGGAGCGCTTGTTAAAGCAGTGGAGTACGATTTCTTCCATCGGGCCTAACCCGGATCAATCAGATGAAGATGGCGATTTTGTGATATATCCCAATCCGGCAAGCGATGTGCTTACCATTCGAAAGGGAGCAGATAGTGGGTCAGAAGTGATCGCGACGCTATACAACAGTGCTGGTTCTGTGGTCATGGTAACAAAAATGGATAATGAGCAGGCCACTTTCAATGTGTCTCAATTAGCGTCCGGTTTTTATTTATTGGTTTATACCAATCATAAGGGCATTGTTGGACGCAGCAAATTGGTGGTGCAGTAGTTCTTAAAATTACAATTTTTTGCAATTAGATTTTTGAATGTAAATATTTCGGTTTTTGATTAATATTTAATATGGTAATTGCTAATTATCTGGTTTTCATATTTTTATAAAACAAATTTTGATTGGTTTATACCTTTGGTACTTAAACAGAATTCGATTTTCTTATATAATATCTCGAAAATTTGTAAAAAAATGATTACTCAGGCAGCTACTTTTGTATAAGTAGTTTTTAACCGGTCCACCCAACTTGAAATAGCGACTCTGATTTTTTTGAGATAATGTTTTATTTAATCAACAAAAGCAATGAAAAATGAAATTTGGAAACATAGCATAAGACATCTGTTGATGGTATGTCTGTTGCTTGTTGGAAGTTTTTGGCTTGTTTCCTGCGAGGATGATTATATCTACGATGATCAAGAACCCGAATGGTTGGGCGAAAGCATCTACGATTATCTGGTGGAGCAACAGCGCTTCACAAATTTTGTGCGTCTAATCGATGACATCGGATATGGTGAGGTATTGGCAAGAACGGGTAGTAAAACCCTTTTTGTTGCGGATGATGCCGCTTTTGAACGTTTTTTTACGGACAACCCCTGGGGGGTCGGATCGTACCAGGAATTGTCACTGGCCCAGAAAAAGTTGATCATGAATTTTGGCATGATTGACAATGCCTACTTATTGGGTACTCTGGCCAACTACAACAGTGGTGGTTTGGTGGAAGGTGCCGCCATTCGTCGAACATCGGCGCTGTCTCCTTTCGATAGTATTGTCTATGAATCCGGAAATATCCTGCCCTCATCTCCTTATTGGGAGCCGTATCGCACCAGTGGTTTGTACATGTTAACCGATCAGACCTCCAAACCTATTATGTACTTTCTACAGCGGCCACTCGAAAATGCAGCCATCAGCGATGCCGATTTTAAACTCATTACCGGTGTTGAAAGACAAAACGGTGATGCGCATTTGTTTGATATAAAAGTGGTTGAAGCGGATGTTACCTGTAAAAATGGTTATGTACATATTTTGGAAGAGGTTATGTTGCCTCCTTTAAATATGGCAGAGCACATCCGTTCCAATGAAAGAACCCAGATTTTTTCAGAGCTTCTGGAACGCTTCAGTGCGCCCTATTATTTTTCGCAATGGGATCAGGATTACAAATTGGTGAACCCTGATTTTACCGACACTTTGTTCGTTAAAGGGTATTTTAGCAGGAATGCTGCCAATGGACCGACTACATATCCGGATGGGACTACGGTTCCTGTGGATTTACGTCTTATTTTTAATCCCGGGAACAACAACTACAGCAACGGGCCTCTGCAGGCCGATATGGCTACGCTCCTGGCACCCAGTGATGCGGCCATGCAGGAATATCTTGCCACGGGCTCCGGAGCCATCCTTTCTGAGCGTTTCGGGAGTTGGGAGGGTATTCCCGACAACATTGTGATAAAATTTCTTGATCGGCACATGCGTACTTCCTTTTTGGAATCGGTTCCAGCTCGTTTTGATAAAATGAGTGATGGAAGTAATAATCGCATTAATATTACCTCCGGAGATATTCAAAATACGTATCTGGCTTCTAACGGACTGGTGTACGAGACGAATGCGGTGTATCCTCCCAATGATTATGTGTCTGTTTATGCGCCGGTGCTTTTTGGTGCCAATACCAAGATTTTTAACTGGATTATCAATCGTCTGGACTATACTTTTTATCTGAACTCACTGGTCAGTCGATACAGCTTTTTTGTGCCTACCGATGAGTTTTTTGAGAATTACATTGATCCTTTTACCATTGGGAAGAATGTGCCCGGAGCGCTTAAATTTAAATACAATGAAAGTACTTCCAATGTAAATGCCATTATTCATGCTTACGATCCTGAAACAAATACAGTTGGGGATTCCATTGGTGTCGTAAATTATGGCAATCCCAATCAGCCCAATGAGTACAATGATTTTATTCTGAATAGATTGTGGGATATCTTAGATAACCATGTGGTGGTTGGTGATGTGGAGTCCGGATCAGCTTATTCGCTTACCAAAGGAGGTACCCTGGTGAAGACTGAGGGCAGCGGCATGGGTTTAAAAGTCATGGGAGGCGGCGATCTGGAACGTGATGTCACGGTCAATGTAACGGATGTTTACGAACAGGAAAATGGGCGCACTTATTTTATCGACAAGCCGATTCAGCCGCCCTTGCGCTCCGTATACTCCGTTTTGAGTCAAAATGAAGCTTTCAATTCTTTCTTTGAATTGCTTACCGGCTTTCCGGTCAATCATGCTTCTGAGATTTTTGTACGAAAAACCAACTATTACGGCGTAGATTTCAACGTTAAGTTTTTCAATACCTATAATTATACCGTCTATGTGCCAACCAATGATGCCGTGAATGCCGCCATTGAGGCGGGGCTCATACATCCTTGGAACAGCAGTCCCGAACGTCCCGGAATTATTGGTATCAACGAAATGGAAAGTCAGGAAGAGCAGCAGGCTGCCATAAAGGAACTTGAGCGTTTTTTACGCTATCATTTCCAGGACAATGCAGTGTTGATTTCAGGGGAGCCTGTGGATCAATTATACCAGACGGCTACCATTAAATTGGATGATGCCCCTTCCAAATTCGGGACCTATAAAAACAAATACTATAAAGTCGAAGTTTCCGGAGATGGAAGTGATTTATCTGTTGAAATGGAGGGAAATGGCGTTGCTCAGGTATTAACTGAGAACAATTTGTTCAATATCATCACACGGGAACATGTCTTTAATGCCAACCTGGTGGTTACCGGGAAGTGGACGGATCAGGCACTGGCACCCTATATAACCAGTCACGAATTACAACTTCTTCGTCAGTGGTGATTCATCAAATTGATAAAGTATTGATATTTAAAGAGTAAGTGATGGCGGAGTGCCATTAATATAAAATAAACAATGAATCAGGTGAAGTGGATTTGTCATTTGTTTTTCATAAAGAAATGGAAATTTTTTTCAGCCAGCTTCATGCAGTCAATGAATTAACTAAATTATTCTCTGATGAAAATTAAAATAGGTCTTGTTTTGCTTTGTTGCTTACTGATGCCTTTGTCCCTATGGGCCCAGGCGTCGGGTTCAGATTTAATCGTTAGGGGAACGGTTACGGGCGACCTTACCGATGAGACACTGATTGGGGTAAACGTTATTGAAGTGGATGAAACAAAGCGGATTGTAAGTGCCACAGTGACGGATATTAACGGCGAATTTGTGATTCGTATCAAGAATCCTGAAAACAATCTGGTCTTTAGTTTTATAGGTTTTGTAACCAAATCGGTTCCTATTGGTGATCAACGTAATATTGATGTTGTTATGACAGAAGAGCAACAGCAGGTGGATGAAGTAGTGGTCACAGCTACCAAAATGCACAGCGATGGTACCTTTGCTATTCCACAGCGCGAGGTGTCTACCGCCGTTCAAAGCATTAGTACACGTGAGTTTGAAGGTATTCAGGTGACTTCGGTGGATGATGCCCTTCAGGGTCGTATTGCCGGATTGGATATCATTGGTAATTCGGGTGACCTGGGAAGTGGAACATCCATGCGTATACGTGGTATCACTTCAATTAATGCCAGTAGTGAGCCACTTATTGTTGTGAATGGCATCCCTTATGAAGTGGAGATTGATCCCACTTTTGATTTTGCCAGTGCCAATCAGGAGCAGTTTGCCAATATGTTGAGTATCAATCCGGATGATATTGAGGATATTACCGTGTTGAAGGATGCCGCCTCTACTGCTATTTGGGGATCCAAGGGAGCCAATGGCGTACTGGTGATTACCACTAAAAAAGGTTTTCGCGGTCCCACACGTGTTCAATATTCTTATCGTCTTACCCGCGCGGTGCAGCCTGAAGGCTTAAAGATGCTGAATGGGGACGATTACACCATGTTGATGAAACAGGCCTACTTCAATCCTCAGCAAAACGAGAATGCTGCCAACGTCAGAGAGTTTATGTATGACCCTAATTACTCAGAATATCATAATTTTAATAACAATACCAACTGGTTTGATGCCGTGACACAGACTGGTTTTAAGCACGACCATTATGTCACCGTTTCCGGGGGTGGTGAAAGGGCACGTTACAGGGTTTCCGGTGGTTTTTTAACCCAAACAGGTACGGTGATCGGACAGGTGATGGATCGTTTCACCACACGAGCTTATCTGGATTATGCTGTTTCCGATCGTATCAAATTTATTACGGAATTTTCCTATACCTTTTCGGATAACCAGCGTAATGCCGGAAATTTGTTGGGAATCGCCTATGAAAAAATGCCCAACGTAAGTATTTATCATCAGGATGCCCAGGGCAATAATACAGGTGTCTATTACAATATTTCAAGGACTGAATCCCAATTGCACGAATCACAGCGAGATTTACGGAACCCGGTTGCTCTTGCTGATTTGGCCATAGATAATCTCAAGAATTACCGGATTTTACCAACCTTTCGTTTGCAGTACGACTTGGTAGATCCTTATGAGTCCACATTGCGGTATAACATGTATGTTTCCTTTGATGTGAACAACAACAAAGTATCGAAATTTTTTCCACGTGAAGTCTCCAATTTGCCGTGGGATGATGCAGGCGTGAATAAGGCCGAGAGTGCCGATTCTGAGAGTGTTACGGTTATGATGGACAACAACATCACCTGGCAGCCCAAATTAAGTAATTCCGATCACAGTTTTATGATGTACGGTTCCTATCAAATGCGAACCGGTAATAGTTCCAGTCAGGGCCTGGCTACCACCAATCATCCTTCTGGCTATATGACAACTCCGGTAGGTGATACTTATATAGATGGTATTTCCAGCAGCAGATCCTCCTACCGCTCCAATGCCTTTTTGTACCGTGCACACTACACTTACCTTTCACGCTACATTCTGGGTTTTACCTTCCGAAGAGATGGTAGTACCAAATTTGGGGATGATCGCAAATATGGTAATTTTCCGGGTGTTTCTGCCAAATGGATTATTTCTGATGAAGACTTTATGGCAGGTACCAGTAATTGGTTGAGCATGCTGGCCATTCGACCCAGTTATGGTGTGAGTGGTAATCAGCCCACACAGGAATACCTTCATTTTAGCCGCTACAGCCCCTATGGCAGCTATGCCGGTATGCCTGCTACCAGGCCTACCACGCTTCAGTTGTCTGATTTGAAATGGGAGACTTCCACTTCTATTAATTATGGTTTGGATTTGGGCTTTTTTGATGATCGTTTTGTGTTTGACATTAACTTTTACAACAAGCGAACGGAGGATTTGCTATTTGAAAACTTACGATTGCCCTCTTCCTCTGGTTTTGGTGGCGTTCCCTGGCAAAATGTGGGAACCATGGACAACAACGGTTGGGAATTTAATTTCTATACCGTCAATGCTTTCAGGGCCAATGATTTTTCTGTGGATTTCAATTTCAACTTATCCAATTACGTCAACACCATTGTTGATTTGCGGGAGGATGTGCTGAATAACTATAATGGTGATTACAATTTTGAAAACGGGACTTACATGTCGCGTATTCAGGAAGGCAATTCCTATGGATCTATTTATGGTTTTCGTTACAAGGGCGTTTATCAGTACGATGAATACATCTCCGGTGTTCAGGAGAATGCACCAGTAGCCAGAGATGCCAATGGCAATGTCTTTACCGATGAATTGGGCGATCCTATGCCGATGTATTTTGCCTTTGGACGCAGTAATGCCTATGAGTTCAGAGGGGGAGATGCCATTTATGAAGACATCAACAAGGATGGTTCCATTGATGAACTCGACATTGTTTACCTGGGCAACTCCAACCCAAAAGTAAATGGCGGATTCGGTCTTTCTCTACGCTATAAGAACTTTGTGGTCACGCCCTTCTTTAATTTCCGTTATGGCAACAAAATTGTGAATACGGCACGGATGAATGCTGAAAATATGTATTACAACAACAATCAGAGTGAGTCCGTTAATTGGCGCTGGCGCAAGGATGGTGATGTGACCGACATGCCCAGAGCCTTGTATCGCTATGGATATAACTGGCTGGGAAGTGACCGCTATGTGGAGGATGGATCCTTCTTGCGTATGAAGCATTTAACCTTTAATTATTCCGTTGCTCAGGAAACCCTGAAGCGATACAATCTGAGTCAGCTGAGTTTGTACCTGACCATCAATAATATTTTTGTCCTGACCAATTATACCGGGGTAGATCCGGAAGTGGGCTATGGCTCATTTAGTGTGAGTGCCGATAACAATCGGACACCCCGTTCTAAAGATTTTACATTTGGTCTGACGGTTTCATTTTAAAAATAGTTCGATGAAAAAAATATTTTCAATAATAGGATTGACCTTTATGGTTATTGGATTTTCGGCGTGCAGCGACTGGCTGGATTTGCGGCCGGAGAGCGAGATTGTGCTGGACGACTTTTGGCAGGATGAAAGTGAAGTGAACCAGGTGGTGGCCGCTTGTTACCGTTCACTTACAGAGAATGGAGTGATGGAAAGGATGATGACCTGGGGTGAATTGCGCTCCGACAATGTGGTTAAAGGTACATTGCAAGACATGCCGACATCCATGTTTCGTTTGATTGATGGCGACCTTTCTATCAATAACGAGTATGCCAAATGGGGCCCTTTTTATACGGTTATTAATTATTGCAATACCTTTTTGCACTATGCCCCAGAGGTTGTTGAACGGGATGCCAATTTTACGGAGTCTAAATTCAATTCTCTTAAAGCTGAAGTTTTGACATTGAGAGCCTTGAGTTACTTTTATTTGGTGCGCACTTTTAAAGAAGTACCATGGATTGATGCTCCCAGTATTGCCGATAATCAGGATTATCAGATACCGAAATCATCTGAGACCTTTGTATTAAATAAGTTGCTCGAAGATTTGACTTTTGCCGAAAGGTACAGCCGTGATCAGTTTGAAACAGAACTTTTATCGAAAGCACGTATTACCAAAAGTGCCGTACGCTCTTTGATGGCTGATATTTATATGTGGATGGAGGATTATGAAGCTGCGGTAGCCTATTGTGATAAGGTCATGGCCAATACCGATTTGGAATTGGTTGAGGGTGAGGAGATGTTGTATGAAGTGTTTTTTAACAAAAACGCTTCGGAGAGTATTTTTGAACTGCAATTTGAAAGAGACATCAAGGAGAATGATCTGGTACGGGCTAATTATGGCTCCTATGATAGAACCGTAGGTTTCTGGACATTTCCCCTGGCATTGGTGACCGGTAATGAGAATTTTAAAATATTCAATGTTCAGGTTGGAACTACTTATGAAAGTGAGGAGGATTTGCGTAGAAAGGACTTTCTATACTCTACTTCTGTTGCTCAGGACTTTTTCAGTATTTTTAAGTATGTTGGCGCCCGCAGAATTGAAATGGAAGATGGTTCAAGTGCTTATGTCTTTGGTTCCCACGTTCCCAATTGGATTGTTTATCGTTTGTCCGACATTATTTTGCTTCGGGCCGAAGCCCTGGTTCAATTGAATCGGTTGGAGGAGGCCATGGAAATGGTCAACCTGACTTACATGCGTTCCAATATAGAGGAGGGAACTCTTGAGTTAAACCTTGATTTTTACAATTCACAGGGCCAGATGACCAACCTGGTCTTGCGCGAACGTCAGAGAGAGCTCATGTTTGAAGGGAAGCGCTGGTTTGATTTAATGCGTTTGGCCCGTCGTGAGGATTCTCCGGTTTCTCTTGTAGGCTATGTGGTTAAAAAATATGCTGGCGGAAGTAATAATCTGAAACTTTCTGTGATGGATGCGCTTTACATGCCCATACACATTGATGAATTTAATTCCAATTCAGCGCTTGAACAGAATCCCTACTATGAGATTGAGGACGGAAATATCACCAAGTAAAACTATAAGTCATGAAGAATATATTCATATCAGTTATGAAAAGAATTAACAAGGCGGGTGTTTTAATGTTGTTGGCTCTGCTGGCTGTTTTGTATGCTTGCGACAGTGATGAAATCGGTGATAATTACTATACTTTTACCGGAGAGACTGTTGGTGGCTATATCAGTTCAAATCCGGAACAGTTTTCAGAATTCAAAAGAATTCTGGATACCACCAAGGTAATGGGCTTATTGAATGCTTACGGGGTTTATACCTGTTTTTTGCCCACCAATGAAGCATTGGAGGCTTTTTACACTACCCGTGGAAAATCCTCCTTGAGAGATTTTTCTCTGGACTCCATGAAAGTTATTGCGTATAATCACATTATCAAGGATTTTGAGGTAACAACGGACCAATTCAGGGAGGGTTTGTTGACTAATTTGTCGATGAACGGAAGAAATATTGAAATTACCTTTAGACCCACGAGTCAAGGGTTGGAATACTTGGTAAATAAGACTGCCAGAGTGGTCAATCCGGATGTTGATTTGCACAATGGCGTAGTGCATACCATTGATGGTGTTCTTTCTCCCACCGATAACACCATTGTAGAAGCCATTGGAAAAGAAGATAAGTTTTCTCTTTTTTATGAAGGCTTGGTTGAAACCGGACTATTTGAACTTCTGCTGCCCATTAAGGATGAGTCTTACGTTTTACCTGTCGACCTTATTTCCCAATACGATGGCGTAACCAATGGTATTGGAAGTATCATGCGAGTGCCTCGTGAAAGGAAATACGGCTTTACAGCTTTGATTCCCAGCGATGTTACATTTGGTGAATATGGGATAGAGAACATGGAAGATCTGAAAGCCTATGCAAAAACCATTTATGACGAAAAGTATCCCGAAGATTCCGGTATTGATGATATTACGGATCGTCAAAACAGTTTGAACCGGTTTATTGCCTACCACTTATTGGATCGCAAAATTCCTGCAGAGTTTTTTGTGGAGGCTTATGATAACACGGGTTCTGTTTCAGGTACCAGTCATTCGGTTAAATCTTACGATATGTTTGAATACATTGAAACCATGGCACCACTGACCTTAATGGAGGTACGTACCCTTCGGGCCAGTAATGAGTACAATGTTTTTAATATGATTGATGAAGGAACAGCTGTTCGTTTGGTTGCAGATAATATTGACAATGATGCGCTCAATGGCGTCTATCACGAAATTGATGGCATCCTGGCTTACTCAACGGATGTAGAGCGCATGCTTACCAGCAAGCGAATGCGTATGGATGCCGCCAGTTTTTTCCCGGAGTTACGGAATAATGATATGCGGGTTGGAAAAAAGTACACTGGAAACAATCCGGAGTATCCCTCAGAGCGCTTCTATTTTCCGCACGGTTATATCGAACGAGTAGAGACTTCTGACAATACCAATTTTGGATATTTCAATGCAGATGACCGATTTTTGGATTATCAAGGCGATGAAGTGTTTTTGAGTGGCTTGTATGATTTTTCCATCATAACACCTCCCATCCCCGCAGGAACTTACGAAATTCGCTTTGGCTATCAACCAACTGGCAACAGGGGTGCTGCACAACTATACTGGAATGGAGAACCCAGTGGTATACCGCTTGATTTAAGATTGAATGCCAACCATGCAAAGATTGGTTATGAACAACCAGGGTTGAACCCTGCCGATTTGCAAGGTTTCGAAAATGATAAGATGATGCGTAACCGAGGTTATATGAAAGCGCCTGCCAGTTTTAAAGTCATCAACAATGCGTGGTATGGCGGTGCCAATGCACGAATGAGTCCCCAGGCGCTTCGACGAATTTTAGGGATTTACACCTTTGCCGAGGACGCTCATCATACTTTTTCGGTGCGTGCAGCACGGGCAGGAGAGTTCATGTTCGATTATCTGGAGTTTGTCCCCATTGAGGTCATTGAATTTGAAGGCATAGATTAATGATGGCCTGATTAGGTACAAAAAAAGTTTCAGGCTCCTAATGTTGTTAAAATAATCACAGATGAAAGCACTAAATAAGATAAATGCATTTGTTTTTCTGTTGTTTTTGGTTCTTGCCGGCACTGCCTGTGACGATCAATGGGAACAGCACTACAGTGGCAATCAGGAAAAACTTCCGGATTTTAATTTGTATGAATACATTAATTCTCAGGCCGAGCTTAGTTATTTTGCCGAGATTTTGAAAACAGCCGGTTATGACACTGTGCTTGTTTCCGCCCAAAACTTTACGGTATGGGCGCCAGTCAATGCCAGTCTGGAAATGGTTGATCGACAGGATGTTGAACGTGCAAGGGTGATTGCACAAAATCATATTGCCCGGGGAAGCATTACCACCTCTCTGATTAGCTCCAGAATGGTGCGCTTGCTCAATGGTAAATACATTCCCCTGGAACGGGGCGAAAATGCGGTCTTCTCTTTTGGAGGATCGGGTTTTACCAAGGGCAATATTAGAACCAACAATGGTCTGGTTCATGAAATTGAAAGCTATGTGGAATTTTTGCCCAACTTGTGGGAGTTTCTAGATAGGGGAAATGATCTGGATTCGCTGAGGGAGTATTTATACGGCCTAACCGAACAAGTATTTTCTCCTGTTCTCAGTTCTCAGATTGGTACCAATGAGGATGGGAATGCTGTTTATGACTCTGTTTTTGTTGAAAGCAACTTGTTTCTGGAATCCAGAGGAGAATTGAATGTGGAAGACAGCGTTTATACCACCTTGTATTTGAAGAATTCAGCCTGGAATATGGCCTATGATAAGATTTCTCCCTACTTTACTGTTCCGGATGTTTTTGGTGGGGCTGAAAGAGGGGAGGCGTTGATGCGTCGTAGCATGATCTCCGACTTGGTTTTTAGAGGAAGATTTGAAGACCCGGGTGCCAGAGATTCACTTATTTCTACCGGGGGCAACGTATTTTATTCCCCTGCCTATCTTTTCGCCGGCGCTGAACATGTTGCGTTAAGTAATGGAGATGGATACTTATTGAATGATTTTCCATTTGTGGATACCCTTACCTGGTTTAAAGAAATTAGGGTTGAAGCGGAATTTCCCACAGGCAGAACCAACCAGAACAATGAACTTTTCAACCGAAGTGGATTGGGCACCGGACTGGATGTTTCAAATGACCGGTATCTGTTACTGGAGCCTTCCGGAACAAGTAATTTTGCGCGTTCCAATGTCACATTTTCTATACCGAATACCTTGTCAGCCAAATACCGGGTCTACGTTGTTTTTGTGCCTGCAACGGTGGAAGATCCCAACAACCTGACCCCTACCAAGACGAGTTTTCAATTAACGTATGTCAATACCACAACCGGAAGAACTCAACGTTTGCGGGTTACACCGGAAGACAATGAAACCAAGCCGGAAGGCCTGACCAAAATGTTTGTGACAGAGATTGATTTTCCTTTTGCCAATGTCTCTAATGAGGATTATCCCAATGTTGCAGTTAACTTACAGGTTACCAATGATGTGACTCTGGCAGAAGAAACCTCTGGTGCCTACAGTAGGACCATGCGAATTGACTGCGTTGTATTAGAACCCGTTATTGAATAGCATATATAATATATACAGGATGATAATGACTAGAAATAATAGACTTGTAAGAATTGCAATATCACTTTTTTCAGATAGGCAATTACTGCTGTTGTTGGCATTTGGTTTAATGCTCGTTCCCTTGTCTTTAAAAGGACAGAATTCCGGGGAGGCAGATTCGTTAACGTATATAAAAGTACTCGTAAAGGACGCCCATACAGGAGCGCCAATTTCTGCCGCCCAGGCACGAACGCTCAATTTTCCTGCTGCCGGAACTACCAATGATGAAGGTGTTATGAATATTGGGGTGGTTTCCTTGAATGATGTATTGGAAGTGCGCGCCTACTTTTACGACCCGGCTGAGGTCCCTCTGAGGGGCAGGACGGAAGTGGAGGTTTCCTTATTTCCTGAATTTTTCTCCGATTTTGTTAGTGAGGAAGAAGGCCTTTTGGGGAAAACCAGGGCATCACACAATATGCTGTCTTCAAGAAAATTGAAAGCCCATGATCCACTCATGGCCGTATCCGCCGATGCCTTGATTCAATCTTATGCCGGTGGTGAAATCCGTTCCATAAGTCGTTCAGGTACCAGCGGAATTGGAAATGCTATGTTTATCAGAGGGTTTAATTCTGTAAATATGAATTCTCAACCACTGATTGTTGTGGATGGTGTCATTCTGAATACTTTTTATAATGAGGCCTCCTTGCATCAGGGATATTTTGGCAACAAACTGGCAGATATTGATGTCAATGATATTGAGAGTATTAATTTACTAAAGGACGGATCAGGCCTATATGGCAGCAAGGGCGCCAATGGCGTTATTGATATTCGTACCAGGCGTGGAAAGAGCATGGTTACAAAAATTGAATTCAATGCTTTTGGGGGCGTAACACAGCGTTCCGGTTCTGATATACCCATGATGGATGGCGATGCCTATCGCATTTATACATCTGAATTATTGGGAACCACCAATTTGTCAGCCTCTGATATTTCTGAGCTTCCCTTTTTGCAGGGCGATCCTTCAGCCATTGGTTATAACAGATATCACAACAATACGGACTGGAACGATGAAGTTTATCGCAATGGCATTGTCCATGGTTATAATATTGGCGTTGACGGCGGAGATGAGCGGGCTCTCTATGCTTTCTCCATTGGTTACATGGGAGAAACAGGCGTGGTGAAAAATACCAATATGGAGCGTCTTTCTACCCGTTTTAATGCAGATTTTAACTTGTCAGATTACATTGATTTAGGTTTAAATGTTGGTTTTAGTAATGTGGATCGGGATTTATTGGATGACGGTGTTAATTTTTATACTTCACCTACCTATTTGGCCCGAATTAAGTCGCCCTTTTTAAATCCCTATACTTATACGACTGGGGGTACTGAAACTTCTATTTATGAGAACAGTGATATTTTTGGTATCAGTAACCCCACAGGGGTGATTGGCTTCGCGCTCAATACCAATAAACATTATCGTTTAAATGTAGGAATGCGACCTTCTTTTAAGTTGACACCAGAACTGACCTTAAGCACGCTGTTTGATTATAGTCTGGATAAAAACAAAGAAACCTACTATAGTCCTAAAGACGTGGTTGCTCTCCGCAAGATAGAAGGTTTTGGCATGTCGGAAAATGTTTTTCGAAGCCAGGTTATTCGCAATATTGCCATGTACGACGATACCCGTTTAGAATATAAGAAGATATTGGACGGCCGGCACAGAATAAATGGGGTGTTGGGATGGAGATACTTATTCAATGATTACCGTTTAGAATATGGAGAAGGTCACAATTCAGGATCCAATCAGAAAAGAAACCTGATGAATGAACTTGAGTTCCGTCAGATTATTGGAGTAAACAGCAGCAGCAAATATATGTCCACCTACCTGAATGCCGATTACAGCCTGGATAACAAATACTTTTTATCCTTGGCTGCTGCAATGGACGGTTCTTCAAAGTTTGGTAAGGAAACCATTGGTGGTATTCAATTTTTGGATCGCAGTTGGGCCTTGTTTCCTTCTGTTAACGCCGGATGGTTGATTTCATCTGAATCTTTTATGGGAAACCGTTCCCTGCTTAACCATTTAAAGTTACGGTTGGGTTATAGCATTACCGGGAATGATGATATTGATCCTTATGCCAGTCACACCTACCTGACTTCTACCCGATACTTAGATCGTGCCAATGGACTGGTAATTGGAAATATGGGTAATGAGCAGGTGCAGTGGGAAACGACCTCCAAGATGAATGTGGGGCTGGATGCCCAAGTGTTCAATAATCGGTTGGCGCTGAATGTTGATTTTTATCAGAACCAGACTAAAGACCTCTTGGCACTTCGGGCCTACCCCGAAGTTTTGGGGCAAGGGTTTTATTGGAACAACGAAGGAGAGTTGCAAAATACCGGGGTAGAGTTGGTCGCCAATTGGAAGATCTTGAACTTTAATCAATTTAAGTGGGAACTGGGTGCCAGTGTAGGACATTATCAAAATGAGATTACTTCACTACCCGAAGGTCGCTTTATCACCTCTATTTTTGGCGCCGAAATTCTGACTTCCGAGGGTCAGGCAGCCGGTGTCTTTTACGGCTATAAAACCAACGGAGTTATTTCTTCTGAGGAAGAGGTAATGGCCAATCCAACCTATCGGATAGATGATGTGAGTGGTGCTTATTATTTGTTTACGCCCGGTGACGTTGCCTTTGTAGATCAGGTTGAGGATGGTGTTATTGATGAGAAGGACAAGCAGGTTATTGGTGATCCCAATCCTGACTTTTACGGCTCTTTTTCTACCCGCATGGGTTTGGGGAATTTTACCTTAAGTGCGTTGTTTAATTTTTCCTATGGCAATGAAATTTATAACTACTTGCGTTCCAATCTGGAGTCGGGTAAAGACTTTAGCAACCAGACAGTAACCATGTTGGATCGCTGGACGGCTGAAGGACAACCGGCTACGCAACCGAGAGCGGTCTTTGGTGACCCAATGGGCAATAGCCGGTTTTCGGATCGTTGGATTGAAGACGGCTCTTTCCTTCGGTTTAAAACTCTGACGTTGAGCTACAAGATTCCTGTTAATACGCAGGCTTTTGAAGCGATTGAGATATGGGCTTCCGGCAACAATTTGTGGACCTTGACCGATTATCTGGGAACTGATCCTGAAGTAAGTGCCGGCAATGCCGTTCTTTATCAGGGAATCGACAGGGGTTTTCTTCCCGGTACCAAAAGTTTTGTGGTGGGAGTAAAGCTGAACCTCTAGGTGTTTGAGGTTAATCAATGTACTAATCAATTAATTGGAAAGTAATGAATTTATTCAGTAAAATATTTATCGGATTGATGGGAACAGGATTGTTGCTGAGTTCCTGTGACAACGTTCTGGATGTTGATTACGATAATGTATTGTTGGAAAAGGATTATCAAATGGATTCTCCCAATGATACGATCTATTCCATGATGGGAATTTTGAGTGAGCTGGAAAGCCTTGGGGAGCGCTATGTGGTTTTAGGTGAATTGCGGGGCGACTTGCTCGAGATAACTGAGAATGCATCTACTTCACTCAAGGATATCTACAATTTCAGCGTTCAGGCAGACAACCCTTATGCCAATGTTCGTGATTATTATGGCGTCATCAATCGTTGTAATTTTTTGATTCATAACATTGATACGGCCATTGTATCGCGGGGTCAAAAGGTGATGTACAAAGAATTTGCTGCTGCCAAAGCCATTCGGGCGTGGACTTATCTCCAATTAGCGCTTAATCATGGCCTGGTCAAGTATTATGAGCAGCCATTGACTTCCATACAGGATGCAGAAAAGGATATGGAGGAGCTGGGGCCGGATGCTTTGTTACCCAGATTGATCGCTGATCTGGAGCCAGTTAGGGATATTCCTCTGCCAGGTGAACTTCCTTTGGGGGATGATGTGGATGATTCCAGGCAATTGCTTTTTCCCGTTCAGTTTGTGTTGGGCGACTTATACCTGTACAACCAGGAATATGAAAAGGCTGCTCAGGCGTACTACGATCTGATGTGGAGTCAGGGGTATTTGTCGACCAGCATTTATCAGTCGGAGTGGAGTGTCACCAATGGTGAGTTTACGAGCTATTACCTTTATTGGACGAGTATTTTTAATGTTGGAGTTAGTCGGTCTGAGCATATTTCCCTCATTGGTGGTTCTTCTGAATTCGGAACGCCTTATAGGTTGGATAGTCTCTTCTTTCTCAACAGGGAAATAGCTCCTACGCAAGTGGCCGTAGAGAACTGGGCTGCCCAGGTTTATTTTCACAACTCCACAGTGGTCAAGGAAGGCGATTTGAGGGGAGAAAATGGTTCTTATTATTCTGCCGAAATGACCGCTATGTATTACAATATGTTTTTTGGATCAGATGCTCCTGAAAATACTGATCTGATTGCGGTACGTAAGCATAGGAATATGTATACCGATGAGTTCTGGGGTGTTCAGATTTACCGTATTGGACTACTTTACTTACGATATGCCGAAGCTGTGAATAGGGCCGGCAAGCCCAATTTGGCCTTTGCTGTTCTCAAAAATGGATTGACGGCCAATACACTGGCCAATGATGAAATTGTGCCCCTTCATGAAAAAACTCCTGCTCTGGCCCCATGGATGGATTTTACCGGTCCCCGCTTTAATATTTATGCGACCAGCAATAATATAGATGTGATTGGCATTCATGGGCGTGGCAATGGCAGCATTCATCTTTCAGAAGATTTCCGCATTCCTTCTTTACCTACGCTGCAGGACTCTATCCTGTATGTGGAAGATAAAATTGTTGAGGAACTGGCTTTGGAGACTGCCTTTGAAGGGAATCGTTTCCACGATCTGATGCGGGTGGCCAAGCGACGCAACAATCCTGGGTATTTGGCCGCTAAAGTGGCGGAAAAGCACGACAACAGAGCCGCCATTGAGGCTTTGCTGATGCAGGAAAGCAATTGGTATTTGCCCATTAAATAATGCATAAGCGAAACCCCCGCTCTATTATTGAGCTGTGGTATTTGGTACTTAAAAATCAACTTAGGGGGGACTGCTCAAATGAGTAAATCCCCCCTTTTTCTATTCGTTTTACGCTACAATTCTTAACGTACATCCATAAAACTAAATGCTTGTTTATCAAGCTTTGATTGTAAGTTTTTGAAATACAGCAGAGTGTGATTTAGTGATGTTTTTCGGGATCGATTTTTTTACATAAAATTACAATTATGTGTCAGGTTTTGCGGCCTTTTATGAAAGCGATTTGCTGCGCTATATGGTATTTTTACAATCATAGTTAAAACACAAAGTTTTATTCATCTAAATAGTAATAGTTTATGAAAATGAAAAATTTACTCTTAAGAGGTTGGTATCTTCTGGCATTCTTTATGATGCTGGGCGTAACAACAGTAAACGGTCAGATTACAGACACAGCCAAAGTGATTGATCCGGCATTAACGGGTAAGCATCTGGTTCATGCGGAAGTGACCTTTTTTGATGGGGATGAGAACGGACAGTATGATGCCATTTTCACCCTTTCTCAGGACACTGTGAGGGCTTGGGCCGACTATGTAACAACCGTTGCTTTTTATCACACAGGCATTGCGGTTAAGAATGGTTTCACGGGCAGTCTTGTTTATACCAATCAATTGATTCCGGTTCCCGGGCAGCCTTATGATATTTGGATGGCGGTGGATATTCCGAATGGGGTTTATACTACCTGGGTGCAAACTGAAGGCATGGAGGCGCCATTAATGATTTTTAAAGATGCCGGTTTTAATCATTCCAATTTTACAGAACTTAATTTGTGGTCGGCCATTCACAATGGCAGTGGCCAGGATGATTATTTGACGGTACAGAATTTTGAATTGACCACCAATTCAGATCCTTCTTTGGCCAGTTTAAGTGCCAATGTGGGCGTGATGTCGCCTGAGTTCAATCCCATGGAGCAGGCGTATGAATTGGCTGTTCCTTATGGAACTACCGCTATTACTGTTGATGCGTTGGCTAACGGTTTGGGTGCCACTGTTGAAATTTTTGACGGACTCGGAGAGCTGGTAGGTGACGATGGGGTGGTTGCTTTTGCTGGGGATGGTATTTCTCTGGAAATTCAGGTAAAAGCTTTTGATGGTACTTCTGCTTCTTATTATCTGGATATTTTTGTGGATGATGGTAGCTCTGAAGCGACATTGTCTGACCTCACCCCAAGTATTGGCACCCTTTCGCCTGCCTTTAGTCAGGCCGTAGAAAGCTATACGCTTACCGTACCGATGGGTGTAACATCGGTGACCCTTGCCGGCACGCCGACTTACCCACAGGCCACTGTTAGTGGTGATGGTGCCATAGCTCTAACCGGTGGTGCTGGTACTGCAAGTGTTGCTGTTCAGTCATTTGACGGTTCTGCCAACAAGACATATACGGTGAATGTGGTGGAGGCCGATGGTCTTAACTATGCCATACAAATGGCCGGAGTTGATGGGGCCACCAGTCACATTGATATTTCCGGTCTTGACCTTAAAACTTTGCCTTATACCGTTGAAATGTGGATTAAGCCTGAAGGCGCGCAAACCAATAATGCAGGTCTTTTTTACAGTCGTACCGGTGATGATAATGCCGGTGCAGCTTATGCTTCGGGATGGCAGGGGTCTGGCAAACTGAGGTTTATGACCAATATTGCCAGTAACGATTATGGAACGGTTACAGATGTTACGGCAGCTACGGATGTATGGCATCACGTAGCGGTTGTTCTGACTGAAAAAACCAGCACAATTTATTTAAATGGAACTCCTTATACCCGTGAGATAGAAAGTCCCGCTTTCGATTATTCTGTAGGGAAATTGTATCTTGGATGGGACACGGGGGCAGCTAATCGTGCCTTTAAAGGAGCGATTGATGAAGTCCGCGTATGGAATGATTCCTTAAATGCTGAAACCATCATGAACAATCGCTATGAGGTTCTTACTGGCGCAGAGGCAGGACTGATTGGCTATTGGAATTTCGATTTGAATAATGAACATGGCGTTTATGACTGGACCGGTGGTGTGAACGGTGTCATTACCGGTGGTACTATTGTGGAATCTTTCCCACGGGCCAATTTGAATCTGACCTCGCTGACTGTGGATCAGGGCAATTTATTCCCAGGATTGCAGGCTTCTGTGACTGAATACACCGTTATTCTTCCGGTAGGAACGACTTCTTTTGTTTTGAGCGCTGAGGCTGAGTCCGCCTCTGCCACTATAACCGGTGCGGGAACCATTGATGTAACCGGAGAAAGAGGTTCTACAACATTTACAGTTACAGAGGGAGCCTATAGTCAGGAGTTTGTTGTTAACTATCAGGTTCAGACCGAACTGACTTTGAAGCACTCTTATACCTTTGCCGATGGAACGGCCAAAGATGTGGTGGGCCAGGCACATGGTACGCTCAATGGTGGTACCATTGTAGCCGGTGAATACATTGCGGCCGAAGAGGGTGAATTTATTTCGCTTCCGGGTGACCTAATTGCTATCAATACATATGCGTCTTTGACGATGGAGGTTTACTTTAAAGCCGGCGATGGTATAAATGGCGCAAATACCATGATTTCCTGGTTCGGTAATACCCAAAACAATTATGGTATTGATGGCTTGTATCTCTCTCATAAGAGTCGCACGGCCATTAGTGCGGGCAATTACTCATCGCCATGGAGTAATGAGGATGGGGTTAATTCCTTGGTTATGGATGATGGTCTTCCTCACTATATGGTGGCAACCCTTACCAATGATTCTATTTCTCTGTATGTGGATGGTACCTATATTGGTAGTACGCTGTTGCGGGACCACAATAAGATTTATAACCTGAGTAACGAACTGGCCTATCTGTGTAAGAGTGGCTATTCAGGTGATGAAACATGGAATGGTTCTATTCTGGAATACAATATCTATTCCGGTGTAATGGATGGTGATATGGTGGCCCAGCGTTCTGTGGCCTTCCCAATTGAGGACGGTTCTGAAGATGCTACACTTCTTGATTTAATGTTGGATGGTGTGAGCATCGACGGATTTGCTTCTACAATAACAGATTACGTTGTTGAAGTGGCCGATGAAAACTATGAGCCATTTATTTCAGCAGAGGCCAAGCATGCCGGAGCTACGGCGACTGTTGTTCAGGCCAATGAAATACCTGGTACAGCCACTGTTGAGGTACTTGCTGCCGATGGTGAAACAACACTGACTTATACCATTGAATTTATCAGACCTACGACTTCTATTGGTGAGGCTAAGGAGGAAGCTGTGGTGGTTTATCCAACCATTACCAGCGGAGACTTTACCATTAAGACCAAAGGACAGGCAGGTATGGTGACTGTTTATGATATGACTGGCCGCGTGGTTATTAGTCAGCCGCTACAGTCTTCAGAAGATACCATCAGCCTGCAACGTGCTGGTATGTATATCCTGAAGGTGGATACGAAAGAGGGCGTAAACGTCTTTAAAGTAATTAAAAGAGATTAAGAGGACTTAGCAATTAGTAATTATCTGTTCTTAATTAGTTGTTATGTAAAAAGGGCTGTCCACGCGGGCAGCCCTTTCCTTTTGGTTTAATGGTTTAATTTCTAAACGGACTTAGTTAATACTGATCTTGGTCTGATAGGCTTTGCCGGAAGCCACCAACTGAAGGATGTAAAGGCTGGCGGGCAAATGGTTTAGAGGAGCGGTGATTTTCTTCTCAAAAAAGGCCGCCTGATGGTATACCGTCCTTCCTTTGTAATCGATGAGGCTGAGCGCATAAGGCTCTTCCTGCTCAGTATTTATGCTTTGTTGTGATTGCTGGTCGGCCGGATTGGGAACCGCCAAGCCAGGGCGTTTAGGGAGCTAAAACAAAAATACCGGTCGCGGCCAAGGCCACGACCGGTGTTTGCAAAATTCAGCGGCTAGTAGCTGAAGGGTTGCCAGCTACTCTTTCGGTTCATGATGATTAAGTTTAGGGTTTTTTTATCATTTTTTGTTGCCACATACGCTGGCCCTGGACGATTTCTAAGATAAAGATGCCGTGCGGTAATGTTTGTCCCAGCACCTTATGATCCGCCACGGGTTTAGTTTCCATTAGCCTTCCCGATAAATCGTAAATGGTGTAGCTGAAGGGAGCATTGGTTTCTATGGTAAAAGTCGAACGGAAGGGATTGGGATAAACAGTCAGGCCTTCTCTGGCTGGTTCTTTGGCCCATCCGGTGCTTGGGTCTCCGATTTCCAGTAAGTAGGATGGTACAATAATGCGGCCGTCGTTCGCGCTGTGCGCCATCACGAACGACAGCCTGTTCTCTTCAAGAAGGGCCTCCCGGTCGATCAATGGTTCATTCATGCCAATATGGCTTTCCGATACGTCCAACTCGGTCCAGGTCTTCCAATGGTCCGCCGCCGAAGCAAAATAGATGCGGTAATTACCGGCTACCACGTAAATATTGTCGTTGGCATCAACGGCAATTTCATTACGGTTTCTGCCTGAGTATGCAATAACATCATTGTGCCATACTCCCTGGTCATCGCGGTAAATGTGGCGCAACTGTCCGTGGTTGATACGTCCGCCCCAGAAGTCACTGCTGTTGGGCTGATCATCCGAAATGTAGGTCTGCAGGATATGAATGCCTCCCTTGCTGTCCACCGCCTGCGATTCCTGGTTAATGAGCCCCCGGTTGGTACCCACGGTCCACACTTTCAGTCCCTGCGAATGGATGGTCATAGGCGCCGTTCCGGCCGTGCCAACCTGCTGACCGTCGGCATTGTTCCAGGTGCGTCCATCATCGGCGCTATAGGCATAATAAACATCGTGGTTGGTCCGCGCATCCGGTGTCTGGCGCCATACCCAGGAAACGTGCAATTGGCCCGCCGGGTCATAATGTATGCCGTTGATGTAGGCGTTTTCATTGACGGAGGTTCCGTTTAAATACTCCCCGATGTAGGTCCATGCACTGGTCTGTGCGTCGTATTCCCAAAGGAAAGAGTCACCATCGCCACTCCAGCCCAGTCGGCACTCAAAGAGCAAATCCCCGTTGGGCTTGGCCACAAAGCGTGGATAGGTAACATTTTCGATGGGGGTTCCGGCTACCAGATAATTCTGTTTGCTGCCGAAAGAGGCCGCCGACCATGCTATATTTTCCGGGTCGTTGGCCAAATCCTTTACCGATTTTTTATAGCGCAAAGGATCGTTGTGATGGTCGTACGACAAGTGAATGGTTCCGTCACCGGGCGCAATCCCCATCGAAATGGTATAGTGGTTGTCGGCAGCGCGGGCCAGCGATATCGTGTGATCGGTGAATTCAATCTCTTCCCAGTTCCCATCTGGCAACTTTCTGCGGGCAATGCATACCCTGGCCACCTGATTCCAATAGGTCACATATTGATACCCCTTGTAGGTCATGATGGCATTTTGCTGAAAGGAGGCAAAATTGGCCCCCTCCACCGAGGTGGCTGCCGAGTTGGTGACCACACTGATGGGGAGTTTGGTTGATTGAATGAAAGCATCCGGATTGATGGTCAGTTCACCCACGGGTGAAGGCGTAGCGGGTGAATAGCTGGTGGCTTCTGTGCCTGTCAGTGTGAATTGAGTCAGGGCCACATCCAAAGTGTTGTTTTTAGCTGCATCAGCGCTTACATCGTAGGTCACCCAGAAATAATTGGTGCTCAAGGATAAATCATAGCTGCTGCTGATGGTGAAGGCATTACTGGCCGGTGTGCCGGCCGATTCTCCAATCAAATGAGCGGTATTGAAAGCGGATTGGGTACCTGTGGCATATACCTTAACGTTGGTAATGTCCGACAAAAGGGTGGTGCCTGCAGCTGAGAGATCTATCTGTGTCAGTTGCAAGAGGTCTTTTTGGTTTTGCACGTCCAATTCGAAGCGCAGGACCACATTGTCGGCCGTACCTGTATTGACCAGACGGGAGGCCTGGTAAGCCTCAGCACGGGTCATTTCCATGGGGTCAAAGATGCTCGACAGACTATAGCTGCCGCCATTGATGGTGCCATCTAAGCCGTTGCCACTCACATCGGTGGCCATCGTTGCCCGGTCGTCAAAGTCCCAATACCCCAAAAGATGTTCTTCATTTCCGGTTAAGGGTGAAAACATGTGGTCTGTAATCTCCTGAGCGCTGCGCTCTGTGGTCCATACCCTGACTTCATCAATGCTGCCTTTTAAGGTCCGGTCGGCCACCGCATTGTCAAAACCCAGATAGGTAATACCGTCAAAAAGGTAGTTATTGAACGAAGTACCTGTCTCTGTAAACGGATGTCCGTTGATGTAGAGCGTTTTGCTATTGGAGGTAACCACCAGTGCCACATGGTTCCATTGTCCGGGTACCGGTTTTATGTCCGGCACTTCAGAGGCACCGTTCCATACACCCTTTATTTTTGTCACATCGGCCCAGCGGTCGTATTGTACGCCACTGTTACTGGAGGCGCCGCGGTTGTACCAAAGGGTGGCGTAGTAGTTTTGATTGGCCTCCGGTTTATACCACATTTCTATGGTGACAGGCAGTGAGGCGATATTAAAGGGCGGCAGGGCCACGTTACTGTTGGCACCGTTAGAACCTCCGGGGAGTGTCATGCCAAAATTATAGTCTTCGATGTTTTCCGAATCGCACACATCGCCAATGCCATCACCGTCAATGTCCGATTGGTCGGGGTTGTAGACGGCGGGACAGTTATCCTTAAATGCAGGAATTCCATCGGCATCATCATCGGAACTGTCCACCGAAGGGGGATAGGTGCCCACCTGATCCACTGCAACCACTTCTGCGATATTTAGTTGATCAGAGTCGCCCTGAGAATTGTGAACGGCAGTCCAGTGGGCCAGCTCACCGACAGGTTGCTTTCTAAAGGCCGCACCCGCGTATATGAGTTGCGGACTGTCCATTTGATCGGTTTGTGCGTAGGTGTCGTAAGTAAAGGTGTTGAAGTTGACTACCAACCATGCCCGGTAAATGGTATTGAAAAGGGTGGGCACCGAAGTGCCGGCCTCATAAGCAAAACCTCCGCCATTGCGCACATCCAGAAATCCGGTGGCGGTGTTGAAACGTAAGGCTGCGGAGTAATCGGACCAGTCGGCAATGGTTCCTTCGGAAAGTGTGAATACGGCATCGGCATGGCCATCACCCCCTTCATCGGTGATTTGAAAGGACGTGTACAGGATGATGTCTCCGCTTACCGGAGGCTCCAAAAGACCAGTCTGGTCAATGGCCGGCTGGGCAATGGCTAATGCTGAAAAAGCCAGGAACGGGAGCAATAACAGCCCTTCTTTGAATCGCTTGTATTTGTTTTTCATGCGTAAAAAAAATTGAATTGTATGGATGGATGCTTGCTGAAAATTTAAGGTTAAAATTATTCAATATAGTTGTTAAAAATTGTCAGCATTTCTGTGGTTTTTGGCAGGTTTTCGATATAAGTGTTAATTATTCGACAGACGCTGTTGAGTTTTTGATATCAGACGCCGGTTTTGGTTAATAGGGGTAAAAAAATATCAAAAAGGGTAGGGGATTTGTTCAGTTAGATTTTCTTGCACCAATCGTCAATTTTGTGCCAAAGATTTAGAGATAAAAGCCTTTTATTTGGTTGTTAAATTAAAACCTACAAAAATGGTATCACTGTTAAGTATTGGACTGCGATGGGGTATGCAACTATTGGCACTTGTTTTTTTATTCTATTTTAGCGCTTCAACGAATTCTGAAGGATTGCGTATCAATCAAACCTTTACACCCGGCGAGTTGTGGTGGGACAATGAGGGAACGCATATCAATGCCCATGGCGGCGGTATTCTATATCATGATCATACCTATTATTGGTTTGGGGAACATAAAACGGCCGGACGGGGCGGCAACACCGCCCTTGTCGGCGTACAGGTCTATGCGTCCAGAGATTTGCTAAACTGGAGCAACGAAGGAGTGGCTTTAAGTGTGGTGGATGAAGCGGGCCACGATATTGAAAGAGGCGCGGTGATTGAGCGGCCCAAAGTGGTCTATAATGAATCAACCGGAAAGTTTGTGATGTGGTTTCATCTGGAACTAAAGGGACAGGGGTATATCGCGGCACGGGCCGGGGTGGCTGTTGCCGAGGAAGTTACGGGGCCTTATACCTTTATTGAGTCGCTCAGGCCCAATGCACAACATTGGCCGGTCAATATGGATGCGGATTTTAAAAACCAGGATGTTGATTTGGATCAATATGAGTGGTGGACGCCCCGATGGCGCAAAGCTGTGGATGAAGGGCTTTTTGTGCGACGCGATTTCGAGGGGGGACAGATGTCGCGCGACATGACTGTTTTTGTCGATGATGATGGTAAGGCCTATCATGTTTTCTCTTCCGAAGAAAACCTGACCATTCATATTGCAGAGCTGTCGGACGACTATCTGTCGCATACCGGACGCTACATTCGAATTTTTCCCGGGGGACACAATGAGGCGCCGGCGCTTTTCAAGCACGAGGCAGATATTATATGATCACCTCAGGTTGCACCGGCTGGGATCCCAATGCGGCCAGGTCGGCCATGGCTACCAGTATTTGGGGTCCGTGGGAAATGTTGGGTAATCCCTGTGTGGGTGAAGGGGCAGACCTGACTTTTCATTCGCAAAGCACTTTTGTGTTGCCTGTGGCTGGTAAGGAGGGAGCATTTATTTTTATGGGCGATCGGTGGCGTCCGCGCAACCCGATCGACGGCCGGTATGTATGGCTGCCCATTAAATTTGAGGGACACAAACCGGTCATTGAGTGGCATGAAGAATGGGACCTTTCCGTTTTTGATGAGTAGTTAAGGCGACCTATGGTTGTCTGTTTCAGATGGCGACAACAATGGTCATGGATGTATTTCTCAATGAATCTTTTAATAACAGATCGTTAGGTGGATAGATCATTAGGTGGATAGGTGAAAATAAATCCATGATATTCAATAAATTATGTCCTTGACGTTAAAAGGTGTAAGTTGTTTAAAATTAAGCATTTACAAAGTAGTAACAAGCTATTATATTAATAATCAGTAATTTTTGTACAGATGATCCGTTTTGGTAAATTATTCTCAGTCAGTCTTTTGCTTGTTTCACTGGTGTGGATGTCCTGCGCACCAAAAAATGCCCTACGAAAGGAAGTGCCGGAAGGCGTGTTTCAGGTAGAAAACCCGGATTATTCGGTGAGTCCCTATACCGGGCTAACGAGAGCGCATTGGAAGGATGCGGCGCTATACTTATTGGAGGGGGCATTTTGCTATATAGAGGAACTGGATGATCCCATGCGCTTTCCCAAGCAGCCGGGAAAAAGTTATCCCCAGGATGGATCCTATAATGTTACCGAGAATTTGGAGGGCTTATGTCGTACCTTGTTTATGGCAGCGCCTTTGCTCAAAGAAGATCCGGAACTGGTGATCAATGGCATTCAGGTGGGGGAATATTACCGCCATCAAATGAAGATGCTGCTCGATCCGGATGGTCCGATGTTTATTAAACACATGAGTCAACCCGGCTGGATTTCACAAATATTGGTTGAGTTCGGTGCCCTTGCCATTTCTATGTCAGTGGCCCCTGAAGTATTGTGGGAGCCTTTTGATCAGGAAACCAAAGATGCTTTGGCGGCTTTGATGATCAGCTATGGCAATGGTCCAACGGTGGGTTCCAACTGGCGCTTTTTCAATATTTTTGTGTTGAGTTTCTACCAGGAGCGGGGTTATGATATTGATGAGCCCTGATGGTGGAGTATATTGAAAAGTCGCTGGACCAATACCGCGGCGAGGGTTGGTACAATGACAGTCCGGCCTACGATTTTTACAGCATGTGGTCCTTTCAAATGTATGGTAAATTGTGGAGCGAACTTTACGGTGAACGCCATTATCCGGAATACGCCAGTGCTTTCCAGGCCAATTTTTCCGACTTGTCTGATAACTACCCCTATCTTTTGATGAAGACGGGGAGATGATTATGTGGGGACGCAGTATGGCCTATCGCATGGCCGCAGCTGTGCCTTTTCCGTTGATGGGATGGGATGTGGATGAGGACATTAATTATGGATGGATGCGCCGGATAGCTTCTTCTACCTTGTTGCAGTTTATGCAACATCCCGAGTTTTTGCAGGACAGTGTGCCTACTTTGGGCTTTTACGGTGCTTTTGAGCCTGCGGTTCAGATTTATAGCTGCCGCGCCAGTGTTTACTGGATGGGTAAGTTGTTTATGGGTTTGCTGGTGCCGGAAGACAGTCCGTTTTGGACAGCCACCGAGAACAATGGTGCCTGGGACAATGCGTTTGAAGCCGATCAGGTCTATAACAAGTTCCAACCGGGCTCAGAGATTCTGATTACCAACTACCCCAATATAGGGGCTTCAGAGGTGCGTTCGTGGTGTCATGAAAGGGTGGCCGACGACTGGCAAAAATTCCGGTCGACCGAGAATTACAACCGATTGGCTTACAACACAGAATTTCATTGGCAGGCGGATGGCGCCAACGGGGAGGTGGCTATGAATTACTTGTTCCTGAATGACAAGCAGGAGTGGGAGGCTTTTCGATTGTATGATTTTCAAAAGTTTGAAAAGGGGATATATTACCGGGATGTGGTATTGGAGACCAATGAGGAATGGGCCATGAATCTGGCTGATATTCCGCTGCCCAATGGTATTTTGCGGGTTGATCGTCAATTGAGCCCACAGACGGTTCAAATGCGCCTGGGGCATTATGCCTTGCCCGATCTGGGCCATGGCATTGAAGTCTCTTCCAGAGAAGTGAAAGGGCATTCTGTGACCATCCTGGATAACGGAAGCCATCAGTTGGCCATGGTGCCACTGCTGGGGTGGGGTCAGACCGAAGTGGTGAGTGCTGAAGGTTTGCATCCCATAAGTGAAAAAAGTAAAGTTTTGGTGGTGACCGGAACTTATGAACCAGAGACAAATTCTAATCCCATTTATGCCACACTGATGTTGTGGAAAAAGTCGGGTGAGTCCTGGTCCGACGAAGAACTTTTACCCGTTGAGGTTTCACCTTCTCTGATAATTTTGAGGAAATCGTCATAGAAAAATCAAATAATGAAACCGTTATTGTCGATTTTGGCAAATAACTAAATAAAGAACGAAATGAGATGGATTTGGGTGGTAGGCATGCTTGTATGGGCCGGTTGCAACATACAAAGTAATCAATCGGGCAGTTTTGTTCTGGCCCCTAAAGGCTACGAACTGGTCTGGTCCGATGAATTCGAGACAGACGGAAAGCCGGATGAGCAATTCTGGAATTTTGAGGAAGGCTTTGTCCGTAACCAGGAGCTGCAATGGTACAGCTCAAAGAATGTATTCATTGAAGACGGCATATTGGTATTTGAGGCGAGACGTGAGGAATACAATAACCCCAATTATAACCCATCGAGCGATGACTGGCGTTATAACCGGGAATTTATTGACTACACCTCCGGTTTAATCAAGACCAACGGTAAGTTTTCCTTTCAGTATGGTATTGTGGAGGTTAAAGCCAGAATTGATACCAGTAAAGGGTCCTGGCCGGCTATATGGACTTTGGGAAATGAAAGACGATGGCCCGCCAACGGAGAAATTGATATTTTGGAATATTACCGGGTCAATGATGCCCCCAAAATTCTTGCCAATGCTGCCTGGTCGGTAGACGACAGTTGGGACGCTGTGTGGGACTCTGAGGTGATGGACTATAGCGATTTTTTGGCCAAGGATCCGGAATGGCATGAGAAGTTTCATGTGTGGAAAATGGATTGGGATGAAGATTTTATTCGTCTCTACCTGGATGATGAATTGCTCAATGAAGTGGACCTGACCAAAACCATCCACCCGGATGGTTTTAATCCCTTTCATCAACCGCACTATATACTTCTCAATTTGGCTGTTGGCTCCAATGGGGGCGATCCGTCCGACACCGAATTCCCCATTCGCTATGAAGTAGATTACGTCCGTGTCTTTCAAAAGAAGTGATCTGAATTTTGCAATCTCTTAAATTATAGTGTTTTGCAATTTGTAGCGAACTCCGGATAAGACGGTTTTAATAGAGAATTAAATCTTTAATAGTCTTAAAATAAATGAACCAAAAGTAGGTGTAAGGTCTTATTGATAAGGTTTTATCCTGTTTTTTATGCCCTATAACATAATAGGGCTTGCGGTTTTTATGCTATATAACATTTCAATGACCTTGTATCTTTAATATGTCCATAATATTAGGTTTTAAATATTTGATAAACAGAGGTTTGATTGTTTTTGTTTCAAATTTGTAGCAATTGGTTAATAATACTTAAATAGGAGGGTGTTTTATTCAATTAAAGTAATTTTGCAGTAATTGAATTAGCAAACATTTATACCAGATATTCTATGAAAAAGTATTTAATCACAGTTAACGACAAACAGTACGAGGTTGAAGTAGCAGAGGTTCGGGCATCAGGTTCGGCTCAAAGAACGATTGAATCAGCCCCTAAGATGAAGAAAGCAGTATCTACCGATCACATCAAAAGCAAAAAAGCAGTGAATGGTGGAAAATCTGTTTCAGCGCCTATGCCGGGTAGTATTTTAAAGGTGAATGTTGCCGAAGGTGATGTAGTAACCAAAGGTCAGTCTTTATTGGTTTTTGAAGCCATGAAGATGGAAAATGACCTGACGGCTCCATGTGATGGGACTGTTGCTCAGGTGAATGTGAAAGAAGGCGGCGTGATGGCTGTTGGAGATGTTTTAGTTGTGATTGAATAGTTAAAAGGAGTAGAATAATGGGGAAAGTAGGAATTACAGAAACCATCCTTCGGGACGCGCACCAGTCGCTCATCGCCACTCGTATGCGCACCGAAGAGATGTTACCAATAGTAGAGCAGTTAGACAATATCGGTTACCACTCTTTGGAAGCTTGGGGTGGTGCTACCTTCGATGCATGTATTCGCTTTTTGAACGAGGATCCCTGGGATCGCTTGCGCAAGATTAAAGAGAAGGCCACCAAAACGCCTTTGCAAATGTTGTTGCGCGGACAAAACCTGTTGGGTTACCGTCACTACGCCGATGATGTGGTCGAATATTTCGTGCAGAAAGCCATCGCCAATGGTATGGACATTATCCGCATTTTCGATGCCATGAATGATCCCCGTAACCTGGAGACGGCCATCAAAGCCTGTATCAAAGAAGGCGGTCACGCCCAGGCTTGTATGAGTTATACCACCAGTCCCTTCCACAGTCTGGAGTTGTTTGCCAAAGATGCCAAGGTTCTTGAGGACATGGGGGCGCACTCTATCTGTATCAAAGATATGGCTGGTTTGTTGAAGCCTTATGATGCCTATGATCTGATCAAGGCCATCAAAGAAACCGTTAAGATTCCTGTTCAGTTGCATACCCACTACACCAGTGGTGTGGCTTCCATGACCTACATCAAAGCCATTGAGGCAGGTGTAGATGTGGTGGATACCGCCCTTTCACCCATGTCGGGTGGTACCTCTCAGCCAGCTACCGAGCCTTTGGTCGCTTCGCTGCAGGGAACCAAATACGACACGGGAATGGATCTGGTTAAGTTGAGCGAAATTGCTGATTACATGCGTCCGTTGCGGGACAAGTGGATTGAAACCGGCCTTTTGGATACCAAAATGTTGGGTGTAGATGCCAATGCTTTAATCTATCAGGTGCCGGGTGGCATGTTGTCCAACCTGGTTTCTCAGTTGAAGCAATCCAATGCTTTGGACAAATACGATGAGGTGTTGAAAGAGGTGCCACGCGTGCGTGAGGACTTTGGTTTCCCGCCACTGGTAACACCTTCGAGCCAGATTGTTGGTACACAAGCCGTATTCAACGTGTTGATGGGCGAGCGCTACAAAATGGTGCCTAAAGAGTCCAAAGGTGTTGTCAAAGGGGAATATGGAAAAACCCCGGCACCGATCTCTGCTGAGTTGACCAAAAAGATTTTGGGAGATGAAGAACCCATTACTTGTCGCCCGGCCGATTTGATCGCGCCCGAATTACATACCATTCGTGCCAAGATTGAAGAGTATATTATACAGGACGAAGATGTGCTGACCTATGCTTTGCTGCCTCAGGTAGCTGAAAAATTCTTCAAAATGCGTAAGGATGGTACCCTGAATCAGGTGGAAGAAACGCCAGCTCCCAAAGCAGCTCCTGCCAAAACAGAAGTGGCTGAGGAAGACGATGACGAATTGGTCGCCGTATTATCAGCAGCCATTGCAGCTGAAGAAGCCGGTTCCGGCGTTCAATACGCCATCAACAGCATCAAACAAGTCAGTCCCTGGGTATTGGCCGGTCGTTTGAACCGATAACTTTTTAGTAATTTGATATATAGTGGAAAGCTGTCCTGAAAAGGGCAGCTTTTTTGCG
>NZ_BAZW01000030.1 GCF_000974365.1 Geofilum rubicundum JCM 15548
TTTTCACTATAAGGGGGCGGGCAGTTATAGCGACTTGTACCCGGAAATGCCTGAAGCTTCATCGGAACCGCCGGGTGTGATGGGGCCCATGCCTGGTTTTATTGGTACGCGACAAGCCCTGGAGGTCATTAAAGTAATTACGGGACAAGGGGAGGTGCTGGCTGGTCAATTGATGATTTTTGACGTGCTCAACAACAAAAACAGGGTTTTAGCGATTGGCCGGTAGTTTTACGCAACCCTTTGCCGGCCTTATTTGTTAGGGATATGAATACTCAAACAGAAGATAGAAAATGAGTCCATCTTATATTTGCAGTTGCAACGGGGTGTCGGAGCAGGAGATTAAGCGGGTGATTGCTAAACGGCAAGTAGTAGAGTTGAGGTCGCTGATCATTTTGTCCGGTGCCGGTGCATCCTGCGGGCGATGCCGGCCTAAAGTGCAGTCGATTTTGGAGGCCAACCGACCGGTGGTTTCAAATTTACAGACTAAAATCAAGTGGGAATAAGCCGTGGCAAAACGCATACAACAAGTTCCAACCTGATTCCTTTATCGTCGAGTTGGCCTTTCAATGATGGGGGTTTGTCAATCTGCCATCTGAGTGGACGTTAAGCCGAGGGTGTTCGGTGTCTTAATTTTCCGTGCTCAACCACCAGGGGACTGTCCAGATTGTTGGTAAAAACCTGACCGGTGCCCAGACCTTGGGGCATGGGGTTGTTGAGTGTGGCGGTCCATTGCGCAATGGCATTGAGGCCGATGTTGGCCTCCAGTGCGGAGGTAATCCACCAACCGGCATCGACCGATTCAGCCTGCTTTATCCACTTTTCTGAGGAGCTGAAGCCGCCGGTGAGACTGGGTTTTAGGATGATGTACTGGGGACGGATGGAGGTGATCATTTCTTTTCGGGTATTTTCATCCTGCAAACCGATGAGTTCCTCGTCCAGTGCAATGGGGATGGGGGTGGTGGCACACAACTGAGCCATTTCTTTCCATTGTCCCGCTTTGAGGGGTTGCTCAATGCTATGGATGGATAAGCGGGCCAGTTGATCAAGCACCCCAGGTGCTTTCCGGGGTGAAAAGGCACCATTGGCATCAACGCGCAATTCGAGGGTCTGCGGATTGAAACGCTTTCGCAGGGATTTTATGAGTTGGATTTCGCTGTCGAAATCCAAAGCGCCGATTTTTAGCTTCAGGCAGTTGAAGCCTTCCTCCAGTTTTTCTTCAATGCGCCGTTTCATCTCATCTGTATTCCCCATCCATATCAAACCGTTGATAGGTATTTCCTTTTGGCCCATTGTAAAGTCGGAAGGGTAGTAGATACCCCGACCACCATGGTGCAGGTCGGCCAGCGCCATCTCAACGGCAAAGCGTATGGCGGGCCAATCTTTTAAATGCTTGTGGAAGTCCGGGATCAAGGCATCGATGTTCTGGCAGCACCATTGGAGCTTTTCTTCGAGGTCGGGCCGGTCGTCCGGACTCAGACCGGGTAATATGGAGCACTCACCTCTTCCTGTAACTTCAGGGGCTGCCTCCTTCGAGATATGCAGGTAATAACTCATTTTGGTGCTTAGTACCCCGCGGGAGGTGCCACCCGGATGGTGAAAAATGAGCTGGTGGGGATGAAGCGTGGCTTTGTACATGGTTTTACAGAAATACCGTTACGGCGCTGAGCAGGACAAAAAAGAGGGTGCTAAGAGCCAGATTACGCAATTCGTTGTCTAGTTGGTGGGCTTTCCTGTTGGTGAAGGTGACCCAAATGTTCCGGATAAACAGGGGCAGGGAAAGCATAATGGGCCAAAGGTGGGCCAGTTCTGCCTTTAACAGGACATAGGCAATGAAGGTCAGCCAGCCACTCCCCAACAAGGCGAGGTGGTACCAGGCTGCTGCTTGTCGCCCCATGCGGACCACCAGTGTGATTTTTTGACTGGCGCGGTCCGACTCGATATCCCGTATGTTGTTTAAATTGAGTACGCCGGCACTGAAAAAGCCGATGGTGGCGGCGGGCAGTAATACCTCCCATTGCCAGTGGTTGGTATGTAAAAACCAGGTGCCGGCCACCCCTAAGAGTCCGAAAAAGATAAAGACGTACAAATCGCCCAACCCCCTGTAACCATAGGGGTTTTTACCAATGGTGTAGCGGATGGCTGCTGCAATGGCCGCAAAGCCCAGAATTAGAAACAGCAGTTGTTTCCATTGAAAGCCGTCAAAGGCGACAAAGAGTAAGGTGATGCCAGAAATGAGCGCCAGCAGGATGCTGATGATAATGGCCGTTTTCATCTGGCTGAGACTGATTACTCCGCTTTGAATCATGCGCTGCGGGCCCACACGCGTGTCATTGTCGGCACCGGACACCGCATCGCCATAATCGTTGGCCAAATTGGAAAGGATTTGCAGAAACAGGGTGGTAAGAGCGGCCCAGAGTAAAACCTGATCGTTGAACATGTTTTGCCAGGCGGCTACAATACTGCCCATCAATATGGTTGAAAGTGCCAGAGGCAGGGTTCTTAAACGAAGGGAAATGACCCATGCTTTTAGGTTGCTCATGCTGATTCTTTTTTTAGTCCTGCGAAAATAGCAATTCTAGCCTGTTTTATTCCTAAATTCAGGCTAGAGTAATTTATCTTTTAAATCGCCCACATCCTTGCGTATGTCGGCCAGTGTGCGAATCATCTGATTCATTTCCAGATGTTCGGAAGGTAATTCGGGACTGATGTAATGTACGAATTTCCAAATTTCTTTGATTTCAGAAATAGCTACAGAATAGGGCTCGAAGAGGGGATTGAGGGAAATGCAACGCAAGCTGCCCTGCTCTGTTATCTGGTTCTCGATGATTTTGAACGAGAGCCCGTCATTCATGGTGAAAAGAATGCAGGCCTGACCATTTTTGATGCTGGTCCAGTCCGTTATAAACTCCCCGGTGACATAGGCGCCTTGTGGAATGGGCCACATGGAATCGCCGCTGATTTGAAAGGTGCGGTATTTCTTGCTTTTATCCAGAAAAGGAAGTCGGAAAACGGGCAGAGAGACGATGTATTCCGGATCGGCAAAGCCGGTCAAATAACCGGCTTTGGCTTTTTCAGGTACCAATTCTATGTTTTCTTCATTGTCGGGCCCTACGGTGGAGGTCAGAATGCGCAGTTTGGCGCCTTTAACATAAACATCGTGTCCATTTTCCAATTCTCTTAACTGCGAAGCAGAGAGTTTTTGAAAATCTACTTTGATAAGGGTGTCGATGGAAATATTGAAGTAATCTGAAAACTTAATCAGCATGTCTATGGGCGGCAAGGCGATCTGATTTTCATAGTTGTTGATGGTGGAGCGCTTGGTTTGGGTGAGGACGGATAGATCATCCTGCGTCAGGTTTTTGCGCTTTCGCAATATTTTAAGATTGTGTGCAAAAAACATATATACAGAGGATTATGTGAGGTTTGATTTTTATATAGACAAATATATGATTAATAACAAGTCGCCACAAATAATGTTTGAATATATTTCAGTCCGGCTCTTTAAATTGGCTGCCACTTATTGACAAATGTTCTGATTATTCGTAAATTACATATGCATCGCCACCAATTACAAAAGTGTAATGTGCTTTTGTTATTCGCCAGTTTTGGTTCGTAACCCTTAATTATATTTCCTATGAAATTTGTTATTTCACAAAAACCGGAAGGGGCTTATCAGTTTGCACTGAAAGATACACAGGGTAAGCAGATTCTGTGGAGTCCCCGTTATGCTACTAAAGGTGAATGTCGCAGAGGAATTGAGCATTTGTGCCAGAATTTGTCGGGGAACATTGAAGTGGATCAATGGCAAACCGATAGCGGACGGTATTTGTTTCATTTGCGAAGCCATGATGGTCGCTTGCTGGCCATGAGTTCGCCCTTTAGCAGTAAGCATGAGTGTTTCCTTAAAATATCTGAAGTGAGAGAGAATTTGTGTGCGGCTGTGGAGGAAGATGTCACCATTGTTTTTCATGCGTATTGATTGAGCCTTATGAGTTTTAGAGGGGAGTCGTTTCATTCGTTTTCGAATGAAACGACTTTTTTTGACCAATTTGTTTATCTTTCCACCCTGATTTATTTAGCTCAGACCATTTTTAACGGTGCGTTTTATTATTGCGTTATGGCCAAGGATCAACAAAAGGAGATGGAGCAGACTTTTATCAATGACGGCTTTTTATTGGCCGCTGAGTTATCCAGGCAGTCGTCCAAAGCGGAGGTGATTGCCAAAATCCGGGAATTGTACCATCAGATTGATTTGTTAACCGATTCGTTTATGGATTATAGCCAGCGCCATGGACGTTCCATGGATTGTCGCATGGGCTGCTCATGGTGTTGTCACCAGTCCGTTTTTGCCTCCACCCATGAAGTATTGGTAATTGAGGATTATTTGACCACGCATTTCTCAAGTGAGGTACTGGAAGGTGTAAAACTGGCTGCGGCTAAAAAGGTGGGTCGGACAAAGAAGGTTTCCAATAAAGACTTGTTGAAGATGCAAGGGGCTTGTCCCCTGCTTAAAAACGGGGTATGCATGGTGTATCCGGTTCGACCAATGGCTTGCCGTATTTATCTTTCTTCGGATGTGAAAACCTGCATAGATAAGTATAATCGTCCCGGGCACAAAGATGCCAAACCAGCGCTTTTTGCCTTTATGATGGATGCGGGCCAGTTCATGAATTATGGCTTTGTGAGTGGGCTACTCGAAAAGGAATTGATATCGAATGAAGCTCCGTTGGAGTGGTTGCTCGAACAGTTTTTGACCGATCGGGACAACTTTGAGAATTGGCTTAACGGAAAAGAACTTAATCAGGCTTTTGAGTTTGATCAAAAGCTGATTGAGTTCTTTTCAGACATTAAGCGATTACTATGTTATTTCGTAAATAACTGTTTCAAAAACGAGAATAACAGTCTATCCCGATTTTTCGGGACAGTGTTTGGCGTTTTAGTGCAAAGACTACCTAGCCTGGTAACTGGTAGAACAGACCTGCACCCGGACCAAGCGGTGCTTTCAGCATGATCCATCCGATCAGCAAAATACTCCATCCTATAAAGAAGGCGATGGAATAAGGAATCATGGTCGCAATGATGGTTCCCAGACCAGCATTCTTCTCATATTTTTGAAAATAGGCGATGATGAGGGCAAAGAAACTCATCATGGGCGATATGACATTGGTGACCGAATCGCCGATGCGGTAAACGGCCTGCGACAGTTCGGGGGAGTATCCCAAAAGCATGAATATGGGTACAAATATCGGTGCCATAATGGCCCACTTGGCCGATGCGCTGCCCATCAGCATATTTACGGTAGAAGCCAGAAGGATGAAGAGCAACATGAGGGGGATAACGCCCAGATTGGCTTGAATAAGTCCTTCGGCACCGGTAATGGCCAGTATAACCCCCAAATTACTCCATTTAAAGTAGGCCACAAATTGTGCAGCGAAAAAGACCAGTACGATGTAATGCGACAAGGTCTTTAAACTTTGCGCCATGCCGTTGGCCACGTCGGTGTCGTTTTTAAATTTCCCGTTGATAACACCATAAACGATACCCATGCTTCCGGCAATTAAAAACAGAAAGGTGATGATGCCTTTGATGACGGGAGAGGATAGCAAACCGCCATTTTCACCCCGCAAAATACCGTCAGATGGAAACAAGCCTGAAAAAATGAGAATCATCCAGCCGGCGAAAACCGCCAGACTCCATAGCACGCCTTTTTTTTCTTGTTTGGATAAACGTTCGATGCTTTCCTGCTGCACTTCACCTTCGTATTTGCCAAAACGGGGCTGAATAATTTTCTCGGTCACCCAGGTGCCCAACAGGGCAATCAAAAAGGTGGAGACCACCATGAAATAGTAGTTGGCAGTGGGATTGACACTGTAGGAGGGGTCGAGGATGTGGGCGGCCTCTTCAGACAGACCAGCCAGCAAGGGGTCGATGGTGCCAATGATGAGATTGGCACTGAAGCCACCTGAAACGCCTGCGAAGGCGGCTGCCATTCCAACAAAAGGGTGGCGGCCCATGGCCTGAAAGATGATACCTGCCAGCGGAATCAGAAGCACATAGCCAATGTCACTGGCCGCGTTCGAAAGAATCCCCGCAAAGACAACAACAAAGGTCAGTATGCGCTTGGGCGATTTTATTACAAGAATTCGTATAAAAGCACCAATCAGTCCGCTGGTCTCGGCGAGGCCGATCCCCAACATGGCCACAAGTACAATCCCCAGAGGGGCAAAGCTGGTGAAATTGGTCACCATTTCATTGAGCACCCGATTCAGGCCTTCTTTAGACAGCAGGTTGACAGTGGTTATGACTTCTCCTGTGGCCGGATGGGTGGCTTGCCAGCCCAGCCAGGCGCCTACCACCGATAAGAGGAGTACACCCAGTGCAAACATGGCAAAAAGGGTAGCCGGATGGGGCAGGGCATTCCCGCCTTTTTCCAGAAAGTTGAGGAAATAGTCAAAAAAGCTTTTTTTCTTCTTGGTAGCTGTTGTCATACAAGTCCGTTTTTTGGTGCCATTTATGTTTTTATTAAACGCCTTTATGGATGCCAGGTAGTGTTTTTAGGTGACTTTTCACCCACCAGGATAATCAGATCAGGCCATCTGGATATGTATTCTGAATTCCATGGGGCTTGTTCTGAATTTTCTGCCCGCTTGGTTGAAAGGGATGTGGGAATGCAAAATTAGAAAAAAAAGGGGATTTTAAAAGCGAATGTTAAAATGCAACATTTTTTGGGCTGTCATAATTGATTGTGAGAATATTCTCATTATATTTGTGCAAAGTAATTTTTATGGCGCGTACACCACGATTGAGAAAAGTAGTTGCACCACCCGGATTTAAAGTATAAGCCTTATGGGCATACAGCAGAAAATAGGGAGGCGGTTGATTTACTGTACGAAGAATATGAAGCCTTGAAGCTGGCCGATTACGATTTTTTGGATCATCAGGCGGCCTCTCAATTAATGGGCGTTTCCCGGGCCACTTTTGCCCGAATATATGAGAGTGCCCGCCGTAAAATAGCTTGTGCCTGGTCGAGATTCGGGAGATTAGTACCATTTATGGCAATGCCTGGATGGATAAAAGCTGGTTCATGTGTAACAACTGCCAGGCCCGGTTTTCTGTGCCAAAAACCGTTGATGGGAGCAAATGTGCTTTATGTAAGTCGCCCCATATTGAACCAATTGGTCCGGTCGGGTAAGGTTGTTACGATGCTCAAAAGTTTAAAGAAAACAAGCTGGCTTATGAAGTTGAATGTGCTTTGGTTGGTGAGACTTCCATGGAGCCCAAATAAATAAAATAATCCTATGAAAACAGTTATTACAGCTACAGGAAAGACGCCTGCAAGTGCCTTTGATAAACGTTTTGGACGAGCCGCATGGTTTTGTCTTTTAGACGATGCCTCAGGGCAAATTGAATTTATAGAAAATGAATATGCCAATGCCAATGGGGGAGCAGGTACTAAGGTGGCAGAAAAGATGGTGGAATTGGGGTGCAAAAAGTAGTTTCGGGCGACTTTGGCCCAAAGGCTAAAGATTTGTTAGAGAAATTTGACATTCAAATGGTGGTGGTGCAGGACGATTTGACGGTGGAACTTTTGCTTGAAAAACTTAAGGCCTAGCGCATCCCTAAAATTAATTTTAATTCAATCAGATATGCAAAAGAAGATCGCCATTCCTGTTGATGGCAACGGGGTTTTGGATGCCCATTTTGGGCATTGTCAGTTTTTTTCAATAATGAACGTTGAATACGATAAGGTTGTAGCCAGTGCCAAGGTACAGCCACCGCCACATGAGCCGGGCTTACTGCCGCGTTGGCTGGCCGGACATGGGGTGACTGATATTATTGCAGGAGGCATGGGACAAAAGGCCATTGAACTGTTTAAGCAAAACGGTATCAATGTGTTTGTCGGGGCCCCGGCCATTAAGGATATGGAGCTGGTTGAGAAATATTTGAGTCATGAATTGACTTTTTCGGCCAATTACTGTGACCATTAGAAGGTAAGTAAATGTGTTTTAAAATAGCGGTTGTCAGCGGAAAGGGAGGAACGGGCAAGACGACTGTTTCTGTTTCGCTGATGCATTATATGCGCCGAATGCTAAAGGCTTCGGTGCATCTGGTTGATTGTGATGTGGAAGAACCCAATGATGCCTTGTTTTTCTCTGACAAGGTGCTTGAAGCAAGCAAGCCGATTTATCAGGATATACCTGAAATTAATACCGATCATTGTTCTTTTTGCCGGCAATGTAGCGACTATTGTGCCTATAATGCCATTGTTGTTATTCCTACGGTGAAGTTTGCGCAGGTTGAACCGACCCTATGCCACTCTTGTGGTGCTTGTTCTGTGGCCTGTAAGGATGATGCCATTACTTTGCGACAGGAGTTGGTGGGTACGGTTAATCACTATTCGCTGGGAGATAAGTTGTTATTGTCGGAAGGAGAGTTAAAAGTGGGGTCGGCCATGCAAACCATGCTGATAAAAGCCCTGAAAAAATCGCTCCCTGCATCTGATGGTATTATCATCTTTGATGCCCCGCCAGGCACTTCCTGCTCGGTGGTGGAGACCATTTCGGATGTGGATTTGGTGGTGGTTGTGGCCGAACCAACGCCTTTTGGGGTGCATGATATGGAACTGACCATTCAGTTGGTGGAGGACATGGACAAGCCCTACGGAGTTGTGGTCAATAAAGCCGGTCTGGGAACCGATGCTGTTTACCAGGTTTTGACGGATTATTCTTCGGAGTTGTTCGGCACCATCCCTTTTGATAAAAATTATGCCAAAGGGTATGCCATTGGTCAGTTGACAGGTGGTGAACAAGGCCGTATGGAAAAATGGTACAAGGCCATTATACAAAATATAGAAAGGAGGATGCTGGCTTATGAAGGAGTTGACCGTGTTGAGTGGTAAAGGGGGTACCGGAAAGACATCGGTTACCGCGGCACTGGCTTCAATGGCTACCCATATAGTTTTGTGCGACAATGATGTGGATGCGGCGAACCTTCATTTACTGGCTCAGCCTGTTATATTGGAAGAATACCCTTTTTTGAGGATGGCAGGCCAACATTGATGAGGAGTTTTGCGCCGGATGCGGTCTTTGCATGGAAAACTGCCATTTTGATGCCATTCATTTAACCGATGATGGCAAGTACACTATTAATCCCTATCAATGCGAGGGGTGTCGCCTGTGCGAACGTATTTGTCCGGTCACCGCTATTACTTGTTTTCAGAGTAAAAACAACCAATGGTTTGTCTCTGACAGTCGCTTTGGCAAGATGATACATGCCCGAATGGGGCCAGGGGAGGAAAACTCCGGTAAATTGGTGACTAAAATTCGCAAGAAGGCACGCGAAGTAGCCCGTGCTGGCCATGCCGACTGGGTCATTAACGACGGTCCTCCGGGTGTGGGTTGCGCCACCATTTCTTCACTTTCGGGTGTGGATGCCGTGCTTTTGGTGACCGAGCCTTCCAAGTCGGGATGGCACGACGCTGAGCGCTTGATTCAATTGGCCAAAAAGTTTGAATTGCCGGTATGGGCAATTATTAATAAGCACGATATTAATCCGGACATGTCGGCCCAAATGGAGTTGGCCTTTCAGGCAAAGGGCATTCCTGTTATCGGCCGTCTGCCCTTTGACGTTGATATGGTTCATTCTATGGTGGCGGGAAAGACCATTGTGGAGTTTGCCCCTGAGGGTGCCATTAGCCAGCAATTAATGAATGTTTGGCGTACCCTGAATTCCGGGCGTCTGGATCAAAATCCGGTTTAGCTTTTTTCACTGTTCGTTAGTTTGCAAAAAGCCATGGTCTCCAATATTCAGGAGACCATGGCTTTTTATTATGTTTGACGTGGTGCAGTATTTTTCCTTATTCACCATACATCTCACTTCTCAATGCCTGAATGCCGTCATCGTTGACATAATCGTCGTACTTAATCAGTTTGTCGATAAGGCCGTTGGGCGTGATTTCAATCACACGGTTACAAATGGTATCGATGAATTCGTGGTCATGCGAGCTCATCAGAATATTACCCGGGAAATTGGTGAGGGTATTGTTAAAGGCTTGAATGGTTTCCAAGTCCAGGTGGTTGGTGGGGTTGTCCAGCAACATCACGTTGGCATTTCGCAACATCATGCGTGAAATCATACAGCGCATTTTCTCACCTCCGGATAGTACATTCACACGTTTGTAAATGTCTTCGCCTGAGAACAGCATCTTTCCCAAATAGCCGCGCAGGAAGGATTCGCTGGTGTCGGATGAGAACATGCTGAGCCATTCCACCAGCGTCTGTTTGCTTTCGAAAAAGCGACTGTTTTCCATGGGTAAATAGGCGGTGGTAATGGTGACTCCCCAATTGTAATGCCCTTCATCTGGTTTGACATCGCCGCTGATGATTTCGAACAGGGCGGTGGTGACCAGGGGGTTGCGGGAAAGAAAGACGACTTTCTCATCCTTTTCGATGGTGAAACTGACATCTTTCAGGAGTTGCGTTCCGTCATCACCGGTCTTGCTGAGGCCGCTGACATTGAGAATGGTGTTGCCCGTCTCCCTCTCAGGGGTGAAAATGATACCCGGGTAGCGGCGGGTGGAAGGCTGAATTTCTTCCACATTGAGTTTTTCCAGCATTTTTCGGCGACTGGTAGCCTGTCGCGATTTGGCGACGTTGGCGCTGAAGCGCTGAATGAATTCGAGTAGCTCTTTTTTCTTCTCCTCGGCTTTTTTGTTTTGTGACGACTGCTGGCGCAAAGCCAGCTGGCTACTCTGGTACCAGAAGGTGTAGTTTCCGGCAAAGAGCTGGACTTTACCAAAGTCAATATCTACGATGTGCGTACAAATGGAATCGAGGAAGTGACGGTCGTGAGAAACCACCAAAAGGGTATTGTCAAAATTGGCCAGGTAGTTCTCTAACCAGCGGACAGTCTCCAAATCCAGGTCGTTGGTCGGCTCATCCAATAAAAGGTTGTCGGGCTTGCCAAAAAGGGCTTGCGCCAGCAAGACTTTCACCTTTTCTTTACCATTCAGGTCGATCATCTTCTTGGTATGTAGCGCTTCTTTGACACCCAGGCCACTCAATAACATAGCGGCATCACTCTCCGCATTCCAGCCATCCATCTCGGCAAACTGCTCTTCCAGTTCAGAAGCTCTTAAACCGTCAGCTTCTGAAAAGTCGGCTTTGGCATACAGCAGGTCTTTTTCTTTGCTTATCGCCCAGAGCTTTTCGTGCCCCATCAAAACGGTGTCTAATACCAAATGCTCGTCAAACGCATTGTGGTCCTGCCTTAAAACGGACAAGCGCTCGCCGGGTGCCAGGTCTACTTTGCCACGGGTGGAGTCAAGATCACCACTGATCAGGCGCAAAAAAGTCGATTTTCCTGCGCCATTGGCGCCAATAATGCCGTAGCAGTTGCCCGGCGTGAACTTAAGGTTGACGTCCTGAAAAAGAAATTTTTTGCCAAATTGAATGGCGAGATTGGATACTGTAATCATGTATAAAGATGTGTATGTGTTTGTTTTTGAAAGTGGTATTGTGCAAGTTTCATTTAATCAGTGAATTAATTGAGTCCGTCACACCTGTTTTATTCGATTATTTTGGGATGCAAAGTTAAGGATAAAAAAGAGGGATTCCCAGTGTGGGGTGTTAAGTTATGTGAATGCAAATCCACATCGATGGGCTTGTCATCTCACTTCTAATGGGATGGTAAATGGGTTTGTTGCGATTGATATAAATTTCTGCATATGGTTAAATTTTTGTTCTTTTGCAGGCTTGATCCTTGCAGGCTAATTCAAACGCTATGTTGATCCTTCTTGTTTTGTTTTTTTTGGGTATTCCCTTTCTGGTGCTGCATTTGTGTCACCGCTTCCGCTATGTGAATAAGCTGGGAGCCGTGGTGGTGGCTTATATTATCGGGGTGGTTGTTGGGAATGTGGGAATTTTGCCGGATGGAAGTGCAGGGGTTCAGGAGGCCATGACGTCCCTTACCATTCCGCTGGCCATTCCGCTGATGCTTTTCTCTACCAGTCTGGCCGATGTATTTAAGCTGGCCAGGGTGACTTTTGTGAGTCTGCTCATTGGTCTGGTAAGTGTGGTCATCATGGTTGTTTCGGGCTATTTTTTATTTACGGACGACATGACAGAGCCCTGGAAAATGGGTGGACTGCTCATTGGTCTCTACACCGGTGGAACGCCTAATCTGGCCGCGCTCAAGTTGATGCTGGATGTGGATGAAACGGTTTATCTGGTGACGCATTCGGCGGATCTGGTGATGGGCGTTTTTTATTTGTTCTTTTTGTTGGCAATGGGTCAACGCTTTTTTTCAAAATTTCTTCCCAAATCTGTTGTTGCTGAATCTGATAGGCTCACTCACTCGCTGGACGGGCAAGATCCTTATTATGGTATTTTAAAACGTCGTTTTTTGGTGCCCCTTTCCAAAGGTTTTGTGTTATCTGTTTTGGTGGTGGGGATATCAGTGGCCATTTCTTTTTTGGTACCTGAGGAGGCTCAAATGGCCGTCATTATGTTGATGATCACCTCCTTGTCGCTGAGCCTGTCATTCCTGTCACCCGTACGACGCATACCCAAGACCTTCGAACTTGGGATGTACTTTGTGCTGGTCTTTAGCGTGGTGGTGGCTTCCATGGCCAATGTGGCCACTCTGATGGCGGCTGCCCTGGATGTTCTGTATTATGTGGCCTGGGTGGTATTTGGCTCTTTAATACTGCAACTTTTGATGTCGCGCCTTTTCAGGGTGGATACCGACACCATGATCATCACATCAACGGCCCTGGTTTGCAGTCCCCCCTTTGTCCCCGTAGTTGCCGCCGCCCTGCGCAACCGCAGTCTGGTAGTCCCCGGGTTAACCATAGGCATAGTGGGTTATGCCATTGGTAACTATCTGGGATTTTTACTGGCTATGCTGCTGCGTTCCTGGTGAACTCCCGGATTATATGTACGGAAGGTTGTTGAGTGCCTGAACGATTTCATCGGAAACGGCCAGACGGCCGTTGATCAGACTGGTAGAGGTAATGGTGCCCTTCAGGCATAATTTCTCATCCGGTAAACGGTAAACATCCTGATGGAAAATGTATTTAACGCCTTGCTGTTCTGCTCTTAAGCGTACAACAAAGCGGTCGCCACTCTTTAGTGAGTTTTTGTAGGCCAGTTCAACTCTGGCAACGACTGCTGCGATGCCGCGACTAAACAGATCGGCAAAGTCCACACCCACGCTGAGTAAAAACTCGTGGCGGGCATGCTCCAAATAATTCTGATAAACACTGTTGTTAACAATTCCCTGAAGGTCGCATTCGTAATCTCGCACCTTCATTTCCAGTTGGTAGTGGTATTTTGCACGCATGATTCTAAATCTGCTTATTTAAAAAGTGATAAATCTATGTACGCTCCCATGGCTTTGTAGCCCAATTCATTGGGGTGCAGAAAATCGCCAGTGTGTAAGTCTGGCATCAGGCTACCCGGATTGAAGGGGTTCTGCATGCCTTGATCAAAATCAATGACAGCATCAAAATGACCACTGTTTCGGATCCAATCATTGATTTTTTGTCGCGCCGGCTCTCTAAATGACGCATAATAGAAGGATTCCCCAAAGGGGAGGATGGTGGCGCCATAGACTTTGATGTCTTTATTATGCGCCTTCTCAATCATCAGTTTATAGGCATCTATCAGCTGGTCGGCTACCAAATGGGCGGCGGCACTATCGGGGGTTTGTCCCAGATCGTTCACGCCTATGAGTAGGATGAGCCATTTAACACCTTGCTGGTTCAACACATCTCTCTCGAAACGGTCAATGGCAGCAGGGCCCAGACAGGCTTTTAAAACACAATTGCCGCCAATACCGTGATTCAAAACGGCCACCTTTTGTGTGCCCGGATTATTTATTAAGCGTTCAGCCAGCACGTCGGGCCAGCGATTTTGTTGATTGGTGCCGGACCCTCTGCCATCGGTTATGGAATTGCCCAGAATGGCAACGGCACCTGCTGTTTCGGGACTTTTGACATCTATACCATTGATGACGTACCAGCGGTCCGCTTCAGCGGCCTGAGGAAGTTGAGGGTCTGATGATTTGTTGCCTTCAGCAATGAAGGAGGTGGTTCGGGACCCGGGGTGACCGGTTACCTCCTCGGGGGTCTTTCCAAAATAGATGGTGATGGCCAAATCCATTCTGGCTTGGAGGTTAAAGGCGATGGGGTCGGATAGTAATGTGGATCCGGCTGCTATAGTGGCTTCTGGAGATTGGTTGAAGGTTAGCTGCTGATCGGTGGAAGCGTCAATAGTACTGCCACCCTTAGAAACGGCGATTCTTACTTCCTGGAGGGTGACCGGACTGTTACTGAATTCATTGGAGAATTTGACGCGGAGGGAATCTCCGCCAATCGAAACACGAACAATTTGCCGAAGTGTGTTGTTGGTCAATCCCGGTTCGGGTGGCATGTTGTGTGGCTCAACCAGTTGGGGCGATGTGGCCCAGGTGCCCACCCAGTTTTGCTCGGAGGCCGGGGAGCCGCAACTCATTAGCATCAGCGCTGCAGCAAGCGTCCATAAACTAAATTTGTTCTTTAAAGTCGATTTTGTTACAGGGATGTGATTTGATGACATCTTTCTGATTTTTAATGCCATAAATGGCACGGTGGCTCTTGTTTTCGACTATAAAGTTAATATAATTAATAATTAGAGAGCCATTCCCATGCTTTTTCGGGGTCGTAAAAATACTTTAAATCAGTTCCCGGACTCGCTTTCTCTGCCGCACGGGTGGCATCAAAGGAGGCATTGACAAAAAGATTGTTTGGAATAACCAGAGCGATGCGGGATGGGGGCAGGTCTGAAAATATTTTGTACAAGGGATTTTCATACCCCGGACCTGTTTCAGAAGTGATCAGGTATTGGCAATTGCCCATATTGGCGAGTATTTTTGGAGGTGCGACTTCTTTAATGTGCGTTCTTATTTGCTCTATATCCGCTGCATGGATTTCGTCCAGAATGTTGCCGCATTCTTTTTTCCAGGTAATCTGTATGGTTTGCAGCTTTTTGTCATGGTGCATGACCAATTGGTCACTTTCATATATGGGTTGACTCATATCGGTGTTGGTTTGGTTTAAAAACTTAATGAATTTTGGTGATAAAAACCGGAATGTCCGCTTCTTTGATGATGTCCTGTGTGCTACTTCCAAAAATAAGTTTCTTTATTTTTCCCTTGCCCTGTGAAAGAACAGCGATCATGTCGGGATTGTTTTTTCTGACAAAGCCTTGTATGCCCTCCTCTAGTGTATGGCTGCTAACTACGCTGATGGCGTAGTTAGCTAAATGATATTCTTTGGCTAAATCCCGCATTTTTTCGATGGCTAAATCAGGGGGTGTTTCTCCATCCATATCCACATAGAGAAGGTTAACTCTAGCTTGCAGGGCTTGGGCAAAATCAGCAATTTTTTCAAGACCACTCTGGTCTTTTTCATTCACGTCGAGGGGAACGACAATTTTGTGAATCTCACTTACCTTGGTGTCTTCTTTTAGAACAATGGCCGGATAGTCTGTTTTTTTGACAATTTCATCTGAATGGCTGCCAAATATTTGACTCAAAAGGCTGTCCTCATCCCGACTCCCAATAACCACTAAGCTGGCTTTAAAGGATTCGATAAGGCTGTTGAGATTTGTTTTACTTTCGTTAAATCGCACAACGGGCTTCACATTTATTTGGGCCGATGAGTATTTCATGGCTTCTTCGTTCACCAGTAATTGATGTTTTTTCATCAGTTCTGTATTGAACAAATTGACGTTATGGGTGTCATAGGTAGAAATATCTCCGGTGGTTGAAAAGGTGTGAACCCTGGCCGGAATAATTACATTCAATAAAATTAACTCAGACGCACCCAATTGAGCGGACAGGCCAACTGCAAATTCGGTAATTTTGGCCGATAGTTCATCGAGTTCCGTGGAGACCAATATCTTTTGTGTTGCCATTTTCTTCCATTTTACGGTTTTCATCTTTTCTGCCCTTCATTAATGCTAAATCCATACCACACATGCTTCATATTTTATGTCGTCTTGTTATTTGTCTGATTGAGTGATATTTAACAGGTGAGTGTTCGTTCAGGTCGGTTTTAGCTGGGGAAAAAATTCAACAATTCTGATATTGTTTATTAATTTTAAGTGAAATTGATTACCCGAATAAAAACTGTTGAAATAGGGGGTGCCACATGAAAGATTGTATTTTAAACGGAATGCCAAATCCAGTGATCATCTATGATGCTTCCTGGAAAATTAACCGCATCAACCAAACGGCACTGGCTTTATTGGGCTATTCAGAAGTTGGGGAACTTTTAGGAATGCCTGTTCAGCATATATTATCGAACCGTTCTGCTTTTCCTGGAGAAGATCTGCCAAGCAGACTTAATAGCGATTCCTCCCTGTCCGCAGGTCCGGGTATTGAAATGGAACATTTGTCAAAAGATGGGAAATGCCTGAGGTTTTTGGCTCAATTTAAGAAGGTGGCGGATGATGAAAACCCGGGACACTTCTTTTATTATGAATCTGGATTTTGTCTGGATGAATTGCTGCAAGAGGTCGCCAGTGAGCAACAAAAGAGGCTGGATTACTGGAACCTGTTAGCTGATAATGTGCCGGGTTTAACGGTTGTGCTCGTCAATAAAGATCTGGATATGGAGTGCAGTTTTGGCCAGAAAAATGCCGATTTTTTTAGGGCGTCACAGGACTGCGGGAACAAGAGCTTTATGGGCTTGCTTCCACCTGAATTCAAGGCTGTTTTGCAACCTCTGTTTAAAATTGCCCGGGAGGGGACTTCGGTAAGCAGAGAGTTTTCATATAGAGATGATTTTTTTACCATTACCCTGGATCCGCTTATGGATGAGAATGGACAATTTTTGTGTGTGGTGGTGGTGCAAAACATTACTGAAACCAAGTTGGTGGAAAAGAAACTGATGCTCTCAAAAGAGGAGGCGGAAGATGCCAATGAGGCCAAGAGTGATTTTGTGGCCAAGATGTCCCATGAGATTAGAACGCCTCTGAACGCCATTATTGGTTTTTCCGACCAGCTCAAAAGAACCCGGCTGACCAATAAACAGTCTGATTATTTGGATATTGTAAATAATTCATCCCAACATCTATTGTCAATAGTTGAAGATATTCTTGTCCTTTCAAAGGTGGAGTCCGGTCAGATTCAGGTGGAACCTGAGCCTTTTAAGGTTGGTATTGTACTGAAAACGGTTCATGATATCCTGGGACACCGGATTTTAAAAAAGGATCTGGCCTTTAAAAGGCAATCGGATATTCCTGAAGATGAGGTCCTATTGGGTGATGTGGCAAAATTGCGACAAATCCTGATAAACCTGATGAGTAATTCCATCAAGTTTACACACCAAGGGAGAATAGTGCTGTCTTGCTCAACCATCCATAATACGGCCAAGAGACGTACCATTCGTTTTGATGTTTCCGACTCGGGCATTGGTATTTCCCGGAAGGAGTTGAAGTTTATCTTTGAACCCTTTCATCAGATTGATAACTCATTAAGCAGGAGTTATTTCGGGTCTGGGCTGGGGTTGACCATTTGCAAAGAGTTGGTCCGATCCCTGGGAGGCGAGATTAGTGTCTCAAGTACCTTGAAAAAGGGTTCGACCTTCTCGTTTACCCTTTCGTTTGAAAAATCCCAAAAACCCTATATGGAGCATCGGAGTTTAAGTTCCAAGGTCCATAAAGATTTTTTCAAAAACCTCAATATTCTTTTTGTTGATGATGACCCCATTAATCGAATGCTGGGGGAAATTATTCTCAAAAAGTATAAGGCCAAGGTTGTTTTTGCCAAGACGGGACAAGAAGCGATCAGGCGATACAAACCCGGAAATTTTCAAATAGTGTTGCTCGACATTAATATGCCTGAATTGAATGGCATTGAGGTGGCCAAACAATTAAGAGAAATGGAGGGACATTCGAAGTGCAGGCAGCCAGCAACAATAATTGCTATGACCGCCAACGCATTGCAAAGGCATATAAAAAAATACATTCAATCGGGCATGGATGATTTTATTCTTAAGCCTTTTACGGAAGAAAATCTCTATCAGAAGATTGCCTTGCATGCCAGTGGCACCAAAGATGACGGGAATCATGACTTTTATGACGAAGCAGGCAGTTCTGCGACGGAAGGAGAAGATTTGGAGGGGCTTTTGAAATTTACGAAGGGCGATAAGGATTTTACCCTATTGATGTTGACGACCTTTATGGACAATAGCTCCAATTTGTTGCGTCAAATTAAATTTGATTTTGAAAGAAATGATTATCCTTCCATTGGCGAATCGGCTCACCGGCTTCTTCCATCTATGGAACAGTTGGGTTTTCATAACACCAATAAACTTTTAAAAAGCATCGAGAGGAGGTATCTGAGAAAGGAATCTTTTAAAAAGGATCCTCAATTGGTCGAAAAGGCCATTGGTGAAATAGCCAAGTGCATCGCCTCTGTCAAAGAAAGCATGGAGGCCATAAAATAGATTTTCGCCGGAATTTTTTTATGCTTATATTTAGGTTATTAAGTATATAGCAAAGGAGGATGACCGCCAGCTTGTTTCTCTGAAAAGCAGAGGCAGCCTATCTGACCAAATTAATTAAACAAATTTTTATAAATGAAAGCATCGATTCTTATTATAGATGATGATCCCTACATTGTTACTTTGCTCGAGAGTTATTTTAAACGTGAAGGTTATAAGATATTCACTTCCTATAAAGGACAATCGGCACTGAAATTATTGCTTAGCGAGAAGATAGATGTGGTGCTCTGCGATATCCGACTGCCGGATTTTGAGGGGCTTGATTTATTGCAACGTATCCGTCAGCTAAGTCCTGAATCCGTAACCATTATGATGACCGCCTACGGTGAGATCAGGGCCGCTGTTAAGAGTATTCAAATGGGCGCCTTTGAATATGTGACCAAACCAATTCTTCCTGAAGAAATCAGTGATATGGTTAGCCGGGCGGTGGTGAAAAGACAGGGGCAGGCTGATCAGACAGATGACGAGTTTATTGCCGGTGACAGCCATAAGATGCTGGAGGTTATTGAGCAGTCGAAGTTAGTGGCGCCGACCGACATGTCCGTCCTGATTCAGGGTGAAACCGGGTCGGGAAAAGAATACATTGCCCGTTTAATACATAAAAACAGTACCCGTAAGAATAAAAGGTTTATGGCCATTGATTGCGGTGCCATTCCCCGGGAACTGGCATCAAGTGAGATGTTTGGGCATGTAAAAGGGGCCTTTACGGGGGCTATTGCCGACAAGTCAGGCTTTTTTGAACAGGCCAATGGGGGAACTGTTTTTCTGGATGAGATTGGAAATCTTAATTATGAAACGCAGGTGAAACTATTGCGGGCCATTCAGCAAAAGGTTATTTCACGAGTGGGCGACTCTAAAGAAATAAAGGTGGATGTGCGCATTATATCCGCTACGAATAGCGACATGTTAAAGGCGCTGGAAGAAAGGAATTTTCGTGAGGATCTTTATCATCGAATCAATGAATTTAAAATAGAATTGCCGCCCATTCGTGAACGAGGGGATGATGTGATTACTTTTGCCCGCCACTTTTTGGCCGAGGCTAATCAAAATCTGAATAAAAATGTGAAGGATTTTGATCATCAGGTTTTAAATGCTTTTAAAGCGTATCCCTGGCATGGGAATTTGCGCGAGATGCGCAATGTGGTGAAGCGAAGTGTGCTGGTTGCGCAGACCGATTATATAACGATTGGTTGTCTGCCACAAGAATTTAAATCAGATCAAATAGCGGAAGTTGAAGATGACACCTCTCCAGATAACTCGCTTAGCTTGAAAAATGCGGCCGAGGTGGCCGAGATGAATGTGGTTGAACAGGCGCTGAAGGAGGCCAATTACAACAAATCGTTGGCGGCTAAAATTCTGAATATTGACAGGAAAACCCTCTATAACAAGATCAAGCGTTTTGATATAAAGCAATAGAGAAAGAGGTTGCCCGCTTCGGACAACCCCTTTAAGGTATGAATGCCTTAACTTTCAATCTCAAAAGAGATTTTTGCATTGACTGCATAGGAAACAATTTTGTTGTTCTCCACATTGGCATTCATGTGCTCAATGTAAATCGATTTGATGTTTTTTACAGTCTTTGCTGCTTCGCTCACTGCGTTTTGTGCAGCTTCTGTAAAACCTTTGTCCGATGAAGCAATTACTTCGATTACTTTTACCATTCTCATAAGTAATATCTCCTTTTTTAAATGAAACAATTTCAGTCTTTATGGCGTGAAAATCGTGCCATAAAATCCAGCTGCTTATCGTTTTTTTCTTAAAATTAGACCCTGCCTTTTGAAGGCCTCCGCTTCTGGCCGCATTGGGTGATTTCTCATGTAAAGGCCCCAAGGGCTTTCTCCCGTTTGTGTTTTTCTTTTCAAAGGGTCTGAGTTTGCTGACCCGTTTATGCAACACAGTGGGGAAAAGCTTCTACATGGCGCTGTTGTTTTCCGTTATTAAGAAACCAAGGATGGTCTTGTCCACAATCACGAAGCCTTTTATGGCGTCAGCTTTTTTCTCAAAAGTTGTGCGTTTATGGCAACGGCCACTGTGCTAAGGCTCATGAGTATGGCGCCGACAGCCGGGTTGATCATGATGCCTGCCCAGAAAAGGACACCGGCACCCAAAGGCAAGGCCACTACGTTATAAGCTGTGGCGTAAATAAGGTTTTGGATCATCTTTTTGTAGGTGGCTTTTCCGAAATTGATCAGTTTTACGACATCCGCCGGATCGCTGTCAACCAGAATAATGTCTGCGGTTTCTGCCGCTACATCGGTTCCGGAACCAATGGCTATGCCCACGTTGGCTTGTGCCAGAGCCGGGGCATCATTGATGCCATCGCCAACCATGGCAACAAACAATCCTTTGTTTTGCAATTCTTTGATTTTATCCTGCTTTTTGTCGGGCATGACATTGGCAAAATAGCCATCCAGATTCAGCTTTGAAGCGATGCTTTTGGTAACGGTTTCATTGTCGCCGGTCAGGATGTAGCATTGAATCTCCATTTCTTTCAATTTATCTACGGCCTCTTTGGCTGATTCACGCAGCGTATCGCTAAGTGCGATAAATCCGGTAGCCTCGTCATCCACCAATAGGTAAACAAGGGTTTCCGTCTCATCGGGTTTTTCAAGTTGGTCCACTTTGATGTTGTTTTTTTCGAGGTAGGCCGGACTAACAATCTTGATGTCTTTTCCATTTACGGTGCCTTTAATTCCTTCACCGGTTAAATTTTCTACGTTTTTGGCGTCGGGAATCTCTATTCCCTCATCGTTGGCTTTCGCTACAATTCCCTGTGCAATGGGGTGCTCGGATTCTTTTTCCAGAGCTGAGGCCCACTGGAGTATATCCTTTTTGTCATTTTTAGAATGGAGGTTGTCATAACGGGATACGCCATATTTGCCCAGAGTAAGGGTCCCTGTTTTATCAAAGACGACGGCATTGATTTTACGGGAATTTTCGAAGCTGGTGCGATTGCGTATCAATAGTCCGTTATTGGCTGAGGCGGACGTTGATATCGCAACGACCAATGGAATGGCCAATCCCAGAGCATGCGGACAGGCAATGACCATGACGGTCACCATGCGTGTGAGGGCAAAATTGAATTCCCGGCCTACCAGGAGCCATACCGTTAGGGTGATAAAACCTGTGGTAATGGCAATGATGGTCAGCCAAAAGGCAGCCCGGTCGCCCAGATGCTGTGTTTTTGATTTTTCTTTACTTGCTTTTTGCACCATATCTACCACTTTCGACAGATAGGAATTTTCCTGGGTGTTTTTGACTTTTATTTTTAAGGAACTGCTTCCATTCACCGACCCGGCCACCACTTCATCGTCTGTTGCCTTTTCAACGGGTTTTGATTCTCCAGTTATAACGGATTCGTCCACCGAGGATGTTCCTTCGTAGATAATCCCGTCCGCTGGAATTTTTTCGCCGGGCTTTATCAGCAATTGGTCCCCCTCTTGAATCTGGTCGGTTTTAATATCTTCTGTGCCTGAATCATTGATGCGGTGGGCGTTGTCAGGAATGAGTGCCATCAGTTTATCCAGGGCGCCTGAGGCGCGCATGACCGATTTCATTTCCAGCCAATGGCCAGCCAGCATGACCACAATCAGAGTGGCCAACTCCCAGAAAAACGGTTGGCCGGATAAACCAAATACGATGGCTGAACTATAGAGAAAGGTTACGGTGATGGCCATCGCAATGAGGGTCATCATCCCGGGTTGCTTTTTCCCGATCTCTTTGGTGAAACCTTTTAAAAAGGGCCATCCACCGTAGAAAAACAGGCCAGTTGCCAGTGCCAATACCACATAGTTTCGACCAGTGAAATCCAACTCATACCCAAACCAACCTTGTATGGTACTGCTGAGCAACAAAACAGGTAGGGTGATGAACAGGGATATAAAAAACCGCTGCTTGAAATCCTGCACCATGTGGCTGTGATGATTTTCATGGTCGTGGTCATGGTCGTGTTCCTGACTGTGCGCCTTCTCTTGGTCCTTTTTGTGCGCATCTGCGTCATGATGCCTGTTGTCCTCAGCTTTGTCTTTTTTGTGATGCGCTTTCATCGATGAATGTTTTTGGAATGAACAAATCAAATGACCTTTCGCAATGGCAAAAGAGCCGCCATTATTAAGCAATGGCTTGATTTTGGTTAACGGTATTAAAAAACACACGCTTGAAGCGTTTTTATGCCCCTGACTTCATACTGTGGGTGGCAGGTCCGTAATACAGTTCAGCGGCTTCCATAATCGTTTCAGAAAAAGTAGGGTGGGGGTGAATGGTCAGTTCCAGGTCTTTGGCAGTAGCCCCCATTTCTATGGCCAGGGTGGCTTCGGCCACCAGGGTGCCCGCTCTTTTGCCGGCAAATTCAGCACCGAGCAGGCGGTCGTTTTCCGGGTCAATGATGAGTTTGGTCAGGCCCTGTTTGATGCCTTGGGTGGCGGCCCGGCCCGAAGCATTCCAGGGAAAAGTCACTATTTTAACTTCGCGTTTCTCCTCTTTGGCCTTGGCCTCTGTCAGTCCGACCCATGCCAGTCCCGTATACACCACAGCCGGAATGGCCTTGGGCTCATAGGCCGTCTTTAGTCCGGCCACATGCTCCGCGGCGACCCTGCCTTCATGGGTGGCTTTATGGGCCAACAAGGGTGCACCGGTGACGTCGCCCACAGCATAAATGTGATCCCTGTTGGTTTGGCGGAATTCATTGACCTGAATGAAGCCTTTCTGCCCCAATTCAATACCTGCAGCTTCCAGTCCCAGATTTTGCGTGTTGGGAGTTTGGCCAACTGCTACCAGTATTTTATCAAAGTTTTTACTGGTTTTTTGGCCTTCTTTGTTTTTATAGGTGGCCTTGAGGCGTTTGCCTTTCTTGCCGACTTCAACCACTTTTGTGTTGAAATGGGCGTTTTTCAATAAGGTCTGTCTTTCTTTTTGAAATACTTTGGCCAGGTCGCGGGACATGCCGGGTAATATGCCGGATGAGGCTTCTACAATGGTGATTTTGGTGCCCAGAGCCTGATAAATAACACTCATTTCCAAACCAATGTATCCTGCACCAACTACCAGCATCTGTTTTGGGGCCTCTTTGAGTTGTAAGGCGGATCCGGCATCGAGTATTTTTTTGTGATCGAATTTGGCCTCAGGCAATTCATTGGCATGCGACCCGGTGGCAATGATGGCCTTGTCGAAAGTCAGACTGGATTTGTTTTTATCAGCATCGGTGAGTTCCAGTGTATGGCTGTCGGTAATGGTGGCAACGGCTCTCACATAGTTTATTTTGCGTGCCTTTGTCAACTGTCCCAGTCCTTTGGTCAGTTTCCCCACCACTTGATCCTTCCATTTGGAGAGTTGGTTGATATCCACAGAAGCATTGTCAAAGTGAAGCCCAAATTCTTTGGCCTTCTCGGACTCTTCCTTAACATCGGCAAAATGCAGCAAGGCTTTGGTAGGGATACACCCTTCGTATAAACAAATCCCACCCGGGTTTTCTCTGGGGTCTATTAAGGTGACTTTTAAGCCAAGATCGGCTGCATGAAATGCGGCTGCATAGCCTCCGGGGCCGGCACCAATAATGGCTAATTGCGTTTTTTTCTTTTTATCTGTCATAGTTGGTCTCCTTATAATAATGTCAGTAAGGGGTTCTCCAGAGCCTCACAAAACCACCTTAAGAAACGGGCACCTTCAGCCCCATCAATGGCGCGGTGGTCGTAGGACAGGGATAAGGGCAAAATTTGTCTGGGTTGGAATGCTCCATCTATGTATACCGGTTCGGTACGTGCTTGTGAAACACCCAGAATGGCAACATTGGGACTGTATACGATGGGGGTAAAATTGGTGCCGCCGATTCCTCCCAAATTGGAGAGGGCTATGTTACCTCCCTGCAGCTCATCGGGTTTAATTTTTTTGTTCCTGGTTCGTTCTGCCATTTCTCCCAATTCCTGGGATAACTCCAGTATGGATTTTTTATCCACGTCTTTTATCACCGGCACCAGTAGCCCCCTGTCGGTATCCACTGCTACTCCAATATTAAAGTACTTTTTAAGGATGATCTCCTCATTTTTCATGTCCAGACTGGCGTTAAAATTCGGAAAACGTTTGAGTGCCTGCGCCAGAATTTTGAGCAGGATGGCGGTGATGGTCAGCTTGACGCCTTCCTTTTCCCCCTCCTTGCCATACTTATCGAGAAAGGTTTCAAGCTGGCTGATATCTGCCTTATCAAACTGAAATACGTGGGGAATGGTTTGCCAGGAAGCCTGCACATTCTTCGCTATCCGCTTGCGGATACTGTTAAGCGGTTGGCGCTCAATACTACCATATTGGCTGAAGTTGGGCAATGCCTCATCCGCCTGAGCGGATAAGGGATCTTTGGATTTTTGGGCAATCATTTTGGAATAGGACTTGACATCTTCGGCCGATATGCGATCGTGTGGACCGGTTCCTTCTACTTTGTAAATATCGATGCCGAGCTCACGTGCCAAGCGCCTGATGGAAGGGGCAGCGGCCACTTCCTTTTTCTGTGGTGTATCTTCAGCATGCTTTGGTTCCTGTGCTTCTTTTCTGGCATCCGATTCATCATCATCGACATTCTCACTTTTGGTGACCTCCTTATCATCATCCAGATCTGTTGAACCTGAATCATCTTCCGCCTCTACTTCTTCCTCCTCTTCTGCCTCTTTACCTTCCGCTTCCTCTTCCTCAGTTAATGTTTGTCCTTCCTCTTCACTGGCCTTCTTATTACTGGTCTTTTTCTTATTCTTTTCAGCACTTTTCTTTTTGGGCGCATCGTCTTGTTCATCCTCTTCCTGCTCATCACCAACTACCTCTTCACCTTTTTTCTCTTTCTCTTGATCTTCCTCCTCCTCCTTTTCATCAGCGACTTCCTCCTCCTGCTCTTCTTCCTCCTGCTGGTCGCTTTTCTTTTTGGCTTTTGGTTTATCTTTTTCCTGATCCTGATCCTTTTCGTCCTGACTTTCCTCGTCTTCCCCTCCTTCTGTTTCAACAGTGATCACCACCTGACCCACCTTGACTTCGTCTCCCTCGCTCACTTTAATTTCCATAACTTCACCGGCCACATCAGAAGGCAGATCAAAAGCGGCCTTGTCGCTTTCCATCTCAGCAATGGTATCCTCCTTTTTTATTTTATCTCCCTTAGAAACGTGGATGTTTAAAACAACTGCAGAGTCAACGTTGTCTGCTATTTCGGGTAATTTTATTTCCTTTATCATGTCGCAAGTGCTTTTAATGGTTACTTGGGTTGCTCTTTTCGCTGTTTATTTTTAATTGCCTGGCAGCCTGAGCAAGGACTTCCTTTTTCAGCTTTTTATGAATAAATAAGCTGTGTAATGCGGCATAGGCGATGTGCCGGTCGTCCACCTCAAAATAATCGCGTAAGGCCCTGCGGTTATCGCTCCGACCAAATCCATCCGTTCCCAATACCGTCAGTATTCCCGGAAACCAGCGACACACCGTCATGGGAATGGCTTTGACGTAGTCGTGCGCGGCAATGCACAATTCCTCATCGCCTTCAAAACATTCCTGGATGTATGTTTGTCTGGGTTTTTCTTCCGCATTCAAGCGGTTCCACCTTTCAATTTCCCGGGCATCGTCATACAAGGCTTTGTAGCTGGTAACGCTCCAGACATCTGCCCGCACACCGTATTTTTTTTCGAGGATGTCAGCGGCATGCAAGGCTTCGTTCAGGATGGCTCCGCTGCCTAGTAAATGGACTTTAGGGCCTTTACGTTTACGTGTTTTGCGGAATTTATATAGGCCTTTGAGAATGCCTTCTTCAGCGTTCTCGGGCATTTGGGGCATGGTGTATTTTTCATTCAATACGGTCAAGTAGTACATCAGGTCTTCCTGCTCAATAAACATCCGGCGGATGCCTTCCTTCATGATGACCGCCAACTCATAGGCAAAGGCAGGATCATAAGCTCTCAGACTTGGGATGGATAAGGCGGCCAGATGGCTATGGCCATCCTGGTGTTGTAAGCCTTCACCCGCAAGGGTGGTTCTGCCGGCAGTTCCGCCGATCAGGAACCGCGTGCACGGGCATCGGCTGCGGCCCATATGAAATCGCCCACCCGCTGAAAGCCAAACATGGAATAGAAGATGTAGATGGGCACCATGTTGGTTTTAAGCACCGAATAGGCTGTTCCTGCGGCAATAAAGGACGACATACAACCTGCTTCTGAAATGCCTTCTTCCAGAATGGCCCCGTCTTTGGCTTCTTTGTAATAGAGCAGACTATCTCTGTCGACCGGCTCGTAATTTTGACCGGTATGCGCGTATATGCCCACCTGCCGGAAAAGGGCATCCATCCCAAAGGTTCGTGACTCATCCGGCACAATGGGCACAATGTGTTTGCCTATGTTTTTGTCGGCCAGCAACTTGCTCATCAATTGCACCATGGCCATGGTGGTGGCATATTCCCGGTCGCCCGACCCTTCGAGTAATTCCTTGTAAATTTTATTGTCGGGCGCTTTCAATGCTTCGGCATCTTCGTTGCGCATGGGCAAAAAGCCACCTAGTTCGTCGCGCCGCTTTTTAAGGTACCTGATTTCTTCACTGTCCTCAGATGGTTTATAAAAGGGCGCTGATTTGGCTTTTTTATCGGACAGGGGAATGTGAAACCGGTTTCTGAAATCCAGGAGTTCTTCCTCGTTGAGTTTTTTTTGTTGGTGGGTGATGTTTCTGCCTTCACCGGCTTCTCCCAGTCCGTACCCTTTGATGGTCTGCGCCAGTATGACGGTTGGTTTTCCTTTGCTTTCCAGAGCCGCTTTATAGGCATTGAAAACCTTGACGGGATCGTGGCCGCCTCTTTTGAGGTTTTGCAATTGCTCGTCGGAATAGTTCTGAACAAGCTTGAGCAGTTTTTTACTTTTGCCAAAGAAATCTTTGCGGATGTAATCGCCCGATGATACCACATATTTCTGAAACTGCCCGTCGGGCGTTTCATTCATGGCCTTGACCAGTTCTCCCGATTGGTCTTTTTTGAGCAGCGGGTCCCATTCTTTTCCCCAAATGACTTTGATGACATTCCATCCTGCGCCACGAAAGGCCGATTCCAATTCCTGAATAATTTTTCCGTTGCCCCTTACCGGACCATCCAATCGTTGGAGGTTACAGTTGACTACAAAAATGAGGTTGTCGAGTTCTTCCCGACTCGCTACTGTCAGCGCTCCCATCGATTCGGGCTCATCCATTTCTCCGTCACCCAAAAAGGCCCATATTTTCTGATGGCTTTCCTTTTTTAAGCCGCGGTCTTCCATGTACTTGTTAAAGCGGGCCTGGTAAATGGCCAGCATGGGTGCCAGTCCCATGGATACCGTTGGAAATTGCCAGTATCCCGGCATCAACCTTGGATGGGGATAGGAAGATAATCCGCCTCCTTCCCGTAATTCCTGTCTGAAGTTTTTAAGGGCCTCTTCGGTGATGCGACCTTCAAGAAAGGAGCGGGCATAGATACCGGGTGCGGCATGACCTTGGAAATAGATAATATCGGCTTCCTGTCCATTGCTTTCTCCTTTAAAAAAGTGATTGAAGCCCACCTCAAACAGCGTGGTTGCTGAGGCATAAGTTGAAATGTGTCCCCCAATGCCTTCCGATTCCAAGTTGGCCCGGACGACCATGGCCATGGCATTCCAGCGGACCAGACTTTTGAGCCTTTGTTCTATTTCCATGTTACCGGCAAAGGGGATCTCGTCTGCTACTGGTATGGAATTGATGTCGGGGGTGTGACCTGCAATAGCAGAATGGATGCCATGCTCCTGCGCTTTGGCCTGGAGTAGTGACAACAACTCCCGGACACGTTCACTGTCCTCATTTTGAATAATGTATTCGAGTGAATCGAGCCATTCCAGGTTCTCAATTTCGTAAAATTTCTTCTTATCCATAGGATGAGTGGTTTATCCATTTTCTAGTTGTGAGTGAAAGGCTTGTCGGGGGCTTATCTGCAACCATCCTAAATTGTCGAAGCAATTTTCGGATGCTTTATAAATTAAAAAAATCAAGGACCGTAACTATTTGCGACTGATCGTCAAAAACAGCTACAGTCCCCCAATAATCACCCGCCTGGTAACTATAACAGTTTGGCTTCCAGCTTAATTTTTACCGCCTTTAAGGCTTTTGAAACAGGGCAATTTTCCTTGGCATCATTGGCTATCTCCTGAAATTTTTCTGCCTTAACGCCAGGCACCTTGCCGGTGGTTTTTAAGGTGATTTCTGATATTTCAAAGGAATCTCCTGCTTTTACCAGAGTAACTTCAGCGTCTGTTTCAATTTTATCAGGTTCAAATCCTTCTTGTGATAAACCATGGGACAGAGCCATGGAGAAACAACTGGCGTGGGCGGCTGCTATGAGCTCTTCAGGACTGGATGCCTCTTTGTTGTCTTCAAAGCGCGAAGAAAATGAAAGTTTTCCTTTTAATCCGCTGGTCTTTAGTAAGTATTCTCCTTTGCCTTCTGGTAGGTTTCCTTGCCACTTGGCGTGTGCATGATGTTTGCTCATAACTTTATTTTTTTATTTGTTAGATATATTCTTACCTGTCTGGCATTATATTCTAAATTCATGCCAATCGCGGATAGACGGGGAAATACCCCCTAAGGAGGGGATGGTGGGCAGCTAATTCCCCAGGATACCCGGACGGGGTGCGATTTTTTTCAACAGTTTGGCCGATTGCATTTCTCCACAGGAAAAAAACGGGTTGTGTAATTTATTCCACAAAAAGGAGACGGGACAGTTCCTGAATTAAGGAATTGGAAAGTTAAGATGGCTTGCAGGCAGCTATGCATTGTAAGTGATTTGAAGTGTTGGTGGCCTCATCCCGGATACTAAGAGTGATTGCATGGCACAAGAATTGGCCCCATTCAGGTATGAAAAACCTTAAAAATATAAACCAGATTCTTTTCTTTATAGTCATTGTTGCGGCCCTTCTGTATTTTGGGTCCAATTTTTTGATTCCATTTGTCTTTGGTATTTTCTTCGCTACGCTGTTGACCCCTCTTTCAAATTTGATAGAAAGGTTATGGGACAAACGGGTGATTTCTTCTTTTTTGGGAACCTTGGTGGTTTTGGTAGTGGTGGGGGCGTTGCTGTTTGTTTTTGTGCACCAGATCCGACTTTTTGTTTCAGATCTTTCCGCCATTAATGATGAGGTTCAGACCTTGATTAAAAGTCTGCAGAATAAAATCACGGAGACCACCAGTCTCTCTCTTGAGGAACAAATGAATATCTGGCACAGCAGGTCGGAGGGTTTTGTAAGTTCTCTGGAATCGGGGCTGACCAGTTTCCTGGAGAACACGCTTAATACTACGGCCGGTTTCTTTCTGGTTCTGGTCTATGTTTTCCTGCTCTTGTATTACAGAAATAAAATTTTTGAATCCATATTGATGTATGTAAAGAAGAAAAACAAAGAGGAGGCTAAAGAGGTGCTGAAGGGAATCAGTCATGTTGTTTACCACTACTTGTGGGGAAGGATCAAGGTTATGAGCATTTTGGCGGTCATGTACTATATTACGTTTTTAATTTTTGATATTCCCTATGCACTCATGCTGACTATTTTTGGTGCGCTGGTGACCATTATTCCTTACTTGGGACCATTTATCAGTGGTGTGATTCCCATTCTTTTCTCTTTCATTTATTTGGATAATGTGCAAATGGCCCTATTGTTTTCCGTCATCATTGTAATTGAGCAATTGATTGAAAGCTATGTATTGGAGCCGCTAATCATAGGTCACGAAGTAAAAATGAATCCCCTTATAGTCATCATTGCGATTGTATTGGGGAGTGCGATTTGGGGACTGGCCGGTATGATTCTTTTTGTCCCCATTTTTGCCATGATTGGTATTATTTCTAATCATACAGCTGAGCTAAGACCTGTTGGATATTTATTTGGAAACTCAAAGAAATCCGTTTGAGGTATGGTGCAGGGTTTAAAATGTAGTACCAGCGCATGAAAGTTGGCTTGAAAACAATAATGATTCAAAAACCATAAATAGATGGAAAGAAGCGACAACTCCATGAATACTTCCGCCCCCGACTCGGATATCATAAAGAATGCCTACCTGATTTCTTTTGAGGAATTATCAGAGCGTTTAGCAACGAATAGGGAACAAGGTCTTTCGGAGGAGGAGGCCAAAGACCGCCTCGATAAGTTCGGCCGAAACAAACTTAAAGAGCATAACAAAAGAGGAGTTTGGCAAATTCTCCTATCTCAGATTTTAAATCCGGTTATTTATTTGTTGGCTGGTGCTTCGGTACTCGCCTTTGTTTTCGACAACATTGCCGAGGGGATTGCCATTGTTATTGTACTTTTAATCAATACCCTTATAGGGTTTTGGATGGAATACAAGGCTGAAAAGTCGATGGATGCTCTTAAACAAATGGATAAGGTGAGGAGCCGGTTGTTGCGCAATGGGGAAGAGAAGGATGTAGATGCAGAGGAAATAGTCCCGGGTGATATCCTTATTTTGGATTCCGGTGATTTAATTCCTGCCGACGCCAGAGTTTTTCATTCGACCGAATTGGCTGTGGATGAATCGCCGCTTACCGGCGAGTCTATTCCTGTTAACAAAACAACGGATGCGCTGGATGAGGAAAAAAGTTTAGGTGACCGGACCAATATCTTGTACAAGGGAACGGCTATCACCAATGGCTTTGGAAAAGCCATTGTATATGGAACAGGAATGGATACGGAACTTGGAAGTATCTCGGATTTGGTAGGGGGAGAGGAGAAGGACCAAATTCCCTTAAACAGGAAACTCAACCGGCTTGTAAATAATCTGATATGGGTCACGCTCGGTCTGGCTGTTGCCTTTACGCTTTTTGGACTTCTGGCCGGAAGAGATATCTACCAACTGATTCAAACCTCTATTGCCTGGACGATTGCCGCCATTCCGGAAGGTCTTCCCATTGTTGCCAGTATCGCGCTTGCCAGAGGAATGATAAAGCTGGCCAGAAAAAATGTTGTTGTAAAAAAGTTGGAAGCGGTAGAAACCTTGGGTGAAACAACGGTGATTTTTACCGATAAAACAGGCACGCTTACCCGAAATAAGCTGAGTGTTAAATCTCTTTTGTTTCCCAACGATCAAAGAATAGAGGTTGAAATCAACAAGAAGGATTCAGCCACTTCTGAGGATGATGATGCAGATTATTCCGACGGGAGTAATTTTCGGCACTTTATGAAAATTTTTGTTTTGGCCAATGATGCCACCTTAGGCGAAAGTGAAAATGAAGGTGAGGAAGACAAGGGGAAGAAAGAGAAGGGGGAGGTACAAGATAAGGACGATGGCGATCCTCTGGAAATAGCCTTGCTCCAATACGTCAAAAACGTGAACAGTGATTGGTATCAGGAATTTCAACAATTGGAAAGAAAGCGCCACGACCCTTTTGATTCGGATGACATGGTTATGGGAGCGGTATATGCCATTGATCAGGGATTCTATGTTGCTGGTAAAGGTGCTGCGCAAGCCATATTGAAACGATCTTCTAAAATTCTTATCGATGGAGAAGTCAAGGATTTTGACGATGAAGAGAAAGAGACGTGGATGAAGAAGAACGATGATATGGCCGGAGAAGGCCTGCGTGTATTGGCATGTGGTTATAAGGAAAGAGAGGAGTTGCCAGCTGACAATGAGGAGGAGGAGTTTTTGCAGGACTTAATTTTTGTGGGATTGGTTGGATTTATTGATCCGCCGCGAAAGGAAGTATCCGATGCCATTGCCATCTGTAAAAAAGCCGGGATTAAAGTGGTCATGGTGACTGGTGACCATCCCGGAACTGCCAGGAATGTAGGGGAGGAGATTGAATTGTTTGATGGTTCGGAAGCCCATCAAAACACGACACTTTCTGGCGATGAATTGCAGCAAGCACTGGATAGTGACGATGATGAGAAACTCATTCATACCTCTATTTTTTCCAGGGTAAGTCCGTCCCAGAAATTGAGTTTGATTGAGCATTTTCAGAGAAAGGGCGAAATTGCAGCCATGACCGGTGATGGCGTCAATGATTCACCTGCGCTTAAGAAAGCGAACATTGGCATTGCCATGGGTAAAAGAGGAACGCAAATTGCCCAGGAGGTATCCGATATGGTGCTTAAAGATGATGCGTTCGGCTCAATTGTCGGGGCCATTGAACACGGACGAATTATTTTTGGAAACATCCGAAAATTTATTATCTATCAGTTATCTTACCATTTAAGTGAAATATTGATCATTGCCCTGATAGCTTTTACTCTTTTTACGCTACCGTTGTTGCCCTTACAGCTGCTGTTTCTCAATTTGCTGTCTGATGTATTTCCAGCACTGGCTCTGGGTATCGGAGTGGGCGATAAGGAGATTATGCTCAAACCGCCCAAAAATCCGGATGAACCCATTCTGAATAAAAAGAGTTGGATTCAAATAGGATTGTACGCAGTTATTTTAATGATCAGCATAGCGGGAGGGTACTACTATGCGCATTTCGTCTGGGGAGAATCCGACGAAGTAACCAACAATATTGCCTTTTTTAGTCTGGCCATTGCTCAATTGTTACATGTGTTTAATATGCGGGATGCCACAGAGAAGGTTTTTATGAATCAGGTTACCAGAAACAAATATGTCTGGATGGCCCTGGCTCTTTGTTTCGTTACACTGTTTGCGGCCTATTCTATCCCGGATATTGCAGAGGTGTTGTCATTTGAAAAACTGGAGCTGCGTGCATGGGGACTTATCGCTGTAACCAGCCTGCTTCCAGTGGTGGTCATCCAATTCATTAAGCTCTTATCAAAAAAGAATATTTGACAATGGAATTCAGGTGGGACTGTTTTTTTGTCCTTCTTGTTGGTTGGGAGACGCAAAGGTTGAATTTTAAGCTACAGTAGATGTGGAAAACTTTCTACATGTGACGACTTTTTGAGGCAGTTGCGTAGTGTTTACTCTATCCATCGCTTTTCCTGTTTTTGTTCATTTGATGTTGAAAATTGTGTTTTGTATTGATAGTCAAAGGTGTGAGTTTTAATCAGCGTGTCAAAATGTTCAATAATAAAAATCCCGACATTTTTTCGGTATAATTATTGGCCTATAAATAGCGTGATTATGCTGAACGGCATCATTTGTATAAACTTAATTTATTAATTAATTAATTTAAAAGGAAGTATTATGGATAAGTTAGAAATAAAAGGAAACTGGAATCAGATTAAGGGTCAACTCAAGCAAAAGTATGCTGATTTGACCGACGATGATTTAATGTTTGCCGAGGGCCAGTCAGATGAACTTCTTGGAAGACTTCAGGAAAAGACCGGTAAAACACGTGAGGAATTGGTGAAAGAAATCAATTCTCTATAGTTTGAGGGCTTAGAAAAAAAAAGACCTTTTCGGATACTCCGAAAAGGTCTTTTTTTTGGTGAAAAGTAGAATTTAAGGAGCTTTTAGATGGTCTCCTGATCGTTTTTCTCACTTAATTTATCAATCAGATTGTATTTGGCCTGTCTGGTTTTCCAGCGCTCACGGGCGAATTTTTGCATGTCGGTGATGGTGTCTTTTTCATCTACAATCTCCAAACCTAAAAGTGTTTCGATGACGTCTTCCATGGTGACAATTCCGTCTACACCTCCATATTCATCTACAATAAGGGCAATATGCTCTTTTTTATCCAGAAGCTTTTCCCACAATAAAAATAAAGTGACAGAGTCGGGAACCACCAACATTTCACGCTTGATATCTTTTAATCGCAATCGGTGTTTTTCTTCGGCCAAATTCTCGAAGACGGTTTGTCTAAAAACGTAACCGGTTATGTTCTCATCATTGCCTGAATAAACAGGGATTCTTGAAAATTTAAGGTATTCCTTGTCGTTTAAAAAATCTCTTAAGAATACATTCTCATCGGCCACAGCTACCACCACTCTTGGTGTCATGATATCTGTAACCTTTACATTTTTGAGCTTGAGTATGTTTTGGATGATTTTGTTTTCTTTATCGGTAAATAATCCCTCTTCTGCACCAATGCTGGCCAAAGCAGCAATTTCCTCTCTGCTGGTCGATTGTTCTGTTTCGTTTTTTGAAAACATTTTTGTTACTATGGCCGACAAAAACACAAGCGGGTAGGTAAGGGCAATCATTATTTTAATGGTGTAATAGGAAAAGGCCGTCAGTTTTCTCCAGTATCTGGCACCCATCGTTTTTGGAATTATTTCCGTTATTACCAGAATTAGAATGGTAAGGATGGCCGATACCAGGCCGAAATAGGCTTCACCAAAAACCTTAACGGCTTGAGCGCCAACTCCGGCAGCCCCAATTGTGTGTGCCACAGTGTTTAATGATAGTATGGCTGATAAGGGCTTGTCAATATTTGTCTTCAGGTTAATGAACGGTTTTGCCCAGCTATTGCCGCTTTCATGCTTTACCATCAAATAAGATTGTGGGGTAGAAAGAAGAACTGACTCCATTATGGAACAAATGAAGGAAACAAATAGGGCCAGAAATAAATAGGAAATTAGAGCAACCATTTTTTCTTGCAAATATACGGTTTTGTTTTACTTGACCTATATGTTACCCGTGTTCTATCCAAACCAGGATTTATCTCAATGGTTTCTGGTCAGGGTTTTTCGCTTCCATTGTTCATTCATTTGAATGATTTAGGATCCCGACTTAATTTTTCTCAGGATGAACTTCTCCAGTTCTACCAACAAGAAAACAATGGCACCAGCTGCCAAAGGATAAAGCCAGTATTCCACAGCCATGGCCTGGGTGTCAAAAAAAGTATTCATAAAGGGCAGATAAACAAAGCCCATTTGCAAAACAATCAAAGCCCCTACCGCTATAAAAGCGTACGGATTATTGAAAAAACCTTTGCCTATGGCAGGATGCTTTATTTTCCGACAATTAAACAGGTAGAAGAGTTGTCCGGCAACCAGGGTGTTAACTGCCACCGTACGCGCCGCTTCATCTGCCAGTCCGTTACTTCTTAACATACTAAATACACCCAGTGTTAAGCCACCAATAATAAAGGATACGAAAGTGATGCGCCAGACAAACAGCCGGCCAAGAATGGATTCACCGGCATCCCTTGGTGGACGGTCCATCACATTGCTTTCCATGGGCTCAAAAGATAGCGCCAAAGCTAGTGTTACTGCTGTTACCATGTTTATCCAAAGGATTTGGGCTGGCGTGATGGGCATTACTATGCCCAATAAGATGGCCGACATAAGTACGAGGGCTTCGGCTCCGTTGGTGGGTATGATAAAGAAGAGCGCCTTTCTTATGTTGTCATAAACGGTTCGGCCTTCCTCAATGGCCTTAACAATGGTGGCAAAATTGTCATCGGCCAACACCATTTCTGAGGCATCCTTGGATACTTCAGTTCCCTTAATCCCCATGGCGATGCCGATATCGGCCTTTTTCAAGGCCGGGGCATCATTGACTCCATCGCCGGTCATGGCACAGAGGGATCCGTTGTCCTGAAGCGCTTTAACGAGCCTTAATTTATGTTCCGGACTCGTTCGGGCATATATATCGTATTCCTGCACCTGTCGACGAAGTTCTTCGTCGCTCATCTGCTCCAAATCTTTTCCGACGAGGGACTTTTCACCATCACCAATCCCTATTTGCTTACCAATCGCTCTGGCGGTAGCCGCATGATCGCCCGTTATCATTTTTACCTGAACACCGGCGCTCTGGCATTCTTCGATGGCCCTGATGGCTTCTTCCTTGGGGGGTCAATGATTCCTACCAGACCAAGAAACGTTTTTTTCTTTTTCAGGTCTTCCTTTTCTATTTCAGATCGGTTTTTATCGGTGATGTTGAAAGCCAGAGCCAACATGCGTTGCCCGTCCGCCGCCGCTTCCTGCATTTTCTCCTCCCAATAACCTTCGTCTAAAGGCTCATCACCCGCTTCGGTGTATTGTTTATCACACAACTCCAGAATTTTTTCCGGGGCTCCTGACAAGAACACGGTTGTTTCGTCGTCCACTCTATTGAGCGAGGCCATGTACTTGTGTTCTGACTCAAAAGGAATGGTGTCCATTCTTTCAGGTTTAAAATCTTTCAATCCTGCCTTGTAGCTCATGGTAAGCAAGGCGCCCTCTGTGGGCGCACCGGTTAGTTTCCAATTCCCGTTTTCGTCCTTCCCGATTTCAGAATTGTTACACACTCTGGCAGCGCGGAGCAATTGTAAAAGTACCTTATCCTCCTCCGGTTTAACGTCTGAATCGTCCTGGGTAAATTTCCCCTCGGGATTGTATCCTGTGCCACTTATTTTGTAGGTTTTGTCTGCCGTAATGATGGTTTTAGCCGTCATCTCGTTGCGGGAAAGCGTACCCGTTTTATCGGAACAGATTACATTGACTGCACCCAGTGTCTCCACCGAAGGTAATCTGCGAATGATGGCATTTCTTTGGGCCATACGTTGTACGCCAATTGCCAGGGTAATGGTCATGATGGCTGGAAGTCCCTCCGGTATGGAGGCCACAATAATCCCTATGGCTGCCAGGAATAATTCTGATAGTGCGTAGTCGCGGACGAAATACCCAAAGGCAAAAAAGGCCCCTGCAAGCAGCATAATAGCGACGGAAAGTTTCTTACCAAACTTTTCAATTTGTCGTAAAAGGGGCGTCGTTTTATCCTCAACCGAGGAGATCATTTGGTTGATGCGACCAATCTCTGTTTCAGCGCCTGTCCTCACAACTACAGCAGTGGACTTGCCATAAACCACCACAGTACCCGAAAAGGCCATGGATAACTGGTCGCCCAGAACGGCGGATTCATCAGCGGGATCGGTGTTTTTTTCCACCGCAGTGGATTCTCCGGTGAGTGCTGACTCTTCTACTCTAAAGTCTTTGGATTTTACCAGTCTGACATCTGCCGGGACTTTATCGCCTGATTTCAGAAATACGATATCGCCAGGCACCAGTTTGTCTGCATCAATGGTTTGTTTTTCACCACCACGTATGACTACCGTCTCCAGCGAGAGCATTTTTCGAATGCTCTCGAGCGCTTTCTCTGCCTTTCCTTCCTGAATAAATCCTATCAGCGCGTTAATGATGACCACGGCTACAATGACCCAGGTATCAATCCAGTGCTCCATGAGTGCCGTAATTACAGCAGCTCCCATCAAAACATATATCAATACATTGTGAAACTGCATCAACAACCGTGAAAGCCAGCTGCGTTTTTTCCCTTTTGGAATTTCGTTGGGACCGTATTTTTCGGTACGTTTCTGAACTTCGTTGTCCGATAGGCCCTTTTCTATATCGCTACTGAGGGATTCAAGTACTTCTTCGGCCGACATGGTGTGCCATTTTTGCTTATTTTGATTTTCCTGATTGGATGCCATATTTGGTAGTGGTTTTTTATATTTAGCCTGTAGTTGCTATAAATATAGGCAAAATCGCAAAAGGCATCAAGTCAGAAGTGGTGATACTTCCTAAACAGGTCAAGCAGATGGGGGAGAGGGATCTATTTGGTGCACTTGAAAATTTTTTCCCTTTCTCCGTTTCCAAGTGCATGCTTTTTTTGAAAAGCCTCTGAAAATTGTAATCGATAATCGATTTCTTCCACCTTGAAGCCGTTGCTTTCCAATCTTTGGGCGAAGTCTTTGCCATGCAGGCGACATAAATCGTGATCCCCGTAGCTTTTTATTTTGGACTCAACAGATTGAATGCTGTTGTCCTCAAATGTTTTGTCCTTATCGCTTAGCAGGGTTAATATGAGAGCTGTACCATCAGATTTTAATACTCTGTGCAGTTCTTTCTCTGCCAGGGTCTCATCCGGTACATGCCTTAGAACGTGGGAGCAAATGATGTAATCAAAGTATTGCCCGGGAAAGGGAATGTTGGTGATATCGATTACATTTCGGGCATAGGCCGGATTAAGGTCAGCCTCGATATAGGTTATGTTCTTATTTTTGGAAAGTTTTCGGAACAATCCGTATTCAGCGGCAAAATGCCGTATTTTAGTATTTTCGGACTCGTATAAATTCAACTCCTTTTGAATATAAAGCTCTAAAACCCTCGTCCGTTCAAGGGATGCGCAAAATGGACAATGGGCATTGACCCTTGCGACATAGCCCTTTGTCAGGAACTTCCTGAATGACTTGTCGCAGCAATTACAATAAAAATGATGGCCATAGAACAAGGGGGATGTTAGTCTTTGTACTTGCTCTCTCACTATCTTTCGTTTTTTCTCAGAAAGCAGTCTTTTAATCATTTTTTTGATCATGGCCGATTAATTCTGTTTTTGTTAAACAAAGCCTTAACGATGTAATAAAGATATTCACCCTTTACCATGTCTTGATCACTGGTTGAACCTTGTTCTAAAGGAATTCTGTGAAGGTGGTATTTTGTAAATCGCGTTTTTATCCGGAAATACCAAATGAAAGCTTGCAATTGGCTACATTCAGCAGCCAATTAAAGAAGTCTCTTTCTAAAGCGTCATCTGAAAAGGGATAGGAAAAATAGAAATCCTTTATTCTTAATTCCTTTTCGAGATAATGAAAGCTCTCTGATATCTGTCGCTTTTTTTCCTGAGATCAATATCTTTGAAATAGGGATGATTCAAGGAGTGGGACCCAATGCTGAATCCCCTGTTCATCAGGTTTTTAATTTGATTTTTGGTTAGATAAGGTTGATGGGGCTCCAGAAATTCTTCAAAATCGTATTTTATTAGTCGAGCCATTGCATCAATCTCCGCCAGGTCGCTGTGATTCAAAGAAAGTAACCGGGCCTTCATACCTTTAACGTCATTCTCATCCATGCCTAAGTGCATGGAAAGCTCCTTCCTTGAGGCATTTTGTGTAATCAATTTTTCGATGAGTAAACTGACTTTGTATCTGTAAAAAAGTGCCTTATTGTCTACAAATTCGGTGTTGATGAATATGGAAGCAGGTATTCTTCTTCTCTCCAGGATGGGGGCTACAATGGTGTCTAATTCTTTTAACCCATCGTTAAAAGTTAAATGAAACAGGGGCTTGGTAGTGGTTTGATTGTTGTGGACAATTTCAAATAGCTCGTGAATAGAAACAGGTTGGTAATGCTGGCATAAATAATCCAAATCCTGTTCGAATTGCTGGATGGTTCTTATTGGGTAAAGATGACTGATGTGCGGTAAACGTTGATCGCTTATGGTGTGATAGAAGGGTAAAATTAACTTCTGAGAAGTTAATTATACCAAGAGATTGAGCGGGAAAAGAGGGTTTATCAACCTGAAATATTTCATAATAGAACCTGTCATGCTTTTCTTAATCGCCATTCTTTATCACAACTATAGCACTTATATGTTTTCTTAAAAAACACCGGAAAAACCGCATTGAGTACAAAAACAAAAATCACTAAGACGGTCCAGATGGACGGCACCTTTTTGATACTTATATTGTCTGACTGGCAAAATGGGCAAATTTCTTTATTAAATCCTTTATTTGTGTATACCAAATCAATAGGTTGGGTATTCGTTTTTGATTCTTTAATGAACCCTCCTTTTTTTAGCACTTCAATCCCACGGCCCCGTTCTTCTTCTTTTACCAGTAATTTAACGCCACCAATGGCATGAGAGTAGAAGTTATTGACCTGGACGGTCATTTCATCCCGAATTTCAGAATTAATTCCTTCTGATTTTAAATAGGTTTTAACCACATGTGCCTCAAGTGGATAAACAAAGGTCTGTATGGTTTTCATGTTTTTGTCTTGATCAATTGTTTATTTTACTGCTCGGTTAAATTACGAGCTAATATACCTGAAAAATATCCCCTTAAAAAGTTTCATTCACATGAGCTTAGGCATTGTATTCCTTAACGGCAGGCTTTCAGCCAAAAAGGAACAAATTTTCAACTTCTGAGCCACTACGACCAGCCATTCCTTAAGTTCAAATGCTTAAAAACGCCAGGACGGTTACATAGGTGGCCTTGCCAAAAACATCAAAAAACGACCACAAGTCCAAAAAGAAGGTTGCAGTCCTAACGGGATGTAGTTGAACCTGGGGGAATCGTTGGGTTCGCGATGATCGGGACAGGCTGTTCTGAACGAGACTCCTATATATTACCTGCAGTAATTACTTTAATATCGATCTAACTATTTACGCCACCATGTTGAAAAGGCTTGATTTGCATTATTCAAATCTACTAATTCGCCAATGAGAGGTGTGATGATGTTCAAGTTTTCTTTCTCATTGTTTTGTGTAATTAGTTCCAAAGGCTCATACCAAGGATGATTTCCCAATACAAATTTTGATGAATGTACGGGTAAAATACGTTTGGCATTCAAATCTTTGGCAGTTTGCAGAATCTCATTTGGCAACAAGTGTATGTTCGGCCAATATTCATCGTACTGTCCATTTTCCAATATTACTAAATCAAAATCTCCAAACTTTTCACCAATTTCTTTAAAGTGAGAGTCATAACCACTATCACCTCCAATATAAATTTGTTTTGTAGGTGTTTGCAATACAAAAGAAACCCATAGAGACTTGTTCCTAGTAAAGCCTCTTCCAGAAAAATGTCTAGCTGGTGTAAAGTGTACATTAAAATTATTTGAGAGTCCTACTTTTTCATACCAATCTCCTTCAATTATATTGTTATTATCATATCCCCAATGTTCAAAATGTGCTCCAACCCCTAGTCCACAAATAACTTTGCCAACCTTAGGTTCAAGTTTTTTTATTGTTTCATAATCTAGGTGGTCGTAATGGTCGTGCGATATAAAAAGCAGGTCAATATCGGGTAATTCTTCCGCAGTGTATATGTCAGTTCCTTTAAATGATTTTGTTCCAAAGGGCAAAGGTGAAGCAGAACCACTAAATACAGGGTCAACCAAGATGGTCATTCCATCAATCTGCACAAAATAGGATGAGTGCCCAAACCAAATTAATATATTTTGATTAGGATCTAGACTAAGTAAATCTGTTTTTATAGATGGGACTTCTCTTTGTGGTTTAGAGTCATTTTTTTTTCCAAATAAGTATTTACTCAATGCATCCCACATGCTTACACCTTCCGGTAATTCAGGGGTGTTGCTCACATTTTTAAAGGCGCCATCTTTATAGTTTGGTGAGGATTTTATTTTTTCCAACCTATCTCCTATAGGAAGTTTCCCAAACATAGGGTGCTGAAGATAAACCACAGTTATCACCAAAAGTGTGGCTATAAGTATTAAGGATAGTACCATTAATTTTTTTATAGTTTTTAAAAAAAGCTTCAAGGGCTAAGATTGTTTGATTGTTAATTGATTGTTTTTGTATAAGAAAATCCCAAAGTGTTTTTCCCAGAAACGGGCTTTCATCATTTAGGTACTAATTTTTTTGATAGTTGAATTAAGCAGTCTTGATAAAACTTGCTATGTGCTTTTTAACTGGGTAACTCGATCCTGTAGTGTTTGTCCGCGCTGTAGTCCAAAATCCATATACATAAAGGGTGTTCCGGGCTGACTAACTGTATTCAATTGTGTCAATTCTTCACGGGATAGCTTGATTTTTATTGAAGCAATGTTGTCTTCAAACTGGTCCATTCGTCTTACGCCAGTAATTATACTTGTAATTCCTTTTTGATGTAAAAGCCAGGCAATTGCAATCTGAGCAGGTGTTGCTTTATGGGTAGATGCTATGTCTTTGAGTACTTCCACAATTTTGTCGCCCTGTTCAAGATCAACGGGTGGAAATGAAAAATGGCTTCGTCTTCCCTGTTCCACATTTTCGCCTGTATATTTCCCGGAAAGAAACCCACTTGCAAGAGGACTCCAGACCATTACCCCCATATTAAGATTACGAACTGCAGGAAGAACCTCATATTCAATTTCCCTGCCTACGAGTGAATAATATGACTGGGATGAAACAAACTTATGGAAACCCTTAGCTTCGGATATACCATGTGCTTTGGCTATCTGCCATCCTGAAAAATTTGACAGGCCAATGTATCTGACCTTTCCGGATTTGACCAGATCATCCAGTGCTGAAAGGGTTTCCTCGAGCGGTGTTGTGGAATCCCAGGAATGTACTTGGTAAAGATCGATATAATCAGTCCCTAGTCTTTTAAGACTTGACTCTACTTCACGCATGATCGCCTTTCGACTGGTTCCAAGTGAATTCATATCATTTGTGAATGGATTATATAGTTTGGTCGCAATTACGGCTTCCTCACGTCGCTTACCAATCGCTTTTCCAAGCAACGTTTCCGACTCTCCCATTGCGTAAAGGTTAGCTGTGTCGAAGAAGTTTATCCCGACGTCAAATGCACGGTCAACAATTTCCTGTACCTCATTCATTTCCAGACTACCAATAGCTTTATAGGTGGTGTTTTTTCCAAAAGTCATTGTTCCAAGACATAAGCGTGAAACATACAATCCGGTATCTCCAAGGGGTAAATATTCCATTTTGTTTCTTCTTTAAGTTATTATATTGTGTTTTGAATTTCATACTTGCTTTAACTGCTTCAACATTGCCCTAATTTTACTTTTTGAACCAAGTCAGTATCGTAATACTCGGTAATCCCTTTTATTTTGCCATCTTCTACCCATATGACTAAGCAATAGATATTGTTATATTCCAAACCGTTTTTAGCAACACCTCCTTCGCCATGACCTAATCTGATAACATAGTTTTCGTCTGCAATTATATGGTCGGGTACTATAATGGGCATACTTTCAAATGAAACTGCAATTTTTGGAAAATAAACCTCTAAAAGACCTTTTATGTCGTAAGTTCCCGAAACGGCGGTCGATCCGATGGTAGTCCATTTAAAATCTTTTGACAAAGCGTTGATAAATCCTTCTAAATTGCCTTTTGCAGCCTGGTCAAAAGCGTTATTAACGATTTGTTTGTTTTGTTCAACTTTGTTCACATTGATTAAATTTTAGTTTTATATTTTAAATAGGTTTTTATATGCTTGCCGAATTGTGAATGGTGTCGCTTAGGAAAAACTCCATGCTTGCCATATCTACCATTCCAACAGTTTATCACTTTCATATAGTATGTAGGTAAATTCAGCGATTTGCTCAGGTGTGTGAAATTGAACCTGACTCGTGTCTAAATCTCCAAGTTTGGATTGTTCCAGAGATATCTTCGTAAATTCTGTATCAATTGGTCCCGGCGCCATTAATTTAATTCTGAACGGGCTTTTTGCTGCGCTTGTATCATGTATTAAACCTTCAGTAAACGATGTGACAAAATACTTAGTAGCACTATAAGGTATTGCCGTACTAAATAAAGAATACCCTGCTAAGGAAGCAATATTTATCAAACAAGCGTCTTTGATTAGGTTGTCGCGGACAAAGGAAGTCGATAGAACAGCGAGTGCCCTTATATTTAAGTCAATCATTGTGTTAAGCTTTTCTAAACTGGTATCCCATGCAAAGTTCCATTCCCCCAGACCTGCATTATTTATTAGTATGTCAACGCCAATTTCTTTGGCTTGGTCATATAGTTCATAAACTGTTTCTATTTTTTCTAAATCGGTGGGCATGCAAATAAAATCAGTACCGTAAGCTGCGCTAAGTTCCGCTTTAAGACTTTCTAGCTTCTCTTTTCTACGGGCAACTGCTATAATATTGAACCCTTCACTTGCGAATTTGTGGGCAAGAGCCCTACCGGTACCGCTACTTGCTCCAGTGATTAATACTCTTCTGTTTATTTTCATTTCTTGAATTTTAACTGTTTATCAACTATTCATATGTAGATAGAACGTTCGTTCTATACATATGAAAAAAAATTATTGAGACAAACCCTTCCATGAGGTTTGAATTGCCTTATTTTCAATCTCTTTGTTTATCGGTAATAGTTTCGATATATGTAATTTGGCGACCGTTATTACATTTCCATTGATTATTGCTAATATCAATTCAATTTCATTATTTATTAAAAAGTTTTTTTGAGTACCCTCTGTAATAAAGTCGATAAGCGGAATAGCCAATTTTTGGGCCTCCATTCTTGTTTGCTCTTTGATAATAGGGGAAATGGAACATTGTTCAACAAAGCTTAGTATGTCCTGATTTTTAATCAAATAGTGAAAGTAGTTGCTCCAAATCTTGTGGAAACTTTCCTTATAATTAAGCTCTGCGGTTACATCATCAAAAATATTGTTCATTATCTCCTGCTTAACGAACAAGTACAACTCATTTATTAAAACTTCTTTGCTCTCAAAATGATGATAAATTGCTCCGGTAGATATTCCAGATCGTTTGCTTACTAAAGACATGGGAGTATTGTGAAGTCCATGTTCAGCAATTAACTTTAGTGTTGTTTCAAAAACTCTATGCTTTTTATTAGACCGAACGTTCATTCTGAAAATATAGATGTTTTTTTTCTACACGCAAAATATTTTTACCATTATCTATGTTTTTTCGATTAATCCGGTCTTTTGTTTTCTTGCAGGTAACGTTAAGAATAAGAATAGTAGCCGAGTGCGTGGCACTTTCCTGTCAAGTTACAAGAAAGTTGAAGCGAGCTACAACCCTTGAATTTCCTACTGTCTCGGCTATTATGTATATACATTGTGTGTGCCCTGCATGAGCAGCAGTGCACAATTGTGTACGTTTCTTTTCAAATCGGAAAAATACAAATTTTACCGGTTAAAAGAAATTTACCGAGTGTTCATTATTATCCAGAGGGTGCAAGTCCCTTATGCGCGAGGGTAACGCCTTGAAGCATTAGCAAGTGTCAAGCTGGGTTTCCCACCACAAGAAGTAGACACTGAAGGACTGAACCCTTTAACGCTACCGATTTATAATGGAGGTCTATTAGTCTTCGGGTTTAATACAAGCCATTACGAAAAGGGTAGCAGGAAACAAAGACTTGAATTTCTTATTCAGAAGAATGAAAGAAGAATTAATTGAGCAGATCTTGCGAAATGCTAACCTAACGATGGCTTGTCAGGAAGTCATAAGTAACAAGGGAGCAGGGGGAGTTGATGGCATGCAGGTAGATGAACTTAAAAAGTACCTCGACCAACACCGCCAAAGACTCAGCCAACAAATTCGTAATTGCCGATACCATGCACAACCTATAAGGGGCAAAGAAATTCCCAAAGGGAATGGAAAATTGCGCTTGTTAGGAATCCCTACGGTTGTTGAAAGGATGTTGCAGCAAGCGGTATTGCGAGTTATCTCCCTAGAATACGAAATGGCTTTCTCCAACTATAGTTATGGGTTTCGGCCTAAGCGAAATACAATACAAGCAACTAGTAAATCGCTCAATTACATAAATTCAGGCTATCAACATATCGTGGAGATAGACCTGAAACAATTCTTTGACAAAGTTGATCACAAGCTGCTTTTGCAATTGTTGTACAGGAAAATTAAATGCAAGGCTAATATGTGTCTGATTCGCCGCTGGTTGAAGGCTCCACTTGAGAAAGATGGAAAGCTCATCAAGCGCAGAGACTCGGAATACCACAGGGGAGCCCTATAAGTCCACTACTGGCCAATATCGTACTTCACGAGTTGGATGCAGAAATGGAGAAACGTAACCTGCGCTTTGTGCGGTATGCCGATGATTTCAGTATTTACTGCAAAACAAAAGCAGAAGCACGAAAAGCGGGAAACGACATTTATATTTTTCTGAGGGATAAACTCAAATTACCCATCAACAAGGCTAAGAGCGGCATACGTCGACCGGTCCAATTTCAAATTCTGGGCTTCGGTTTTGTACCTGTTTACAAGAAAGGAGTAAAAGGAAAGTATCAGTTGGTTATTACCGCAAATAAATGGAAAGTTTTCAAAGCAAAACTAAATGAGATTACCCGAAAAACCAAGCCAAAGAGCTTTGACCAACGCATATGTGAGCTCAACGCTTACATAAACGGCTGGATTGAAAGCCGAAAATATGCCAATATCAAAGCAAAACTTAACGAGCTGGACAGCCTGTCCCGATCTTGTTTTCGGGAGGTGGTTGCGAAATCGGTTACGGTATTGCATCTGGCACCATTGAATTGGAGCGTAGCGGAAATCATGAACACTTAAAAGACCAATACATGTGAATAAAGAAGCCCGAACGAAAAAGGAAAAACCTTATACGTCTTGGAGTTGAAGCTGGTCAAGCCTATGCATGGAGTAGGAGCAACATGGGTGGATGGGCAATAGCCCAAAGCCCAATATTAGACACCACCATTACCGTAAATCGCTTCAAACAAAGAGGCTATATTTCTCTTCAAGCAGTGTATGCAAAGAAAACCGCTCCCCTTGCAAATAATCCCCAGTTTCCCATGTTTTAGGGAACCGCCCGGTACGAGACCCGTACGTCGGGTTGTGTGAGAGGCCCTCCCCGTCAGTGCTTACTGGCGGGGCGGTCTACTCGATTGCCAACAGTACTTATGTTAGTCCGAATTTTTCAATCTCGTTATTGTGAATATTCAAGATAAGCAAGTTCGAAAATCTAAATCAGTTTTTTAGAGTCATTTAAATCCACCAGAATGGTGCATAGGCATATCCATTTCCCAATTTTAATCGCTAAAATTATTTCATCCCGTTCCTCAAGAGTTAACTTTTAAGGCATTCCGGTTGAACTGCGGTCAGCTATAAATCCAAAAAAACAACACTCTCAAGCTTTGAGATTTATTGACTTCTGTTACGGAGTCATTTCTCTCTCATTGGGATTTTTCATTCGTTGAAACTACTAAAGAATACTATTTAGGTCTTGTCTTCCAATTATTGCCATTATTTCAACTGTGCCATTCTCAATTTTGAAATAAATACTGTCTACCCCACAAACACATCGTCTATATCCTTTTTTAATATGATCAACCGATTCAAAAGAAAATGGACGTTTAGCAATAACCTCAAAATACTCAAAAAAAGCATCATAGTATTTATCCGCTTGGGTCATTCCAAACGTTTCAACTCCGTAATGATGAATTCTTATCAAGTCGTTCTTTGCTTCATTACTTAACTTATAATTAGCCATCAAGCAAAGACTTTGATTGTTTTAAAATTTGTTCTTTCGTTTCATCAGTAAATCCGTTGGCTTCAGATTTATTTAATTTCTCTCTAATCCAATCAGTTTGTACTTGATGTTTGCGAGCCTGTCTAATCAAATCATTCACAAGTTCGCTCTTGCTAGAATATTCCTCGCTACTAACTTGTGCTTTTAACCACTCATCATTTGGTTTCGTAAAAGATATACTTTGTCTAGCCATAATTTTTCTTTTGATGTAAAATTACACCAAAATTGAATCACTTGCAAATTTGTCCTTGTATTGTTGGCAACGTCCAGCGATATGGTGCGTGGCTAATCTTCTTGGAATATACTTTCTGGCCGTTAAGAATGTTCTTCAGTGGGCGAAATTTGCTATAAATATGGCA
>NZ_BAZW01000029.1 GCF_000974365.1 Geofilum rubicundum JCM 15548
CCTTAAAACGCAAAATCACCAAAAGTGGTGATTGTATCAGACTTTTTTGTCCTTTATTTTTGCGGGCTAACAATTAAGTTTTCTCTCATGTTTTCACTTTATAAAAAGAGGCCTGCCTTAGCCGAAGTAACCATTCTTTTTGGCACCCATTCGGGCCATTCAAAATATGTGGCCAGACAACTGGCAAAGTTGCTCGACCTCAAAGGGGTGAGCCATCGTGTTCTTAATATGAAGCGTTTCAGGGCAGCGGATCTGGTTCAGGAGCGCTGCGTTTTAATGGTGGTGAGTACGCATGGTGACGGAGAACCGCCCGCCGGAGCCATGCGCTTTGTGACAGAATTGTCAAAGGTGCCAGAACTCTCCGGTTTACAGTATTCAGTCTGTGCGCTGGGCGACAGTTATTATGAAAATTTCTGTGAGACGGGCAGGTACATTGATGCGGTGATGATGCGGCTAGGGGCCAGGGCTTTGGTGCCGCGGGTAGATTGCGATGAAGAATTTGAAATGCCTGCAGCCCGATGGATCAAAGAGGTGGCGGGTGTTTTAAGCGGTTCAGTAGCTGAAGAAGTTTCTCTGGTTTCACAGACCAGGCGCTATAAGGCACGATTAACCAGGCAATTTCGTTTGAATCAACCCGATTCCAGCAAGGAAGTCTTTCATTTGGAATTCGAAAGTGACTTGTTTCCTTATTTGCCTGGTGATTCGGTAGGGTTTATACCATCAGGTTTCCCAAATGGGCGCGACCAGCAGGGCCGTACGCCCCGCTATTATTCCATTGCTTCCAGTCCGCTGGAAGTGACCAACGGTTTTCACCTCACGGTGAAAACCCATGAAAAGGGCCTCTGTTCTCCCTGTCTCAATCACTTATTGCGACCCGGCGACGAACTTGAGTTCATTCATCTGCCTTCAGAATCTTTCCGCCTGGGCCATGACCATCCTGCCATTATTCTTGTAGCCGCCGGCGTTGGTATCGCCCCCTTTAGAGCCTTTATCCGTCACAATGCCGCGCAACTCAACCCCGTAAAAATATGGCTGCTGTATGGCGACCGCAACATCGAAACGGATTACCTCTATCGTGACGAATGGAAGGCCTTGCTTGAGAAAGGGTCTATTCACCGCATGGATGTGGCCTTTTCAAGGAATGATCCACCGCAATATGTGCAGGATTTGCTGCGCATTAACCGGAAAGATGTGGCACAGTGGGTGCAGTCGGGCACCGCCGTTTACGTTTGTGGCTCCAAACCCATGGGAGCTGCCGTCCGTGGTTTCTTTGATGATTTAAGCCAGAATCTGGCTTTGGGAGACAAGGGGGTACATGATCGGGCTGAACTGGCTTATTATGAGGAGTTGTTTTAAGTCCTCAGCCAAGTTGTCGTTTTTTTGAAAAGTAAGGGCTCAGGGTTATTCATCTACAAAAATTGTCTAAATTTACATGGTAATGAAAGAGCGAGAATAACACTTTTCTAAATTGATCCTATATGCTCAACAGTATAAATGATAATTTATACATCCATTCATTGTCTGATCACCTGTTTTGGGATATAGACAAAAGTAAACTGGACATAAATAATAGTAAAAAGATCATTATTCATAGAGTCCTTGACTATGGACTCATATCTGATTGGAAGCTAATAGTTCAGATTTATGGTATCCATGAAATTACTCAAGTATCAAAAAAGCTAAGAGATTTAGATATAAAGTCTGCCGGCTTTGTCGCAAATTTAAGTAATACTCCTATTGAAGACTTTGCATGTTATACTACCAGACAATTGACTCCTCAACACTGGAACTTTTAAAACAGTTACAGGGGCAACCTGCTTTTAAAAATCTCCGGTTGGTTGGAGGTACTTCGTTGGCTCTGCAAATTATAGTAAATTATATCTATCCTTGGTTATTCCAACCAATTAGTAGTAATGACCTTGTTTTAGCAAGTCTGGAAGACATTGCTGCTATGAAATTGAGTGCCATTACAGGTAGGGGTACAAGAAAAGATTTTATCGATATGTTTTTCCTGTTGAAGCATTTTAGTCTCCAGCAAATGCTTGTTTTCTATCAACAAAAATATTCGGATGGAAATGAATTTATAGTTTTAAAAAGCCTTGTCTATTTTGAGGATGCTGAACAAGATGAATTCCCGGTAATGCTTATTACTCATAATTGGGAAGCGATTAAACTTGAAATAAAGACAGTAGTCAACAATTTTCTTCAATCTTAATCTTTACCATAAGCCGCTTTTGCCTTGTTAAGTTATATTTTCTAATAACTGAACTTTGTCTTAGTGAAATTTGATCAACTTTTTAAATATAAAGCATGTCAGACATTCATCAGAGTCTTCAAAAATATTTTAGTCATCGTTCATTTCGTCCCGGTCAGGAGCAGGCCATTAATACCTTGTTGGCGGGAAGGTCTTCGGCGGCTATTTTTCCGACCGGCTCTGGTAAATCCTTGATTTATCAACTGGCAGCGATGCATTTGCCCCATTTGACCCTGGTGGTTTCTCCCCTTTTAGCCTTAATCAGCGATCAGTTGGAGGCGATGGAGGGGCAGGGGATTCCGGCTGCCCGTATTGATTCGACCCTCAGTCACCAGCAGGTCATGGCCATTCGTGAGGATGTGCGACAGGGTAAAACCAAGGTCTTGATGGTTTCGGTGGAGCGCTTTAAGAACGAGACCTTTCGGCGCTTTTTATCGGGCATTGAAGTCTCCCTGCTGGTAGTAGATGAGGCGCATTGTATTTCTGAGTGGGGCCATAATTTTCGGCCCGATTACCTGAAGTTACCGGAATACCGAACCGCTTTTAATATTTCGCAGGTTTTGTTGTTGACCGCCACGGCCACTCCACTTGTCATTGAGGACATGTGCCGGCGTTTCGACATTCTGAAAGACGATGTGGTGTTGACCGGTTTCTACCGTGCGAATCTGCATTTGGCGGTGCTCCCGGTTGCAGAAGCTTCCAAAAAAGCTGCACTGGCCGAATTACTTGGTCCCACCAAGGAGGAGTCCACCATTGTGTATGTCACCCTTCAGAAAACGGCCGAAGAGGTGGCTGCCTATCTGCGGGATGCCGGATTAGTCGCGGCCGCCTACCATGCCGGTATGAACCATGCCGATCGCGAAGCCATTCAGAATGGCTTCATGTTTGGGCAGATTCCGGTCATCGTAGCCACCATCGCCTTTGGCATGGGCATCGATAAGCCGGATATCCGGCATGTGGTACATTACGATCTGCCCAAATCCATTGAAGGCTACAGTCAGGAAATTGGTCGTGCCGGTCGCGATGGCATGGTCTCCCACTGCACCTTGCTGGGCAATCTGGACGGAGTCAATGTTTTGGAGAATTTCGTTTATGGCGACACCCCGGAGCGTGCTTCCATACAAAAAGTATTGGAGTCGGTTCAGCGGGCCGAAAAACACTGGGAGGTACAATCCGTCAAACTGTCCAATTCGGTTAATATTCGTCAATTGCCCTTGAAAACATTGCTGGTCTATCTGGAAATGGACGGTGTTATTAAGCCGCTTTACAGCTATTTTGCCAGTTATCGCTTTAAGCAGGTCATGGAAACGGATCAGATTCTGGCCCGGTTCAAAGGGGAGCGACAGGTGTTTTTAAAGGCCATCTTTCAATTTTCGGAAAAGGCCCGGACGTGGACCACGGTCCATTTTGACAACATTGTGGCCAATTATAATACCGACCGACAGCGCATTGTGGCCGCTCTGGACTATTTGAATGAGCAGGGGTTTATTCAGCTGGAGACCAAACAAATGACAGAGGTGTATGAGGTATTGGAAAGCGGGTTTGATATTGACAAAGTGACGGATGAGGTGTATGAGCGATTCACGATGAAAGAAGAGGCAGAGGTGAAACGCATCAACGATATGCTGGCTTTTTTCAGCAGCGACCAGTGTCTGTCCGCCTCCCTGTCTTCCTATTTTGGGGAAAGTATCGACTGGGCGCAATGTGGCCATTGCTCCGTTTGTCAGGGCGGGGCGGCCCGACTGGAAAAGACGCTTCCGCTGGAAATTCTTTCCAAAGAAAAGGTGGATGGATACCTGGCCGGTTTAAGGGCCGCTGTAGCGGCCGACAAGGTTTCCCCGGTGCTAGAAACCCGCTTTTTATGCGGTATTCACACCCCGTTTTTCTCCTCCGTCAAGGCCTCCTCCATCCCCGGCTATGCGGCCCTGGAGAACTACCGCTTTGCCGAAGTCATAAACCTCGTTCAGGGTAGTTGTTAACTCATTCGGTTTTTGTAGTCCTGATACCCAAACTCCCGCACAACATTCAGCCCGCTCGCATCGTTCCAAATCCCAATGGCCGGATGCGGAACACCGTTAAACATGGTGGTCTTGACCATCGTGTAATGAATCATGTCTTCAAAAACGATCTTGTCGCCCACCTTCAGGGGCTGTTCGAAGGACCAGTAGCCGATAAAGTCACCTGAGAGACAACTGTTGCCCCCCATGCGGTAAGTGGGCAGTCCCTTCACCGGCTCGTGGTGGGCACCACGAATACGCGGTTTGTAGGGCATTTCGAGGCAGTCGGGCATGTGGCCCGTGAACGATACATCCAGTATGGCCGTGTGTATGCCATGGTTCTCCACCAAATCAACGACCTCGGACACGAGTACGCCCGTTTCCCAGGCAAAGGCACTGCCGGGTTCCAGAATGATTTCCAGATCCCACTTGGCTTTGAAGCGCTTCAGCAATTCAATGAGGTGCTCCACGTCATAACCTTTGCGCGTCATCAGGTGGCCACCGCCCATGTTGAACCACTTGACTTGCTTCAGGTACGAGCCAAACTTCTGCTCAATGGCTTCGAGGGTTTTTTCCAGGTTGAAGGAGGTGGACTCACACAAGGTATGAAAGTGGATGCCCTCAATTTCCGGTGGTAGGATATCCGGCATCTGGTCGGCAATGACCCCCATGCGCGAGCCCGGCGCACAGGGATTGTACAGGTCGGTATCTACTTCACTGTATTCCGGATTGATGCGTATGCCCAGGGATACCTGGCGTTCGAATTGGTTGACTGCGGGCAGAAAGCGTTCAAACTGTGAAAAAGAGTTGAAGGTAACGTGACTGCTGTATTGCAGAATAGTGGCAAAATCCTTTTCGGTATAGGCGGGTGAATAGGTGTGGGCCAGACTGCCCATTTCTTCCCAAGCCAGACGTGCCTCGTGTATGGAACTGGCCGTGGAGTGGGGGATGTATTCCCGCACAATGGGGAAGGCCGACCACATGCTAAAGGCCTTAAAAGCATGATGATTTCAACCCCGGCGCGCTCCTTCACAGATTTGATCAAACTCAGATTGTTGCGAAATAAGTGCTCGTCCAGCACATAGCAGGGCGAAGGGATTTTGCTTATATCAATGGGCATTGTTGTATCTTTTTTGTTTGCTGGCAAAGATACAATCTTTGAATTAAATATATTGTATTGTGCTCAAGCCGCACAAGGCTCTTGGTTATACTTTTTCCTGACGGGCTTACGCACGATACCGACTAAAGAAATTAATTGTTGTTTATAAAAGCAAAAACAATCTTTGATTCGTGAAAATTCGTGGACAACTTTTTATCACTGAAACATCCAGACAAAGAGGAGGAGGATGGTGAGGGCGTAGGAGTTTAGGACGATAAAGGCTTTTTTGTTATAAGGGCTGAGGGCTTTGTGGAAGAGCAGGAAGTAGAACAGGGCAATGAAGCTGACATTGATAAACGTGAGCAGCCATACTTGCGACCATAGAAAGTGGATGCCAAAAAGGGGAAAAGAGAAGAGGAAGAGGGAGGAGATCAGGGTCCATGAAAAAATGATGAAACGAATGTGTTGCGGGTTCAAAAATTTGGGGAAGCCCTTGAATCCTGCTCTCTCATAATCTTTGGCGTGGGCCACCAAAAGCAACCAGAAATGGGGCAACTGCCACAAAAACATGAAGGCGGCGATGTAAAGGATGGTGGGGTGAAAGAGTGCACCTCCAGCCGCCGTCCATCCCATAACGGGTGGAATGGCACCCACCAGGGCTCCGGGTAAAATGGCCAGCGGTGTGCGGGGCTTCAAAGGGGTATAAAGTGCATTGTAAAAGAAAATGTTGGCGATGCCTAAAAGCAAAGGTGTCCAGCCAATTAAGGCGAGTGCCAGACTGCCGGCCGTCAGCATCGATATGACCATTAATCCGGCAGCTTGCAGAGAGATGTGCCCTGTTACCAGTGGCCGCTTTTTGGTACGTTCCATTAAGCGGTCTCTGCCTCTCTCCTGAATTTGGTTGAGGGCAGAGGTGCCACAGGCCAAAAAGAATACCCCTGATATCAGCAATAAAGCATCCCTCCAGCTCTGATTCGGTGCAATTAAAAAACCGATCAAAGCGGAGAAGGTGACCATGAGGGACAGACGCACACGGATCAGTGCCGCAGGTATTAACCAGCTACTCTTCATTGAGCGTTTTCAGGTATTCAACAATGGAAGTTATTTCTTCCTGCGAGATTAAATCTTCGTAAGAATTCATTAAGCCGCGAGCATAGCCCTTGACAATTTCCTCGTTGGGCTGATAAATGGCCCGCTGAATATAATCTTCGTCGGCCACAACAGTCTCTTCCTGATTGCCAATTAGTACCACTTTTTCAGTATTGTAGAGTCCTTTGAAGGAAGGGCCTACCAGTTCGGTGCCGTCGAGTGAGTGACAAGCCATGCAGCCGTTCTGTTTCATGACGGCCAAGCCCGGCGGATCCGGAATCAGGCCCGTGGCCTCTAAATTCTCCAGCCAGTCGTCGAACACCTCCCGTTCAACCACGCGAACCTTCGTCACCATGTCATAATGCAACAGACCGCAGTACTCGGTGCACATGATTTCATATTCTCCGGTGTAAATGGGGGTAAACCACAACCAGTTGTCGTACCCCGGCACCACATCTTCCTTAACCCGGAAGGCGGGGATGAAGAGACTGTGATTGACGTCTTCCGATTCCAAATCCAGGCGTATGGGTTGATCAACGGGAATGACCAGTTCTTTGGCCAGTTTGCCGTTGCCATAGTCAAATTCCCACTCCCACATTCTTCCTATGGTTTTGATGCGCATGGCATCGTCCGGAACCTGCCGCATAGGCGCAAAGCCCACCCATCCGTAATAGAACATGAGCAATACCAGAATAAAAGGAATCACGGTCCATATTATTTCCAGTTTATTGCTACCTGAAAACTGCATGGCTTCTTTGTTCTTGCTTCTGCGAAAGCGGATGACAATATAAACCATTAAGCCGTCAGGCCGATGATGAAAAAGAAGGAAATAGCGAATATAAAAATAAAAGCATTATCTACGCCTTCAGCTAAATTGGAAGCACCTCCAAACATATCTTCTTATTTATAAGGTTATCTAAAGAAGTAATCGACAAATGTCACGATCAGTATCAGAACAAACAGGGCAAATGTCCCGATCACTATCCATCTGGTGAATGCACTTTCAAATTTCAGGTGCATGAACCAGGTCAGTACAATGGTTGCCTTTACTGATGCTACCAAAAGTGTTACAGCTATGGTAAAGACGCCCAGATCTATCCAGGTCAGCAAAACCGTAATGAGGGTTAGGAAGAGCAGGGCTGTTAGTACCCTGGCATGCGACAAATAGCTTGATATATGTGGTTTGTGTTCGTCCATGTCATGTTTTTTAGGTCAGTAAATAGAGCAGCGGGAAAAGGAAAATCCAGATGAGATCCACTAAATGCCAATAAAGGCCGCTGTTCTCGAGTAAAAGATATTGTCCTTTGTGGGTATTACCTGCTTTTATCTGAAAAATGCAAATAATCAATAAGGTTAAGCCAATTATCACATGCAAAGCATGCAAGCCCGTCATCATGTAGTAGAGACTGAAAAACAGGAGCTCTCCTCGTTCCAAAGTCTGCAGTGCTTCTGAGCCTGGAAAAAGATGTAGCTCAATCTTATGGGCCCATTCAAAATATTTGTTGATCATAAATACCAGGGCCAGTAAAATGGTGGCTACTAAGAAAAGAATGGCCTTTTGATTGCTGCCTTTTTGGATGGCGGTGATAGCCATGGCCACCGTCATACTACTTACCAGCAGCACCACGGTGTTAATGGTGCCTATCATGGCATTCAAATCGTTGGCCCCGGTATGAAATCCATCGCTGAATTTGGCTCTGAAAACGGCATATACTAAGAACAATCCCCCAAACAAAAAGAATTCGGTAAAAAGGAATAACCACATCCCCAGTTTTCCGGCTTCATTGTCCACAGGATGTGCATGGCTACTAGAGTTTGTCATAATTATCAGGTTTGAGGCTCTTTTTTAAACAGATAGGGTGGATTCTTAATCTCCGGAATGACATCAAAATTTTCATGGGTCGGGGGCGATTCAATCTGCCACTCCAGGGTAACACCCTTCCATGGATTGGAAGGTGCTACAGGTCCTCTGTGGCGATAATAAATCAGATTGTACATCATCATAAAAATACCAATGACGAGGATGATGGCCCCAATGGTGGATATGAAATGGCCGGCATGAAACTGGGGCAGGTAATCGAAGTACCGACGGGGCATGCCTTGTAACCCAATGATAAACAGTGGGAAATACAGCAGATTGAAGCCGGTAAACAAGACGCCCCAGGCAATATTGGCCAGTTTGATGTTGTACATACGGCCGTACATTTTGGGATACCAGTAATGGATGCCCGCGAAAAAGGCAAAGCCCATACCCCCGAAAATGATATAATGGAAATGCGCCACCACAAAAGACGTGTCATGGAGATGCACATTGGTCGCCAAGGCGCCCAGGGTTAGTCCGGTAAAGCCGCCAATCATGAACAGGAAAATAAACGAAATGGCATACAGCAAAGGTGGTTTCAGGTCAATAGAGCCTCCGTACATGGTCGAAATCCAGTTAAAAACCTTGATGGCACTGGGGATGGCCACAATAAAGGTCAGGAAGGAGAAAAACCATCTTGACCAGTAGCTGATACCGGTGGTAAACATGTGGTGGCCCCAGACAAAATAGCCGACAAAGGCGATGGCCAGACTGGAGATCACGATGGCACCGTAACCAAAAACCGGTTTTTGACTGAAGGTGGGAAAGATTTCCGTTACCACGCCCATGGCCGGTAATATCATGATATAGACCGCCGGGTGCGAATAGATCCAGAACAGGTGTTGAAACAACAGGGGGTCGCCACCCAGTGCCGGATCAAAAAAGCCGATGTTGAGCGTTCGCTCGGCAATAACCATGAGCAGGGTAATGCCCACGATGGGCGTGGCCAGTACCTGAATCCATGCAGTAGCATATAGTGACCATGGAAAGAGGGGCATTTTAAACCAACCCATTCCCGGTGCCCGCATGCGGTGAATGGTCACAATAAAGTTGATACCGGTCAAAATGGAAGAAAATCCTAAAACGAAGGCGGCCGTTAGGGCAAAAATAACATTGGTGGCCGATTCCGCACTGTAAGGAACATAAAAGGTCCATCCCGTATCCGGTGGTCCGTCACCGGCAAATTGTGAGGCGACGCCCAACAGTGCACCAATGATGAAGATGTACCACGATAGCAAGTTCAATCTGGGAAAGGCCACATCCTTGGCCCCAATCATGATGGGTAGAAAAAAGTTGCCGAATACGGCACCCAGACCGGGTATCACAACAATAAAGACCATGATGATGCCATGCAGCGTAAAAACGCCATTGTACATTTGGGCATCCATGATGGTGGGACCGGGGGCAATGAGTTCCAGCCTCAGCAAGAGTCCCAGAATGGCGGCTACTACAAAAAAGAAGGCGATGGAATAAAGGTAAAGGAGTCCGATTTTTTTATGGTCGGTAGAAAGGAGCCACGACCAGATGCCTTTGTATTTTCCCTCATGCTCCAGGTAGCTTACATGGGTGTATTTTTCTGCGTTGCGCATAATTGTTCGTTTTTTTCTGCTTGGTTATTCGTTTTTAGCTGCTTTGGATGCTCTGTTACGCCGTCCTTTGATGAGTAAGGAAATGAAAACAACCAGCGCGATAAAGATGGTGAGGATGCCCACCATTTTAGTGACTTGTAACCCGTAACTTTTTTCAACCGGATCGTAGGCGAAGCAGAAGTCGATAACCCGGTTGATGGTTGGCATGGCTTGTCCCTTCTGAGCCTCAATAACGGCCAGCTTCAGGTCAAAGGGTAAAAACTCAATGCCGTAAAGGTACCGGGTAATTTTTCCTTCGGGACTCAGCAGGGTAATGATGGAAGGATGCGCAAAATCAAAGCCCATGGGTTTGTATTTAAAACCAACTGCGTTGGTAATGGCTTTGATGTTTTCCTCTTCGCCCGTCAGGTAAATCCAGTGTTCCCGGTGGTCCTGACTGATGTTCTGGACAAAATTCACCTTCTTGGTACGGGCTTTTTCCGGGGTGTCCTTGGTGTTGAAGCTGATGGTGATGACCTGGTAATCTTTACCCAGCTCCATGTCCATTTTACTGACTACATCAGAAATGCCGTCGAGCAAAGGACTGCACATGCCGGGACAATCAAAATAGACAAAGGAGAGAACGGTGGGCTTGTCAATCAATGACCCCAGTGTTACCTCCTGTTCATCTTCATTAATAAAGGTGAGATCCAGGGGAATGGTTTCTCCCAGTTTTTCATAAACGCCAATTTCAATCTGATCTTCCGTGGGGGCCTGGGCCCGACTGAAAGCCAAAATTGAGAGTAGTCCAAAGGTTAATACTAAATGCTTCATGGGAAAAAGATTAATTTTTGGTGGTTGTGTTTTGGTTGTCTTCTCTAGAGCACATGCCTGAAATCATGAGTGAGCCACCAATCAGGGAAATGTCCTTTAAAAGGGTAATGGTTACCATGGTGGTGTCTTCACCGTTTATCAGGTGTGGTACATGAATGGCAGCAATGAAGATGAAGAGCATGACGGCCAAAACCTGTGTAGAAAGGGTGATGTATTTTTTGGTAATGATGCTGATACTGACCAATATCATGATGATGCCTGTTGTGATGACAGAAAAGGGGCCTATGGGCAGAAAGGAGGTGAAATTACCGACATACCAGTCGTACAAAAACAAATGATTGATACCAAACAAACCAAAAGGAATGGCAAAAAGAATACGCCCCAGTGTTGTGAAATTATTCATAGCTTTTGTTTTTAGTGTTTTAAGATTTGGATTCCAATTCAGCACCTATGTCAAATATTTTCTTGATTTGAAAGAGGATGTAAAAAATAATTCCCCAGGCAATAAGTACCGATAAGGTATAGGCCAACAATAACCAGATGGGGGCTTTTTGAACCACGTTCCACATGGCACGGTCACGGGTTAAACTGACGGGCACAAAGGCCTGGCCGACTGCCAGAGTGGTGTCCACCTGGGTGATACCAAACATTTCCTGATTGACCAGATGGGCGGTCAATTCAAGATGGCCACTTTCGTCGCCAGGCAGTTCCTGAGGCGCATCAAACTCCACAATGCCCTGAGGGTTGGTGAACTTTGTTTCGTCCAACTGCAAATCCCCAAAATACCGCTTGACGCGAAGGGCTACTTCAGCGGCTTCAATGGGCTGGGTTTCTCCATGGCGGGTGCCTTTGGCCACTACCTGAATTTTGTTTTGGTCGGTCAGATGGGCCATGAGCAACTCTACCGTGCCGCCGTAGGCCGACAGCTCAGCTGTTGGCCTCACCTCCTGTACATAATCGGCGTTGTAGGTCCTCAGGTATCCAACCACCTCCCATATTTCCTGAGCAGACAATACATTTTTAAAGGAAGGCATCAGGCCGCGGCCTTCGCTCACCTTATAGAATATTTCGCCATCGGTGTTCTCCTGAAACTCTGCCGTGGCCGGATCCACTGGTAGTGGATCCAGTCGCTCAAAATTCCCCTGTCCCGGTGTGCCGTGGCACGAAGCACAGTTGACCGAATAGTGAATGGAGCCCTGCTGTTGAATGGAGTCGCTGAATTCAAAAGGACTGAGGCGACCTTGTCTTTCTTCCGGAACCTCCCAGTTTTCCTGTCCGTTAAGCTGGAGGAAGTTAAACGTGAGGAAGGGCAGTATCAGGTGGAGAGACCATCTCATAGGCGCGTGTTTAAAAAGAGAAAATCTATTCATCGGAATGGGATTTGATATCGGTTTCATCGCTCAGGGAACTTTCATCTATGGGATGGGTTTCATGCGCTTCATGCTGTTCGCCAAGTTCGGCCATTTCCCAGATGGGCACCACGGGAAAAAGTTTGGACAATACGGTGATAATCATCAGCACCAGAATAAAGGGCGCTATGGTAATGGCTGTTTCTATGAGAGTGGGCTGATAGAGCATCCATTCCTGTGGCAAAAACTGCTTGGGTAAATAGGGGTGCTCCATGGTGGGTACTACAATGAGGTAGCGCTTGAACCAGGAAGCAATAAACACAAAAACGGCGATGATGGTCAATATACCCGGTTGCCTGAAGCGCTTAAACAGCAGCAAAATCAAGGGGATGATTAAACCGCCAATTTGTACCGACCAAAAGAGGGGTGCAAAGTGTCCGGTTAAGAGTTCCTTCAGGTGAATGGCGTCGGCCGTTTTTAGCTTGTAACCCGGCACAATGTATTCGTTGATGTTGAAATAGAGATAGATGAGCCCGGTTAAAAACAATAGTTTACCCATCTTGTTAAAATGTTCGGTGGTAATGTAGGCTTTCAATCGGTAGTTGTTTCGGAAGAAGTACATGGCCATGATCAATCCTGCTGAGCCGGCCACAAAGGCGCCTGTGAGGAAGTAGGGGCCAAAAATGGTGCTGTCCCAGCCTGCCCGGGGGTTCACAGCGAAGAGCCACGAGGTCACGGTATGTATGGCGAAGGCAGTTGGTACTACCAGAATAAAAAGTATTCTGGTGGCCTTAAATAAGATTTTGTATTGTTCCGGATGGTGCGTCCATTTTAAGGAGAGTATATTGTAAACAAAACTCAGCCATTTGGGGCAATGGTCCATTCGTGACTTGGCAATGGCCATGTCCGGAATCATGGGAATGAACCAGAGCAGCAGACTGATGACCATGTAGGTGGTTACCACGGTGACATCCCAAAGAATGGGCGATTGAATTCGGCCGTACATAAATACATAGGGCAGGCGATCGGGACGTCCCATATCTGAAACAATGACCATGCCGGCTACGGCAGCAAAGGCCACGGCGATAATTTCAGCGATGCGCGCGATGGGCTTGATCCACTCCTGGCCCAGCAGACCAAGGATGCCACTAATCAGCATGCCAATGAGACTGGCGGCGACGAAGAAAACGAAGTTGGCCAGATACATGCCCCAGCTTACATGGTCGCGTAATCCGGTTACGATTAAACCTTCGTTCAACTGAATCCAGTAAGCATATAAACAAGCCATCAGGCCGAGCGTTAGCAGTCCCATCCAAATATGGAACCTTATATTTAATCCTACCGGTTGTAACAGATCTTTGGCAATCTTATCGAGCTTTGGGTTATCTGTAATAGATGTATCAGTGTACTTATACATGGTCAGTCAGAATTAAACGGTTTCCTGGATTTGTGTTCCGGTCATGTCTTCATCCGGTGCATCAAACAACCGGTTTTTAGGTGGCAGGTAATACACGCGTGGCTTGGTGCCCAGTTCGGGCATCAGCCGGTAGCCGGCGTTTTGTTTTAAGAGCTGACTGAGACGCACCGTTTCTTTGGTGGTGCCATTGGTCACCGCATCCTGATTTTCGTCGCCAAAATAGAACACGCCATTGGGGCAGGCCGTCACGCAATAGGGCAATTGTCCCACCCGCACCAAATCGGCACTGAACAGGCACTTTGAAATGGTTCCCTTTCTTTGCGGAACGTTCAACTCCACATCGTAATCGGGTTGCTCCTCCTCATAGGTGTCGGCCATGACCGGTTCCTGCCAGTGGAACATGCGGGCCGAATAGGGACAGGCCGAAATACAAAAGCGACAACCAATGCAGCGCTCATTGTCGATCAACACAATGCCATCCTGTCTTTTAAAGGTGGCATTAACCGGACAGACAGAAACGCAGGGCGGATTGTCGCAATGCTGACAGGGTTTGGGCATAAAGTAAGGAGCCGTATTGGGGGCGTCTTTCATCACCAGTGTGGTGATGTGGTATTCGTGGGGCCGCAGGTGATGGGCGCTCTGACACGCATCTACGCATTTTCGGGCATTGCGGCATTTGGCCAGATCAATCACCATTACCCACCGGTGTCCTTCCAGACCTTCGCGACCCCGTTTCTGAAGCGCATCCTGATCCAGAGTGACTGTTTGTATCTGGTCGCGGGGAATCATCACCAATCGGTTGTCTTCAGTCAATACCCGGACCATTTCAGAGGATCCTTTGTTCTGCTCGTATTTGTAACCGGAATAGATGGCACCTGCACCTGCAGCCGTGGCAGCACCAAACAGGCCAACGTTTTTAAGGAAATCACGACGTGATTTCCTGCCCTCATTTTGATTGCGGTTATCTGGTACCTTATTATTGCTTTCTTCGCTCATAAATATAGCTTGTGTTTTTGTCCGGAGAAAGGGTTATTAATTGTCTTTAAGACTAAAACCTCCTGTGGGTGTATAGCCTGAGCTGATAATTTGCTGACGGATGGCAGCTGTGTCTGCTGTTTCTGTCACAGAAACGCTCACCAACTCGTCCTCGAAGGAAGCTGCAACTGCCGTCACACCATCCACGGATTGGACCGCATTTTTGACGGTGTTTTCGCAACCGGTACAGGTCATGCCTTCAACCGAAAGTGTGTAGGAAATGGTTCCGGATGGTTCAGGTGCAGTGCGCTCCTGTGAGGCAGATGTTTTTGGGCCCTGACAGGCCCAAAAAAAAGGTATTATTAAAAGTAAAACTCTCATAGCTGATCGTTTTATAAGGTGGCAGACCAGAAATTAGGTCTGTTTTTCGAAATGAAGATAGAGCGTATTTTCAATATTTACAAAAGGAATGTTGTTGAAAATTAGTAAACATTAACAAATACGCGACTTTCAGCGTTTTTTTCTGCCTCAGTTTTAATTTAGACTATTACTAAACAGGCGGTTGAAACCCTTAATGAATGGGATTTGGATAGAAATGCTTGATTTTTTGGGACGTGGTTATTTCCGGCCGGAAAAATGTTCGAGCAGGACAGGCTTCATGGCTTTGCTCACGGAGATGGTGTGCCGACCCACCAATACCTGGTTGCCATTGATCTCTGAAATTCGCTTTAAGGCCACTATGTAGGATTTGTGGATGCGCATGAACTGGTCCCCGGGTAGCTCGTTTTCGAGTTTGCGCAAAGAATAAAGGCCCATAAATTTTCCGCCAAGGGTGTGGAAAAATACGTACTCCAGCGCACCCTCTATAAACAGAATGTCATCGTACATGAGTTTCACCATTTTGCGGTCCGACTTCACTATGATGAAGTCTTTCTGATCGCCTTTCGGCTTTGGTCGTGGCGTTTCCTGCATGGCCATGCCTTCCAGTTTTTGCTTGAAGTTGAGAATGGTGGTGATTTTGTTGACGGCCTTCACAAAGCGGGGGAAGGAGACAGGCTTTAGCAGATACTCAGTGGCGTTGACTTCAAAACCCTGCACGGCATATTGGGGGTAAGCGGTAACAAATACAATAATGGGCACGAGGGGTAAGGATAGGTTTTTAATGAAATCCATGCCCGACATGTCGGGCATATCTATGTCGGTAAACACCACGTCAATACCACCGCTGGTAATGGTGTCGATGGCCGCCATAGGCGAATCAAAGGCATCCACCAGATGAAACTGGGGAATTTTTGAGATGTAATCGGCCATTAGTTTCCTTGCCAGAAACTCATCATCAATCACGATGCAGTTGTATTTTCGCTGTTCTGCCATTACTTGTACAATTCCAGTTCCACTTTATAAATATTGTTGCTGTTGCTGATTTCCAGTTTGTGTTTTTTAGGATATAATAAGTTTAGCCGGTTTTTGGCATTTTCAATGCCAATGCCTCTTTTCGTTTCAGGCGTTGGGACAGCTGCTTCTACGGGAATGCTGTTCTCGACAAAGAAATAAAATTTTTCGGGCGTTTGCGAAATGGTAATGTTGACAAAGCCGTTTTTGTCCTTTTCTATTTTGCTGTGCTTGAAGCCATTTTCGACAAAGGTGACCAATAGCATGGGGGCTATCTGGTAGTTTTCATCATAATTGCCAATGTCGAACCGGATGTTTTGCCGCTTTTCTGTTTTGAGCTGCTGAAATTCCATGAAGCTGTTGATGTAGTCCACTTCCTTGTAGAGGGAGATGTAATCGGATTCACAATCGTAGAGCACGTAGCGAAGCATGTCCGACAGCATGGTGATTTTCTCCGGGGCCGACTTGTCGCCGGTATAGGCCATGGAATATATATTGTTGAGGGCATTGAACAGGAAGTGGGGATTGATTTGCGTTTTTAGGAATTTGAGCTCGCTTTCGGCCTTGCCACGCTTCAGGGTCTCCAATTCGATGTTGGTTTTTTCCTGCTTGTCGATGAGGTATTTGGTCATGCTGACCCAAAAGGCCACCAGGCAAAGAATGATGTGAAATATAAAGGGGAAAATCAGCCTCTGTGAGGAGGAGCCATATCGGGGTTGAAATGAAAATAGATGCTTTCCAACGAAACGCCAAGTGTTGCCAGTAATAATATAAGCACCGTATTGTTTAAGCGAAATTTTTTCTTGTTGGTGTCATAATATCTGGGCATGAACCTTTTAAGGTTCAGGGTGTAAACCGTAAATTGGATGGGGGTTAGCACGGCAGCCAGTACCAAACCCCGAACAAGGCTGAGTTGTGCACCAATGGTGAAATAAAAGAGAAACAGAACGATCCAGATGGCCATGGTCGGCAGGTTCTTAAACCAGGAGGTGAATTTCGTAAATATCATGGTGTCATTCTTTATAAGGGAGGAAAGCGGGATTTCCTCGTGGCCACAAATTTACGACTTATAAAATCGATCCAAAGCCTCTTTCTTTCATTATTCAATAATCAGCTGTTTTCTTCAATCAACGGCTGTTATTGAAGGATCTCCTCCGCTTATTGAAATCTCTCTGTGTTTGCTTGATTCGTTTTTTTAGCCACTGCTATTCATGGGATATTTGTAGCCGTTAGAGAAAGGTTTTATCAACCATTAATCAAAATAGTAACAATGCGAAACAGGATTTTAGTTTTTATGATGCTCATGTCTTTTTTGGGGACGACGGATGCCCAGAACAGCCTACATCTCTCACTGAAGGAAGCTCAGACTTATGCGCTGGAGCACAACCGCAGTTTGAAGAATGCCTCCATGGATGTTCAAATATCAGCGGCCAGTCGCTGGCAAACGCTGGCCACCCTATTGCCCCAGGTAAGTGCCAACGTTGATTACAGCAATATGTTCGGGTATAAAATGAACTTGGGTGAATTTCAAATATCCATGCCCAATTCAATGACCTATGGGGCCACGGCCTCTGTAGCTCTGAGCGGGGCACAGGTGGTGGGCGTTCAATTGGAGAAGATGGCCGGACAAATGGCGGATATCACCTTGAAGCAAACCGAGCAGGAGGTGGCCGATCAGGTGAAAACACTTTACTATTCTGCATTGGTCATGGAAGAGACGGTGCGGTTGCTGGAGAAAAATCTGGAGCACCTGAATCAATTGATGGTATTTACTGAGCGTTCGGTAGAAGTGGGTGTCTCGGAGCAGACCGATGCCGACCTGATTTCGGTGCAGGTAGCCAGCATGAAGACCAATATCAATGCCAACCGCCGATCGCTCGAAATGATTTACAATTCCATGCGCCTGCAACTGGGTCTGGAGGTGGATGCAGAAATCATGCTAAGCGAGACCATCGATGGCCTGATGAGCGCCAATAGCGGTATCTCCCTGTTGGGAGAGGGGTTTGTGTTGGATAATAATTACAATTACCAGTTACTCCGGCAGAATGTGTCGCTGGCCCAAAAGCAGGTCACGCTAAAGAAGTGGGCCTATGCCCCTTCTTTGTCGGCCTTTTACCAGTACTCCGAAAAGGAATATTTCAGCGATGAGGCCACGATGAATTCGACACCGCCCAATATGTTCGGCCTCTCCTTAAACATTCCCCTGTTTTCGAGTGGCAGTCGGCAGCAGGCGGTTAAGGAAGCGCGACTGGGCTACCAAAAACAGCTCAATACTTTTGAAGACACCCGTGAGTCGCTCCTTATTCAGCACCGCCAGTTATCCTATAACCTCAGTTCTTCCTATGAAAGTTTTGAAACCCAAAAAAAGAACATGGTGGTGGTACAAAGGGTGTTTGATAACATCTCGAGAAAGTACGAGCAAGGCATGGCCTCCAGTCTGGACATCACCCAATCTGGCTCTGAACTCATTGCTGCCCAAAGCAGCTATGTGCAGGCCTTACTCGAAGTTGTAAGGGCGCAAATTGAGCTGGAAACACTACTCAATCTGGAAGGTTGAGAGGCGCAGCGAAGCGCAGTCCCGCGAAGCGGGATCGAGAGGCGCAGCGCAGCGGGAGTTGTAACGAAGTGGAATACCGAGTATCGGTACCCGCAAGGCGGGATCATTAGGTTGGGAGGCAAGCGAAGCGCAGTCCCGCAAGGCGGGATCATTAGGTTAATAGATTGTTAGGTAAATTAAAATCATAAATACAAAAAAAATGAATCATTTCTTTAGATATTTTGTTGTAGGCGGTTTTTCGCTGCTGGTTCTTAGTTGTGGTACTGCCGGTGATAAGGCGCAGGCTGAGACGGTCACCGAGCGGGTTGAAAATGTGAAAGTGAGTCCCCTGAAGACTTTACAAATTGATCGGGAAATCAACGTTTCAACCACTCTTGAGGGGTATGAAACGGTGAACATCGCTCCCTCGGTTACGGGTAACATAGAACACATTTATGTGGAAGTGGGGGCAAGGGTGAATGCCGGTGATTTGTTGGTACGCATGGATCAGAATCAATTAACGACCACCAAACTGACTTTGGCCAATTTAAGCCATGATTTTGAGCGGGTAAAAGCGCTGAGCGAGACCGGTACGGTGTCGCAGCAGGCCTATGATCAGGCGAAGCTGGCGTATGAGCAGACACGGGAGAGTGTCGATTTTTTAAGTGCCAATACCTTTGTGAAAGCTCCTATCAGGGGTGTTATCTCGGCCAAGAACTATGAAGATGGAGAATTGTACAGTGGTACACCCATTCTGACTCTGACACAAACGCATCAGCTAAAGGCCCTGGTCAGTATTCCCGAGTCTTATGTGCCTTTCATCAAGGCGGGCATGACCCTGGAGGTGACTTCCGATATTTATCCCGACGTACGCTTTCCGGCGCTTATTGAGATGGTGTATCCCACCATCGATGCCAGTACCCATACTTTTCAGGCCAAATTAAAAATACCCAATGGCGATAACCGGCTGCGTCCGGGTATGTACGCACGTACCTCTATAAAAGTTGGGGAGGTGAATGCCATCATGGTGCCCTATCAGGCGGTGCTTAAGTTGACGGGCTCCAATGAGCGCTATGTCTTTGTGGTTAAAAACGATAGCGCCAAACGGGTGCGCATTTCATTGGGCAAGCGCGTCGATGATATGGTGGAGGTTTTTTCAGAGGAATTGGCCATTGGTGACCAGTTGGTGACCGTGGGGCAGGCCCGACTGGTGGAAGGGGTGAAGCTGAATATAGTCAAGTAGTCTTGGTGAAAGCGCCAGGTATTGTCCCGAAAAAGGGATAAACGGCCATTCCCGTCTTTGATGTTTTTTATCAAAGACTGCACCAGGGTTAGTTCTCTGGTGGCACTAAATAGTTAACCATTGATTTGATAATAACATGAGTATTTTTAAAACATCCATAAATAAACCGGTTACAACTGCACTGATATTTGTAGCCGTCATGGTGATGGGGCTCTTTTCGTTGCAGATGTTGCCCATCGACCAGTATCCCGAAATTGAGCCGCCCTACATTTCGGTCATGACCAGCTACCCGGGCGCCAATGCCAGTGAAGTGGAGACCAATGTGACCCGCTTGTTGGAAAACAGTCTGAACTCCGTTGATGGCTTAAAGGATATCACTTCCACCTCGCAGGATAATATCTCCATTGTATCTCTGGAACTGGAGTGGGGAATGAATCTGGATGAGGTGATCAACGATGTGCGCTCGTATGTGGACATGACCAAGGACAACCTGCCGAGCGGAACCAGCAATCCATTCATCTTCAAGTTCAGCACCAGTACCATGCCCATTATTATGTATTCGATAACGGCCGACGATAGTTATGCCGGTTTGGATAAGATTCTGAATGATGTGGTAATGCCTCAGTTGAACCGGGTGGATGGAATCGGCAATATTTCGCTGGCGGGTACGCCGGAGCGCTATGTGTATGTCGATATCGACCAGGAAAAGCTCGATGCCTATAGCATTTCGCTCGAATCGGTGGGGACCGCCATTGGCCAGAACAATATCAACCGGTCTTCCGGTACGCTCAAAATGGAGAAGGAGCAATACCAGTTGCAGGTGCGCAGTGAATTTGTGGAAAGTTCCGAAATCAACCATATTGTGGTTTCCACCACCAGTGAGGGTCGCCAGGTCTTTGTCCGTGATATCGCCACGGTGCGTGATACCATTAAGGACTTGTCCCTGGATGAGAAAATCAACGGCCGCGATGGCGTCCGCGTGATTATTGCCAAGCAATCGGGCGCCAATACGGTGGAGATTTGTGAGGAGGTGCACAAAGAGATGGGGGAGATTCAAAAGCTGTTGCCCTCCGACATTAATGTGGAGGTCATCTACGATTCCTCGGAGGACATCAGAGACTCCATCAGCAGTCTGGAAGCCTCCATCATGTACGCTCTGCTTTTTGTGGTGCTGGTGGTATTGCTGTTTCTGGGACGCTGGCGGGCCACGTTGATCATTGGGATCACCATTCCCATTGCTTTGGTGGTTTCTTTCGTCTATCTGGCTTTTACGGGAAGCTCCCTGAACATCATTTCCTTATCATCGCTGACCGTCGCCATTGGCATGGTGGTGGATGATGCCATTGTGGTGTTGGAAAACATAACCAAGCACATAGAGCGCGGCTCCAGTCCGCGCGAGGCCGCTATTTACGCCACCAACGAGGTTTGGGTGTCCGTTATCGCCACCACCCTGGTCATCGCTGCCGTGTTTGTGCCCCTCACCATGTTGGGCGGTCTGGCCGGTATCATGTTTAAAGAGCTGGGTTGGATTGTCACCATTGTGGTAACTACCTCCACCCTGGTCGCCATTTCCTTAACCCCAATGTTGGCCTCCAAGTTATTGAAGGCACGTAAAATCAACCTGGATGCGCAGGGACACATCGTGGCAGAAGAGGAAAAAAAGAACTGGTACCAAAAATACATCGTCGGAGTGCTGGATAAGCTGGATGCCTTTTATGCCAGGTTACTGCGTTACGTACTGCACCATAAAAAGTTAACCCTGGCTGTTGTGGTCGTGCTTTTCCTGATCACCCTGCTGCCCATGTTTTTGGGGAAGATTGGTACCGATTTTATGCAGCAAAGCGACCAGAGCCGGATCTCTGTTTCGGTGGAAGTCAATCGGGGGACCCGCATTGAAGAAACACTGAAAACGGCTCGTGCTCTGGAAGCCCGCTTTATGGAATTGGTGCCGGAAATTAAGGTCCTGTCGACCTCGGCCGGATCTAGTGATGACGCAGGTATTTCGTCCCTGTTTAATTCGACCACCAACAATAAAATTGCCATGACCGTTGTGCTGGTGAATAAAATGGAACGGGAGCGGACCTCGTTTGAGATAGCAGAAGTTTTGAGGCAGGAAATGGCTTCTCTGCCAGAGGTTGTTGATTTTCAGGCGCAGGTGTCGAGTGGTATGGGGGAAACATCTACCGTTGATGTGGAGATTTATGGCCATGATTTTGACCAGACCAACCTCTTGGCGGAAGAGATTCGCCATACCATACGTCAGCAGGTGCACAATGCCCGGGACATCACCATCAGTCGCGATGAAGACCGGGCCGAACTAAAAATAAACATCGACAAGGAAAAAATAGCGCGGCACGGATTGGATGCCGCCACCATCTCAGGCTATGTCTATAACCGGGTAGCCGGTATGCAGGCCGGATACCTGAAAGAAGACGGCGAAGAGTACGACATCATTGTCCGTCTGGTAGAAGAAAACCGGAATACCATCTCTGACATAGAGTCGCTCTCGATTCCCTCAGCAGGAGGTCGCATCAAATTGAGTGAAATTGCTACGGTAGAGGAGTATTGGACGCCCCCCACCATTGAACGAAAAAGCCGCCAGCGCATTGTTTCGGTGAAAGTAACCCCGCATGAAACATCCATGGGCGAATTGGCCATGGGCATTGAAAAAGCACTGGAAAAGGTGGAGGTGCCGCAAGGGGCGACCATCCGACTGGCAGGGGATTATGAGGAACAGCAGGAGACTTTTGCCGACATGGGGCTTTTACTGGCATTGATTGTGATGTTGGTGTATATCGTGATGGCCTCTCAGTTTGAGTCGCTTTCCAAGCCCTTCATTATTATGATGTCGGTGCCCTTTGCCATCTCAGGAGTAGTACTGGCTCTGTTCTTTACCGGAATATCCCTGGATATGATCGGCGCTTTGGGGGTCGTGATGCTGGTGGGGATTGTCGTCAAGAATGGTATCGTGTTGGTAGATTACACCAATTTGATGCGCGACAGAGGTTATGAACTGAATGAGGCCATTGCGCTTTCAGGATCTTCACGTTTGCGTCCCGTTTTAATGACAGCTTTTACCACCATTTTGGGTATGCTGCCCATGGCCCTGAGTCAGGGAGCCGGAGCTGAAGCCTGGCGCCCCATGGGGGTGGTCGTGATTGGGGGCCTCCTGGTTTCGACTCTGGTAACCCTGATTGTGGTGCCTGTGTTGTATGGTATTATGTCGAAACATGGCGAACGCGACAAGGAAGAAAGAACCCGAAAAGAATTTGTCTTTTTGCGATGGCAGATGATGAGAAACAGAATTAAAATATAAGATTATGCAAGCCGTATTTATTGTATTCAATCAAGCCAACACCGAGCGTGTGGAATATATGCTAGACCAGTTACAAATCAGAGGTTTCACTTTTTTTGAGCAGGTTCAGGGACAGGGCAGTGTGGATGGTGAGCCCCGCAGGGGCACACATACCTGGCCGGAAATGAATTCCGCCATCATGACGATGGTGGACAACGACCGGGTGGATGATCTCCTCAAGACCGTTCGTAAGTTGGATATGCGCAATAAGGCCATTGGTGTGAGGGCCTTTGTCTGGGACGTGGTTAAGTCTTACTAATTTAGCCCTCAAGCCGGGCAGGCTCTGACTTTTTGGCTACAGCCCCAAAAAGTCAGCAAAAAAGGCCGCCGCTAACGATATAAACCTAAAATTGAGTTTGTTTGTCTAAACCCCTTGAACTCGCTGCGCTCAAACAACGAGGGCTTTTAAACGACAAACAAACTCAATTTTTTTACGATTTATCTCGAAGGCGGTTTAATTCCTGAGTGAATTTCGTTTTTACATCTCCAGATGGACATCGTGCAGCTCCACCCATGGCAAGCCATGCTGGTTCAGCTGTTCCATAAAGGGATCCGGGTTGAACTCCTCAACGTTGAATACCCCGGGTTTTTTCCAGGTGCCTTGCAAATACATCATGGCCCCAATCATGCAGGGCACGCCTGTGGTGTAACTCACAGCCTGTGTGCCGGTTTCCTTGTAGGCCACTTCGTGACTGCAGTTGTTGTAAACGTAGTAGGTCTTTTCTTTCCCGTCTTTCAGTCCCTTGATGCGACAACCAATGGAGGTCCATCCCTTATAGTTCTCACCCAAATCACCCGGATTCGGCAGTACCGCTTTCAAAAACTGAATGGGCACAATTTCAACGCCGTTGTACATGACCGGCTCAATGCCTGCCATGCCGATGTTTTGAATCACCCTCAGGTGCGTTAAGTATTCCTGTCCAAAGGTCATCCAGAAACGGGCCCGTTTCAGGGTGGGGAAATTCTTCACCAGAGACTCCAGTTCTTCGTGGTAAATCACGTAGGATTCCTTGGGGCCGATCTCCGGGTAATTCAGTGCTTTGTGAATTTCATGCGGCTCAGTCACCACCCATTGACCATTTTCCCAGTATTTGCCCTTTTGCGTAACTTCGCGAATGTTGATTTCAGGGTTGAAATTGGTGGCAAAGGCCTTACCATGGTCGCCTGCATTACAGTCGACAATATCGAGATACTGCATTTCATCGAAGTGATGTTTGGCCGCATAGGCTGTAAACACACTGGTCACACCGGGGTCAAATCCACATCCTAAAATGGCTGTTAAACCTGCCTCTTTAAATTTTTCCTGATAGGCCCACTGCCATTTGTATTCAAATTTGGCCTCATCTTTGGGCTCGTAGTTGGCGGTGTCCAGATAGGAAACGCCGGTCTCCAGGCAGGCATCCATTATGGTGAGATCCTGGTAGGGAAGGGCCACGTTGACCACCAGATCAGGTTGGTAACTGTTGATCAGTTCAACCAGTTCTGGCACATTGTCGGCATCCACCTGAGCCGTTTGCACCCGGTTGCCGCCAATTTGGGCGGCAATGTCGTCACATTTACTTTTGGTGCGACTGGCCAGCAAAATTTCAGAAAAAACTTCCGGCAGACCGGCCATTTTGTGAACGACTACCGTTCCTACGCCACCGGCGCCAATTACTAATACTTTTCCCATTTTATCGTAACAATTTTTACCCGTTAATGAATCCGTTTTTTGGCAGCGCAAAGAAATGAAAAAAAAGAGGATTTCATTCTTTTGCCAAGGCTAAATATAACAAAATCAAATGTAGTCTGCAAAAGACTTGTCTCATTCATTCGGCGACCGGACCTGACTGATTTTGCTCATGTTTATGTTTTATTACGAAATGTGGATGCCTGTCTTTTGAAAAGATTATCTAACTTGTCAACCATTATCGCTATTTGTTGTTTTGTTATAGAGTTTTTAATTAAAACAGACTATGAATCGAATATGGCTGAGAGGATTTTGTGTGGTGGTTTTTCTTGTTTCAGGTTTAGCCGGAACACAGGTCTTATACGGACAAGTGCGGAATGCAGAGGTCGTTGCTTTTTATAATTTGGAAAATCTTTTTGATACCATCGATACCCCGGATGTGAACGACTTTGAGTTTACGCCGGAGGGACCCAAGAAGTGGAATTCTGAAAAATACAGTGCCAAATTGGGGCAGATGGCGTTGGTACTTGCTCAGTTGGGCATCGGGTATAATGAAGATGGACCCTCTGTTATAGGTCTGTGTGAAATGGAAAACCGTCAGGTGTTGGTGGATTTGGTGAATACCGATGTCTTAAAAAATAGGGGGTATCAAATAATTCATTATGATTCGCCCGACGAGAGAGGCATTGATGTGGCGCTTTTATATCAGGCGGATAAATTTCAGCCGGAAAACACGGTGTCGGCTCCATTGGTGATACGGGATGAAAAGGGTGAGCAGATTTTGACACGCGACCAATTGGTCGTTTCGGGCCGGCTGAATGGTGAAAAGATGCATTTTATCGTTAATCACTGGCCTTCCCGGTACGGTGGCGAAGAAAGCAGTCGACCCTTTAGAAAGGAAGCAGCCTTGTTAACACGCGCTCTGGTCGATTCGATTATGGCCACGGAGCGAAAAGCCAAAATTGTGGTGATGGGTGATTTAAATGATGACCCCGACAATGAGAGTGTTCTTAAGTATTTAAAGGCCTTGCCCGACCGTTCAAATTTGGAAAAAGGGGCTTTGTTCAATGCTACCGGTCCCCTGTTTGAGAAGGGACAGGGCACCTTGATTTACCGGGGTGTTTGGAACCTTTTTGATCAAATGATCATTTCCCAATCCTTACTTAAGCCAAAAAAAGGCCAATACTATTTTGATTCGGCCCAAATTTTTAAGGAGGAATTCCTGCTTCAGCAGAAAGGCAAGTACAAGGGGTATACCTGGCGTACCTATGTCGGCAATAGCTATCATGGCGGTTTTAGCGATCATCTGCCCGCCTATATGGTACTGAAGAAAAAGTAAGGGCTGATTAAACCGATGGATAAAGCTTGTTGTCCCGGATATAGTCGTACACCCCGTGCGGCAATAGATACCGAATGTTTTTGCCGGCTTGCAGCGCTTCCCGGATCATGGTGGATGAGAGGTCAAAGACCGGTGCCTGGATGATTTGAATGTTGGCATGTTTCTGCGCCTGGTCCAGGTCAAAACCGGGACGTGGATACACTAACAATGGGTGGCTTTCCAGCAAACGTTGCGCCTCTTTCCATTTGTCGATGGCCAGCAGATTGTCGGCTCCCATAATCACCGAAAAGTGATGGTCCGGATGCTGGCTGGATAACTGATCCAGAGTATCTATGGTGTAGGAGGGTCTCGGCAGGGCAAACTCAAAATCGCTGGCTTTAAAACGGGGTTCCAACTGAATGGCCCTTGTTAGGATGTCGAGTCGCACCTTTTCATCCAGAAGATCCCTGGATGTTTTAAAGGGATTTAAAGGGGTTACCACAAACCATATTTCTTCCGGTTTTTCGTATTCTAAAATGTAATTGGCCAGCGCCAGGTGGCCAATGTGTACAGGGTTAAAGGAACCGAAAAGGAGTCCGACATGCTTCATTCAAAAGTAGTTTTAGATCAATGGTTATTCTTGTTGAATAAATTGGCGCACCAGTTTTTCCGTTTTCCGACAGGCATCTTCCAAAACATCATTGATGATAATGTGATCAAATTCCGGCGCAAACTGAAGCTCACGGGTGGCTTTGTTCACCCGCTTTTCAATGACCTCCTGATTGTCGGTGTTTCTGTTAATGAGTCGCTTACGAAGTTCATCCACGGAAGGCGGCTGAATAAAGAGCGACAAGGCCTCCTCCTTGTATTGTTTTTTGATGTTTACACCGCCCACAACATCCACATCGAATACCACATTTTTACCGGCATTTAACAAGCGTTCCACTTCGCTTTTAAGTGTTCCGTAACTGGTGCCTGCATAGACTTCTTCCCATTCCAAAAAATCACCATTTTGCAACCTTTTTTTAAAGGTATCGTCGTCTAAAAAGTAGTAATCCACCCCGTGCTTTTCATTGATTCTGGGTGGGCGACTGGTGGCTGAAATACTAAAGGCTAAATTTAAATCCCTTGATAAAAGGTATTTAACAATGGTGGTTTTTCCGGAGCCTGAAGGGGCAGAGAGTATAATGAGTTTTCCTTTTTGCATGGTTCTGATTTGTGCGGTCACACTTTAATTAGAGGATGTTCAACATTTGTTCCTTAATCTTTTCCAACTCATCTTTCATTCGAATAACAAGGCGTTGAATGTCCGCATCATTGGCTTTGGAGCCAAGGGTGTTGATTTCACGACCGATTTCCTGAATGATGAAGGCCAGTTTTTTTCCCACGGGCTCATCTTCAGCTATGGTTTCATTAAAATAGTCGATGTGATTTTTCAGGCGGACTTTTTCTTCGGTAATGTCCAGTTTTTCCAGGTAGTAAATCAGTTCCTGTTCAAAACGATTTTCGTCAATGTTCTTTTCGTTCCATTCATCCAGATTTTCCTTAATCCGGCTTTTGATCCGCTCAATGCGTTGCTTTTCAAAGGGCACCACTTCCTGACTCAGGGTGTCTATTTGGTGGATTCTGGCCGTAATGTCATCATATAGGGCCGCTCCTTCCTGACGGCGGTATTGATTGATGGAGGCGATGGCTTCTGCGAGTCCGTCTTGCAGGGTCTTCCATTCCTCTGCATCCAATTCAGCCTGCTCCACTTTGAGCGTTTCCGGCAGGGTCAGTATGGTGCGGATGTAATCAGAGTGGCTGCTAATTTGTAGCTTGTCTGAAAGCTGACTCAGTTGCTTATAGTAGTGTTCAAATACCTGCTCGTTTATTTGCGGAACCCTGTCGGCCGTCAACGACTCGATGGTAATTGAAATATCTACTTTGCCACGCTGCAATCCTGCCGATAACCGGTTGCGCATCTCCAGCTCTTTCTCTCTGTAAATGGTTGGCAGGCGCAGATTGAGATCCAGCTGTTTGCTGTTGAGGGATTTTATTTCAATATGAATTTTTTTTTCTGGCAATTCACAAGTGGTCTTACCAAATCCGGTCATTGACTTTATCATCTGTCTGTGGCTTAAAATTATTAATAGCAGCAAATTTACGGATTTCTTTTTTATGGTTATAGGGATTTGCGTAATGGATTGGTGAATAGGCTTAGCGTAGTTTAAAACTACGCTAAGCCATTTTTTTTCTTTTAGTAAGTTGTTGATTTTTAATTGTCTGGCATTTGTCGGTAAAAATTTGTTTATCTTTTTCTGAAAAAGATTAAACAAAAACAGAGCCGTACTGTTTAACTCACAAAACCAATTAAATGTATTGCTAATTAAAATTCAATGATTATGAAAAAGTTTTTGAAAATTCAAATGTTGGCTGTTTTACTGGCAGCTTTTACCTTATCAGCATGTGATAGTGATGAGGATGACAAAGTAGATGAGGTGATGACCAATACCATTGTTGATGTGGCAGTTGGGAGTGATGATTTTTCTGTTTTGGTGGAAGCTGTGACGCGTGTTGGTCTGGTGGATGCCTTAGCTGATCCCAATGCTTCCCTCACCGTATTTGCGCCAACCGATGCTGCTTTTAGTGCCCTGTTAACCGAATTGGGTGCCTCATCTTTGGACGATATTTCTGATGAATTGCTGACTTCTGTTTTATTGTATCACGTTTTGGGTGAACAAATGACGGCGACTCAATTAAGTGACGGGTATTACAGTACCCTTTCTGCCGGACCTGCCGAGGGCTTAAATCTTTCTTTGTATAAGAATGGATTAATGCTGAATGACCGGGCGGAGATTACCACCGCAAATGTCATGGCTGATAATGGTGTGATTCATGTGATTGATAAAGTGATTTTACCCTTGTCAATTACCGGACACGCTGTGGCCAACAGTTCCTTTAGTTCCTTGGTGGCTGCGGTTGTAAAGGCCGAATTGGATGAGACATTGGCTTCTGATGATGTTCGTTTTACTGTGTTTGCGCCTGTTAACAGCGCTTTTGATCAGTTGCTGACCGATTTGGGTGTGACGCTGGATGATTTAACAGCCGAAGCTTTAAGTCCCATCTTACTCTACCATGTATTGGATGGCGTTAATCCGTCCTCTTCTGTGACGGCCGGATATTTTCCTACGCTGGCGACGGCTTTTGAGAAAAATGTGTCATTGGGTATTTCTACCGACGATGGGGTAGTACTTAACGGATCATCCAATGTGGCTGTGGTGGATGTAGTAGCAACCAACGGGGTGATTCATGCCATTGATGAGGTGTTACTTCAACCCAACATAGTGGATGTGGCCCTCAGTAATCCCGCCTTTTCTATTTTGGTGGAGGCCGTTGTGAAGGCGGAATTGGTTGACGCGCTTTCAGGGGATGGACCATTGACGGTTTTTGCACCGACCAATGCTGCTTTTGAAGCACTTTTTGAAACGCTTGAGGTAGATGGTATTGCGGATTTGGATGTGACCTTGTTGACTTCAGTACTCTTATCACATGTGGTTAGTGGAAACGTTGTTTCAGGTGATTTGTCCTCTTCAAGTGTCCCAACGCTCAACACTGAGAAATCAATTGATGTGGTTGTTAATGGGGGAGTAAGCCTCGATGGAGACATCAATGTGGTGTTGGCAGACGTGCAAACCAAGAATGGTGTGATACATGTTATTGATGGTGTTATTTTGCCATAATTTCACACCCTCCGCTCTATGAATGGATGATTTTTTGACAGGCCTTCTATTTTTTGGTTAGTATTTAGGCTTGAAATCTTCACTTCCTGAAGTTGTTTACAGGAAGTGAAGATTTTTTCTTCCTGAAATGAGGCTGTTATCCGATACTGTTTTATTTTTGCAGGCATAATTTGAACAAAACCAAGGCTTGCATGGTTTATTCATTTGATATAATAGGCAATCAACACACCATGGGTAAGTATTCAATAAAAGATTTAGAAAAGATTTCTGGCATTAAAGCGCATACCATTCGTATGTGGGAGCGACGGTACAAACTGATCGAACCCCAACGAACCGATACCAATATCAGGTATTATTCGGATTGTGATTTAAAGCGCTTGTTGAATATTTCAATATTAAACCATAACGGCATTAAAATTTCGCACATTGCCGGTTTTTCAGATGCAGAAATCAAAAACCGTGTGCTGGATCTTTCTATTGACGGACGCAGCAGTAATGTGCAAATTGAGAATCTTATGGTGGCCATGTTGGAATTGGACGAAACCAAATTCCTCAATGCCTTATCTGGTGCCATTATTAAGTTTGGTTTTGAAACTTCGGTTGAGACGATTCTCTTTCCTTTTTTGGAGCGAATAGGCGTGCTGTGGCAAGCAGGGACCATTAATCCTGCCCAGGAGCATTTTATGTCGAATCTCATTCGTCAAAAATTGTTTGTGGCCATTGACAATGAAATGCAATCGCCTGTGCACAACGGCCCGCGCATTATTCTCTTTTTGGCCGAGCATGAGCAACATGAAATTTCCCTGCTTTTCTATAATTTGATTGCCCGTAAAGAAGGTTTGGAAGTGATTTATCTGGGCTCGGGCGTGCCTATGAATGATCTGCAATTGATCCATCAGTTGCGACCGGCGGATATGTTTATGACCTCTTTTATTTCGGCCATTGAGAAAGAGGACTTGGAAATTTTGTTGCTTCGATACCAGGAATTGTTTCCAGATGTTCCTTTCTGGATCTCGGGCTACCAGGTAAAGGAAAATAATCCGGCCTTGCCGGAAGGTTTTGCCGTCATCCCCCACATTAAAGCTTTTAAAGAGGCGGTGAGGTTGTTGAAGTATTCTGAGTAACCACTTTGAACTGCCCCCTTTAGTATTTCACAATGCCCTTCTTTTTCCAATGGCCACTTTTATAATACAGCCAGGTGCCGATTAGTCCAATGAACCATCCGGAAGGAATGCTCCACCAAATGCCGGTTTCTCCAATTTGTCCCGATAAGTACCAGGCAATGGGTATGCGTATGATCCAAAGTGATATCAGGGTTATAAACATGGGAACCAGGGTGTCTCCGGCTCCACGCAGCATGCCGTGCATCACAAACATGGATGAGAAGACAATGTAAAAGGAGCTGACAATGATTAAATATTCGTGTCCTTGTCGGATCACCTCCGGATCACCGCTGAAAAGCGCCATCATGTTGTTTCCCCAAAGTATAACGATCAGCATGACGGCCAGACTAATGGCCCAGGCCATTTTCAGGGTGGCCCAAACACCTTTGCGTATGCGATCGATTTTGTTGGCGCCCAGATTTTGACCCACAAAGGCCGACAGTGCCGAAGCCAGATTCATGGCCGGCATAGCTGCCAGGGCATCTATGCGACTGGCTGCGGTGTAGGCGGCCAGTGTAACTGTGTCAAAGTTATTGATGATGCGAATGAGGGCCAACATCCCTAAGGCGACAAAGGTCTGTTGAAATCCGGTAGGTAAGCCAATTTTCACACTTTGCCAGAAAGTGTATGGGTCAAATGTGATGGTTTTCACACTAAAATGGATCAGGTGGTCGCGCCGGTTTAAATAAAAAATGGCCGTGACAAAAGCCCCGGTCTGCGCCATCACCGTCGCCCAGGCAGCACCGGCCACTCCCCATTTAAAGACAATAATAAAAAGCAGATCAAGTCCGATATTGGCCACCGTGGCAATGGCTAAAAAAAGTAGCGGGGTGCGACTGTCGCCCAGGCCCCTTAAAATGGAGGATGTCCCGTTGAACCCAAAAAAGCTCACCATTCCAATCATATACACATTGAAATAGGCCAGAGCATGGGGCATTACATCCTCTCCGATATTTAGCAGGGTGAAAATTTCGCGGCTAAAGAAGATGCCGATGGCGGTGAGCGCAATGCCGGCTCCAAACATGAACAGGTAAATGGTGCCAATGGCTTGCTTGACGCGGGCATAATCGCGCCCCCCAAAGTATTGACTGATGACAATGGTGGCGCCACTGCCAATGCCAATGATGAAGGCAATGAGCGTGTAAAAGATGGGAAAAGAGGCCCCCACCGCAGCTAAAGCTTCGGTTCCCAGATAATTTCCAACAATGATGCTGTCAATGATGTTATAGAATTGCTGTAACAGATTCCCAATCACCAATGGTAATGCAAATTTGAAAATAAGTCCGGCTTCTGTTCCCGATGTGAGGTCCTTCATTTTTACAAAACAACGGAATTTTTTTGGAGATAGAAGAAGAATTGGCAGTTTTTTTGTAAGGAATTCGACCATGGAGAAGTCGGCCATTTAGGGCTTGCACTTTTAGTCCTTAATTTTTTATGTCGTTAATTTCAGCTAGTTTTGCAGCGCTTGTTTTGTTCAATTAACTTATTCGGATGAGAATTAAGACGATCTTAGGATTTTTGTTGTTTTTTGGGGTGGTCCAAAGCAGTAATGGACAGACTGCGGTGGACAGGTATTTTCCGGATTATGTTTTACCGGAGTGGTGGTTTGAACCCATGGGGGCCGAATGGTTGCACGATCAGATGTTGGAAGAGGTCAGGCGCCAAAACGAAATGAAGAAATTAAAAGGCGCCCGAATTCCTTTTTATTCAACTCCTTTTTTGGCAGGAGCCGAGGTTTTAGATGTTAATGTTTCCAGAGCTCATATTGTTTCCCATCTGCAACAGCGACCACTAAATGTTTATCACTTAGAATATGCCCTTCATAAGCCGGGCGGCTATTGGGCCCATGCCCTGCCAAATATTTATAAGAGTCCGCCGGTGCCGGATTTAATGGATTTTGATTCGGAAGTGGAGAAGACGCCCTTCGACCGGTATCAGAATTTTTTAAAGCATCCCGGGCGGGCCGATACGCTTCATGCTCAAATGATGAAGGAGGGCTTTTCGAGGGAACGCTTTATGAGGCAATTGTATCATACAAGCCCTTCTGTGGTTCAGTACGATTGGTATGAATTGCCCGATCCGCCACAAGTCTTTGGAGAGGCCAGTCGCTTGTCCCGCAATACCAGTTCCCGAAGTATAGAACACCTCTTTAATGCCAGGGAGATCAATCGGCCAGGGCGTTTGGAAAAGGTGGATATGGCCAAAAGACCCTGGGTGTTTTCGGGAACGGAGCATGTTCAGTTTTCTCAGGCTTATTTAAAGAATTGGGTAAAGGGGGGACAGCAGTCATTAGCCCTGTTAAGTGATTTACGGTTTTCTGCGGTTTATAAAGATGAAAATACCCAATGGGAGAACAATCTGATTCATAAAGTCGGATTCATTGATAGTGATGGAAGCAAATCGCGCATCAATGACGACTTAATAGAAATTTCCAGTAAATATGGGGTGAATGCCAGTAAAAAGTGGTACTACAGTTTGCTGTTCAATTTTAGAACCCAGTTTTTTCAGGGTTACAGCAGCAAAGATGTGGACAAGGAAACGCCCATTTCTGCGTTTATGGCACCTGCCTTTTGGTCGTTGGCCGCAGGTATGGATTACAAAACCAAGAATTTTACACTGATGTTATCGCCTTTGACCAGCAGGGTCACCATGGTGTTGGATACGGCGACCATCGATCAGACCAGATACAGTATTCCTGAGGATAAGAAATCCATGTTTTTCATGGGGGGATCCTTACAGAACAATATCAAATGGGACATCACCAAGGACATCAAACTTTCCTCCGCGATGAACGTTTTTTATGATTATTTTGAGAAAGAGGATAAGGTACAGGCCGAGTGGGATATTATTCTGGACATGAAAATTAATGTCTTTTTGACCACGCGCATTGTTACGAATTTCAGGTATTTTGAAAGTGAATCAAGTAAAATACAGGCCAGGGAGAATTTGAGCATTGCGTTCCGCCTGCACTTTTAGCCCGGGAGCTTGGCCTGAATGGCGCCCTCCGGTGGATGAAGGTTTTTATTTGCGGGTTTTAACTTTTTATAACAGTATTTGCTGGCGCTATCCTGTTTTCAGTCATATATTTGTATAGAAAGAACGGAGGTTTTTTCATAGGTTTAGGTTAGGTTAATTAGGTTTAGGAAGAAAAGAGGCTTAAACGGGTAGTGCATCCCCCGGTTTTAGCCTCTTTTTTTTATGGGAGGTTCCTAGGTGGTTTTATGGCATGTTAATTGCAATATATATCTTAGTTTTCTCAGAGTTTAGGGTTAGGTTTGGTTTAATGAAACAGCCCGTCAGGTAGTGGGTACCTGACGGGCTGTTGATTTATTGGAACCTTTATTCTCTATACCTTAATTTCTCTTATGTCTGGCATATGTCCGTCTGGCCGGGGATCCGCCACGCTCTCCTCCACGCTCACCGTCCATTGACTGAACCATCAGCGACTGACCTTTAAACCGGGCCTTTTTGAAAGCCTGAATTAAATGCCGTTCATGCGAACTTTCAGCTTCAAAATAGGATACCTTACTTTGAATATCAATTTTCCCGATGGCAATTTTCCGATCCGGTGTCTGGCGGTTAATGATGCTGATCAGAACATCCGGACGTAAATTGTTTTTGGCACCAATGTTGATCGAATAACGGGCAAATTTATCACCACGTGCGCTTCCACCTGTTCGGGGACTTCTTTCTGTGCGTGATTTACGGTCGGCAGCGGTGACATTCAAATCGGCAGATTGGCTGTAGTCCTTATGCAGACGGTTGAATTGCGCAGCAATGAACTTTTCAATGATTTCCTCACGTGACAAGTCCTGTAATTCAGCTTCAATGGTTGGAGCATACTGCTGCAGGTCGAACTGATTCGTGTCTGCTGCTGCCACGCCTTTTAAATGATTTTTCAGTCGCAGTTCAAAGACCTCGTTTCCGGTAGGGATTTGACGCTTGGTCAGTTTCTTGCCGGTCTGTTTTTCTAAAAAGCCCAGACGTCGCGTCTCTGAAGGCGCTAAAATGGCGATAGAAATACCTTTTTTACCGGCACGGCCGGTTCTGCCACTCCGGTGAATGTAGTTTTCCGGATCATCCGGAAAATGATAATGGATCACATGTGTGAGGTCATCCACATCCAGTCCGCGCGCCGCCACATCGGTAGCTACCAAAATTTGAAGCTTGTTGTTGCGGAAACGTCCCATAACATAATCACGTTGGGCCTGAGAAAGGTCGCCATGCAATGCATCTGCATTGTAGCCGTCGTTCATCAGTTTGTCAGCGATGTCTTTTGTTTCCTGACGGGTACGGCAAAATACAATACCGTAAATATCAGGGGTTATGTCAGCAATTCTGCGTAAAGCCTGGTAACTGTTCTGGGGGGATGTTACCACAAACTCATGGCTGATGTCGTCGTTGGAAATATTCTGACGACTCACAGAAATGGTCTTAGGCTTATTCATATGTTTACCTGCCATCCGGTTGATGTCGGGAGGCATGGTGGCCGAAAACAGCAGCGTCTGCTTGGTGTCCGGCGTTTCGCCCATAATGGCATCCATCTCTTCCTTAAAACCCATTTTCAGCATTTCGTCTGCTTCATCCAGAATTAAAAAGCGGATGGAAGAAAGATCCAGTTTGTCTCTGCGGATCAGGTCGTTGACCCGTCCGGGGGTGCCAACCACAATGTCGCATTTTTTTCGAATGGCGATGATTTGGTTGTGAATGGGTGCGCCTCCATATACAGGAACCACCGAAACAGGTAAGTTGTTTGCATAAGTGTTAAGGTCAGCGGTGATTTGAAGACACAGTTCACGCGTTGGGCATAGAACAATGGCTTGTACGCCTTTGGCGTTCAAATCCATTTTGTGCAGAACGGGCAGGCCAAATGCGGCTGTTTTACCTGTTCCGGTTTGTGCCATTGCAACCAGGTCTTCTTCAGAATTTAATAGAAAAGGAATGGTTTCTGCTTGAATAGGTGTAGGCTTAATGAATCCGATTTTTTCAATGGATTCAAGAATCTCGGGCTTAAGCCCGGTTTCAGAAAATGTTTGCATGTAAAATAAAAAGAATTAAAGGTCTGTAACCCTTGTTTGTTACAGTGACCCCATATTATTAAAACCAGGCAGGTAGTCTCTTTTCCTGTCTGAAAGCCCGGTCTCGCCATCTGATTGTCATTTCCGAATTGATTAGATACCATGACCGGGAGTGTGGTCTGTTTCGGAAAAATCAGAGTGCAAAAGTAATAACTTATAATTAGAAACCTCTACCATGGCTGGTCATATCCCGCTATTTATATTTTTTTATGATTTATCGGGTTAGGTGGACCAATATTTTTTGCCTGGTTTTTAAAAAAAAGGTTTGAAGGGATACAAGGTATTTTAAAAAAACATATCTTTGACCGTAACAGACCAGAACACTATGACGTCCAAAAAAAGCACTTTTAAATTTCAGATCAACGATGAAGGAAATGTTCCTAAGTTCCGGCAATTGATTGATTCTGTGAATCATGCTATTTCGGAAAACCGATTGAGTGTGGGGGATCATTTGCCGTCTGTTAATCAAATTTGTAAAGATTATAAGTTGAGCAGGGATACCGTGTTCAAGGCTTATACCATCCTGAAGGAGCAGGGAGTGATTGATTCGGTGCCCAATAAAGGTTATTTTGTGGCACGTGAAATCCGTCGGGTTTTCTTGTTCCTGGATACTTTTAAAGCTTATAAGGAGGTGCTTTACGATGCCTTTACCAAGAATTTACCCAACAACGTGCTGGCAGATGTCCATTTTCACCATTACAATCCGGAAGTCTTCAAACGCCAGATAGAGGAGAGCATTGGTAAGTATCACCGCTACGTGGTCATGCCCTTTGATCATGAAGAAATGGATGCTGTCCTCGCCCTGATTCCTTCCGATAAGTTGCTGGTGATTGACTGGAATATTTACTCTAAACCTGGTAATAATTTACTTTATCAGGATTTTGGCCAGTCGGTTTATGATGGATTGGAATCGGTTAAACACCTTCTGGAGAAGTACAAAGAGATGGTTTTTCTTTATCCGGATTATACCAATCACCCGATTGAGTCGGTTCAATATTTTGAGAAGTTTTGTAAGCATAACCATATTAAACACAGTGTAGTTACTAAACCGTCGCAGTTTGAGGTTCGATCGGGAATGGCTTATTTTAGTGTGAGCGACCGCATGTTGGGACATTTTTTGGAGCAGTGCCGGGAAAAGAAACTGGAACCCGGGACCGATGCAGGAATCATTTCCTATAATGAAACACCGATGAAAAAGTTTATTTATAAAGGCATCACTGTTATTACAACCGATTTTCAGTTAATGGGCAGCAAGGCTGCGGAGTTTGTCTCCGGCGATATTTCCATGCAGATTTGTGTGCCCACAAAAGTTTTGATCAGAGAATCGTTATAAAAATATTTGCTATTTAAACAGAACAGAACAGACTATTTAATTATGTACACATTAGGAATCGACGTAGGTAGCTCGTCCGTTAAAGTCAGTCTCTTGAATTTGTCGGATGGCAGTTGCGCTGCCTCTGCCTTCTATCCGTCTGAAGAGATGGCGATAACGGCCATTAAGACCGGCTGGGCCGAACAGGATCCGGGCCAGTGGTGGAACAATATGAAAAGTGCCTTGAAAGATGTACTGGCTCGTTCAGCTGCGCCCAAGGATCAAATTAAAGCCATTGGCATCTCCTACCAGATGCACGGTTTGGTGGCTTTGGACAATAAGGGAGAAGTGGTTCGTCCATCCATCATCTGGTGCGACAGTCGCGCCGTTGAAATTGGTGATCAGGCTTTTAATGATTTAGGAGCGGAATACTGTTTGTCCAACTGCCTTAATTCTCCGGGAAATTTTACGGCCTCTAAACTTAAATGGGTAAAAGACAATGAGCCCGAATTGTTTGCCCGTATTCATAAAATTATGTTGCCGGGCGATTACATGGCCTATAAGTTGACTGGCAGGATGCAGACGACTGTGAGTGGCTTGACCGAAGGCATCATGTGGGATTTTAAGAAAGCAAGCATTGCTGAAGAACTCTTTGATTACTTTGGTTTTGCCAAAGATTTGATTCCGGAAATAGTGGATACTTTTTCTGAGCAATCGCAGGTGAGCGAGCAGGTAGCGAGTGAATTGGGTTTGCCTGCCGGCATCCCAGTGAGCTATCGCGCCGGTGATCAACCCAACAACGCTTTCTCCTTAAATGTGCTGGAACCTGGTGAAGTGGCGGCAACAGCCGGAACTTCAGGAGTTGTATATGGTGTCAATGACACCCTGGCCCGGGATGAGCAATCGCGCGTTAACACCTTCGCCCATGTGAACCACAGCCAGGAGCAAAAACGCTTGGGGGTTCTGTTGTGCATCAACGGAACCGGCATTCTCAATTCCTGGTTGCGTAAGAATGTGGCTGCCCATCTCGATTATGCGGCCATGAATGAAGTGGCCATGAAGGCACCTGTAGGGGCTAAGGGCCTATTGGTTTATCCCTTTGGTAACGGTGCCGAACGCGTTTTGGGAAATGCCAATCCAGGAGGCGGTTTCAAAGGTATAAGCTTCAATATCCACAACCAGTCGCACATGCTGCGTGCTGCGCAGGAGGGGATCGCCTATAGCTTCCGCTATGGCGTTGACATCATGGGTGAAATGGGTATAAAAGCCAAGGTGGTGCGTGCCGGTAAAGCCAATATGTTTTTAAGTCCCCTGTTTCGGCAAACCATGGCCAATGTGCTGGATGCCCGCATTGAACTATATGATACGGATGGTGCCTTGGGTGCTGCCCGGGGCGCAGCTTTGGGCGCCGGTCTTTATAAAAATGCTGCAGAAGCCTTTGAGCGACTGACTTGTCTGGAGACCATTGAACCCGATGGCGACAAGGTCGCTGTAAATGAAGTGTATAATAGTTGGAAAAATAATTTAAAGTTTTAATCCGTTAATAAGATCGTTATGAGTTTAACATTAGGAAGCAAGGAGTATTTCCCCGGTATAGGAGAAATCAAGTACGAAGGCAAAGAGTCAAAGAACCCGATGGCCTTTAAATGGTACAACCCCGATCAGGTGGTGGCCGGAAAAACCATGAAAGAGCACATGCGTTTTGCGGTGTCTTATTGGCATACATTCTGCGGTGAAGGTGGTGACCCTTTTGGTCCCGGTACCAAAACCTTTCCCTGGAACCAGGGAGCAGATGCCGTATCGGCTGCCAAGAATAAAATGGATGCCGCATTTGAATTTATCACGAAGTTAGGTGTGCCTTATTACTGTTTTCACGATATTGATTTGGTGAGCGAAGGATCTTCTGTGGCCGAGTACGAGAAGAATCTTCAGGCCATTGTTGATTATGCCAAAGCCAAGCAGCAAGACTCAGGTGTGAAGTTGCTTTGGGGTACAGCCAATGTTTTCAGCAACCCGCGTTACATGAATGGGGCTGCTACCAATCCTGATTTCAATGCGGTGGCCCATGCCGGTGCTCAGGTGAAAAACGCCATTGATGCCACCATTGCTTTAGGCGGAGAAGGTTACACCTTTTGGGGTGGACGCGAAGGCTATATGAGTCTTTTGAACACCAACATGAAGCGTGAGCAGGAACATTTGGGTCGCTTCCTTTCCATGGCTCGTGATTATGCCCGCAGTCAGGGTTTTAAAGGTGCTTTCTATATTGAACCCAAACCCATGGAACCCACTAAGCATCAGTACGATTTTGATACAGCTACGGTTATTGGTTTTCTGCGTCAGTATGGTCTCGAAAAAGATTTCCGTCTGAACATTGAAGTGAATCATGCGACTTTGGCCAGCCATACTTTCCAGCACGAACTGCAGGTAGCTGCGGATGCCGGACTCCTGGGATCCATTGATGCCAACCGCGGTGACTACCAGAATGGATGGGATACCGACCAGTTTCCGATCAATATTTATGAAACGGTGGAAGCCATGTTGGTGATCCTGGAGGCTGGCGGATTTAAGACCGGTGGTATTAATTTTGATGCCAAAACCCGGCGTAATTCAACCGATCTGGACGATATCTTTATTGCGCATATTGCCGGAATGGATGTTTTTGCCCGTTCATTGGTGATTGCCGATAAGATTCTGAACGAGTCGGATTACAAGAAAATGCGCATAGAGCGTTATGCTTCTTTCGATAATGGTAAAGGTGCTGAATTTGAGGCTGGTAAATTGTCGCTGGCCGACCTGAGAAACATTGCTGCTGCCAATGGTGAGCCCAAAATGCTCAGTGGCAAGCAAGAACTTTACGAGCAGTTGATTAACTTGTATATTTAAAATACTCTGAAAAACAAACATCCCGAAATATGATGCGTTTTCCATTTTATCACTTGGATCTATTTTGTCTTGAAGTTTCGGGATGTGTTTCATTTAATTGATTATTTTTAGGTTGTCGTAAAACCCGCGGGTGGTTCGACAACCTTTTTTCAAAAGTTACATTCCCCTTGTCACTTTTATTGATGTTACCCGAGGAACAACCTGCTGTTGTTGACTGGGTTATTTAATTTTAATCAAAAAAATATTTTAATGAAAAATGGTCAAAATAAGCTGTACGTCACCGGCTTAACGCTTGTTGCCACGCTGGGCGGTTTGCTTTTTGGTTATGACACGGCTGTTATCTCAGGGGCGGAGAAATCCATTCAGGCCTTTCTCATCGACAGTCAGGGTTTAAGTACCTTTATTCATGGCGCCACGACCTCCAGCGCGCTCATTGGCTGTATTATCGGGGGAGCACTTTCCGGGATTTTTTCCTCGCGGATAGGTCGAAAAAAATCCCTGATGATAGCGGCGTTTCTGTTCTTTATTTCAGCTTTGGGGTCAGGGTATCCCGAGTTCCTGTTCTTTTCTGAAGGTGAAGTAAGCATCTCCCTGTTAATGATGTTTAATTTTTACCGGGTCATTGGTGGAATTGGTGTTGGTATGGCTTCGGCCATAAGTCCCGTTTACATTGGAGAGATCGCTCCGGCCAATATTCGGGGACGCCTGGTTTCGCTCAACCAGTTTGCCATCATTTTTGGTATGTTGGTGGTTTATTTCGTGAACTGGGGCATTGCCAATGGGCAGAGTATTGAGTGGATTAACACCATTGGATGGCGACGGATGTTCTTCTCAGAAGCCATTCCCGCAGCCATCTTTGGTATATTATTGTTTTTTGTACCTGAAACACCCAGGTATCTGACCCTCACCAACCGTCATGATGAGGCTCTTAACGTCCTGACAAAAATCAACGGCGCGGATGTGGCGCGTGATATTTTGAGGGATATCAGATCCACCGTGGAGCACCATTCGGGAAAATTGTTTTCTTATGGTAAGCTGGTGATCATTATTGGTATTCTATTGTCGGTATTCCAGCAATTTGTCGGAATTAACGTAGCGCTTTATTATGCGCCCCGTATTTTTGAAAGTATGGGAGCCGGTAAAGATGCCTCCATGATGCAAACCGTTGTAATGGGTTTGATCAATGTGATATTTACGGTTTTGGCCATCATGACCGTCGATAAGCTCGGTCGTAAACCCCTCTTGATAATCGGATCAATTGGCATGGCCGTTGGTATGTTTGCCATTTCTGCGCTGTCGTTTTTTAACATCATTGGTATCTGGACCCTGGTTTTTATCATTGTCTATACCGCTTCCTTTATGATGTCATGGGGACCCATTTGCTGGGTCTTGATATCTGAGATATTCCCTAATAAGATCCGTGGAAGAGCTGTTGCGATTGCGGTGGCTGCTCAATGGACGGCCAACTACTTTATTTCATCAACCTATCCGGCCATGATGGAGTTTAGTGGTGGAATGACTTATGGATTCTATGGTTTGATGAGTATTTTGTCGGCCTTGTTTGTCTGGAAAATGGTTCCCGAAACAAAAGGACGGACGCTCGAAGAGCTGGAATCGCTCTGGAAAAAGTAGCTATTTGGGAAAATAGTTTAGGTCATTATTCTGTTTTAATGCTGAGGCCAATTGAACAGAGGGTGTATCTTTAAAACCGTTCAAAGCCTGTTTCTTAAACAGGCTTTGAACGGTTTTTTTGCATCCCTCCTTTTAGGTGGAAAAATTGGTTTATTTGGAGGATAGGGGTGTTATTTTATTTTTTCGCTTGGTCAATATGCGCTGTTTACCTAATTTTAAGGTTAGAATTACTTTTATTATTAACAGCCACTTTGTACTAAATTTAAGAACTATGAAAAAAGGTTTAGGTTTGATGACCGGTCTGTTTATACTGCTTGGTGTAGCAGTAAACGGACAGGAAAACAGCATGAAACTTGATTTTGCTGAGGCCAATCAGGTAATTAATAAAAACATCTACGGACAGTTTGCCGAACATTTAGGTCGTTGTATCTATGACGGTATCTGGGTGGGTCCGGATTCTGACATGGCCAATGTCAACGGTTACCGGCAAGATGTTCTGGAGGCCTTAAAGGAGTTGCAGATTCCCGTATTGCGGTGGCCCGGTGGGTGTTTTGCCGATACTTACCACTGGAAAGATGGTGTAGGGCCGGTTCAGGATCGTCCCAATATTGAAAATGTGTTTTGGGGCGGCGTTATTGAGGACAATAGTTTTGGAACCCATGAATTTTTGAATTTGTGTGAGATCATTGGGGCGGATCCCTATATTTCGGCCAACGTGGGCAGCGGAACGGTGAAGGAGATGGTGGAGTGGATTGAATATATGACGGCCGACAGTGATGTGCCCATGGCCAATTGGCGGCGTGAAAATGGCCGTGAGAAACCCTGGGATGTTAAATTTTTGGGTATTGGTAATGAAAGTTGGGGCTGCGGTGGTGATATGACGCCTGAATATTATTCGGACCTTTTGCGTCAGTATTCCTTGTATGCCCGTCAGTACGGCAAGGGGAAATTTGAACGTGTGGGTTGTGGTGCCAATGGGGATGACTACCGGTGGACCGATGTGCTGATGAAAAACGCCGGTCGCAACATGGATGCCTTATCCGTTCACTATTATACCATTGCCACTGGTAATTGGGGCTCAAAATCTGCCGCTACCGGCTTTGATGAGGGCTTGTATATCAAAGGCCTGAAGCAGGGTTTGCGCATGGATGAGATCATTACCAAGCATTCAGAGATGATGGATAAGTACGATCCGGAGAAAAGAGTGGGTATGTTGGTGGATGAGTGGGGCATTTGGACGGATGCTGAGCCGGGCACCAATCCGGGCTTTTTGTATCAGCAGAACTCCATGCGGGATGCTTTAATTGCTGCCACCACCTTCGATATTTTTCATAAGCATGCCGACCGGGTGCAAATGGCCAACATTGCTCAGGTGGTGAATGTTTTGCAAGCGATGATTCTTACCGAGGAAGATAAAATGATTCTGACGCCGACGTATCATGTGTTCAGAATGTATGCCGGTCACCAGGACGCCGTTAGCATTCCTGTGGAATTGTCATCTGAAAACTACAGTTTTGGTACGGATGTCATTCCTGCCATTTCAGGCACTGCCTCACAGAAGGATGGTAAAGTGAATGTGAATCTAAGCAATACGAATCCGCATAAATCCATCAAAGTAACGGTGGATTTAAGCAGTGGAGAGGTCAAAAAGGTGAACAATGGTACCGTGCTTACCGCACCTGAATTCAATTCAGTGAATACTTTTGATGATGCCGATGTGGTGAGCCCAAAAGACTTTTCTCAATACAAATTTTCCAAGAATGTTTTGGAAGTGACCATGCCTCCCTTGTCGGTGGTGGCTTTGGAGTTGGAATAAAGGTTAACAGATCCCCAAATATAAAAAAAGCCGGCATTGCCGGCTTTTTTGTTCCCCTTTTCCCATATTCTGGTTACTTTTGCAGGAAGCGGGAACAAATACCCTGCCTGGCTCGTTTTACTTCCGATTATATAAGAAAATGATTCATATGCCACAGCCATCTTTTAGTTATACCCCATTAAAAGGGTATGAAAATTTTGAGGCCACCACACAAATCATCATCGCAGAAATTTTGAGGCGTGATTTGCCTTTTGAGGTGATTGATGCGGACAATAATCTCCTGGTTGTTACATGGAACAATCGGGAATACATCATACATGAAGGGACCATATCCGATGGTAATAGTCTGATTGCTTTTTGGATTTCCAATGATAAATGGATGACCAAGCAATTTCTGGAGCGGAAAGGGGTTCATTATGCCAAAGGGCTGATTTTGCAAAAAGCGGAAGCAAGGGATTTTTCCCGGATGCCCGATTATCCCCTGGTGGTGAAACCTGCCAATACCGACCACGGTATTGGCGTGAGTACGGCCATTGTCAACCAGGATCAGCTTCACACGGCCATTGAAAGGGCTTTTCTTTACGCGGACAAAGTCATTGTGGAAGAGTACTATCCCGGAAAGGAGTTCCGCTTTTTGGTCATTGACGGGCATGTGCGGGCCATCGCTTTTCGTGAACCGGCCAATGTGATTGGTGACAGTGTATCGACGGTGCAGCAATTGATCGAGGAAAAAAATGTGGGGCGCGGAGACGACTACCGTTATCCCTTACTGAAAATAAGGGTGGATGAAGAAGTCCAGCGGCATTTGCAGGCACAATCATTGACCATCGATTCAATTATTCCAAAGGGCAAAAAGGTCTATTTGCGCAAAAACTCCAATTTGAGTACCGGGGGCGACAGCATAGATGTCACCGATGCCATGCCGGACTTTTACAAGGAGGTGGCTGTGAAGGCTGCCGGAGCAGCCGGGTTAAGAATTGCCGGGGTGGATATCATTATCAATGATCTGGAAGCCACGCCTTCTCCTGTTCATTATATCGTGGTTGAGCTAAATGCGCCGGCCATGTTGTCCATGCACAATTATCCCTATATTGGAGAAAACCGACATGTGGAGAAATATGTGCTGGACTGTATTCTCAGCGCTCCAAAAAACTGAGTGCTCAAGCCATCCTATTTCCATACTTATTAGAATCTACTTTAATGAATAATACCGATACATCGGCAGAGGTAACAGATAAATCACAGTTGACAGATTGGTTTCGCCTGGGCATTAAACCCAAAGCGGAGTGGGGTATCGGCACTGAGCATGAGCAGTTTTTGTACAACAGAAAAGATTTCAGTCGTTTGGCTTATATGGGCCAACCGGGGATTCAAAACGTGCTGTCGCAAATGCAAAGGGACGGATGGGCCTCCATGACGGAAGAGGGCCATCTCATTGCACTGGCCAAAGACGGGGCCACCATAACGCTGGAACCGGGCGGACAGTTTGAGCTTTCAGGTGCCAATCACCGGACGGTGCACCAGACTTATGACGAAACGCGCCAGCATTTTGAAGTGTTGGAAAGATTGGGCCAGGAGCTGGGTTTTTACAATCTGCCCATGGGCTTTGATCCTTTCTGGTCACGTGAAAAAATGCCCTGGATGCCTAAGGAGCGCTACCGCTTTATGAAATCCTGGATGCCCGGCAAGGGGGATTTGGGACTGGATATGATGTCGCGCACCGCCTCTATTCAGGTGAATGTGGATTACAGCTCAGAAGCCGATATGGTGCAAAAAATGCAGGTGGCACAGGCTTTTCAACCGGTAGTGATGGCCTTGTTCGCCAATTCGCCTTTTTCGGAGGGGCAAGCCAATGGCTATTTGACCTACCGCTCGCATGTCTGGGACCACACCGATAACGATCGCTGCGGGTTTTTGCCCTTTGTCTTTGATAAAAGTTTTGGTTTTGAGCGGTGGACGGAGTTTCTGTTGGACGTGCCCATGTATTTTATCCATCGTCAGGGGCAATACCATTCTGCAGATGGCATGACTTTCAGGGAATTCATGAAAGGGCAGCACCGTTTTAAACCGACGATGGGCGACTGGGAAGTGCATGTTTCGACGGTGTTTCCGGATATCCGGCTAAAGAAGTTTATTGAATTACGGGGGGCCGATGCTGGTTCGGCCCACATGATAGCTGCTCTGGCGGCCTTTTGGACCGGGCTTTTATACCATGCGGACAGTCTGGCAGCCGCCCATTCACTGGGTATGGAACTGGGCATGGAAACCCTCTGCGGGTTAAGAGCGGAAGTCCCCAAAATGGGCCTGAAGGCTTGTTACAAATCTTCTAATTTGTTGGATGTGGCCCGGGAACTGTTGCAGCTGTCCGATCAAGGTTTGGCGCACCGGGCAAGGGAAATGGGGATGGATTCTGAACAGAAATATTTACAACCCTTGGAAGAAATTTTGTCTTCGGGACAAACGAGGGCGGACCGCTTGCTGGAGCTTTACCATGGTAGGTGGGGCGGGAGAGTGGATGGGAAGGGGTTGATTGGGTAGGAAGGGATGATTGGGTTGATGGGGTAGGAAGGGGAGAAAGGTATTTAGGTTGATAGGTAGGAAGGGATGATTGGGTTGATGGGGTAGGAAGGGGAGAAAGGTATTTAGGTTGATAGGTTATTAGGTCATTAGGTTATTAGGTTGATAGGTAGGTAGGGTTGATGGGGTTGGTGGGGTAGGAAGGGGAGATGGGGTTGATAGGGTAGGTTGGGTTAAGTGTCAAAATTTTGAAATAAAGAGATGGGATGTTGGCTAAATTAAAGTTTTTACTTTATTACACACACCGTTTTAGATGGTGGTACGCGGGGGGCGTTGTTTTTTTGGCGTTGACGATTTGGGCGTCGGTGACGATACCGGAATACATTCAAAAAAGTATTGATATTATTGCGCAGGGGCGTGCAGGTAACGAGGATCAGTTTTATCAATATGTGGCGATTATTCTGGGACTGGCTCTGGTGCTGATAATCGTGCGTACCTTTTCGCGCATTCTGTTTTTTGTACCGGGACGGCTCATTGAGCGTAAATTGAAGGGGGAGATGTTTCAGAAGTTGTCTTCTTTTGGGAAAGACTATTACGATGACAACAGTGCCGGCTCTATCATATCGCGCATCAACAACGATATTAACGGAGTGCGCATGATTACCGGATTCGGACTTCTTCAAATTGGGAACATTTTGTTTTCCTTGTCGGTTACCCCATATAAAATGTGGGCGATGTCGCCCACATTAACACTTTATTGCATGGTGCCCCTGGTGGTGATTTTCATCATTGTGCGCACCGGCATGGTGGTCATGGTCAAAAACACCCACCTGCGCATGGATGCCCTGCAACGTTTATCAGGCAAAACCGTTTCCTTTTTATCCGGAAACGGCGTCATCAAAAGCTACAACATTCATAAGTGGGCCGAGAATCAGGTGGAGAAAGAAAACGTTTCGCTGTTTGATTATACCCTGAAAATTTCATGGATACGCTCTTTTGTCATGCCCCTCCTGGGAAGTATGGAGCAAATTCTGAAAATTGTGGTCCTGTTTGTGGGCGGCCTTTATGTGATCAACGGTGAGTTTACCATTGGTGAGTTGACCGAGTACATCGCCTATGCGGCTTTGCTCACCCATCCGATAATGGGACTGGGCTGGGTGCTGACCGTCTTTCAACAGGGCTTTGTGGGCATCAGCAGTATTCAAACCATTATGGACCGTAAGGGGGTCGATGATTTGAAGCCAGGCCTCCCGACAGAGGAAAAGTCCCGCCTGGTCCATCAGGGCGTTTCTGTCAAAAACCTGAATTTCACTTATCACAATGGTGAAGGACCCGCTTTGAAGCATATTTCTTTCGACATAAGGCCCGGTCAGGTCATTGGCATCACTGGTCGCTTAGGCTCCGGCAAAACCACCCTCATCAATTGTCTCAATGGCTACCTGAAAGTGCCACCAGGCACATTGTATTTTGGCCAGAAGGATGCCTCTGAATTACGTGGACATGATATACGATCGGCCGTCCGGACAGTGAGTCAGGATGTCTTCCTTTTTTCAGACACGGTGGAGAACAACATCGCCTTTGGTGCGGGACTCAATCTTGAGGAGGAGCATCTGCAGAATGTGGTCTATCGCAGTGCACTGGCCGACGAGTTGGGACGCTTTCCGAAAAAGGAAAAAACCATGGTGGGTGAAAAAGGCATCATGCTGTCGGGTGGACAAAAACAACGTATCAGTCTGGCCCGCGCCCTCTACGCCCCTGGCCAGTTGTTGATTTTGGATGATGTGTTTTCAGCGGTTGACAGTGACACCGAACGCTTCCTGATCCGGCAGTTGTTTGAGAACAAAGTCGCGAGTAGTCTGCTCATCATTTCTAACCGCATGAGTGTGTTGGAAAGAACTGATTTTACCATTGTTTTGGAAGAAGGTCAAATGGTGGCCAAAGGCACGCATGAGGAATTGTTGCGCGACTCAGAATTTTACCGCGAAACATGGCAGGTACAGGAAGGAGGCCGCAAATGAAGGTAGCTGGAATTAATAAGTTAGTGGGCGCCAACGATTGGTGGCTGATCAGAAAATTTGGTAAGTACTTTGTACCGCATAAAAAATGGATGATCATTAGTGTGGCTTCCATTCCCATTACAACGACGGCCGGCATTGCTTTTTTATGGCTGGTAGAGCGCATTATTGATGACTTTATTCTGCCGGGAGATGTTTCCGGATTGAAGCTCTATACCATTATGCTGGCTTCTGTCTTGTTGATTAATTTTTTGTTTGACGGGATTTATAGTTATGCTTTTTCGAAGGCCGGGGGACTGGCCATTGTGGATATGCGGCGTGATTTGTTTGGGAAAACGCTGCGTTTTCCCATGCGGTATTACGACAAGCATCCCATTGGCGTTACCCTTTCACGCTTGACGAGTGATATGGAGAGCATTGCAGAATCCTTTGCCGCCGGTATCCTTGGTCTCCTGGCCGATACCATCAAAACACTGGCATTGGTGGGCTATTTGTTTTATCTCAACGCCGGATTAACGCTGGTGCTCTTACTGGTTGTTCCTCTGATCGTTGTGGTCATGCGCTATTTGCGGAAGAAAATACGCAAAGCCTTTGATGAGTCCAGAACCAGTCTGGCCAAATCAGCCGCCTACCTGCAAGAGACCATTTACGGCATGAAAACCATTCAGCTATATGCGGCTGAAGAGACGGCCTTTAAAAAATACGATGCCCTGAATAAAACCTACAGTGACGCACAAAACCGTTCCAACGTTTATGATGCATCCCTGTATTCTATTGTGGAGGGCATTACCTCCATTGCCACTGCTTTGGTCATTTGGTATGGGGCTGTGCAAATATGGAATCTGAATTTTACCATAGGGGTGCTCATTGTTTTTGTCACCACCCTGGGGCGTTTGTTTATTCCGGTCCGACAGTTTGCCCAGCAGATTACCACCATACAAAGAGCTTTGTCGGCTCTGGAACATATCAGTGCCCTGTTTGGTCAGGAAGAGGAAGAACCGGCTCATTGCGTGGAGCAAACCAACGTGGCACCAATTGCTTTGCAGGAGATTGTTTTTGATCATGTTTCTTTTAGCTATGGGGAAGGGGAGCCCGATGTATTGAAGGAAGTTTCCTTTACTTTGAAGAAGGGGGACCGTATTGCCCTGGTGGGCACTACGGGTTCGGGGAAATCGACCATTATCCGACTCCTCATCAAGGCCTACTCGGGCTACCGGGGTTCTATCACCATCAATGGGGAAGAGTTAAGGGATGTTCCCCTTCGTCGGGTTCGGCAAACGGTATCGGTGATGCAGCAGGATATTTACCTTTTCAATGACACCATTGGCTTCAATATTGGTCTGGGACGCGAGGGTATTGGTCCCCGCGAAGTGGAAGAGGCGGCCCGTTTTGTGTATGCCGACCGCTTTGTGCAGCCTCTTCCCGGAAATATGATTTCGTGATTCAGGACAATGGTGATAATCTTTCCAAAGGTCAGGGCCAGCTCATTTCCTTTGCCCGGGCCATTAGCGGCAATAAAGAGCTGATTATTCTGGATGAGGCTACCAGTGCGGTGGATTCCATTACGGAACAGTACATTCAGAAAGCCATTGAAAATATTTTCTCAACCCGCACGGTGATTGCGGTGGCGCACCGACTGAGTACCATTAAGCATTCCGACCTGATTTTGGTGTTGGAGGAGGGCCGGATTATTGAGCGGGGCAACCATGATTCGTTGATGCAGCAAGGTGGGAAGTATGCGCGGTTGGTGAGGGAGATGAGGAGGGAGTAGTTGATAGGGTAGGAAGGGTTGATGGGGTAGGAAGG